>NZ_JAPDMV010000013.1 GCF_026319305.1 Methylophaga sp. OBS4
AGACGTCTGGGTGTTTTTTTATTTGAAGTTCAGCCACAGGGATGTGGCTGATAAAGTAGGTCACCGATTACTGCCTCCTGCGTTATCGGCATACATTACATCCATGTAAATAACTGTCAGGCTTTAATACAAAAAACTAACCTGTCCTGTAAGTGGCCCAGGTATTTTTTTGTCCAAAACTCTGGTAATGACCTGGCTTGAGCAGACCAGATCAGAAACTAAAAATGAGTATCATAGCTTCGTCATTCATGCGATTGTCATGGATGATATGAAACACATGCTCCTGGTCTGAGTTATTGTATTTGCCACTCACTTTAAACGCATGTACATCGGCAGCAGTATGAGTTTGAAGCTTTTTAGTTATATTAACGTGCATTGCCATATCAATCAGATCGCTCAGTTTTGCACCATTCTTTAACGGAATCGATAATTGTTTCTCTAATCGTTGACTAAGCCGTTTTATGGTTAAATTACTATCTAGTTGAATAAGGTCAAACAGTTCCTGTTCAAATACTGCTTGCCATTGTTCGAGGCTATGTTTAAGGGAGCGCTCTGTATTTTTTGCTTCCGAGATGTCCTGGTTGATCTCGATAGCGCCGATGATGTTCTTGTCATTATCATAAAGCGGCGTGGAATACATGATAATTGTACGGCGCTCACCATCAAATGCTTCAATGTTTACAACCTCAGCCGTGGTAGCTTCTCCCTCTTTAACCGCTCTGGCCAATGTCCAGCCTTCTGGGCCAACTTCTTCACCATTTTTTTCCCACCAACCCTTGTATTCACCGTATTGATCCAAACCAACATATTTTGCGCCACCCCAAATACGTTTAACTTCAGGGTTAGCAAGACATATCGTGCCATCTTTGTCTGCGACCCACAGTCCTACCGGAATGGTTTCAATAATTTTGCGAAGCATATATTCACTTCGTTCCAACGCCAGTTCAGCATTTTTGCGGGCTGATATATCTGTCGTAACCCCGATCACTTTGACGGGGCGTTGCAGGGTATCAAAAACAAGCTTGCCTGTTGAGGTGAACCATTTTTCGATACCGTCAGGCGTAGTAGAGTGGCGAAAGTCCCACGTATAAGGACTTACATGCCGGAACAGTTCAATTATTTCCTCAATTGGCTGGTCTGCAAAAGGCAGCATATTCTGACGTACATTGTCAGGAGCACAGCCAAAGACACTTTCAGCATTATCTGACAAGTTTAAAGTTCCTGTGAGCACATTCCATTCCCAGTTAACAATCTGTGCCATTTTCAGGGCAGATTTCATCCGTGCTTCATTGTCGAGGATTTGCGTGAGATATTCCCGACGCATGTCTGTCATTGTCTTGTTTTCGGACGTAATGCTTTTCAGGCTTTCAATAGCATCATCACCATAGCGCAGCCATATCCAATTGACTTCTAGAAAATCTGACAATGCCCTGAGGTTGTCATATTCAATCTCCCCGCCTTTGGTCCAGCGGTTAACTGATGGTATTGACGTACCTATCGCTGAAGCGACCTGCGCCTGGGTTAATTGCTTCTGTTTGATCAGTTCTTTGAGTCGTTCGCCAAAACCATTTCGTTTCATAGCCGATTCCTGTTTTTCGCGCTCTTATGGCCCGATTTATCTGACAATTCAATGAAACGGCATCTTAGCACGAACCGCTATTTTTACTGTTAGCGGGCAAAGCAATTACATAATAAGTAAAAAATAACTTGACACGTAAAAATGTCTGCATTATAACTATAGTCGCATTCATCAGAGTCACTTTTGTTTCCAATCAGTAATTAATCTCTGTAACAGAAATGCCTCATGCAATTGAATACAAAGATCTTTTTTATGTAACGGAGTGTTAACAATGAAACCAATAACCTTTATTTCTGCTGTCGTGATGACAGCAACATTGACAGTGACTGCTTCAGTCTCTGCTCATGGTGTGGAAGTGCCGGCAGGCAGTAAAAATCTGCAGATTTTCAAAGATGCGCAATCGATGCCTATCGCTTCAATGAACACGCCGGGTGTGAATGCTTACTTTGAAGATATTGTTGGCTCATCCGACCCCAGAGCCCCCATATCATGTGGCATGTTCAGGCTCGAAAAGGGTGAGCCATTGGTTTATACCTATGATTACGACGACACCAAGATCATTCTTGATGGCCACATCTATTTCTTTGATGGCGAACAAAAAGTCAAAGGTGAAAAAGGTGATGTTCTCTTCTTCCCCAAAGGGTCAACTATCACGTTCTCAACCGATGACTCGGGTCTGGCTTATGCCTGTGGTCAACGGAAGTTGTTCTAATTCCCGTATGGAATCTTGGGTTCAGTACTCAAGAGCATATTGAAAATAATTATTAGAGGAGAGAGAGATGAAAAAATCCTCATTAGCTCAATTGATTCCATTGTGTGTGTCGATCACATTGCCTGTCTCTGTACTGGCGGATAAGAATCTCACCGATTTAACAGGAGGAGATCCATTCTTCTACACCAGTGATCAATTTATTTTAAAAGATGATAAACAAAAGGCACTGCTGGGCATTGGCCGTCCGGAAAAAACTCACTCGCAAATCCCACATTTGCCCGTTTATTACGGCTATATGAACACCAATTCAACCTACCGCTTTGTCAACGTGGTTGAACAAGTCTTCACGATGATTGGTGAGGGCAAACATGGTTTATGGCGAGTTCAGGAAAAAGGCACGGTTAGGCAGTATCTGAAAAAAGGTGCCAATGGATTGCCGGAAGATGCAGATCTGATGGCCAAGGCTAACCAGGAAATCATAGAGAAAAATTACAGTGCATTCCTCCCTGAGGAAAGTTGGTCTGGTTATAAGTATCCTGATCAACGTATCAGCGAACAGGGTACGCTCAACTTTATTGACCTTCCGATTACCCATCCTAAATTTGATGACAAATATGTTGATCATCAGCCCATTGACTTACCGAACTGGTATTGCACGATGTCGGCGAATGATTACCCCTATGCCCAAAAGGCAATGAATTTTGCTTTCAGTCAATCTGCAGCAGATCAAATTGGTCCTCTAGGCAAACGTGCAGGACTGGATATCAAGGAAAATTACCGCAAGGTCCTGCGTCTTAAGCATCTTCCGGATGCGCGTTCATGGGTCAATGTCGGCCAGAAAGGAAAAGACAAGCTTCACGTTAAATGGGAAGCCATCGATACCAACAAGACCAAGGCTGAGTATTACTTGGTAGAAAGACCTTTCTTTAATCGACCATATTTGTTCGTTACAGCTGTTTATGACAATACCGACAATGCAGATCATCGCTATGTCAGACCTGCGGGTAACTATTTCCAAGCCCTGAAAAAGCAGGGACATGAAATGAAAAATGAGGTCACACAACATCCCTTTTTTCACCTGGAAAATGGTGGTGAGGCACGTGCAGTCGGTTTGCCCATTTATGGCGTTCATCATCCTAACCGCGATGTTTTTGGTGGCGGTGGCGCCTGTCCTTTAAAAGGCGGTGACTGGGGACGTTATCCCGATACATCTGGTGGTTCCGGTTGGCCGACTCAATACGAAGAGGTCACCCCGTTGTGTGACTCAGTTTTAGTTGATATCAAGTTTTTCACCAACCTAGACGGTCGTGACTGGAGTGATCCGAATAAATATCTCGCGAATGCCGGGGTAGGCACGGAAAAAGTGACCTACAAAATGCAACCCGGACATTATGGCGTGTTTACGGATCCTTACAACACTGAACGCGGCGCGACTAACCCGGATAGACAGGAAGTGCCAGGCGAACTAACCCTGACATTTCCGACGGTCAGTCCTGTCGTGAGCTATAACGAACCGCCTGCAATAGATATGGCCCAGGGAATGGTGCCTTCCGAGTCGACAATGTGTCGCCCTGTCATGCATGCATCATTAGATGAGGTGCTCAAAAAATGAAAACTATTTCTTTAAAATCTTTCTTGTTGCTTGTGATGGGCACGTCGGCAACATCATCTGCATGGGCTGGTGACGGTGGTCAGGCAGAAGTCGGACCTGCGAAAGCGGCAAAAGAGTCTAACCAGCTTATCGATTATCTCGATCGCGAGACGGTGCTGGGTGGCAAGTTCAGCACTTGGGTTGAACTTGCCTCAGACTATGTGTTCAGGGGGGAGTCAGAGACAAATGACGGTGAAATTCCTTCCATCAAAGCTGCAATTACCTGGACACACTCCAGTGGTTTCTATCTTGGGTATTACGGTGCAAATAACCTTTTCCCGGGCGATGATGCTGAAGGGAACAATCCTCATATAAATGCATTATGGGGGCCTTATGCCGGTTACGCAACCAAGGACATTGCGGATACAGGTATTAATTACAACGGTATGTTCTTTCAATACATTTATCCGGGTGACCGCGATTCCAACTATCTCGAGATGTTTAACTACATCGACAAGCAGTTCGGTCCGGTTAACCTGAAGCTTGAATATTCACCAACGCTTACAGACTGGTTTGGTGTCGAAGATCTGCAATCACATAATGTGGCTATACATCCCAGTTGGTCCCTGCCACATGGCTTTACGCTATCGGGTGGTGTCGGTTATCAGTTCTTTGATAATGATGGACCAAATCTTGATGCCGATGGTGATGGCAAGGAAGAGCTGGACTGGTGGCATTGGAACATCGGTATCAGCCGCAATGTATTTGGCTTCAATGTTGACGTCAGATATCACGATACGGACATCAAGAAAGGCGACCACGATTTCTATGGGTTTGACTCGAATCATCAGATTGTGGATCAGCGTGTCATGTTCGCGGTGTCCAAGTCTTTCTAATCTCGGTCAGGATCGCAAAGTCTACTGAGACATGTTTTCAGCTGGAATTGGACTTCCAATTTCCTCCCATTTTCCCTCGGCTTCTCAAGCAGAATCCGAGGGAGCTTTTTTGATAAAGCCCTCAGGTCTTACCACTTTTATAGTAGTTGATACTAATGTCATGAAAAGATGTGCTAGCTTATTTTTCATTATCATCACTAATGTGTTTTTTAGGAAAAAGGGAGCAGGTCACTTGATTATCGATTGATGTAGTAACCTCCTACATAAGACACTTTAACTTACGACCTTCACCAACCAAAATAGACACCACCATGCCTTCAGTCCTAAAAGTCCTATCTATTATGGCCTCCCTCTACGGACTCCTAACCCTATTTCCCAAATTCTTCATCCTGCTCAACGATGAAGCCGCCAATTCCTTCACCAAGATAATGCAGCCTCTAATCGATAAAGGCCCGATCCCATTACCCCTCGATCTGCATATCTGGCACGGCCTTATCGGTTCATTTATCTGGATTATCGCCGGTATCGCGCTTTGGAAAAGACAGAACTGGTCACGCTGGCTGATGGCAGTCTGGGGGCTGACGGTATTGTTTTTGACCTTCTCGTTCTATGGCGTGATAGGTCCGTTTGCCTGGAAGAGCCTGACCTATCTGATACTGATAGCATTATTGTTCAACCCTGGCAGCGATCAATATTTTGTTAAGAACACTGATGAACAAAGGGCCAGATCACTTGATTAACCTAAGCCCCAACCTTCAATAATTATTTTGCTGAAATAGTCTAATTTTTAATACGCATCAACACCGCTAAGCTTAGCCAGGAAGCGCGCTGATATTTTGATATCTAAAATCTGTAGTGGTCTTTTCCTGAGCAGGGATGTCCCCATATGACCGCCAATCGCTCCTGCATGGGCGGCATACGATGATATTAGAGTTACGATAGCAGGATAGCGATAGCGCCCCATCCATTCAGAGACATAACTAGATTATCAGGCTGGTCGCCCTGAAAAAGGCTAATTCTAACGTAAGCTCTGGCCTGGCCACAATTGCCCGAGGCGCACAGCCTGACGGGTAACGCGCGCTAGATACTGCCGTGTGCGGCTAGCGTTCTCACTCTTATCTGTGAGCCAAGCTGATGCTGTTGTGACAAACACCGTGGTGAGTGCCACTTCTTCCGATGCCCTTTGCAGGAAGGTCGCTTCTCGTCCACAGAGTTCCCGCATCCACTGTACAGTACGACTGATGCGGAATAGCGTGGGTAGCTGTATATGCAGGTGACCCGGCTCGAGTCGAACCTGAACCATTTGCATAACGGTGTTTTGGTATGGTGTCAGGCAACTTAGCCAGCTCATCACACAGTGTTCAAACTGAGTAGGGAAATCATGGATATGGAAATCAGGTCCCTGGCAGGTGACTAGCATATGTCGATCGGCCCGATCCCAGAGCAGATCGATAAGGTCTTCTTTCTCGTCAATATGCATATGGAGGTCAGCAAGGCTCACGTTCATAAGCAAGGCTATATCGCGGAGACGAACTGCCTCCCAATGTCGATGCGTTGCCAGTTCGAGTGCGGCATCCAGGATTGCTTCTGGGGTGAGTTCATTTCCTTTCATTTCATAGGGTTCTCCTGGTGGAATTCCCGTAGAACTGATTTTACTCTATTGGAAACTAGGTTAAGAGCATTTTCTGTATCTATCTGCCGTTTCTTGGGTGCTTATGAAAAACTCAATGTAACCAAAAAATATCAGCTCTTGCCTCTGCACGGGAAAATATTTTCGGCATATTTCAATTGGGTTCATCTTCCTCTTTCCTTTCATGTTAAAACAAGCACATGAAAAGTGTTCGTTGATTTGCGGGATCTCAATCTGATTGTTGAGCCAATCGCCGCCGCCAGTGTAGAAGCAATCAGTAAAACTAATGCCAGAAATGAGAACGGGGACAGCATACTGATATGCTGTCCCCGTTGTTAACTCAAAGACTTAATATTTACTCAGAATATTACAGTCTCCACTCCAAGTCCGGATTTTCATTCGGATTGTAAGCTGTACCCCACGCACGCTGTTCGCGCTTGTAAGGTTTCTGATGTTGTGGATCCTCGTCTTCGATTTCACGCGCAAGACGATGGCCGTCGAAAGTAGCATCTGCGATAATTCTAGGTGCTTCGGCGTCACCAATGACAAAAACGTCAGTGATGCCATTTTCTTCCCACTCATCCTTACGCGCTTTCAGTTCACGATAGAGTTTGTCTTCCGAGACGCGTGATGTAACCAGGATCACTGTGTCACATTCATGCCACTCATGGCTATCATTCTCCTTGCGAGGCAGCTGGCCAGTACCTTTAAATTCACGCTTATAGCCTTCTCCCCAAATGTTGAAGAGTTCGACACGGCCTTCTTCCACTTTTGAACAGCCTGTTTCGCCGAGAACCTTGATACCAAGTTCGTGAATAAGCCGTTGCATATTCGCGCCTTCCAGAGTGTACTCCATGTATGCTCCCAAGGCGCTAACGGTGGCTACTGTAACTTCGTGACCGGCACGTGCGAACTTTTCGGCCAAACTTGGTGCCATGTAGTAGGGATCATAGTTGATGATCATGACACGTTTGCCGACCGGTTTTTTACCTTCGAACACTTGTTCTGGTGTTAATACATGAGGAAGGCTAGCATCGGCACCAGGGATCGGTTCATGAGTGCGGTGGTTGACACCGGTAGTACTCCACTTGGCTCCGGTAGCAATAACCACGCGTGAGGCACCATAGTTAAGAACATCATCGGCCGTCATAGGTTTAACGCCTAAAGCCACCTGATTATTCTTGTTCTTTTTGACCAGATTGGTGATTTGTGTTTCACGATAGTCTCTATGGAAACTCCATTCGGCAAGGCCGGGCAGAGTGGCCACATCATTGACATAACCACCGATCTTGTCGCTGGCATCTACCAGATGAACGGTATAACCGCGTTCCATCAGGACTCGTGCGCATTCAGAACCGGCCGGGCCTGCACCTACGACCAGAACGTCATGTTCCGATTTAGCAGGTTCAAATTTCTCCGGATGCCAACCGCGGCGATACTCTTCACCGGCAGTAGCGTTTTGGGTACAGATGAACGGCACACCACCCATTTCCCAGCGCGAGATACAGACATTACAGCCAATACAAGTGCGGATGTCATCAACGCGGCCTTCATCTATTTTACGCGGGAGCCATGGATCGGCAATTGATGGTCGTGCCGCGCCAATAATATCTATAACCCCTGAACTGACGACTTGCAGCATTGTTTCGGGATCGTAGTAGCGGCCAACACCTACTACAGGTTTGTTGGTGGCCTGCTTGATATGGCGAATCCAGTCATTCTCGTGACCAATCTGGTAGAAACGTGAAGGACCAGCATCCTCGCCCCATTCGGTGATATCACCGATATTAACATCCCATAAGTCGACATAGGGTGATGCCATTTCGATAAATTTCAGACCATCTTCGCCAATCTCGACGCCCTTGCCGCCATAAAGCGTATCAACAGCGCAACGGGTTACCAAACCTATATCATCACCGCATGCGCGACGGATTTTTTCCAGTGTTTCGATCCAGAACCGAGCGCGGTTTTCAAAACTGCCACCATATTCATCGGTACGGCGGTTGTAGTAAGGGTTGAGCCACTGCATGGGGCCATAAGCATGCGCACCATAGACGTTGACGAGATCAAAGCCAGTGTCGCGTGCCCGCAGTGCAGCATCTACATACTGTTGCTGAAGCCTGAGAAGTTCGTCTTTATCAGCTTCATGATTGTAGGTAAAGCCCGGACAACCTGGAATGGTGCCGAAATCCGAATTATATTGACTTGGTCCACGCGCTATCGTGCGTGTTTCTAAGCCTGGTGCATGAGGGCCGCCATAAAACAGTTCACAACCTGCAAGAGAGTCATGACTGTGAACATGATCAACCATTGCCTTAAGGTTGCGCATGTCTCCTTCATCCCAAATGCGGGCGGTGATACGAAGCGTATCATCACATTCAGGGTGGATTGAGCATTGTTCTGTGTTGACCGCACCCCAGCCGCCTTCGGCTTTAACGCCGCGATGGGCCATATTCATACCGGGGGAATTGGTACCGGCACCATTACAGTGCGGCACTTGGTAGAATCGATTGCGTATGGTTTTGGAGCCTATCTGAATAGGGGTAAAAAGGATATCGTATCGGGGATCTCTTGCCATGGTCTTACTCTCCGAGAAAATTGTAAAAGATCATAAATTATTTTTAGGGAATTGATTGACCCTGAGTTTCATCATAGTTTTCTCGGTAGATGTGTCTATAGTCTCTAGTGGTTACTACTTAAGGGTTAATGGGGAGGGGTAGATATATGTGATAGGTTTGGATGCACTTTAATTTTTGTTAAATACAGTTATTTTTCGAAAGTTACTGGCACCAGTATCCCGGGATATTGTGCATGTAGACTCAATAAATGAATCACAATCATTTCAAAGGATAATTTGAAGGAGGTTGTAGCTGTTGCTCAATTAAGAGCTTCACTGCCAATCTGGATTCTTTAACCAAAATGCGTTTCCCACAAAATTACGGATACAGATAAAGCCTTGATAGCGATTTTCAGATGCTGTCGGATCACACACTGGCCTGCCTTCATTAACTGACCAGTGACAGTTTGTAATGTCCTTAATTACAGGGTTGTTTTTCTGTTCGAAAATCGGCTGCAAATTCGGATGGTGTCAGGTAATTCAATGCTGAGTGCGGGCGGATTTCATTATCGTTCGTTATACTGCTACCCGTCAGTGCATTTGTGACTAAATCCACCGTTATGCGTGACTTCAGCAACGCCATGCCCATAAAAAAGCCACGTTTAAACGTGGCTTTTTGGGTAGGGTAGAGAGGGGATTCAGTCTCCAAATGGCGCTGTTACATCTTGGCCCATCCGGATGGCAAAAATTTTGCGTACGGTTTCTTCAGTTTTCCATGTACCCTTAAAACCTGCTTCAACTAAGAAGCTGTCACCGCCGACATATGTTACGGATTCACCATTATCTTCGGTAAGAGTGGCCTTACCCTCAAACATGTGAACCATTTCATCTGCATTGTAAGTGACTTGGTAAGTGCCGGGTGTGGCTTCCCAAAATCCGGTGAGTAACTTGCCATCAGCCGGCACATGTTCAATCCATGTTTTCATGGTTGGTGAGCCTTCAACAGGCTTCCAACCATCAAGGTCAGTGGTAATCGGTGTCGAGTTGCTGGCGCCAAACTTTCCAAACGAAATTATTTTCATACAATATCTCCAGATTACTTAGTAAAAGACACTGTGATAGTGTCAATATCTGAATGGTTATACAATTAGCATAAATAGGTATTGACACCTTGTGATGTTGGGTGTTATTAGGCTGGCCGGTAAAAAAGCGAAGGGAAATGGCTTGTGTGTAGTTGGTGGGTGTCGCCAGCAGCAAAGTAAATTACCAGACTCAGTGGTCAATATTTGCCCGTTTTTTCTGCTTTATCGCCCTTGAGGCCGGTAAATACGGATTTAATTTGCAGGAAAAAGTCATCGCTATCTTGATATCCCTGCTGTTATCACGTGAAGGAAGTTTGGGAGATTTTGGAAACAGGCTGTTGAGGACAAGGTTTCAAGTTTATAAAAAAGTATGTTTTATCTGGTTATTATTTAATCCTCGCGCCGATCATTATTTCCAGACAGAAACAGAACGAACATGAACCAAATACAAAAAGCCGATCCCAAAGCCAGAAGAAAAGCCATTATGACCCTACTGGGTGGGGTTCTTATCGGCACTGCCTTGTTTTTTGTGCTGGAATATTTCATCGGCAATATCAATCTGTGGCTGCAAAGCCATGCCGAATTTCTGCTGAGCCATACTTATGTAGTGTTTCTGGTAATGTCAGTTCTGGTGTTGCCGGTATTGCTGATGGCGGCATATTTGATTCGGTTTGCGAACAAGATTATTAAAACGCGATGCTTTCCGCCACCGAATACGCCGGTCACAAGAGATGTGGTGATATTGCAAGGTAAGATGGCAGTGAGACGCGGGCGGTTGATACAGATCCTGTCATGGATTATTCTGCTGGCAGCTTGTGCCGTACCGGTAACTGTCTGGTATATCTTTTACAGCATAAGCTGTGTTAGCTGATTATCAGCTATCGATATAGTTTTTATCGTGAAACCTGGGTGAGCAGATCGCCAGAAAAATCAGATCTTCCTGTCCAGTGTTGGTAATACGCTGACGCGTTTGCGGTGGAATAATCACTACATCACCGGCGCCGAGAGGCTCTGGGGTATTATCCCCCATCTCGATTTCCCCCTGACCTTCCAGAATGACATAACGTTCGGTGGTGGCACTGAGCCGGTGCCAGTGAGTGGTGACGCCTGGCGTCACTCTGGCACGGGCAATGGAGACATCCGGATCCTGGCTGGAGTTGGATAGTTCATTGATAAAGCAGCCTTCAACAAAGAAATATTCCTTGTCCGGATCGAAGCGTTTTATTTGCGCAGACATGCGCCAATGGTAAAAGGTTTTGGGCATAAATAGAACTTATTTTTGCCGTGGAGCCGGATCATTCTATCCGGCGGCAAGCACTTGATGATGGGGGTTGCGCCAGCGGAATTGAGACAGGCCGATACGCTTAATATTTTTATTGAGGCTGATGGTAAACCGGTCATTGCGTTTGAGCTGGCAACGGATATCGGTGGCAATAGCGTTTATATCGGCTGGCCTTGTCAGTATCTGGTGGGCAATCACCTTAATTCCTGTAATAAAGCGCTCAGGACTTCACATCGTTACTCGCAGTTGGTGATTGATTCGATAAATCGGACCATTATGGCGATGAAAACTCGCTTCCATACGGACAAGATCCGACGGATTGGCTTTTTCGGTGGTGGTACAGTGGCAACCATTATTGGAGCAAAAAGAGGCGATATTGCACTGTTGGTGACCGTGGCCGGTAATCTGGATCCCAAAAGATGGGCGGACTTTAATCATTCAGCACCGCTGTATGACTCATTGAGTCCGGTGGATTACAGCACGGCTTTGGAATCAATCGGTGCCGCAGATTCATTTGATTGGTGAGCGTGACGACGTGGTGCCGGGCTCGGTATTGACGCCTTATCTGGCAACACTGAACAAACTGGATAACGTGCAGAGTTACATTGTGACTGGTGCCGACCCTTTCTGTTGCTGGTCACTGGCATTGGTCAGTGTGCTGGATCAATAAGAAAAGCCCGGTTCCCCGGGCTTTTTCTTGTTTTTATCCCTGGCTGGCGAGCCAGTCATCGTCCGAACCTTCGTTAATGCCTTCAAACAGATAGGTCGACAGATAACGTTCGCCGGTATCGGGCAGCATTGCCAGAATGGTTGAGCCGGGCTCGGCCTTTTTCGCGACTTTCATTGCTGCAGCCAGCGTGCCGCCACTGGACAGGCCGACAAATATGCCTTCTTCACTGGCTAGCCGTAATGCCCAGTCTTTGGCTTCCTCATCAGTGACCGGATACAGTTCGTCATAAACTTTACGGTTTAACACATCGGGTACAAAATCCGGGGTCCAGCCTTGAATCTTATGCGGGTTCCAGTCATCACCAGCCAGCATTGAAGCCGCAGCAGGTTCGGTGGCAATGATCTTGGTATCGGGACGCGCCTTTTTAATCATTTCACCGGCGCCGGTCATCGTGCCGCCGGTACCCCAGCCGGAGACCCAGTAGTCGAGACGTTTACCGGCAAAGTCACACAGGATTTCAGGGCCTGTGGTATTACGGTGATAAGCGGGATTGGCCGGGTTTTCAAATTGACGGGCCAGAAACCAGCCATGTTGTTCCGCCAGCTGTTCGGCTTTCTTGACCATGCCGGTACCTTTTTCGGCCGCCGGGGTCAGGATAACTTTGGCACCCAAAGCACGCATGATCTTACGACGCTCGACCGAGAATGTTTCGACCATGGTAGCGACAAAAGGATAACCCTTGGCAGCGCAGACCATCGCCAGTGCGATGCCGGTGTTACCTGAGGTGGCTTCGACAACCGTCTGGCCGGGTTTGAGCACGCCGCGTTTTTCCGCATCATCAATAATGGCAAAAGCCAGCCGGTCTTTGACCGAAGCCATAGGATTGAAGGATTCGACCTTTACAAAAAGATCGACATGAGCGGGGGCAATATTGTTAAGACGGACGACAGGAGTGTTGCCGATGGTATCGAGAATGCTGTTGTAGATCATGCTGACTCTTTATTGTTGATAAGCAGTAAACGAAGAGCTTACACCAATTTGGCCTCAGGTAAAAAGGACGGGAGCATGACTTGCCTGTTTCACGGGGCAAGAGGAAAACGGACCCCCATTTTCGCGTGAGCTACTAGAGCGTGCCCCAAATGACGGCTATTTATATTCACTTATCGGCACACAGGAGCAGGACAGATGACGATCACCATAGACGTCATCCAGGCGTTTCACGGCCGGCCAGTACTTGTTGTCACGCAGCGATGCTGCAGGGAACACCGCCAGTTCTCGGCTGTAGGCGTGCTGCCAGTCGCTGGCCAGTTCGCCCTGAGTATGCGGTGCGTTGACCAGCGGGTTGTCATCCAGCGGCCATTCGCCGTTCACGACGCGATCGATCTCAGTGCGGATCGACAGCATTGCCTCGATAAAGCGATCCAACTCGATTTTGCTTTCCGACTCGGTCGGCTCCACCATCAAGGTACCGGCCACAGGGAACGACATAGTAGGCGCATGAAAGCCGTAGTCGATCAGACGCTTGGCGATGTCCAGGTCGCTGATGCCGGTTTCTGCTTTCAATGGCCGGATGTCCAAGATACATTCGTGCGCTACGCGCTGATTCCGGCCGGTATACAGCACCGGGTAAGCATCTTTCAGACGCGTTGCGATGTAATTGGCACTGAGGATTGCCACCTGACTGGACCGTTTCAAGCCTTCCGATCCCATCAGACGCAGGTACATCCAGCTGATGGGCAGGATAGAAGGGCTGCCGAACGGTGCCGCAGATACCGCCCCTTCGGAAGTTACACCATCAATCTGTACCACGCTGTGGCCCGGCACAAACGGCGCCAGATGTGCTTTGATGCCAATGGGTCCCATGCCCGGGCCGCCGCCGCCGTGCGGAATGCAGAAGGTTTTATGCAGGTTAAGGTGCGAAACGTCGGCGCCGAGATAGGCCGGCGTAGTGATGCCCATTTGTGCATTCATATTGGCACCGTCCAGATACACTTGGCCGCCGAACTGATGCACGACCTCGCACACTTTGCGGATGTTTTCTTCATAAACGCCATGAGTCGATGGGTAGGTGATCATGATGCAGGAAAGTGAATTGCCTGCTTGTTCGGCTTTTTTTTGCAGATCTTCCAGATCGATATTGCCCTGTTTATCGCAGGCTACCACCACAACTGACATGCCCGCCATCTGCGCCGTCGCCGGATTGGTGCCGTGCGCTGAACTGGGGATCAGGCAGAGATGGCGGCCGGTTTCGTTGCGGCTTTCATGGTAATGACGGATTGCCAGCAGACCGGCGTATTCGCCTTGCGCGCCGGAGTTCGGTTGCATGCTGATCGCATCAAAACCGGTCAGTTGCAGCAGCCACTGGGAAAGCTGACCGATCATTTGCTGGTAGCCGGCAGCCTGCTCCGGCGGGCAAAACGGGTGCAGCTCGGTAAACTCCGGCCAGGTCATCGGGCTCATTTCCGCTGCGGCGTTCAGTTTCATGGTGCAGGAGCCGAGCGGGATCATCGCCTGGTTCAGTGCCATATCCTTTCGTTCCAGCCTGTGCAGGTAACGCATCATCTCAGTTTCGCTGTGGTAGCTGTTGAATACCGGATGGCTGAGGATCGGATCCGTGCGCAGCATAGCCGCCGGAATCGATAAGCTTTGTTGGCTCACCGCTGCATCCAGCTTATTAACGTCCAGCTTGTGCTGTTCACCGAGCAACACGGCAAACAAAGTCTGCACATCTTCCCGGGTGGTGGTTTCATCAAGCGTGATGCCCACCGCATCGCGGATATCACTGCGGAGGTTGATGTTAAAGTGCCGCGCCCGCTCCAGTACCGCCGCCTTGTTTTTCACGGCCACTGTCAGGGTGTCGAACCAGCTTTGATGGCGCAGCGTCAATCCGGCCTGTTGCAGCCCGGCAGCCAGAATATCGGTCAGGCGATGAATACGCCCGGCAATGCGTTGCAGCCCCTGCGGGCCATGAAATACCGCATAGAAGCCGGCGATATTGGCCAGCAGCACCTGCGAAGTGCAGATATTCGAGGTCGCCTTTTCACGGCGAATATGCTGTTCGCGGGTCTGCAGTGCCATGCGCAGCGCAGTGTGACCGGCTACATCGCGCGATACGCCAATGATACGGCCCGGTATGGCACGTTTGAATTCGTCTCGGCAGGCGAAAAATGCCGCGTGCGGGCCGCCGTAACCCATCGGCACGCCGAAACGCTGAGCAGAACCGAAAACCACATCCGCCCCTTGCTTGCCCGGCGCGGTCAGTAAAACCAGCGCCATGATATCGGCGGCGACGCTGGTAATAATGTTGCGGGATTTCAGTTCGGCCAGCAGTTCGCCGTAATCATGCAGTTCGCCGGTAGTGCCCGCCTGCTGCAACAGCACGCCGAACACACCTTCCAGTTTCAGCACTTTTGCGGCGTTGTCGACGATCAGTTCAAAACCGGCGGTTTCGGCGCGGGTACGAACCACATCGAGCGTCTGCGGGTGCACGTCATCGGCAACAAAGAAACGGTTTGCGTCTTTCAGGCTGCTGGCGCGCCTGGCCAACGCCATCGCTTCGGCCGCCGCTGTTGCTTCATCCAGCAGGGAGGCAGAGGCCAGATCCAACCCGGTCAGATCAAGCGTCATGGTCTGGAAGTTCAGCAAGGCTTCCAGACGGCCCTGCGAAATTTCCGCTTGATACGGCGTGTAAGCGGTGTACCAGCCCGGGTTTTCCAGTACGTTACGCAGGATCACCGGTGGCGTCAGCACTGCACTGTAGCCCATACCGATGTAGGATTTGTAACGTTGATTACGGCCGGCCATAGCCTTCAATTCGGTCAGCGCTTGATGTTCGGTCACCGCTTCTCTCGCCGGCAGTGGTACCGGCAGTTGAATATCCGCCGGTACAACCTGCTGGATCAGTGCGTCGAGCGAGCCGGCGCCTACCGTTTCCAGCATTTGCTGTTGTTGCTCGGGAGATGGGCCGATATGGCGTTTGAAAAACGCTTCTTTGTATTCAAGCTGGTTGAGCGTCTGAGTCATGGCTATCTCCTGTGTATCTTTTATGATACCAGTACCTTGAGGCGATACAGCCGAAAGAAACGTCAGGCGTCAAGAGATTCCTGATAGGCGTCAGCGTCCAGCAAATTATCCACTTCGTCAGTATCGGACGCTTTGATACGGAACAGCCAGCCGTCATCGTATGGTTCACTGTTGACCCGTTCCGGGGAATCTTCCAGTGAGCCGTTCACCGCGATGATTTCACCGCTGAGCGGGGCATAAATATCAGCAGCGGCTTTAACTGATTCCAAGACAGCGCATTCGTCGCCGGCAGAAACTATGGTGCCGATTTCCGGTAATTCGACAAATACCATATCGCCCAGTACTTCCTGCGCGTGCTCGGATATCCCGACACTGTATTCGCCGTTACCTTCGTCACGCACCCATTCGTGAGACGTCGCGTACTTCAGTTCTGTTGGCATATTACTCACAGTCACACACTCCTTCGAAGCTAATAATCAATGATTACTTTACCGGCACGCACAAAGCCGGGTTTGGTCACTTTAACCGCTATTTCACGGTTACGGATCTGTACCCTTGCCTGTTTGCCGATACCGGCAGGCACTCGCGCCAAGGCGATACTGCAGCCCAGTGTCGGCGAAAAGGAACCACTGGTGATCACTCCTTCTTGCAGTTGACCTGCAGCGTCAGTGAAATATACCGGCATTTTATGACGTAATACGCCTTTTTCCGTCATGACCAAACCGACCAGCTGTTCAGTACCCTGTTCACGCTGCTGCGCTAAGGCTTCACGACCGATAAAGCGGCGATCTGCCGGTTGCCAGGCAATAGTCCAGCCCATATTGGCAGCCAGCGGCGAAACATTTTCGTCCATTTCCTGCCCGTACAGGTTCATACCTGCTTCCAAACGCAACGTGTCACGCGCCCCGAGACCGGCCGGTTGGATACCGGTGGCCAGCAGTTGCTGCCAGAAATCTGCTGCCCGTTCTTTCGAAAGTGCGATTTCATAGCCAGATTCGCCAGTGTAACCGGTGGTGGCGATAAACAGTTCCCCGGCTTGTACGCAACAGAACGGTTTCATGTTGGCCACTGCCTGTTTTTGTTCCGGCGTAAAAAAGGATTTTGTCTTTTCCTGTGCCTGTGGACCCTGTACGGCAATGAGCGCCAGATCGTCACGTACCGTCAGTGCAGCAGCATACGGTGCTGCCTGTTTTTCGATCCAGGCCAGGTCTTTGTCACGGGTGGCGGCGTTCATCACCAAGCGGAAACAGTCTTCAGAGAGGAAATAAACGATCAGATCGTCAATCACGCCGCCAGTGGCATTCAGCATGGCGGAGTACAATGCTTTGCCGGCTTGAGTGAGCCTGGCAACGTCGTTTGCCAGCAGATAACGCAGGAACTCACGGGTATCGGCACCGTGCAGATCTACGATGGTCATGTGGGAGACGTCGAACATGCCGGCATTCTGGCGCACAGCGTGATGCTCGTCCAGTTGCGAGCCGTAATGCAGCGGCATCATCCAGCCATGAAAATCCACCATGCGTGCACCGCACGCCACATGTTGGTTATAAAGCGGGGGTTGTTTCGCCATCTTTTCCTTATTTTCATTCAACTCGGGTTGTTGATGTTTCACCTTTGCCTCTGTTGTACCTGAAAAAATGTTTGTCTCCCAGTCGAAGAATAGAGAGACGGCCAAGCAATCAAACAATTTATAACTCGCCGTTTTCGTAGTCTTCGATTATCTTTTCGGCCTTATCAACATCATCATCGTTAACAAACACATGGGCAAAGTCGGTAGCAGGCAAATCGCCGACGGCACCTTGCAGATAAAACCCGCTCACATGCGTTTCTATATCGCGGCTGTTCAACAAGCCGGCGACAATGTGGGCTTCAAGAATATTGCTGGCGCGGAACACGAGCTGCATCTGTTTGTCCTGATGGTGAATACAGCCTTATCTTAGCTTTTTTGGCGGACAAACAAAAACAGCTGCCGCAGCAGCTGTTTCAGTATGATCAGGCTTGAACGTCAGTTTAAGAAGTACTGCTGACGTGAATATGCTGCTTGGTGGACTGCTTTGCCGGTTTTTTACTGCTTTCTATATTTGCAGCCATTTCCAGCGCTTTAAGGATATTCCGGCGGGTAATGGAACCGACCAGACGGTTTTCCTTGACCACCGGCAGGCATTTATAGTCGGTTTGCAGAAATTTTTCGGCGACTTCGATAATAGAAGCGTCAACATCGATGGTTTCGACCATATTATGCATGAACTCAATCACGCGTCCGCCGGCTTCGCCCTGATAGGATGCGTTGAGCGCAACCTGCATGCAATCTTTTTCGGACAAGAAACCAATCAGGTTACCGTGATGATCAATAACCGGGGCGCCGGAAATCTTGAATTCAATTAACTGATGAATAGCATATAACACCTCCATTTCGGGGGTGAAGGTGATTTTGGTGCCATTCATATACTCTTTAACTTTCAATGGTGCGAGCATGGCCTGTTCTCCTCAGACGCGTTATTATTGTTGTACTTTACGTTGGGTGCATTCTTCTCGTTCTTGACTGGAGCAAGCCCCGCCGCAACTTCCACCCAAGCCGACTTGATTGAGACCGCCACAGCTACCCTTGATTGCCGGGCGTCCCATTAGAATACCCAAAGCCATGGCCAGCACTGCGATAAGCAGAATGATGAAAGTGGCGATAAAAGTCGTCATTTAGCCCCCGAAATCGTCGAGGAAGATATTATCACGCTCGACCCCCAGATCTTCCAGCAGGCTGATAACCGCTGCGTTCATCATTGGCGGACCGCACATATAGAATTCGCAGTCTTCCGGTGCCGGATGATCTTTCAGATAGTTTTCATACAACACATTGTGTATGAATCCAGTGTAACCTTCCCAGTTATCTTCGGGAAGCGGGTCGGACAACGCCACATGCCAAATGAAATTGTCGTTTTCAGCTGCCAGTTCATCGAAGTCTTCGCTGTAGAACATTTCACGCAGGCTGCGGGCACCATACCAGAAACTGATCTTGCGTTTGCTGTGCAGGCGGCGCAGTTGATCGAAGATATGCGAACGCATCGGTGCCATACCGGCGCCACCGCCGATGAAGACCATTTCCTTGTCGGTATTTTTGGCAAAGAACTCACCGAAGGGACCGGAGATGGTGACTTTATCGCCCGGTTTCAGGTTAAAGATGTAAGAAGACATCTGGCCCGGGGGAATATCATCATCACCGGGCGGAGGTGAGGCAATGCGTACATTGAGCATGATAATGCCTTCTTCTTCCGGGTAGTTGGCCATAGAGTAAGCCCGTACGACATCCTCCTTGACCACTGATTTGTAGCGCCACATGTCGTAGCGATCCCAGTCCGAGCGATATTCGTCTTCAATAATGAAGTTTTTGTATTCCACCGTGTGGGGCGGACATTCGATCTGAATAAAACCACCGGCGCGAAAATCAACGGCTTCGCCTTCAGGCAACTCCAGCACCAGCTCCTTGATAAAAGTCGCGACGTTTTCGTTAGAGCGGACCGTGCATTCCCATTTCTTGACGCCGAATACTTCTTCCGGCACTTCAATTTTCATGTTCTGCTTGACCGCGACCTGACAGGAAAGGCGATCACCTTCACCTGCTTCGCGTTTGGTGATGAGTGACTCTTCAGTCGGCAGAATCGACCCGCCGCCTTCAAAGATTTTGACTTTGCACTGTCCACAGGTACCACCACCGCCACAGGCTGATGAAACAAACAGATTGGCTTCTGCCAGCGCTCCCAGCAGCTTACCGCCGGCTGGGGTATGGATGGTTTTTTCATTGTTGATGATGATCTGTACATCACCGGTCGAAACCAGTCTGGAGCGGGCAGCCAGTATTACAAATACCAGGGCCATGATGATGAGGGTAAACAGTACGATACCGAGTACGATTTCCATTACAGTTGTATCCCAGAAAATGCCATGAATCCGAGTGCCATCAAACCTGCGGTAATAAAGGTGATACCAAGACCCTGCAAGCCGTCAGGCACATCAGAATATTTGAGTTTTTCTCTTATACCGGCAATAGCCGTGATTGCCATTGCCCACCCCAGACCGCTGCCGATACCATAAACGGCACTTTCAGCCAGGTTGTAGTCACGTTCAACCATAAACAATGTACCACCGAGGATGGCACAGTTGACGGTAATCAACGGCAGGAAGATTCCCAGTGCGTTATAGAGGGAGGGCACATATTTATCCATCGCCATTTCCAGAATCTGTACCATCGCTGCAATCACACCGATGTAGCTGATTAAACCCAGAAAGCTCAAATCGACCTCAGGCAGACCGGCCCAGGCCAACGCTCCGTCTTTTAACAGGAACTGATAGATAAGGTTATTCGCTGGCACCGTAATCACCTGTACCAGAATAACGGCGATACCCAGGCCCAAAGCGGTTTCAATTTTCTTCGATACCGCCAGAAAGGTACACATGCCCAGGAAGAAGGCCAAAGCCAAGTTCTCGACAAAAATCGAACGGATAAAGAGACTGAGGTAATGTTCCATTTACAGTACCTCCGTACGGTGAACCTGGTGGATTTGGTAATCCGGCGCTTCCACTTGTTCTTTTTTCCAGCTGCGGATTGCCCAGATCATCAGGCCGATCACAAAAAAGGCACTCGGCGGCAACAGCATCAGTCCGTTAGGCATATACCAGCCGCCTTCGTTGGCAACCGGAATCACCTGATGGCCGAACAGCTTGCCGGCGCCGATCAGTTCACGGCAGAAGGCGACGGCCATTAGAATCAGGCTATAACCCAATCCGTTACCAATACCATCAAGGAAGCTCAGCAGTGGCGGGTTTTTCATCGCATAGGCTTCGGCACGCCCCAGCACGATACAGTTGGTGATGATCAGCCCCACGAACACGGACAGCTGTTTGCTGGCTTCATAGGCATAGGCCTTCAAAATCTGATCAACGATAATAACCAGTGAGGCGATAATGGTCATTTGCACAATGATCCGGATACTGCCCGGAATATGTTTACGAATCGCACTGATGCAAGCGCCGGAAAACGCTGTAACCGTGGTCAGCGCGATACACATAATCAGTGCCGACGTCATATTGGTGGTGACCGCCAATGCCGAGCAGATTCCCAGCACTTGCAGCGTAATTGGATTGTTATCGATTAACGGATCGATAACATTGGATTTTGCTTGACTAGCCATCTGCTATTTCCCCAATTCGGAACGCATGTTTTTCAAATAAGGACCAAAGCCGTGGTCACCCAGCCAGTATTGGACCAGATTGGTGACACCGGTGCTGGTTAGGGTCGCACCTGACAAACCGTCGACTTTATGTTCGGCGTCTTTGGTGCCGGGACCGACATGACCGCGAATCACCCGGATTTCCGTATTGCCGTTTTCATCGAAGACTTTTTTACCCTGCCATTGCTGACGCCATTTCGGATTATCAACCTCACCGCCGAGGCCGGGTGTTTCGGCATGTTCATAGAAACGCAGGCCGCGGATGGTATTAAAGTCACCTTCCAGCGACATGAAGCCATACAGGGTCGACCACAGACCGTAGCCATGCAGCGGCAACACAACCTGTTTGATGGTGTCACCTTCCTTGAGCAGATAAACCGGCACCAGTTTGGCGCGGCTGCCGATACCGGCAATATCCTCTTTGCCACTCAGTTTGACGTTCATTTTCGGATCGGAGGCTGCTTTACGCTGGTCGTAACTGACCGGATCAATATCGGATACCGCATATTGTCCGGCATCCAGATCGACAAGGCGGACTTCAAACTGACTGAACAGCTCATCAAGACTTCCTGCTTCATCAGACAGGCCACTGACAGCCAGAATATTCTTTTTGATATCGTTTTTCTTATTGCTTTGCTGCATCGGTTTTAACGACACGGCGGCAGTGGATACCAGAATTGAACAGACCAGACACAACAGAATGGCGATGAACAGGGTTTTCTTCGGATTATCATTGGGCAAGCTCATGAGCTTACCGAGAAATCCTCTAGGTGGAGTAGTCTCTGCCATGTGATTAACTTCGCTTTAATCTTCGTTTAACGTTGGCCTGCACCACAAAGTAGTCGATGAGTGGTGCAAAAATATTGCCGAACAGGATGGCAAGCATGATGCCTTCCGGAAAGGCCGGGTTGATCACCCGAATCAGTACCGCCATAAAGCCAATCAGAAAACCGTAAATCCAGCGGCCTTTATCGGTCATCGCCGCCGACACGGGATCGGTCGCCATAAACACCATACCAAAAGCAATGCCGCCAATCGTCAAATGCCAGTACCAGGGCATGGCAAACATCGGGTTGGTATCACTGCCAATCAGGTTGAACAGCAAAGTAGTGAAAATCATGCCGAACAATACCCCGAAAATAATCCGGAAATTGGCCACCCGGGTGTATATAAGGAACGCAGCGCCTATCATAATCGCCAACGTTGAGGTTTCACCCAAGGAACCCGGCATTATGCCGAAGAAAGTCTGTGACCAGGTATAACCGGCTTCTTTGATCGCTTCGACGCCGCCTGAAGCAGCCAGAGCCAGCGGCGTTGCACCGGTATAACCATCTACCGCAGTCCAGATTGCATCGCCGGACATCGCTGCCGGGTAGGCAAAGTAGAGGAAAGCACGGCCGGTCAACGCCGGGTTAAGGAAGTTTTTACCGGTGCCGCCAAACACTTCTTTACCTATCACCACACCGAAGATGATGCCGAGAGCCACCATCCATAATGGCGTTGAGGGGGGCAGGGTCAAGGTGTAAAGCATGGAACTGACCAGAAAGCCTTCATTGACTTCATGGTTACGCACCGCAGCAAAGATGACTTCGAAAATGCCGCCGGCTACCAGTGTGGTGATATACATGGGCAGAAAATAAAGCAGCCCGTGTAACATATTGGCAATCATACTGTCAGGATCAAAACCGATCCCTAAAGTCGCCATCAGCCAGCCACGCCAGCCTTCAACGGTCGTCATGCCCAACTGTTCCATAGCAGTGTTCGCCTGTAAGCCGGTATTCCACAGCATCAGCAACAATACCGGGAAGGTGGCGACAACTACGTAACTCATCACCCGTTTCAGATCGATGGCGTCACGTACATGCGGCGAACCCCGGGTTACATCAGCGGGGGTATAGATGAAGGTGTCTACCATTTCATAGAGGGCGAAATACTTCTCGTAAGGACCGCCTTTCTGAAATTGCGGTTCAATCCGATCAAGGAAACGTCTTAAACGCGCCATGATTATCCTTCTCTTTCAATTTGTGTAAGGGTGGTGCGGAGTGCCGGGCCATAATCATATTTGCCGGAGCAAACGAAGGAACACAGCGACAGATCTTCTTCATCCAGTTCCAGACAACCCAGTGCCTGAGCAGTGTCAGTGTCCTTGACCAGTAATGAACGCAGTAATTGGGTGGGCAGAATATCCAGCGGCATGACCCGCTCAAATACACCGACCGGCACCATCGCCCGTGGGCTGCCGTTTTGCGAGGTGGTCAAAGCCAGTTCTTTCTTCGGAAACAGGCTGGAGATAAATACGTTCAAAGCCGAGAATTTGTTCTTGCCGCCGGGGCGAATCCAGCCCAGCAATTCCCGTTCGGTGCCTTCTGCAATCACCGAGATCTGATTGTGGAAACGGCCCAGATAGGCTGCCCAGTTATTGGCCGTGTGACCATGCAACACTGAACCTGAAATGACCCGTGAAGAAACATTTTCTACTTCGTTACGTACCAGATCTTCGGTGCTGGCACCCAGCCGGGTGCGAACCAGCCGCGGTTTGTTAACCAAAGGACCAGCCAGTGAGATAATACGTTCCACCCATAAGCGGCCAGTGGTAAACAGTTTACCGATAGCAATCACATCCTGATAATTGATGGTCCAGACGGTTTTATTGGCACTGACCGGATCCAGCAGATGAATATGGGTGCCGGCAAGTCCGGCAGGATGTGGCCCGGAGAAGGTGCGTACTTCAATATTATCGCGATGACTAACGGGCAGGGCTATATCCGGTGCCTGACAGACAAAAACCTTGCCTGCGCTCAAGTGGCTGATAATTGTCAGACCATGTTTGAAATCGTCAGCGTATTCTTTGATGATCACACTGGGATCCGCTGCCAGAGGGTTGGTATCGATGGCGGTGACAAAGATGGTGTGGGGTGAGGAATCAATCGCCGGAGAACGGCTGTAAGGGCGGGTACGGAAGGCAAGCCACAGGCCGGAATCAACCAGGTTCTGTTTGATTGTGTCAGCTTCCAGCGTATTCAACGCATCAACGGAATAATCTTTGAAGGTAATTTCTTCATCACCTTCCAGTTCGATGATGACTGATTGCAAAACTCGTTTAGGGCCGCGGTTAATCGTTTTGACGGTACCTGCACCCGGGGAGGTGAATTGAATGCCGGGATTTTTTTTGTCGGTGAACAAAACCTGCCCCAGTTTGACCTGCTGGCCTTCTTCTACCAGCATGGTGGGTTTCATCCCCACATATTCATTACCCAATACCGCTACCGAACTGACACTGTTAGCATCGGAGATAGTTTGTTCGGGCTTACCCGAGATGGGCAGGTCCAGCCCTTTCTTTATCGAGAAATGCATATACCACCTGGTCAGACACAACGGATATGTCTGCTATCTGAGTTTCGTTGAATTATCAGCCCATCATTATAAGTACTGTCAGGAGGGATGGGAAGTGTAAAAAGCAGATAAATTGAGGTTTTTAGCCTGCATTCGCTAAATGGCGATCATCTTCCTTCAACCAGATGAGCCCCACGGCAAAAGCGATCACACTGGCAAAGGCAGCGAGAAGGTAGGTCCACATCGGTCCCGGCGTTAGCCATAAATAACCGCTTACCAGACTGCCCAGCGCACCACCGGCACCAAAGCTGACGCTGCTGTACAAGGCTTGTCCGCGGCCTTGGGTGCTACCGGTAAAGTGGCGATGTACCCAGGCAATGGCTGCAGCGTGATAAGTGCCGTAGCTGGCAGCATGTAACAGCTGCGCAAAAGTCAGAATCGGCAGGTTTTGCGGAAACAGGGCGATGAGCAACCAGCGCAGACCACTGAACAATAAACTGGCCAGCAACACATAGCGCAGCCCAAATTTTGGCAACCAGCGATGCATGAACAGAAAAATAATGACTTCGGCGAACACGCCCAGCGCCCATAATTGACCAATCAACCCGCGGCTATAACCGTGCTGCTCCAGATAGATGGTGTAGAAGGTGTAATAAGGCCCGTGACTGGCCTGGGTCAGAAAACAAATCACTAGAAAGGCAATCACGGCGGGACGTTTTAACAGCGATTTTAATGATACATGCCCCAGGCTGAGGTGATGTGAGGCGGATTCCGGTACCATCAGGCTCACCAGCCAGATCCCCACCGTGCTGAGTAACAGCGCCACCGGCACAATGATGGGATCAAATATTTCCAGCAACCAGCCCAGCACCATTACGATGATGATAAAACCCACCGAACCCCAGAGGCGGACCTTGCTATAGTGGTGGCTGTGATCACCGAGATGCTGCAAGGTGGTGACTTCAAACTGCGGCAGGGAGGCATTCCAGAAAAAGCTGAATAGCAGCAGGGTGCCGGCAACCCACAGATAGCTCTGATTGAAAAATATCGCAGCAAAAGTCATCGTGGCAGCAAAACTGGCAAAGCGCACAATGCGCATGCGATGACCTTTATGATCGGCTATCCAGCCCCAGATATTGGGTGCGATAATACGTGAAGCCAGCAATATTGCTGTTAATTCGCCGATTTGGCCGGCTGAGAAGCCTTCCCATTGCAGGTAGAGGCTCCAGTAGGGAACCAGAACGCCCAGGCAGGCAAAGTAGAAAAAATAAAAACCGGATAAACGCCAGTAAGGGAGTTGGGATAAAGGCACGCAACTAAAACTTAGGCTTGCGCCGGGATAATAGGCGTATCCGTTGTCACATCCATATTCTGGGCGCGATGTCTCAGCGCATGATCCATCAGCACCAAAGCCAGCATGGCTTCGGCAATCGGGGTGGCGCGAATGCCGACGCAGGGATCATGACGGCCTTTGGTTACCACTTCAACCGGTTCACCGTGCGTATTGATGCTGCGGCCAGGAATGCTCAGGCTGGAGGTGGGTTTCAATGCCATGCTGACCAGAATATCCTGACCGCTGGAAATGCCCCCGAGAATGCCGCCTGCGTTGTTGCTGAGAAAACCTTGCGGGGTTATTTCATCGCGATGTTCAGTGCCTTTCTGGGTCACTGAATCAAAACCGGCGCCGATTTCCACGCCTTTCACTGCATTGATGCTCATCATCGCATGAGCAATTTCGGCATCGAGGCGATCGAAAATCGGTTCGCCCAGACCGGGAGGCACATTGCGGGCGATAACATTAACCCGGGCACCGATTGAGTCGCCTTTTAATGCCTTCATGTAATCTTCGAGCTGCTGTTCTTTGTCCGGGTCAGGGCAGAAGAAGGCACTGCTTTCCAGATGGGCCCAGTCGAATTTTTCTGTTTTGACCGGACCGAGCTGTGCCAGATAACCCTGAATTTCAATGCCGTAGCGCTGGCGCAGATACTTCTTGGCAATGCCTCCGGCAGCAACCCGCATCGCGGTTTCACGCGCAGACGAGCGTCCGCCGCCACGATAATCGCGGAAGCCGTATTTCTGATGATAGGTGTAGTCCGCATGGGCCGGGCGGAACTGATGCATGATATTGCCGTAATCCTTGGAGCGTTGATCGGTGTTCTCGATCAGCATGCCGATAGGGGTGCCGGTGGTTTTGCCCTCAAATACGCCGGACAGAATTCTGACCTGATCAGCTTCGCGGCGCTGTGTTTCAAAGCGTGTTTTACCGGGTTTGCGCCGATCCAAATCATGTTGCAGATCGGCTTCGCTCAATTCCAGACCGGGAGGACAGCCGTCAACGATGCAACCCAGCGCGGGGCCGTGACTTTCACCAAAAGTCGTGACGGTGAAAAGTTTTCCAAAACTATTGCCTGACATGGTCTGTAATTTCCGGTTAAAAATGAATTAAACAATAAACAGCTTAGCAAATCCGAGAAAGGCCATGAATCCGACCACATCGGTGACCGTGGTCAACAACACACTGCCCGATAAAGCAGGGTCAATGCCAACCCGCTTTAAAGCCAGCGGAATGGTGACACCTGCCAATGCCGCGGCTATCAGGTTAATAATGATGGCGGTGCCAATCAGCATTCCCAGAGACACATCATTAAACCAGATCACGGTTACAACCGCGATGGCAATGGCCCAGATCACGCCATTGCTGGCACCTACTGCCAACTCTTTGCGTAACAGCCAGCGCTGGTTTTTGTCACTAAGCTGGCCCAGCGCCATCGAACGAATAACCAACGTTAAAGTCTGGCTACCGGCAATGCCGCCCATGCTGGCGACAATCGGCATCAAAACAGCCAATGCGACCTGTTTTTGAATCGTGGTATCAAACAGGCCGATGACCCAGGACGCTAGAAAAGCGGTGATGAGGTTAACCCCGAGCCAGACCGAGCGGCGATGGATACTACGCATGACTGGTGCAAAGGTGTCTTCATCTTCGCCCAGACCGGCCATGCTCAGCATGGAATGCTCGGCTTCATCACGGATAACGTCGACCACGTCATCGATAGTAATACGACCGAGCAGGCGTTGGTCTTTATCGATGACCGGAGCCGATATCAGATCGTGTTTTTCAAAGCGACGTGCAACATCGCGGTCGGACATATTCGCCGGAATCGGTTCGACCTGATGCGACATCACCTCACTGACCAGCAGCGAACGGCTGCGGCTGACAACCTGTGACAGACGTAAGGTACCGAGGTAATGATCATCGTGATCGACGACATACAAGCTGTCGGTATTTTCCGGCAGCTCACCGAGCATACGCAGATAACGCAACACCACCTCAAGGGTAATATCGGTGCGTACGGTGGTTACGTCGGTGTTCATCAGGCCACCGGCGGTATCTTCTTCGAATGCGAGTACCGCTTCTACCCGGCGACGGTGCTGGATATCCATGGCACGCAGTACTTCGTGCACGATATGATCCGGCAAATCCTGCAGAATATCGGCGACGTCGTCCGCATCCAGATCTTCGGTGGCGTTGATCAGATCGGCCGTGTCCATGTCCGTCATCAGATCGGTACGGACTTCCTCACCGATATAAGACAGTACTTCACCGCGTAGATCGGGGTTGATCAGCGGCCAGCAGATTTTACGTTCGTTGGGGGGTAAAGATTCCAGCAGGTGAGCTGTTTCCGCCGGATGCAGCCCCGCCAACAAGCGCCGCATTCTGACAAAGCGGCCGCTTTGCAGGGCATCGGCGAGTGTAGCAATAGAATGATTGAGGGCGTGATCTTGGTCCAGCTCTGACATATCCTGGTCTCAACGGCGGCGTTTTTCGGAAGCTTGGCTTTCGGGGCGCTATTTTAGCCTGCTTGCCCTCCGCTGAATAGCGCAAATCTTGCAGCTATACCCGCGATATCTGGAAATGCGTGTATCAGAGTCTAGGCAAACAGTCAGAACGAGGCACAGCCTGCAGCGAATGGACTTTCCCTAGGCAAAGGCTGTAACGCCATGTTGGCTGTTTACATGGGCTCTTACAGGGCGAGACGATAAGCTGTCTTCTTCCTTGCCATAACATCTTGCAAGAGAATAGCTATTCCGGCGATGTTATGCCGTGAATAGGGCAGCTTCTTGTCCCGCTGATCGTGCATTTCCAGGTATCACGGGTATATCAGTGATCAGGGCCGTTGATTTGCTCCAGAAGCATGTCGACCTCCAGCGGATCGGTGGAATCCATGATTTCCAGTGTGTTGACCGGCAATTGACTCAGATTGGTTTCATTGATCACCTGTTTGATTTCCAGCAAGGCATTGGGATGCATACTGAAGTTTTCCAAGCCCAAAGCCAGTAACAGGCGGGTGTAACGCGGATCGCCGGCCATTTCACCACACATCGATACCTCGATATTGTGTTTTTTGCCAGCTTGTAAAGTCATGTTGATCAGGCGTAAGACGGCAGGATGAAGCGGATCGTAGAGATAGTTCACTTGATCATCGAGACGGTCGATAGCCAAAGTGTACTGAATCAGGTCGTTGGTACCGATGGAGAGAAAATCAACATGGCGTGCAAACATTTCAGCACAGACGGCACTGGCAGGAATTTCAATCATGGCGCCTATTTCAATATGCCGATCATATTCCAGGTTTTCCTTGTCCAGCTCATGTTTGCAGTGTTCCAGCAGGTTCCGTGCCTGCATAAGTTCGTGCATGGTGGAAATCATCGGGAACATGATTTTGATTTTGCCGAAGGCCGATGCCCGCAGAATGGCGCGCAGCTGGGTACGGAACATATTGGGCTGATTCAGGCACAGTCTGATAGCCCGCAACCCCAGAGCCGGATTGGTGACAACCGCCTGGCTTAGATGACGGCCACCATCGACGGTTTTATCGGCGCCCAGATCAAAAGTACGAATCGTGACCGGTTGATTGTTCATGCCTTCGACCACGTCACGGTAGGCCGCCAGCTGCTCTTCCTCTTCAGGGGGGGCGAGCCGGTTCATGTAGAGAAATTCGGTCCGGTACAGGCCAATACCCTGGGCACCGGCACTGGTAATCGTGGTGATATCATCCGGCAGTTCGGCGTTCGCGAGCAGGGTGATGGATTTGCCGTCACGTGTTTTGGTCGGTTGTGATTTATAGCGGCCCAGTGATGAAATATGTTCACGGAAAGCAACCAGCTTTCTTTCATATTCATCGTGAGTTTGTTCGTCAGCGCCGGCAATCAGAATGCCGGTTTCGCCATCCACGATCAGCGGTTCGTTGTCCTGAATATAACGCCGCACCGATTCGACACCGACGATAGCCGGTATCCCCAGGCTACGGGCAAGGATCGTGGTATGTGAGGTCGCGCCCCCGTGCTCGGTGACAAAAGCAGCGATACCCTGATGCTGCATCAATACCGTGTCTGCCGGGGTCAGATCTTCAGCGATAATGACATGGCCTTTGAGACGACCATCGGGAATTTCATGCTCAGCGACTTCCTGATCGGTCAGAATGCGGTGAATACGATTCACCACATGATCCACATCATCACGCCGTGTGCGCAGATAAGGATCATCCATCTCGTTGAACACATTGATCAAGGCATCACGCTGTAATTGCAACGCCCACTCGGCATTACAGCGGCGCTGGCGGATCATGTCGACCGGAATTTTGCTCAATGACGAGTCATTGAGCATCAACAGATGGGTGTCGATAAACGATGTAACGTCGGTAGGGGCGTTGGCCGGAATATGATTACGGATGGCTTTGAGTTGCTGTTTGGCCAAGTCGATTGCATCCAGCAAACGTTCGACTTCCTGTTCGATGGCAAAAGCCGGGATCAGGTATTCGCGAACATCAGGCTGGTTGTGAAAGAGGATATGTGCCCGACCGATGGCAATGCCTCGGGAGACACCGATACCCTGCAATTCAAGTGTCATTCGCCTTCTCCGAAATAATCATTAATCAAGCGTTCTATAGCTTGTAAAGCTTCATCGGCCTCGTTGCCGATGGCATTTACGGTAATTTGAGAGCCTTTGGCTGCGGCCAGCATCATCATACCCATAATACTCTTGCCATTTACCGTCCGGCCATCACGTGACACTTTTATATCGGCATCAAAAGCGGAGGCCGTGGTAACAAATTTGGCTGCCGCACGTGCATGCAGGCCTAATTTATTAATTATGGTGTAGGTTTGCTCCATCATGTTCTGGTATACCCTGAATGATGGCAGCGTACGACGCCTTCCTGGCCGCCGCTGATGGCTTTATGTTCGAGTTCATCCAAATCAAGTGCCGGATAATTCAGCACTCTGATCAACATGGGCAGGTTCAGACCCGATACCACTCTGATATCTTCACGATCCGATACGGCACAGGCAATATTGCTGGGCGTTGAGCCGAACATATCGGTCAGGATCAGAATGCCGTGACCTTGATCCAGTCCTTTCAGATCTTCATCCAGCATGGCGCGGATGGCCTCTGGACTGTCCATGGCCTCGATAGACAAGACTTTTGTTGGCAATGGACAACAAGACAGCATCTGTTTGGCTGTATTGATTAGCTCAGTGCCAATATTGTTGTGTGATACGAGTAAAATGCCTACGGTCATCTCTGCTCTCTGTAAAAACAGCCGACGCTCAATGAAAGAATAAGGCCAGCGTCAGCCATATGACGGCTTTGAATGTAATGGATATCCCGGGTGTAATCAAATTTGTTTCGGTATTATTGTTGCATCAATTGCTGCTGACGGCGCTTTATTTCGGCTTCACCATCAAGCTGTTGAGCATGCATTTTGAGCCAGGTTTGCAGCCGATTGGCCAGAGTCGCCGGATTATGAATTGACAGATAAAGTAAGGGAACAGGGTGTCCTAATATCCGGCTGCTGCTGATATTGGCTGTGAGGGCGTGGTTTGTAACAGGTACCTCAGTCAGTTCAAGCAGCAGATCAAGCTGACAGCGAGTTTGCCATACCTGTTTTCCGAGTACGTTGTTGACATCTATCAAGCCCAGTTCACGACTGTGTAACAGGCCTTTCAGCATGTCCGGACATGCTGCTATCAACCGGCTATTTTCCACTGACAGTTCTACCACATCGTCAGCCACCAGCTGATGTCCCTGACAAATCAATTCAAGAGCCAGACTGCTTTTACCGATACCGGCTTTGCCGCTGATTAACACACCTTTGCCGTCGATACAGACCATAACACCGTGACGGGACTGTGTTTGCCGGGAAAAGGACATGATTTAATCGTCGATAGCGAGCAGTAATTCGAATATTTCTTCGGCGCTGTTGGCCGAGCGGATTTTCTGACAGATATCAGCATCGCGAAACAAGGTCACCAGCCGTGACAGATGTTCAAGATGATGAGTGTTATCATCTTCCGGAACCAGCAAACCAAAGGCGATATCAATCGGCTGGTTGTCGAGAGACTCGAACTCTACCGGTGTTTCCATGGTGAGCATGGCTGCCACGGTATGAGGGATACCCGGGATTCGGGCGTGGGGAATCGCCACGCCCTTACCCAGTCCGGTACTGCCGAGGCGTTCGCGCTCGAGCAGTACCTGGAAGATTGTCTCTGCTGTTGTCGCGGTCGTGTTGGCAGCGAGTTTTTGGCTCAGGTTTTCCAACACCTTTTTTTTGCTGGACGCCGAATCATGAAAACTAATGCTGTCAGCATTGACCAGAAGCGCGGCAATAAGCATAGATAGTCCCGTTTGCTTAGTTTGCGTTATTTTTCATATCGGCACCAACCGCTTGATGATGATTGGTGATTTTGTCTTTATGTTTGATGATTTGACGATCCAGTTTAGCCACCAAGTTTTCAATGGCGGTGTACATGTTTTCGTGTTCATCAGATGCGAACAGGTCTGCGCGACTGACATGGACGGTCGCCTCGGCCTTCTGGCGCAGTTTTTCAACAGACAGCACCACGTGAACATTGGTCATATTGTCGAAATGGCGAGTCAGTTTCTCGAATTTTTTATTGACATGATCCCTGAGGCTGTCAGTAATTTCGATGTGTTGTCCGCTTAAATTTAATTGCATGTTTGGACTCCTTTGGGTAGTGGGAACTGGTGCTAGACCAGCCGTTTTCGCTCATTCGATGGCGGAATCGCCAACGTTTCACGATACTTTGCAATTGTTCTGCGTGCGACGTTAATGCCCTGGTCTCCAAGAATGTCAGCAATTTTGCTGTCGCTCAATGGTTTGCGCGGGTTTTCTGCGGCGACCAGTTTTTTGATGATAGCGCGAATGGCGGTAGCTGAGCATTCACCGCCACTTTCAGTACTGACGTGGCTGGAAAAGAAATATTTCAACTCAAAAATACCACGAGGTGTATGCAGATATTTGCGGGTGGTCACGCGTGAGATAGTGGATTCGTGCATTTCCACGGCTTCGGCAATATCTGCCAGTACCAGTGGCCGCATCGCTTCTTCACCATGGTCGAGAAAGTCTTTCTGTCGCTCAATAATCGCTTCAGTGACTTTGAGCAGGGTTTCATTGCGGCTTTGCAGGCTTTTCAGAAACCAGCGGGCTTCTTGAAGGTTGTTTTTCAGATAGGTGTTTTCTGTACTGTTGTCGGCACGGTTAATCAGCTGGGCATAATGCTCGGCGATTTGAATGCGCGGTGCGTTATCCGGATTCAACGACAGCAGCCATTTGCCGTTGAGTTTACGTACATAAACATCCGGCACGATATATTCGGTGCTATCGGTCTGGATCTGACTGCCGGGACGCGGATTAAGCAGTTGTATTGAACGTACCAGATCCGTGAGCTCTTCATCTGTTACTTTTAATGCCCTTTTGATTTGGGCGTAGTCACGTTTCGCCAGCGTGTCGAGGTGTTTGTCTATCAGTTCTCTGAGTAAATCGATATGTGGCAGCCCTGATGCTTCATAAACGCGTAGCTGAATCAGCAGGCATTCACGCAAATCGCGGGCAGCGACGCCGACCGGGTCGAAATGCTGAATACGATGCAGAACGGTCTCAATTTCATCCAGTTCAACATCGGCAAATTCCTCACCGAGACTGAGTTGAATCTCTTCCAGTGTGGTTTTCAGGTAGCCATCATCTTCAACAGAATCAATAATTGTGGCGGCGATGGCTTCTTCAGTTTCGGTAAAGTGAGTGAGGCGCATTTGCCAGAGCAGATGCTGCTGCAGTGAATCACCGCTGTCATCCTGATTTTCACGTTCCAGATCCGAGTCCATGACCATTGAATTACCGCTGGCGGAGACCTGTTGATTGTCATACATGTCTTCCCATTTGGTATCGACGGGCAGATCTTCGGGAATGTCCTGATTTTCCAGCTGACTGATATCGCGACTGGCCTGATCGTCGTCAGTTCTTTGTGCGTTGTTTTCGTCGTAATCGAAGTCTTCTTCCACTTCGAGCAATGGGTTGGTTTCCAGTGCTTCCTGGATCTCAGCCTGTAGCTCAAGCGATGAAAGCTGCAATAAGCGTATTGCTTGCTGCAACTGAGGTGTCATCGACAGGCTTTGACCTACACGTAGCTGTAATGAGGGTTTCACTAAGGTTCTTTATGCGATGTTGCGACCATGTGGTTATGGTACCGCAAGTCTTATGCCATTGCCTACAGGAACAGGTGAAAATTATCTGTGATTCAAGAGACTTTTTCCGTATGGCCGTGTTGTTTGGGCCCTGATCTGGCGTGTTCAAACGGCGCGCACCGCCTCTTGCTCTGTGAAAAAGGCCTTGCCATCGCGATTATCATGAGATTACCAACAGGTTTCAGTCCCTAAAACAACGTTACCGCGCTGGCTTTGAAATTGACCCATACCGTATCGCTCAGATGCAGAGACAGCTTGCGCAGAGAGGTCGGTGTGATGATGGCATGGAAACGTTCACCACAGTCAATCAACAGGCGAATATGGCCAGCTTCTTCGGCGATTTGTATCAACCGGCCCTGAAATTTGTTGAGCATGCTGGAATGATCTAGCGGTTGATCAGAGATAATGATTTCACTGGGATCAATGGCTATATGTCGTGCCTCCGGATTATTTTCTGCGACATGAATGTCAATATGCCCGGTTTGAAACATGCCATCGCGGTAGTGGCCGTGAAATAAATTCAGCAAAGGGGTGGAAGTCACCCGACCTGCAACCAGGTTGATGGATGTATCGGCGATCGCCAGCGCCTGCAGTCTGTCATGGCTGGAAAAGATGACGGTCTTGCCGGGCTGTTGGGCAAAGTTGCGGATCCTGATTTCCAGCTGATGAATATGGCGCTGATCAAGGTGTGAGAAAGGTTCGTCCAGCAGCAAAATATCGGGCTGGTAGGCGATAGCGCGCGCTATCGCCGCGCGTTTGAGTTCGCCGCCCGACAGCGTAGCGGCATTCTGCTGTGCCAGTCTGGTCAGATTGACGGTTTCCAGCGCCTGTGAGACCAGCTGGTCGTAATCTGCTTTTGGCACGCCCTGTAACTTTAAAGCCAGCCGGATATTGTCAGCCACAGAACCGCCCAGCAGGTAAGGCTGCTGAGTGACCAGGCCGATCCGCCGCCGTTGCTGTGTTGTCAGGCCTGCCGCTGTAGATTCACCGAACAAGGTAATCTGGCCTTCGTCGGGCTGTTGCACAAAAGCCAGCAGGTTCATCAAAGTGGATTTGCCTGCCCCGTTTTCGCCGAGCAGCGCAGTGCACTTACCTGTTGCCAGGCTCAGCGCCTCAATGTTCAGCGCTTCAGTATTGCCGTAACGCACCTTGATTTGAGATAGCTGATAGGCTTGTTTCATGATGCCGGCCTGTTGAGCATTGACAGGACAAAGTTAAGGATAAAGGCAATCAGCAACAAAATAATGCCCAAAGCCAATCCTAATTCAAACTCCCCCTTGCTGGTTTCCAAAGCAATGGCTGTAGTCATGGTCCGAGTGTAACCTTCGATGTTACCGCCGAGCATCATGGCAGCGCCTACTTCGCCGATAGCGCGGCCAAAGCCGATAATGATTGCCGCCAGAATAGCCAGCCGTGTGGTACGGATCACCTGAATCGTCATAGGCACCATTCTGGCCCCCAAACTGCGTAAAGTGGGCACCAGCCGTGGATCGGCGGCATTTACCGCCGTAATAGTGAGGTTCATCATGATGGGAAAGATCAGAATCGCCTGGGCGATAATCATGGCAGCCGGCGTGTACAGCAACCCCCAGTCGCCGAGTGGCCCCAGACGACTGAACATGCCGTAGAGCAATAAGCCGATGACCACCGTAGGCATGGCCATCAGTGTATTGAGAATATGTTGCAGCAAGCGCTTGCCGGTGAACTGGTTAAGCGCCATCGCCACCCCGGCCGGCACCGCGAGAAAGGCCGCAAGAGCTGATGCCGTCAGTGAAATGGCGACAGAAGTGAACACGATTTGGTAAATATCAGCATCCAGACTGCTGATAAGCGCTAAAGCGGCTATTAAAGAATCAGCAAAATAATTCATTGTTTAGGGCCGCAGCGATGATGTATACCCGTGATACTTGGAAATGCTCGTATCAGAGTTCATGTCTTCAGCCAGCAATCAGCCCCAGGCGCTCACAAATGGTCAAAGTCGGCTGGGTGCGGTTCATGGTGTAAAAATGTAATCCCGGCGCATCACAATCGATTAGCTGTTGAGTGAAATTAGTCAGAAAATCCAGGGTGAAAGCCTGCATTGACTCGGTATCGTCGTAAAACTCTTCCAGCCGTTTGCGCAGCCAGCGAGGAATTTCTGCACCGCAGCTGGCGGAAAAGCGCGCCAATTGGACGAAGTTATTAATCGGCATGATGCCCGGCGTAATCGGAATATCGATTCCTTTTTGCTCACAGCGATCGAGGAAAAAACGATAGGCATCGATATTGTAGAAATACTGGGTAATAGCACTGTCAGCGCCGGCATCGACTTTACGCTTGAAATTATCCAGATCGGTTTCGGCTGTGGGGGCCTGAGGATGGATTTCCGGGTATGCTGCAACCTCAATAGTGAAAAAATCACCGGTCTCTGCACGAATGAACTCGACCAGTTCGCTGGCATAACGAAAATCGCCGGGATCGCGCATGCCGGAGGGTAAATCGCCCCTGAGGGCAACAACCCGGCGGATATTGTGCTGTTGATAAGTATCCAGAATCTGTCGCAAACGCTCAGCGGTCGAGCCTACACAGGACAGATGTGGTGCGGCATCTATACCGGTTTCAGACTGTGATTGCTGAATGTCAATGACGGCTTCCAGTGTGTTTTCCTGGGTGGAGCCACCGGCGCCAAAGGTAACCGAATAAAATTCGGATTGAAGTGGAGCCAGCTCTCCCCGGACTCGGCGCAGATTAGCCATACCTTTTTCGGTTTTAGGCGGGAAAAATTCACAACTGAGTGTCAGTTTATTGGACATGATAATCGGTTACTCAAAAAGGGCTGGTGGAAGCCAGCCCATTTTACCTTAATAGCGGTAATAATCGGGCTTGAATGGCCCTTGTTTGTCGAGATTTAAGTAAGCGGCTTGTTCTTCGGTCAGTTCGGTCAGTCTGGCGCCAATACGGCCGAGATGCAGTTGTGCCACTTTCTCATCCAGTTTTTTCGGTAATAAGTAGACTTTGTTTTCGTAGGTGTCACTGTTTTCCCACAGTTCGATTTGCGCCATTACCTGATTGGTGAACGAGGCTGACATGACAAAACTTGGGTGACCGGTGGCACAACCCAGGTTGACCAGACGACCTTCGGCGAGCAGGATGATGCGTTTGCCGTCAGGGAAGATAACGTGATCGACCTGCGGTTTGATGTTTTCCCATTGGTATTGACGTAGTGATGCCACATCAATTTCCGAGTCGAAATGGCCGATATTGCAGACGATAGCTTCGTTTTTCATCGCCATCATATGATCGTGAGTGATAACGTCGATATTGCCGGTGGCGGTGACAAAAATATCGGCGATGGCGGCGGCTTCGTCCATGGTGACAATACGGTAACCTTCCATACTGGCCTGCAAGGCGCAGATAGGATCGATTTCAGTCACCAAAACGCTGGCCCCCATGCCGCGAAATGCCTGGGCACAGCCTTTACCAACATCGCCATAACCCAGCACCACGCAGATTTTACCGGCGACCATCACGTCGGTCGCACGTTTGATGCCGTCCAGCAGCGATTCGCGGCAGCCGTATAGATTGTCAAACTTGGACTTGGTAACCGAGTCGTTGACGTTGATCGCCGGCACCAGTAATGAACCGTCTTTCATCATTTCGTAAAGACGGTGCACGCCGGTGGTGGTTTCTTCAGACAGGCCTTTAACGTCTTTCAGCAATTCCGGATATTTTTCGTGCATGATCTGGGTCAGATCACCGCCGTCATCCAGAATCATGTTGGGACGCCAGTTGCCGGGGCCGAAAATAGTCTGTTCGATACACCACCAGAATTCTTCGTCAGTTTCGCCTTTCCAGGCAAATACCGGTGTGCCGTTATCAGCGATAGCGGCGGCGGCATGATCCTGGGTAGAGAAGATATTACAGGATGACCAGCGTACTTCGGCACCCAATTCGATTAACGTTTCAATCAATACGGCCGTTTGAATCGTCATATGCAGGCAACCGGCGATGCGCGCTCCGGCCAGTGGTTTCTTGCCGGCGTATTCGTCACGCAACGCCATCAGGCCGGGCATTTCGCTTTCGGCGATTTTAATTTCTTTATGGCCCCAGTCAGCCAGTGAAATATCGGCGACTTTGTAGTCGGGTGTCAGGTTTTCAATAGGAGATTGCATGTTGATTCCTTAAATTAACTCAGTCCGGCAGCATCACGTAGCACATCGGCCATATCGGTACGTTCCCAGCTAAAGTCCGGGTGTTCATGGCCGAAGTGGCCGTAGGCAGCGGTCTGCCGATAGATTGGTCGAATCAGATCCAGCATTTTAATCAATCCGACCGGACGCAGGTCGAAATGTTCGCGTACCAACATTTCCAGTTTGTCCTGTGAAATTTTGCCGGTGCCGAAGGTTTCGATACTGATCGATGTCGGTTCGGCAACACCGATGGCATAGGAGACCTGGATTTCACAGCGGTCAGCGAGGCCGGCAGCGACAATGTTTTTGGCAACATAACGGGCAGCATAAGCGGCGCTGCGATCGACTTTTGATGGATCCTTGCCGGAGAATGCACCACCACCATGACGAGCCATGCCGCCGTAGGTATCGACGATGATCTTGCGTCCGGTCAGGCCGCAGTCGCCAACGGGACCACCGATAATAAACTGGCCGGTCGGGTTGATATGAATCTTGGTTTTGGATGTGATCCATTCGGCAGGCAATACCGGCTTGATGATATGTTCCATCACCGCTTCCCGCAGGTCGGCCTGATTGATGTCGGGGCTGTGCTGTGTCGATAACACGACCGCATCAATGCCTACCGGTTTGCCATCTTTGTATGCAAAAGTCACCTGGCTTTTGGCATCCGGCCGCAACCAGCTCAATTCGCCGGTGTTGCGGATATGGGACTGGCGTTTGACCAGCCGGTGGGCATAAGTGATCGGGGCGGGCATCAATACATCGGTTTCGTTGCTGGCGTAACCAAACATCAGGCCCTGGTCGCCCGCGCCCTGGTTTTCTTCCGAATCACGGTCAACACCCATGGCGATGTCGGAGGACTGTTTGCCGATTAATGACATGACTGCGCAGGTCTGACCATCAAAGCCTACGTCTGAATTGTTATAGCCGATATCGGTAATGGTTTTGCGCACCACGTCATCGAGATCGACCCAGGCCGAGGTGGTGATTTCACCGGCGATAATGGCGGCGCCGGTTTTGATCATGGTTTCGCAGGCGACCCGGGCTTTGGGGTCCTGGCGCAGGATTTCATCCAGAATGGCATCCGAGATCTGATCTGCGACTTTATCCGGGTGACCTTCTGATACGGATTCAGAAGTGAAAAGATAGTTACTGCTCATAGCCAGCTTCCTCATTACATGAGACTAAGGTAATGATAGTTGGGCTATTCGATAAGTCGGATGCAACGCTCATTACTATCAGTTACCTGATTAATAATGAACGCCGTTAGAATATACAGAGTATTAAAATTGAATAAGCCTAGCAGGCGCGAGTCCTGTTGCAGCGTTCCTTATTCAATTCAAGCTGCACATAATAATCTAAACGTGAAAATTTTCAAGTCGAGCCGTTTGCGCTGACGCAAAAATCACTACAGCGCAAACGGCTCAAGTCTGTAATAGCTTGAGTTGTTGTCCATTGTCTTTCAACCATAATCTATGGGCTTTGAAGTCCGGATCAAAAAGTTCGACCAACTGCCAGAAAGCCGGTGAATGATTATGCTGTTTCAGGTGGCAGAGCTCATGAATGATCACATAGTCAATGATCTCCGCCGGGGCCATGATCAGTTTCCAGTTCAGCTGGATATCGCCGTTAAGCCTGCAACTGCCCCAGCGGGCCTTATAGTTTTTGACCTGTATCAAGCCTGGCTGAAGTCCGGTTTGTCCGGCTAGTTGCCGGCAACGGATGGATAGATAGGATTCGGCCTGCTGTTGATACCAAAGAGTCAACAGATTGAGCAGTTGTTTTTGGCTCGGCGCAGCAAGCTTGGTTTCGATAATTAAGGCGTGGCTATCAGCGATAACCTGGTTTTGCAGTTGTGCTGTCGAAATCTGCAAAGTCAGTGATTGCCCCAGAAACGGAAAGCTTTCGCCGGTTTCAAATTTTCGGCGGCTGACCGGCGGATGTCGCGCAAGCTTTTGTTTTATCCAGTTCGTTTTGAGGGCAATAAAGTCTTCGGCATGGTGCAACGGTAACTTGTCGGGCATGCGTATCGTGACCGTCGCATCCCGTACTGCCAGTGCCAGTGTTTTTCGACGTTTGCTGCGAATAATCTCAACTACGAAATCATCAGTATGAATCTGTGTCATCAGAACATTTTCAGTAAAAAGCAGATTTTTAGCCAGTGATTTGCGAAAATAACAGGTTTTCAAAGGTCAGCAGCCCCTAAATCCCATGGCATCAACAATTCCTTTTCACCAAGCCAGACGTCTGTCCGTCGCCCCCATGCTTGACTGGACCGACCGCGACTGTCGTTATCTGTTGCGGCTGATATCGCGGCATTGCCTGCTTTATACCGAAATGGTCACCACCGGCGCCTTGATTTATGGTGATCGTGATCGTTTTCTGGCACATGACGAGCAGGAATATCCGCTGGCTTTGCAACTGGGCGGCTCTGATCCTGCGGCACTGGCGCAGTGCGCGCGTATGGGCGAGGAGGCGGGTTTCGATGAAATCAACCTCAATGTCGGTTGCCCCAGCGACCGGGTGCAATCGGGCAGTTTTGGTGCCTGTCTGATGGCCGAACCGGAGCTGGTGGCAGAAGGGGTGGCGGCGATGCGCGCCGTAGTCAATATTCCGGTCACCGTTAAAACCCGGTTGGGAATAGATAAACAGGACAGCTACGAGTTTGTTGCCGATTTTGTCAGCAAAGTGGCTGACGCCGGCTGTGAAGTGTTTATTCTGCATGCACGAAAAGCCTGGTTGCAGGGGCTGAGCCCGAAGGAAAATCGTGATGTGCCGCCGTTGGAATATCCGCGGGTCTATCAGATAAAGCAGGATTTCCCTCATCTGCATATTGATATCAATGGCGGTATCCATACGCTGGAGGAGGTCAAAAATCATCTGCAAAAAGTAGACGGCGTGATGATGGGACGTGCCGTTTATCACAACCCGTATTTGCTGGCAGATGCTGATGCCATGATTTTTGATGATAACCGTGAGGTTTTGTCACGCCATCAGATTATTGAAGCCATGCTGCCTTATATTGCAAAGCGCATGACAGAAGGTCGGCCGTTAAAATCCATTACCCGTCATTTACTGGGCTTGTTTCAGGGCCTGCCCGGAGCACGTCGCTGGCGACGGCATCTTAGTGAAAATGCCCATCTGCCGGGGGCGGGCATTCATGTCTTGCAGGATGCCTTGCAGTTAGTTGGATAAGCTCAATCCGCTCAAGGGAACAGAGCGGAATTTTTTATCCGCAGACTTTGCCGATTTGCGCAGATTAAAAGACTTGCGGAAAATACAAAAAGACACGGAAAAAAGCATGTTTAGACGGCGCTTGTTCAGTATCTTTCCGTGTTTTTTGTGGTTAACCATCAAACAATCTGCATTCATCTGCGTAATCTGCGGATTTATGGATTGCGGTAGCACTAAGTTTCTGTGGTTCAATCAGTTTCGTAGACCGGTGCCTTTATCGAGCAGATAGAGCGCAAAGGCGGTTAGTGCGGCAATAAATAATAAAATAATGCTGAACGCGGCGACAATCGGGATATCGGATATGCCCAGCATGCCATAGCGAAACGCATTGACCATATACAGAACCGGATTAAGTAGAGATACGTTCTGCCAGAAGTCGGGCAACAGGCTGATGGAGTAGAACACACCGCCCAAATAGGTCAGCGGGGTCAGAATAAAAGTCGGGATAATCGATATTTCATCAAAGCTACGTGCATATACGGCGTTGATAAAACCACCCAAAGCAAACAGGATGGCACTGAGCAGCACCATGGAGAAGGTAATCCAGATGTGGGCAACCGATAAGTGGGTGAAAAACAGGGACACGATAGTCACGATAACGCCGACGCACAGCCCTCGGGCAGTCCCGCCTGCTACATAACCGGCCAGGATCAGATAATTGGGGATCGGCGCGACCAGCAATTCTTCGATATGGCTTTGAAATTTGGCGCTGAAAAAAGACGACGCGACGTTGGCATAGGCGTTATTGATGACAGCCATCATAATAATGCCGGGCACAATATATTCCATATAAGTAAAACCGCCCATTTCACCTATACGGCTGCCAATCAGGTTGCCGAAGATAATGAAATACAAGGTCATGGTGATCGCCGGCGGTAAAATGGTTTGCGGCCAGATGCGGAAAAACCGTCTGATTTCACGGGTGAGCAGCGTCGAAAAAGCAATCCAGTGGCGCTGATGATGACTGTTCATGAAACTTGTTCCGATGCTTCTACCAGATTCAAAAATAATTCCTCCAGCCGGTTAACTTTGTTTTTCATGCTGACAACTTCAAGCCCGTGCCGACTCAGCTGTTCAAAGAGGCTGTTCAAAGATTCACCCCGGTTGATTTCGACTTCTATGGTTGTGTCATCCACCCGCTGGTAACTCAGGCCATTCAGTTCGATGTTATCCATTAGCGGATATTTAAGATCGAGCACAAACACTTCTTTATCCAGCCGGTTAAGCAGGGATTTCATATCGGTGTTTTCGATAATTTCCCCCTTATCGATAATGGCGATATTGCGGCACAGGTTTTCGGCTTCTTCCAGATAGTGAGTGGTGAGGATAATGGTGGTCCCTTCACGGTTGATCTTGCGCAGAAAGGCCCACATGGAGCGGCGCAGTTCAATATCAACCCCGGCTGTGGGCTCATCCAGGATCAGCAGGCGGGGTTTATGCACCAAAGCCCGGGCAATCATCAAACGGCGTTTCATGCCGCCAGACAGCATGCGTGAAGGCGCATGACGTTTTTCCCACAACCCTAGTTGTTTGAGTAATTCGTCGGCCCTGGGTTCGGCTTCCCGTGCCGGCATGCCATAATAGCCGGCCTGGGTGACCAGAATATGCTTGACCTGTTCAAAGCCGTTGAAATTAAATTCCTGCGGTACCAGACCGATGTAGCTTTTGGCCTGTTCGGGATCGTCATCAAGGTCAGTATCAAATACTTGCACCTTGCCGGCTGTTTTAGTGATCAGTGAGGTAATCACGCCGATGGTGGTGGATTTGCCAGCGCCATTGGGGCCCAGCAAGGCAAAGAAGTCACCTTGTTTAACATCCAGGCTGATATGTTTCAGCGCCTGCAGGCCGTTACTATAGGTTTTATTGAGATTATTGATGGATAAAGCTTTCACAGCCCTTCTCTCAAGTAGAATCAAGGTCGCTAGATTATCATGCCTGAGGTGCTGATGAGAATTTGGAACACTGAATGAGACTGACCACACCACCTGAAAGCCAACAGGATTTATTGCAACGCTGCTGGCAACTGGCAGGTAAAACCCTGGGGCAGATTGCTACAGAACTGGGTATTCCAGTGCCGGATAACCTGCTGCATCATAAAGGCTGGGCCGGGCAGGTGCTGGAACATTATCTGGGCGCAGATGCCGGCAACCAGGCGGAACCTGATTTCACCGGGCTCGGGATTGAAATGAAGACCCTGCCACTCAATGCCAACGGTCAGCCGAAAGAATCTACCTATGTTTGTACGGTCTCGCTGAGGGAGAAAGGTAATTTGCGCTGGGAAGACAGCTGGGTCAGGCAGAAGCTTGCGCAGGTGCTGTGGGTGCCGATAGAAGCTGACAAAAACATCAGGCTGGCGGATCGATATGTAGGGCTGGGGTGGATATGGCAACCGACGCCGGCGCAGGAAACAATTCTCAAGCGGGACTGGGAAGAGCTGATGGACCGGGTTGTATTGGGGGAACAGGCGGATATCAGTGCCAGAGAGGGACAATACTTGCAGATTCGGCCCAAAGCAGCCAATAGCAGAGTGATGGTCAAAAGTCTGACAGAAGAGGGGGCCAGTACCTTGATCAACCCCAAAGGATTCTATTTGCGTAGCACATTTACCCGTGAATTGCTCGCGACGCAGTTCAAATAATGGTAACGTTTCTGGGATAAAGGATTGCATGGTTGATTGGGAATGGCAGGATACAAATGTTAAACGCTCTCATTGTTGATAGTTCTGAAGTTTTTTGTAAGCAGGTAATGGAATTACTGAAAGCCGCCGGATTTGAGGTAGACATCGCGCTGACAGGGACAGATGGTCTGGATAAAGCAAAAGCTTCACGTTATCGTCTGATCTGTTGTTCTGACAACCTGAGGGACTATGCCAGCAGTGAGTTTTGCAGCCAGTTGCGGGCTATCAACGGTTATGAGTTTGCCACCTTGCTGGTGCTTACCGAGCAGGATAACGCCAAAATTTTGAAACAGGCTTTGCTGGCGGGCGCTACTGACATTTTCAGTAAACGTGACATCAGCGAGTTGGAAATCTACCTCAACCGTCTCAGTCAGCGAGAGTCCCGGCAGCTTTCAGGCAGGGTGCTGTTTATCGAAGACTCGCGGGTATTGCAGACAATCATTATCGATCTGCTCACTGATATGGGGCTGGATGTCGATGCCTACAACTACGCGGAAAGTGCGTGGGATGCTTTTCAGAGTGGCGATTACGATTTGGTCATCACGGACATCATGCTGGAAGGTATCATGAGCGGCATCACCTTGGTCCGTAAGATTCGCCGCATGCAAAGTGAACATGGCAATGTGCCGATTATTGCCACTTCCGGCTTTGATAACATGTCGCGGAAGATTGAGTTATTCCATATGGGCGTCAACGACTATGTTTCCAAGCCGATTGTGCGTGAAGAATTACGACAGCGGGTATTTAATCACATTACCAGTTACCAGACGCTGCGTGAGTTGAAAGCGCAGCAGCAATCGCTTTACAGTCTGGCGATGCTGGATGAGACCACCAGTCTGTTTAATCGCCATGCTTTGAGAGAATTCGCCGGTAAATATTTCAGTGAAGCCTATCGGTTTGACCGTCCGCTGTCGCTGGCGGTGTTGGATATCGATCATCTGAAACGAATCAATGATAGTTATGGCTTTGAACGCGGCGATCAAATGCTGGCGGAGCTGGGGACATGGCTGAAAAGGCATGTGCGTGACGTTGATATGGTTGCCCGCTGGGCCGGGGATGAACTGGTATTCATCCTGCCGGGTTGTGATATTGAAGCCGCCAACACCTTGATGGAGCGGATGCTGGCCCAACTGCGCCGATTGAAACCGGCTGGGTTGTCAGTGACTGTCAGTGTGGGCGTGGCGGAGCTGCGCAAAGAACACAAAGATACGCTTAACAGTCTGTTCGAGTTGGCTGATAAAGCAATGTATCAGGCCAAAATGGCAGGTAGAGATTGTGTGCTGAGTTTCGACGAGGCCGAGACCGTTATTGAAGAAATGGATTAAGAGCCTGTTTACGTTCTCTGCACCGCCGCGTTGCTGCGATAACGCCCGGCAAACTCGGTGCATTGCGCTTGTGTGAGCATGAAAATACCATGGCCGCCCTGCTCGAAGTCCAGCCATAAAAAAGGCGTTTCCGGCCATCTTTCCTGTACGGCAATATCGCTGTTACCGACCTCGACAAATAACAAACCTGTCTCAGTCAGATAATCTGCCGCGTTCAGCAATATTTGTTCGACTATTGCCAGACCGTTATCGGCCGCTTCCAGTGCCGTTTCCGGTTCATGCCTGTATTCATCAGGCAATGAAGTCATTTCATCAGCGCCGACATAAGGCGGATTGCTGACAATCAACTCATATTGTTTTTCTGCTTTGAGCGCCAGCCATAAATCTGACTCAATCGCAGTGACCTGTGCCGGCATAGCATGTTTGTTGATATTGATTTCGGCCACCGCCAGAGCTTCAGCACTGATATCTACCGCATCAACCCGGGCATTTTCAAAAGCCATGGCACAGGCAATGGCAATACAGCCGCTGCCGGTACATAAATCCAATATCTGTGACACGTCATCAGGATCAATCAGCCAGGGCTGGAATTGTGATTCAATCAGTTCGGCAAAGGGTGAGCGGGGGATTAATACACGTTCATCGACATAAAAGGGTAGGCCTGCAAACCAGGCTTCATGGGTCAGATAAGGTAACGGTATGTGCTGCTCAATACGTTTTTCAGTCAAACTCAGCAGTTGGATTTTTTCCGCGCTGCTCAGCCGGGCATCCAGAAAAATATCGGGAAGCGTTTCAACCGGAAGTTTTAATGTGCTCAGAATCAGCTGCGAGGCTTCGTTAAAGGCATCTTCATTGCCGTGACCATAAAATAATCCCGCCTCATAAAAGCGGGAGGTGATCCAGCGCAGAAAATCGCGCAATGTTTGCAGTTCTTGCTGCGCAGCCTGATAGTCAGTCATCAGTTATCGGGTAATATCGACAAAATGGCCGGCAATCGCAGCAGCGGCGGCCATCGCCGGGCTGACCAGATGCGTGCGGCCACCCTGGCCCTGACGGCCTTCAAAATTACGGTTCGAGGTAGAGGCGCAGTGTTCGCCGGATTCCAGCCGGTCCGCATTCATCGCCAGGCACATGGAGCAGCCGGGATCACGCCATTCAAAACCGGCTTCGATAAAGATCTTATCCAGCCCTTCCTGCTCAGCCTGCTGTTTAACTAGGCCGGAACCCGGGACGACCATTGCCTGTTTGACACTGGCGGCCACTTTACCGCCTTTGATGGCATCAGCGGCTTCGCGCAGATCCTCTATGCGAGAATTGGTGCAGGAACCGATAAAGACGCGATCCAGATAAATATCAGTGATCGGCTGATTGGCACTGAGCCCCATATATTTGAGGGCTTTTTCCATGCCATTGCGCTTAACGGCATCCGTTTCAGCTGCCGGATCCGGAATATTGGCACTGATCGGAACCACCATTTCAGGTGAAGTGCCCCAGGTGACTTGTGGTTTGATTTGTGTTGCATCCAGAACCACTACTTTATCGAAGCTCGCGCCTTCATCACTGTGCAAGTCATGCCATGCAGCAGCGGCTTTATCCCAGTTTTCGCCTTTCGGTGAAAAAGGGCGGTCACGAAGATAATTGATGGTTGTATCATCCACGGCAATCATGCCGGCACGGGCACCCGCTTCGATGGTCATATTACAGACGGTCATACGTCCTTCCATGCTCAAGGCCTGAATAGCCTCACCGGCAAATTCAATTGCATAACCGGTACCGCCCGCCGTGCCGATTTTGCCGATAATCGCCAACACAATATCTTTGGCAGTAATACCAGGATTGACGTGACCGTCCACACGCACCAGCATATTCTTCGATTTGCGCTGGATCAGACATTGGGTAGCCATCACATGTTCGACTTCTGAGGTACCGATACCAAATGCCAGTGCACCAAAAGCACCATGCGTGGAGGTATGTGAATCACCACAGACTACGGTCATGCCCGGCAGCGTGGCGCCCTGTTCCGGCCCTACTACGTGAACGATGCCCTGGCGTATATCATTAAGCCCGAACTCCGTAATACCGAATTCAGTGCAGTTCTGATCCAGGGTTTCCACCTGCAGCCTTGAAACAGGATCGGCAATGCCCTGATCCCGATGATCGGTGGGTACATTATGGTCCGGTGTGGCCAGAATCGAATTCAAACGATGGGGGATACGATGCGCCAGGCGCAGTCCTTCAAAGGCTTGTGGCGACGTGACCTCGTGTACCAGATGTCGATCGATATACAGCAGCGCCGTGCCGTCGTCATCGGTACGTACCACATGTTGTTCCCAGAGTTTATCGTAGAGCGTTTTGGCTGACATAGTTGTTTAAACTTGTGTGTAAATAACAAGTCATTATACCTTTTCAGTGACAGAAGCTCTATCTGATCGATTGACATAAAAAAACGGGCAACCCGAAGGTTGCCCGTTTCTTACTGACTAATACGGAATAAAAATTATTCCAGGTTAGCGTGTCTTGCTTTCATTTCTTCTTCAGGGATGCCTTTTTCGTGAATCATGTGAGACACGATAGCTTCCAGAAAGATCAATGTAGAAAGTTCAAACATGGTGCCCATAGGCATACCCTTGGTAGGGGCATACATATCATCACCACCGACTTGAACCACAGCATCTGCCATGTCGCCAATAGTAGATTTCGAACGAGAGCAGATCAGTACGATTTTGGCACCGACTGATTGTGCTTTCTTAGTGAAAGCCTGCAATTGTTCAGTTTCACCAGAACCCGAGATGATGACCAGCAGATCACCCGCCTTGATGCTGGGTGTGACGATTTCACCGACAACACTAACGTCATAACCACTATGCATCAGTCGCATAGCCAGGAAATTTCCGACCAGCTTAGACCGCCCCGCACCTGAAATATAGATACGGTTTGCGTCGTCAAACATAGCGGTTAGCTGTGCTTCATATGCTTCTTCTGTTGCACCAAGCAAGCTGCCGATTTTGTTTAAGATTAAATCACGATGCATAGTTCAAATCACCTTATGCTGCGTCAACCAGAGCACGCAGTTCTTTAGCAGATTCTGCCGGAGAAGGCGCACCGTAGATAGCTGCACCAACAACAACGATATCCGCACCAGCTTGAACAGTGCTTTGGATAGTGTCTTTGTTGATACCACCAGCAACAGAAATTTTAACGTTCAGACCCAGACCAGCAATGGTTTTCAGATCTTCAAATGGTGTTTGACCAGCAGCTTGTGCGTCCAGACCAGTGTGAACACCGATAATGTGCGCACCGTTATTTGCTGCTTCTTTAGCAACAGCGGCTTTGTCTTCAACGCCGATCAGATCGATTTGAGCTTCAGCATTGTTGGCATTAGCTGCTTTGATAACACCTTTCATGGTAGCCATGTCAGAAGCACCCAGAACAGTCGTGATGTCACCGCCTGCTTCAAAGAAAGGAGTCGCTTCGTATTCACCTGCGTCCATAGTTTTCAGGTCAACCAGGATTTTCTTATCCGGGTGGGCCGCTTTCAGTGCTTTAACCAGTTTCAGACCATTGTATTTGATACATGGTGTACCGATTTCCAGGATATCAACGTAAGGGGCGACTTGTTCAGCCAGCGCCATTGTTGCGTCGAAGTCCAGTGAATCTAGAGCCATTTGGATTTCAGCCATGTTACATACTCCTAAAATGTAGTAAAAATTATTGTTATCACGCTTACTGCTTGAGTAGAGCGGGACTATATGCAGAAATTGGCAAAGTGTCAATTTTAGGCCAGTTTCTGTTGCATTCCGGCCCGTCCGATAGCGAACGGGCTGAATACGTAGATTGCTAATTAGTTGTAATTAGCGTTTCTTCCAAGCTTGCCAGACGGTCGGCAAGTAATGCTTCCAGTGATTCCAATGCTTTAGCAAAACCGTCGATACCTTCTGACAGTTTTTCAGAAGCCATGCGGTTTTCAGCGTGCATGGCATCAAAAGTCGCTTTGTCCATGTGGATTTTTTCGATATCTGATTTTGCAGCTTGTTCTGGAGACAGTTTACGTGGCAGCTCGCCTTCAGTTGATTGCAGCTCGTCCAGCAGAGCAGGAGAGATGGTCAACAGGTCAACACCAGCCAGTTCAGTGATTTCGCCGACGTTACGGAAGCTTGCGCCCATAACTTCAGTGTTATAACCGAATTTTTTATAGTAGCTGTAAATTTGAGCGACAGACAACACACCTGGATCTTCTGCTGGCTCGTATGAATCACGGCCGGTGTCTTTTTTGTACCAGTCCAGGATACGACCCACAAACGGTGAAATCAGTGTGATGCCGTTTTCAGCACAAGCAATCGCCTGGTGCAGACCAAACAGCAATGTCAGGTTGCAGTGAATACCTTCTTTTTCCAGAACAGCGGCAGCCTGAATACCTTCCCAGGTTGATGCGATTTTGATCAGAATGCGGTTGCGGTCAACGCCAGCTGCTTCGTATTGAGCAATCAGGTCACGACCTTTTGCAATGGTGGCTTCAGTATCGTAAGACAGACGCGCATCTACTTCAGTAGAAACACGGCCTGGAATGATGTCCAGGATTTTTAGACCGAATGAGACAGCCAGACGATCAAATGCCAGCGAAACCACTTCCGCAGCAGGTGCATCTGCACCTAGCGTTGCGCGTGCTGCTTTCAACGTATCGTCAACGATACCTTGGTATTGAGGCATTTGAGCGGCAGCAGTAATCAGAGAAGGGTTGGTTGTAGCATCACGTGGAGTGAATTTTTCGATAGCCTGGATATCGCCGGTATCGGCAACAACAACAGTCATCTCCTTTAGCTGATCAAGTAAGTTAGCCATGTTACGTACCTTTAAGTTTTTAACAGTTAAAAATGACAATATGCTTATAAAGCAGACTGAATTCTGAATTTTTTCGTGATACGGTTGTTTGGGCAAGCTGAACCCGGAAGGTACAGCGTGCGTATCACGTCGACGGACTTAGGCTATATTAGCCTTTATTTTGGATGTAACGCTCCACACTTGTCAGCGGTTTGGCACCTGCCTGATTGCGGACATATTGTTCAACACCCGTTAGCGGTTTGCTGTTGGTCGTCTGACTTCTGATGTAGCGTTCAACTCCAGTTAATTGTATGCCTTTTTGTGCCTGATTTCTGATATAGCGTTCAACACCAGTCAGGCCATCATTTGCAGCAGCAGCTGATTGAGTACTGGCTGGGCTAGGTGAAAACAGACTTTTGACAAAGTCACAGATTGAAACAAATACACCTTTATCATTCATGAGCAATACCCCTATTACATTTTTGAACCCCATCTGCCCAACATAACGAGGTTGGTAGAACGGGTAAATTACTATTTTAGATTAACTGTGGCAAGCCAGAAGAGTTAACAAAAAAGCGTGTGTATGAATGCTTCTCAGTTTTCAGCCACGTTATTATTATTGTCAGTCACCTTGTTCTGTATGCAGAATTTTAATGACTCTTATCAACGCTTCAACCCATCGATTTCAGATTCAGAACTGAAGTTAGCGTTAATGAAAAAAAACGAGCGGCCATTAAGGGCCACTCGTTCTTAATTTTGCTCAATGCAAATTTTGTTTCCGCTTAAGCTGCGTCAACCAGAGCACGCAGCTCTTTAGCAGATTCTGCTGGAGAGTCAGCGCCGTAAATAGCAGCACCAACAACAACGATGGTAGCACCAGCACGGATAGTATCCTGGATGGTGTCTTTGTTCAGGCCACCGGCAACAGAGATACGGACACCCAGGTTCAGATCAGCGATTTCTTTCAAATCAGCAAAAGGTGTTTGGCCAGCGGCTTGCGCGTCCAGACCGGTGTGAACACCGATGATTTGCGCGCCATTTTTGGCTGCTTCTGTTGCAACTGCTTTCTTGTTTGAAACGTTAATCAGGTCGATTTGCGCTTCAGCGTTGTTAGCGTTAGCCGCTTTGATAACACCACCCATGGTGGCTTTGTCTGAAACACCCAGGACAGTACAGATGTCAGCACCTGCTTCGTAGAAAGGAGTGGCTTCGTATTCACCGGCATCCATAGTTTTCAGGTCAACCAGGACCAGATTGTTAGGGAATTTGTTTTTCAGCGCGGTGACGATTTCAAGGCCGTTGTATTTGATGCAAGGAGTACCAACTTCCAGAATATCGACGTAAGGGGCAACTTGTTCTGCAAGTGCGATTGTTTGATCGAAATCCAGAGAATCCAGTGCCATTTGAATAAGTGCTTTTGCCATGCGGACATGCTCCTAAAAATTATGTGAATTTGTAAGTTATACGTTGAAAATACGCCCGCAGACTATAAAGCAGATTGATTGATCATGTCAATTTTTCACTGAAAGTAAGCATCTAACATACATGCAGCTGGACATGGTGAATTGTTGTATGCCACTCTTTCGAACCAATCTGCAAGCCTGAGTGGACAAACTTTGACGATCAATACACAACCACAACTAAATAATATTGCCGGCCTTATTATCGATATGGATGGTGTGCTCTGGCACGGCAATCAGCCGATGGCTGGATTACAGGACTTTTTCAAGACACTGCGGGACTTATCGATGCCGTTTATTCTGGCGACAAATAATGCCAGTCTCACACAACGGCAATATAGAGACAAGCTGGCAGCAATGGGGGTTGTGATTAACGACAATGAAGTACTCACATCCAGCATGGCCACGGCCAAATTTCTGCGAGAAAACCTGCCTGCTGAAAAACGACGTGTGTTTGTAATTGGTGAAGATGGACTGAAACAGCCTTTGCTTGAACAGGGGTTTATCCTGACTGATTTATACCAGGTCAATCAACCTGCCAAAGGTATAGATGGAGAAGGGGCGGATATCGTCGTGTCCGGTCTGGACAGACAGTTAACCTGGGACAAACTGGCCACTGCAACCTTGAACATCAGAGCCGGGGCTTTGTTTTATGCGACTAATGCCGATACCACGCTGCCAACCGAGTTAGGTGAGGTTATCGGTAATGGTGGTACCTTGGCTGCTTTGGAAGCTGCAACGGGGGTAAAGCCTGTCAGTATCGGTAAACCCGAACCGATTTTATATCAGCAGGCATTGACCATGCTTGGAACCAATGAGGCCAATACGGTTGCCATTGGCGACAGGCTTAACACGGATATTCTTGGCGCAGTCAATGCCGGAATCCGCAGTATTATGGTATTAACTGGTGTGTCATCGCTAACCGATCTTGAACAAGTGGATTATCAACCCACGTGGGTAATGAATGACATTAAAGCCGTCACCGCAGCATTACGAGCCTATATATAAGGATTGGAGACAACGATGAAGAAAATGATCAATGGTGTGGAGAGTGTGCTGGAAGAGAGTCTGAACGGTTTTGCCAGGGCGCATGCCGATATTATCCAGCTCAACCATCAACCGCATTTTATCACCCGCAAACAAGCCGCCAAACCCGGCAAAGTTGTGTTGATCTCCGGGGGCGGTTCGGGGCATGAACCGTTGCACACCGGTCTGGTTGGTCGGGGTATGCTGGATGCAGCTTGTCCCGGGCAGATTTTCACTTCTCCCACTCCTGATCAAATGCTGATGGCAGCACAACAGGTTGAAACCGGTGGCGGTGTATTGTTTATCGTTAAAAATTATGCCGGCGACGTGATGAACTTTGAAATCGCGGCCGAAATGCTCGATTGTCCGTATGAAACCGTGTTGGTCAGCGATGATGTATCTCTGCCAAAAGATCACAGCACCGGCCGTCGCGGGGTCGCCGGTACCTTGATTGTTGAAAAAATAGTGGGCGCCGCAGCGGAAGCCGGTGCCAGTCTTGTTGAGTGCAAAGCTTTGGGCGATAAGGTTGCCGGTGTTACCGCCTCAATGGGCGTGGCATTGAGCAGTTGTACCGTACCGGCTTTAGGCAAACCCACCTTTGATATCGGCGACAATGAAATTGAAATGGGCGTGGGTATTCATGGTGAACGCGGCCGTGAACCGATGGATCTGAGCAGTGCCAGTGAAATAGTCGAACATCTGGTCACAGCCATTGATAAAGAATTAAAACCGGCTAAAGGTCAGAAAGTATTGCTGCATGTGAATGGTTTCGGTGCAACGCCGCTGATGGAGCTGTATTTGGTTTACGATCTGGTTGCCCAGTTTTTTGAAGAACGAGGCATTGAAATTTCGCGGTCTCTGGTTGGTAATTTCACCACATCCCTGGATATGGCCGGCTGTTCCGTCACTTTGACCTTGCTGGATAACGAAATGACCCAATACTGGGATGCGCCTGTTCACACTGCGGCTTTGCGCTGGGGATGCTGACTGGACTGAGCACCATAGATAAATATATCCGCAGATTACGCAGATGGACGCAGATTTAATACCAAGCGTTTATGTTGCAAGCTCGTCGCCCCAAAGTTAAGCAAGATAGCTTTCTTTAGGCCTGATGCTTTGAGGTAATTGATGACCTGAGATTCTTCATTGGGCGATAGTCTCAGTAAGGCTTTTAGTTCAACGATAACCGTGCCAAAGCAAACAAAGTCGGCTTTGTAAAAGGTGCTGAGTTTTTGATTGCGATAAAGGATTGCAAGATGTTTTTCTCGCTGGTAAGGAATTCCTCTGATTTGAAACTCAATCTCAAGCGCTTCCTGATATACAGCCTCTAGAAAGCCATTACCCAGTGATGCGTGAACTGCCATCGCAGCACCAATGATAGCGTACGTATGAGGATCTCTCTCAGAAAAGCTTGTGTCCATTTATGCATCCTTGCCATGATAGTGGATTTATCTGCCTGCTGACTGTTGTCACGAAAGTCAGTGCATATTTCTCAAAAAATCTGCGTCCATCTGTGTAATCTGCGGATAAAAATTAGCCTCTCCCCGCGGTTCATTTATCCAGATAAAAATCGGCAATAGCACACAACACCAACTGACTGGTACGGGCACCGGCATCAATATGACCGCGGGCACGATCCCCCAGAAATGAAGCCCGGCCCTTGGTGGCCAGCATATCCCTGGTGGATTCCATACCGGCTGTCGCGGCTTGTTTCATATTTTCCAGCGCTGTTTCCAGACTGGTTCCAGCCGCCACATCTTCTTTCAGGCTGTTTGTTGCCGGAATCAGCGTATCGAGCATGGTTTTTTCGCCAATATCAGCCTTACCACGGGCTTTTACCGACTCGACACCGGCATTGAAAATTTCGGCAACACCTTCCAAGTCCATGGTTTTGTCTTTAGCCGTTTTACTCATACTGATAAACATTGAACCGAATAAAGAGCCGGAGGCACCGCCCATGGTAGACATCAAGGTCATACCCACTTTCATCAAGGCCGCAGACCAGTCTGATGTTTTCAATTCATCTTCCAGTTTGGATACCGCATCAAGTCCCCGCTGCAGGTTGATGACATGATCACCATCACCAATAGCTTTATCCAACTCCGCCACCTCGTCAGCGTTGTCATTGATGGCCTTTTTTACGGCAGTGATTAATTCAGGCAGGGAGTGTGTTGTCGTGCTCATGAAACGTCCTTAGCTGATTGGATTTCCAGCATTATAAAGGCTTGTATTTTTCATTCAAATTGACCACAGAGGACACAGCTTGATTTAGCGTCGTAGCTACTACTCTGTTCCAATGCAAGCGCAATCTACTGTACCTGTAAATCCGCAGATTACGTCGATTTCCGCAGATAAATTTTTCCTTGAAATAATCTGCGTAATCTGCGGATTTGTTGAAAAACCTCTGCGCCCTCAGTGTCTTTGTGGTGAATCTAGGTCAAAAAAAAGCCCCAACCCGAAGGTTGAGGCTTTTTATCAGTTTTTTACATCAAATCCTAAGACCTGATGCTGAAACTGCTTCCTACCAAGTTACGAAACCACCGATAGCGAAGATATCATGGTCATCGCTACCAGAAACACCGTGGAACTCTTCTTCTTGTTTGGAGTATTCAGCAACCAGTTTCAGGTTAGCAGTAACGTCGTGGTAGATACCGACGGTAGCCAGTTCACGCGAGTCAATGCCACCTGTGAGGTTAGCAGCTTTCTCGGCAGAAGTACGATCCAGAGTAGATTCACCGTATGATGCGGCCAGGAAGGTAGTACCGGCAAAGCGGTAACCTGCTTGAACGTAGTAACCGTCACCTTCACGTTCGTCACCAGTGGCGTCAGTTGCTGTGCTGTGTAACAAGCCACCCAGATCACCGACACCTTCGTTATCGTAGTAGGTACCGACAACTTCAAAGCCAGCGAAGACGAGTTGAGCACCAACAGTCCAGGCATCTGAGTCAACATCACCCAGGGTGGTTTCAACTTTTTGAGTCATGTAGTCAGCCCAAGCTTTTACGCTGCCGCCGTCAAATGCAGTGGCATAGCTCAGTTCAGCTTCCCAGCGTGGCTCGTCACGTTCAGTAGTAGTGCCAGCACCTTTTTGTTCAGCATCCATAACAGCCAATGCTGCTTTGAAGCCGTTCATATCAGGTGTGGTGTAACGGATTTGTGAACGCCAGTTAGCATAGTCATAACCGTAACCGATACGACCCAGAGTGGTTTGACCATCATCTTGGTTTTCAGGAACAACCGCACCGACACCGAACAGAGTTTGATCCAGCAGGATGTTGTTAGAAGAATACAGACCCAAAGCTTTACCAGCCAGGATTTGACCGAAAGAGCCATCGACAGTAGCAAATGCTTCACGTTGTTCCATCGCGTTGCCGTTTTGGCTCTCGTCGAAGTAGCTACCACCGTTAGTAGATGGGCTGATAGAAACCCGGGCACCGACTTTCAGACCGTTGATTTCAGGGGCTGCAACGTTAAAGCCGAAGAATGTTGGCAGCAGACCGTTACGAACACGGTTAGAATCTGTACTTTCACCGTCAGTCGCAACGAAGAATTGGTTGATGTTACCGTCTACGCTGAATTCGTAGCCGTTGTCGCCGCCAACGACGATTGTCGCGTTAGCAGCACCTGCAGTTGCCAGAGCAGCTGCACCGACCAAAGAGGCCAGAGTTGTCTTTTTCAATGATTTCATTCTGTTTCACCTTCTATTGTTAACAGATTACTTTAATTTCTCTCGTAACCGGACTGTTATCTCGGTTGAATGCTAATTTTGCACACATAAAAATACTTTGCAACACTTTTACAACAAATTTTTTTGGTTTTTGTTGGATTGGTCTTTTTTGTGTGTTTTTTACAACAAATTGATTGGATGTTAAGAAGATGAACCACAGAGCCTCTTCAAGACTGTCCGCAGATGAACGCAGATTTTCGCAGATGAAAAATAATCTGCGTTCATCTGCGTAATCTGCGGATTTGTTGGAAATCTCTGTGCTATTTCGTCGGTGCTGAGTTAACAGGCAGAAACAAAAAAGCCCCGGCAGTTTTCACTGACGAGGCTTTATGTATGCGGTGGTGGCTCGACCTGGAATCGAACCAGGGACACAGGGATTTTCAATCCCTTGCTCTACCAACTGAGCTATCGAGCCGATAAGGCTGCGTATTAAACCTTTTCAGTGGGTACCCTGTCAAGAAAAAAGCATTTTTTATTTATCATCGATGCTTGTCCACACTGGGGCAGCGTGGTCTAATGACCAGCTGATTTTGTCGATTATTCAACGGATAACAAATGAAGTTACGCGGAAAACCGGCTCTGTGGTTGATTATCGTGCTGGGCATCATCCTGGTGTTGTTTGTGATGCCTGCTGCCTCTGAACAATCCTGGCTGGATTCACTCAAAAACTGGGTGTCGCAATACAACGAAGCCGTCGATGAAGCAGGGCAGGACGACGATGGCGATGAGGCTGGGGACGATGATGATCTGCCGTCGATGACGGTGATTTTTGATGATGAGGCAATCAGTTATGCCGGTGTCGAAACTATGCCGGTCAGTGAAAAGCTGTTATTCCCTGAAATCAAAGCCTATGCCTCGGTGATGGATATCCGTGATCTGATTCAATGGCGCTCGCGTATTAACCAGGCGCTGTCAGCTGTGAATATTGCCCAGGTAACGGAACGATCTGCTTTACAAGAGTTACAACGCCTGAAAAAGCTTGCTCAGAATGGCGGCAGTGTTGCCAGCAAAAATATTACCTATGCAGAAACTGACTGGCAGAAAGCCCGCGCTAATCTCCAGGCTGCCCGGTTTCAGCTTGAAGATGCGAAGGCCGAACTTATTCAGCGTTGGGGTGACACCATTGGCCAGTGGGTACTGAACAAAAACTCAAAAGAATTCGAAAGACTGGTGTCGCGCCAGGACACCTTGATACTGGTGACATTGCCTGTTGACGAGACATTACCGGCTGATATCAGTGTGATACGTGTCTCCAGGGAAGGGAAACGGGACAGCGCCCGTAAATCCCATTTTGTCTCACCTGCCTATATTGCCACCCAGCAAATTCAGGGTGAGACTTATTTTTTCCGCATTACGACCGGTAAATTACGTACCGGCATGCGGCTGGATGCCTGGATTCCGCAAAATGGTGAGCCTTTGCAGGGGGTGCATATTCCTGAACAAGCTGTGGTTTGGTACGCAGGGCAACCCTGGGCTTATGTTGAGCTGGAAAAAGGCAGCTATAAACGGCGTCCGCTGGCTGGCGGCCAATCTGTAGTCGGCGGCATCTTCGTTCAATCCGGATTCAAGGCGGGTGAAAAATTAGTTATTTCCGGTTCACAGATGTTGTTGTCAGAGGAGTTCCGCTGGCAGATCCATGATGAGGATGATGACTGATTGGGTCAACGCAATAATATGAAATCGAATAGGGAAGCCGATGCTGTCTAAAGTAGTAGCCTTTTCAGTCCGTTTTCGAGGTGTGGTGGTGGCGCTGGCTACCTTGTTACTCGGTTACGGTGTATACAAACTGTCTAACTCCAGCCTTGATATCTTTCCGGAGTTCGCGCCGAAACAAGTCATCATCCAGACGGAAGCGCAGGGCCTGACAGCGGAGCAAGTCGAAGTCCTGGTGACACAGCCATTGGAAAATGCTTTGGCTGGTCTTGTCGGTATGGAGTCGATCCGTTCCCAGTCGATACCTAGTTTGTCGGTGTTGATTCTGACCTTTTATGACAGTACCGATATTTACCTGAACCGTCAGCAGGTTTCTGAGCGTTTATTAGGTTTAAAAGAAGCGCTGCCTGAAGGTATCGGACCACCGTTGATGGTGCCACTGGAATCATCATCCGGCACCATTATGACTATCGGTTTGAGCTCAGATCAGCATGATCTGATGTCGCTGAGAGCGCTGGTGGACTGGACCCTGTCCCCGCGTCTGCTCAGTGTTGAGGGGGTGGCTGACATTAACGTGTTCGGCGGTCACCAGAAACAGCTGCAGATACAGATTGATCCCCACAAACTGGCACGTTATGGCATTTCCGTCGATGAGGTGACGGCGGTGGCCCGTCAGGCGACGGGGCTGCTGGGCAGCGGGTTTATTGAAAATAAAAACCAGCGCATGGTGTTGCAAGTCAGCGGCCAGCCACTCAATGCAGCACAACTGGCCAAAGTGGTGGTGCGTAAAACGGACACGGCCACTTTGCAGCTTGGCGATATTGCCACCGTCAAAAGTGCACCGGCACCGGCGATTGGCGGTGCCGCTATCGGTGGCAAACCGGGCGTAGTACTGATGGTGATCGGTCAGTATAAAGCCAACACGCTGGCAGTGACCGAAGGCATTGAACAAGCCTTGAATGAATTCAAGGATGGTTTTGAGGCTGAGGGCATCACCCTGCATGATGATTTATTCCGTCCTGCCAACTATATCGAAACCTCGCTGCATAATATTCAGGAACACCTGATGGTCGGTGGCAGTCTGGTAATGCTGGTTTTGTTCCTGTTTCTGTTTAATCTGCGTACCGCCATTATTTCCATGACAGCGATTCCGTTGTCCTTGTTTGCTGCCTTGATTGTGCTGCTCGAGTTTGGCATCAATATCAACATCATGGTGCTGGGTGGCCTGGCGATCGCGCTGGGTGAGGTGGTAGATGATGCCATTATTGATACCGAGAATATTTTCCGCCGCCTGCGGGAAAATGCCAGCCTGCCGCAACCGAAACCGACCACAGAAGTTGTTTATCAGGCCTCTATGGAGGTAAGAAGCTCAGTGGTATACGCCAGTTTTATCGTGATGCTGGTGTTTGTGCCGCTGCTGACATTGAGCGGCGTTGCCGGACGTATGTTTGAACCTCTGGGTGAAGCTTATATTCTGGCGATTTTCGCCTCTTTGGCCGTTGCGCTGACTGTGACGCCTGCGCTTTGTCATATTTTGCTGACCCGCGGGAAGGAAATCAGAGACAAGGAACCGCCCCTGGTCAGATGGATGAAACCGGGTTATGGTCGGCTGCTACGCGGCGTCAGTCATTTTCCCAAGCTGACTTTGAGCGGAGTGCTGGTGTTTTGTGCGGGCGGCCTGGCTATTTTGCCTTTGCTGGGGGGCAGCTTCCTGCCGGAACTGCGGGAAGGACATTATATTATCCATACCGCCAGTGTGCCCGGTACCTCGATAGAAGAATCGCTGCGTATCGGCGGCCAGCTGGAGAAACGGGTGGCGGCGATTGCGGGCGTGCGCTCCACCTCGCAATGGGCCGGACGTGCTGAGCGGGGCGCGGACACATTTGGCACCCACTACAGCGAATATGAAATCGATTTAGAGCCGCTGGATGGTGCATCGCAACAGAAAGTGCTGGATGAGATCCGTGAAGTGCTGGAGGCGTTCCCCGGTATTAACTCTGAGGTGAATACCTTCCTGACCGAGCGTATTGACGAGACCATTTCTGGTTATACCTCGCCGGTTGTGATCAATATATACGGTAAGAACCTGGATGCGCTGGATCAGAAGGCCCAGCAAATTGCCGCGGTTATGCAGGATATAGAGGGGGCTACGGATGTGCAGTTGCGGGCGCCGCCAGGTGAACCGCAAATGGGGATTCGTCTCAATCTCGACAAACTGGCTTATTGGGGGCTGCGCCCGGCCGAGGTTATGCGGGCCGTGAAAATCGGGTTTGACGGCGCGGTTGTCGGACAGGTTTATGAAGGCAATCAGGTATTTGATGTAGTGGTGGTGTTGCCGGCAGAGCAGCGCCAGCAACCGGAACACGTTCAAGATCTTCCCATTCAAACCCCTGATGGGGTCATGTTGCGGCTACAGGATGTGGCCAATATTCAGCAGGTTCAGGGGCGTTACATGATTCTGCATAACGGTGCCCAGCGGTTGCAGACGGTGACCTGTAATGTGACCGGGCGCGATCTGACTTCATTTTTTGCCGAACTGAAACAACGGGTTCATGATGAAGTGACTTTCTCGGCGGATATTTACCCTGAATTCACCGGTGCGGCGGTGGCGCAAGCGCAGTCACGGGAAGATTTGATTGTGCATTCCACGCTGGCGGGTGTGGCGGTATTGCTGTTGCTGTATGTTGCGCTGCAGCGTCTGAGAAATATGCTGCTGGTCTTGATCAATCTGCCATTTTCTCTGGTCGGCGGGGTGGTCGCGGTGCTGTTGACCAATGGCGTATTGTCGATCGGATCTCTAGTCGGCTTTGTGACCTTGTTCGGTATTACCCTGCGAAACTCGATTATGCTGGTATCGCATTATCAGTATCTGGTCATGGAAGAGGGCGTGCAGTGGAATATGGCAACCGCGATCAGGGGCGCTCAGGAACGTCTGCCATCTATTTTAATTACCGCTTTGGTTACGGCCCTGGCGATGTTACCGATCGCGGTTAATTCTGACAGTCCCGGCCGTGAGATTATGGGGCCGATGGCCAGTATCATTATCGGCGGTCTGATTTCATCGACCGTGCTGAACTTGTTGGTGTTGCCAAGCGTGATGCTGCGTTACGGGCGGTTCGCCAGGAGTTGATATGTTAAATCCGCAGATTACGCAGATTCTCGCAGATAAAGAACCATTCCTTTTGAAATAATCTGCGTCCATCTGCGTAATCTGCGGATAAAATCTCAATCCAGCGGTATCAGAAACGCGGCAGCGATAATGGCGACCACAACCAGAACAAATAACAGATCGATCATGATCAGGGCTGGACAGCGAAGCTTTGCGCCTGTTCATTACGTTGTTCGGCAAAGAACAGGTAAATTTGCTTCAGTTCATCCGGCGCGAAATGGATCAGAATCAGCTGTTGTCCCGGATGAATAAGATTGGGGTTACGGCCCATGGTATGGGTGCTGAAATTATAGATATAGCTTGATTCCACTTTTTTATGCAGCACTTTTCCCAGAAATGAACTGAGGCCGCTGGGTAACGGTTCGTCGGCATCGGCAGGGATGACCACTTGTGCCGGGCCTTTGCTGGGATTAATGCCTTCCAGTTCTAACCCCTGACGAAAGCGTTCGATCAAGCCGACCTGAATAATACCCCACAGCCCCTGATAATCTTTTTTGGTGACGCGGTGAAGATAAAACAGGGCGTTATCGGGCAATTCACCTGACTGGATAATATCTTTCACTGACAGTTCTTCTATACCCCGATTGATGGTGGCAATGACTTTTTGCGAGGGATCCAGCCCGGATTGCGCCAATTCGCCTGCCGTCATTTGTTGTGTACGTTGATGCTGGGTAATAACCGTAACAGGAGCATCTTTGTCGACATCCTCTGCGCCAAGCAGATCAGCCAGCGGTGCTTCGGTGATGGTGCCATCTGCATGTTCCAGCGTGATGATCTGAGCTTTATCTTCTATCGTTTCATCCAGTTGTTGCAGTGTGGTGCTGTGTTTTTCCGTCTCGGTGAAGTCCAGGGTAAGCGGGGTGTCTGCTGTTAGAGATTTATCCTGCATTAACTCCTTAACCGTTGTGGTGCGGTGCTCCAGTTTCGGCAAGGCGATAATACCATCATGGCGGACAAATTCACCCTGTTCCTCAGTGACCGTCACGGCTCGGTTTTTATCGTCTTTGCTTGTGAGTTTATCTACAAAAGTTTCGGCTTCCTCCGCCATGATTTCCTGCTGATCGATGGCCGGTGTGATGCTATCGCTGATGACCTCTTCCAGTTCAGGTTCTTCCAGTTCGATAGGCGGTGTCACGGTGTGTTCCGTTCTTGAGGGTTTTAAGTCTGCAAACAATAGATAACCCACCACAATTAAGACAACCAGTGCCAGAATAGCGGGAATAAGTGAAGGAGCGGGACGCGTGGGTTTAGCCATAAGGGTTCGCTTTCAGGCAAAGAATATTAAACTGAGAATAAGCCAGTCAATGTAGCCTGATCAAGTTTTCGGTACCAGGCTGTGTCCACAGTTTTGTTTACGGGCAATTGTTGCAGAATAAACTGAGCCTGTTCAGCATTGATAATCGTTGCCGGCGGCATCAGCTGGGTCAGGGTGTCAGCCAGCACCCGTGCCGTGTCTGTCTTGATTTGCAAAGCCTGTACCACGGATATGACCAGTTGATGTAAATCGACTTGTGACAGCAGGTAAGGAATTCTTTTCACCATCACGCCGTCATTTGTGAGTTGCAGTTCCAGCGCAAACTGCTCCAATAAGTCCTGTTGAGCAACAATGAGATGCCGGGCTGCCGAGTCCAGAGGTACGGCCAGCGGCACCAGAATGGGCCTGGAGTTAAGCGATTTTGATGCTACTGCGTCGCTAAACTGTTGTTGTCGCAATGTTAAATCAGCTTGTTGTAAATCTACCAGTGCCGGGGCGGGGTGAGTGACCAGCGCATAACGCTGATGTATCAGCACCATTCCTGAGGATAGGGAGCGACCATGGCTGGCAGCAGAGACTGGCGCTGAGAGCACGGAATGTTTTTGCAGCGGTGTTTTCAGTGTATTGGCGTTGTATGGTTGCTGGACTTCGTTAATCTCCGATGGATGCTCTGATATGGCTTTGTGCAACGGCAATTGTGATGACCTGTTTTCAGTTTCCGGGCTGTTTTGTTGAAGCGCCTCCTCAACAGCACGGGTAATCAGGCCATGTACCAGCCGCGCATCACGAAAACGTACTTCATGTTTGGTGGGGTGGACGTTAACATCAACCCGGTCCAGCGGCAAAGTCAGATAAAGCACGTAAGCTGCCTGACGCCCGGCTGGCAGCGACTCGCCATAGGCCTGACGGATAGCATGATTAATAATACGATCTTTGATAACGCGGCCGTTTATAAAAAAGTACTGCACATCGGTCTGGCCTCGATGCGCCGTGCTTTTGCCTACCCAGCCGTGTAGGCTGATATTTTCAAACTCTTGTTGCAGATAATAAGCTTCACGGACAAACGCACTGCCACAAATCTTGCCAATGCGTTGTGCATAGCTGGCGGGATCATTAAGCGCTGGCAGTTTAAGCGAGGATTGATCAGCAAACTGGCAACTGAAGCCGATATCAAAGCGACTCAGTGCCAGCCGGTTCAAAGTGGTGCTCAGGTGATGCAGTTCGGTTTTGTCACTGCGCAGGAAACGGCGCCGGGCCGGCAGGTTAAAAAAAAGCTCGGCCACACTGACACTGGTGCCTACTGGATGGGCTGCCGGTGTGGGGCTGAGCTCGCCGCCGGTGATAAACCAGCCGCAGTCCTGATCCTGCTGTCTGGAGGTCAAAGTCAGCCGTGATACGGATGCAATACTCGGCAAAGCTTCGCCTCTAAAACCCAGACTGTCGATATGGCTGAGTTGGTCGCTGCTGTGCAGTTTGCTAGTGGCGTGACGGCTCAACGCCAGGGCGAGATCTTCCGCATGGATACCGTTGCCGTTATCGGTAACCCGAATCAACTGACTGCCCGCGCCTTCAATCTGGATATCGATCTGGGTAGCGCCGGCATCAATACTGTTTTCGACCAGCTCTTTTAACACCGATGCCGGACGTTCAACCACTTCTCCGGCAGCAATCTGGTTGGCAAGGTGCAGTGGCAGGGCGTGAATGCGTTGTGAGCTCATCGCGTTAGTTTATCAGTAAGCTAACACCTTGACAGGTCCTAAGGTATTTTCAGCACATCACCGATATGCAATGTGGTCGTGGACAGATTATTGGTATTTTTGATATCAGCCATGCGGACCCGATAACGCTGGGCGATAGTGCTTAAAGTATCGCCACTACTGACGATATGCTGTTGCGGCAATGCGTTGCCCGGCAGCGGGTTGCGCTGGAAGTAATTGCGTATTCCGACCATCATGGCATGTGCCAGCTTGATCTGATGATCGGCATTTCTCAGTTTTTGTTCTTCATCCGGGTTGGAGATAAATGCGGTTTCAACCAGTACGGAGGGAATGTCGGGGGATTTCAATACTACAAAGGCCGCGGATTCCACCTGTTTTTTGTGCACATTACCGACACGTTTGAGTCCGGATAATACCGTATTGGCAACTTCCAGACTGGCTTCCAAGCTGGCAGTTTGAGACAGATCCAGTAACACCGAAGCCAATAAGTCATCTTTATCTTCCAGACTGATACCTCCGGCAAGGTCCGAGGCATTTTCACGATCGGCCAGAATCTGTGCTGCTTCACTACTGGCGCCCCGTTCAGACAGAACATAGACCGAAGAACCGCGAGCACGGGTGTTGTGGAAGGCATCGGCATGTATGGAAATAAACATATCGGCACCGTTTTCACGAGCACGACGGATGCGCTGCCGTAAACTGATAAACACATCCTTGTCACGAGTCAGATAAGAACGCATGCCCGGTTCCTGATCGACCAGCTTGGCCAGGCGCTTGGCAATGGCGAGGACGATATCTTTCTCTTTGGTACCGCGACGGCCCACTGCCCCGGAATCCTGGCCGCCATGACCGGCATCGATGGCAATGACAATATCGCGACGAGGCAGAACCTTATTGCTTTTAACGACTTTGGTTGCTGCGCTTGTTTGCGCTGTGTTTTGCTCAGGGGCGGTTGCTGATGCCGGTTTAGCGTTTTCCTCAGCCTGTTCCTTTATCGCCATCAGCGGTTGTTTGGCTTGTTGCGGGGTGTAGTTCAGATCGACAACCAAGCGGTGCGGATATCTTTTATTAGGGCCGAGCGTTTGCGTTTCAAACTGTACCTGATGGGCCAGATCGAGCACGATACGTAAGGTATGTCTGTCATAAGCAGCATAGCGAACAGCCTGAACCGGTGTGTTGATAAGCGAGGGGATGATCAGCTTGTTGTGCTGGCTAAAATTCTTGAAATCAATAACCAGACGTTCCGGGTTGGACAAAGTGAAGGTGTTGTAATCGGCATGACTATCCAGATCAAAAACCAGGCGTGCCCTGTGGTCGTTGTGAGACACACGTATACCCTGGATTGATTCAGCCCAGGCGACACTGCTTACTAAAAATAACAATAAACTCAGCAGGAGACGGACCATCTCATCATCCTTGTAACCACAGGGCTATAATTGTGTCGTTCCTCTTTATAAAAATCAAGGTTTCTTTTTAAATAGAATAAGATAGAAAGAAAAGTTGAATTATTTGTGAAGTTTTTCGCAGATTTTTTCACCCAAGCTGGTATGAGGCGTAATCACTGCGCTGCGTGCATGATCCTGATAGTTAAGCTGAATAGTCAGATCCGCAGAGGGTAAAGACTCACTACCACGTTGGGCCCATTCAATCAGGCAGATGGCGCCGTTGCGAAAATAATCATCCAGACCCAGAAATTCCAGTTCCCCCGGATCGTTGAGGCGATACAGATCAAAATGAAAGATATCACGTCCATTGAGCTGATAATGTTCTACCAGCGTATAAGTGGGGCTTTTCACCTTGCTCTGATGCCCGAGAGCCTGGAGAAACCCACGGGTAAGCGTGGTTTTGCCGGTACCGAGTTCACCTTCAAGATGAAAAATGCACAGCTGTTGGGGACAGAGCTTTGCCAGCTCAGCCCCCAAGCTCAATGTGGCGGGTTCGTCAGCAAGGAACCGCTGCAAAATAAACCTGGTACTAATACTTCAGGTTAGCCAGATGGCGTAGATGTGGCATCAAGTCCATTGCCAGCATACCGCGCTCGCCATCCTGTTCTGCGGCTTTGTCAGCGGCCATGCCGTGTAAGGTGACACCGACACAGGCAGCATCCATCAAGGTGAAGTGCTGTGCCAGCAGGCCACCGATTACACCGGCGAGCGCATCGCCCATACCTCCGCTGCCCATGCCCGGGTTACCCCAGGTGGAGAGCCGGGTGGGAGCTTCACCGCCATAGATCAAGGTGCCAGAACCTTTCAGTACGATAATGCCGCCGTAACGGTCATGCAGTTTCTGAACCGCCGCAAAACGATCGGCCTGAATGTCATCCGAAGTACAACCGAGCAAGCGGGCCGCTTCACCCGGGTGCGGTGTCAGAATCCAGTTGTCATGACGTTGTGGATTTTTACTCAACAGGTTCAAGGCGTCGGCATCCACTACCATCGGCAAGTTAGTTTCGATGGCTTTTTGAAACAAAGACTTACCCCAGCTGGTTTGACCCAGACCAGGACCTACCGTCAAAGCATTAGCCGGGCGTACCAGCGGATCCAGATCATCCGGATGTTCTACGCCGTAACACATCAGTTCAGGCCGGGCCAGATTCAGCGTCGGGCCATGCGCGCTACGGGTGGCGATACTGGTCAGACCGGCGCCGACACGGGCACCTGCTTCGGCAGCGACCCGGGCCGCGCCGGGCATGCCATGATCACCACCGATGATCAACAAATGCCCGTAAAGTCCTTTATGACCGGTTCTTTCTCGCGGAGCCAGACCGGCGGCGGCATCATTTTCCAGGCTGACACGGCGGGCGATCGGGGTAAATTCCTTGTATATCGCGGAAGGCACTTTCAAAGCGTCAAAACAGACGGTGCCGCAATAGTTAGGGCCTTCGCCGGTAAACAGGCCTTTGTTCAAACCCAGAAAGCTCAGGGTGATGGTCGCTCTGACGGCTATGCCCAAGGCGCGGCCGGTATCAGCATGAATACCGGATGGAATATCCAGAGACAGCACCGGAATGCGGGTACTTTTATTGATGGCATCAATGGCCCGGGCATAAATGCCGGTGACTTCACGGGACAGGCCGGTACCCAACAAAGCGTCGACCAGAACATCGGTAGAGGGAAGTTTATCTTCAAACTGGTGAATTTCAGTACCGGTCGCTACTACCGCTTCCCGCGCTGCGGCAGTTTCTTCGGACATCTTTCCTGCCGAACCCACCTCGTAAACCACCACACGATAATCTTTTGCCAAAGCCTGTCTGGCCAGTTCAAAGCCATCTCCGCCATTGTTACCGGTGCCACAGACAACCAGAATTCTTTCAGCCTGAGGCCAGTGATTCTTGATGCGCTCCAGTGCCGCTGCCCCTGCACGGGCCATCAGTTTGGCGGAAGATATATTATGTTTTTCGGTGACTATACGATCCAGCTCGCGCGTCTGTTCAGCGGTGTACAGTTCGTGGGGCAGGTTAAGCATAAGGGGCTAATCCAAAAAAAGTTAACGACGATTATACCGAAACAACCTGAAAATGCATGGGCTCCCGCAGGGCGAGACGATAAACCGGTCTGTTCACGACATAATATCTTGAAAGAGAATAGTTATTCCTGCGATATTCTGCCGCAAACAGGCTGGCTTCTTGCCTCGCTGAAATCGTGCATTTTCAGGTTGTTTCGGTATAGGCTTTATAATAACGTGCATGGGTGAAAAAAACACAAATGAAGCTATGAAGGTGTTGCTGAGCCGAGTGCAGACCTGGGCCCGATCTCTCGGTTTTCAGGCGCTGGGTGTCAGTGATATCGACCTCAGTGATGCAGATCAAAAGTTGCAGGACTGGCTGGCAAAAGGTTTCCATGGCGAAATGGCATTTATGGCCCGTCACGGCAGTAAGCGCAGTCATCCGGAGCAACTGGTGGAAGGGACTGTGCGTGTCATCAGTGTCAGAATGGATTATTGGCCGGGAGAGACGGCCGAGCCGTGGCAGGTGCTGGAAGATGGTAATAAAGCTTTTATTTCCCGTTATGCGCTGGGACGAGATTATCATAAGCTGATGCGCAAGCGGCTGGCGCGACTGGCAAAATGTATTGAGCAAGAAGTGGGGCCGATAGGCCATCGGGTGTTTACCGATAGCGCGCCGGTACTGGAAAAAGCGATTGCCGAAAAAGCGGGACTGGGCTGGATTGGCAAACATACCAATGTACTCAACCGCGATCATGGTTCCTATTTCTTTCTGGGCGAAATATATACCGATTTGCCGTTGCCGCTTACCGAAGCCACCACCCCGCACTGCGGCAGTTGTACCGCTTGTATTGATATCTGTCCGACGCAGGCTATTGTCGCCCCGTATGAGCTTGACGCCCGCCGCTGTATTTCTTATCTCACCATTGAGCTGAAAGGTTCGATTCCGGAACAATTCCGATCGATGATGGGTAATCGTATTTATGGTTGCGATGACTGCCAATTGGTCTGCCCGTGGAATAAGTATGCTCAGGCGACAACAGAATCAGACTATCTGCCAAGGCAGGGACTGGATTCTCCGCAGTTGGCGGCTCTGTTCGGATGGACGGAACAAGAATTTCTCGACAAGCTGGAAGGCAGCCCGATTCGGCGTATTGGTTATCAATGCTGGCTGCGTAATATTGCCGTAGCACTGGGCAATGCAGAAACCAGTCCAGCGGTGATCCATGCGCTGCAAAACCGGCGTCACGATTCTTCTGAATTGGTGCGGGAACATGTTGTCTGGGCGCTGACCCGGCATGGCCTGTCATAATGATGTCATTGATGAAGACGGTAAGGGCATTCTGACAAGTTGTTTTGGTATAAAGCGGGCAGGCCGTTGTAATATCTATGTCATATTTAGCCGGTACAGTCAGCGGTTCAGAATTTCCTGACCGATTATGAGTGACTGTGTGAAGCTGGCGACCGTATCCAAAATACTAATTTCCCTCGTTGTCTCTCTGTTAATCCTTTCTGCGGCCATTGGGGTATGGGGATGGCGTCAACTGGACAAACCTTATCAAATCTCCCAGCAGTTCAAACAGTATCGTGATGTGTTTGAAATCGATGCCCGGATTCTGCTAGAGCGCTATCTTGCCTCCGGTAACGCCGACTTGCTGCAGCAGGCCGAAACGACACTGAATACACTGAAACAGCAGACGCTTGAATGGTTGTCTGATGAGGAAAATTCCGACATTCAGACCGGCATCGGTCATTTGCAGCAAAAAGTACAACTGGTCAGAGCGGCGGGCAAACTGGCGGCCAATCCGCAGGGTTTATTAATCAATAATGAACGGGAGCGTGGCGGCGATCTGGCCTTGTTACTCGACTATGCCCATCAGGCTGATTATCGTTTTAGTGACGTGCAACGCCCTTTTCTACAAACGCTGGTCAAGCTCAGTCACAGCCTGAACCAGCTGGCGCGACTCAGACAGCAGTATCTGGCTGATCGCCAGCCCGAACAGCAGCAGGCTTTGCTCGACGAAAATCGGCATTTCAATTCGCTGGTGGAACAGTTGGCCGCCCTGCCGCGTTTTGGCATTTATACGCAAGTGGATGAAGAGGCGTTGATTCCCCAGGAACCCGATGAAAAAGGGCAGCTCAGTATTGATTCACTGCGTAGTCTCAGCCAACGCTATGAAAAAGAAATTACCAATACCATCGAGCTGCAACAACGTATGCAGCAGAGTCGAGCAGGGCTGAATGAACAAATCCACGCTTTGCAGGCTTTATTGGGCGGTTATCAGCAGCGTATTGACGAAATCAAAGCGGCTATTACCACTCAGGTGCGCTGGTCTTTGATGTTGGCAATAGCGCTGATTGTTATGGCGTTAGCGGTGCAGTTTCTGCTGCAAAATCGCATGATTGGTTTTATGCTCAGACTGGAAACCTTCCTGAAATATATGCTGAACGGCCATTACACACAAACGCTGACGCCGGACATGCAGTTTGCAGAGACAAAATCGCTAGAGAGCTCGGCGCATCATTTGCAAAGCTATCTGGCGGATCTGATTGAACAGCTTAACCAGCAGGCACAGCAAGTGATAACCGCCAGTCAGGCGATGCAGTCTGTGTCAGAAACAACCGGTGAATTGACGGAACAACAGCAGTCGGCGACCGATCAGGTGGCCACCGCTGTCACTGAATTATCTTATTCGTTCAAAGAGGTGGCAGCGAATGCCTCGCACGCTTCCAGTTCTGCAACGGAGGCGAATGACGCCACCTTGGAAGCGAGACAGACTTTGCTGGTGGCAACCCGGGCGACAGAAAAGCTGGCGGCAGATTTGCTGGATGTGGAAGCGGTGATGGGCCGCCTGGAGCAAAATAGCAAAAATATCGGCGCTGTGCTGGCGGTGATTCAAGGTGTCGCAGAACAGACCAATCTGCTTGCGCTTAATGCCGCGATAGAAGCTGCCAGGGCCGGAGAGCATGGCCGCGGTTTTGCTGTTGTCGCCGATGAAGTCAGGCAATTGGCTTCCAGAACCACACAATCGACGGAAGAAATCCGGGCTATTATCGAGCAGCTGGCAGTATCCGGCGCCGAAGCGACCGGCATTGTCAAACAGCAAAGTCAGGCTGCCAGTCATTGTGCCATGCAAACAGCGGCCGCAGGCTCGGCCATCGAGCCGGTGGTATCAGCGATGGATAATATTACTCAGATAAATGCGGCGATTGCCACGGCAACCCAACAGCAGACCACCACGGTCGATGATATCGCCAGAACCACAGAGCAGATTAAATCGGATTCGGAACGGGTCAATAAAAATATTGTGGCTATTCAAGATGCCGGCGACAGTCTGACCACGATCAGTGAAACACTCAATCAGCTGGTACAGCAGTTAAAAGCCTGATAGTTTCTCGTTTTCAGAACCTGTTTAAAGTTTTCTCCGCCGTGATGTTATTAAGCAGGCTTTCAGGCCCCGGTCTCTGCAGCTAACGGTAACTCAAACCAGAAAGTAGAGCC
>NZ_JAPDMV010000014.1 GCF_026319305.1 Methylophaga sp. OBS4
CTGGAGTAGGCAGTCTGACTATCAATGCAAATGGTACTTATACCTTCACGCCTGAAGCGGATTACAACGGTGATGTGCCAGTTGCGACCTATACGGTGACAGACGGTACAGATACCAATGATTCGACACTGACTATCACGATTAACCCGGTGAATGATTCGCCTCAGGTAACGACTGACAGCGTAATTATTTCCGAAGAGGGCTTGCTTGGAGCTATTCCTGATGCAGAGGGTGAAGAAGATGCAACTAATGATGCATCAGCTAATGGTCAGGTAACTGCGACAGATGCAGATGGTGATGGTGATACGCTGACGTATACCCTTGACACGCCTCCTGCTGGTTTAACTTCTGGTGGAGTAGGACTCACGTGGGACGGTGTTGGTACTAACACGCTCACTGGTTCTGTGGGTGCAACTACTATCATCGTTATCACAATCGGTTCTGATGGCGCCTGGACTGCGACACTTGAGGGACCACTCGATCATGATGATGCATCAATTGAAGATGACCTGACATTTACTGTTGGTGTAAAAGTGTCTGATAGTACTGTTGATGTGAATGATACCCTTTCAATCACTGTTGAGGATGACTCGCCCATCATTAGCCATGTTGAGAGTACGGTGGTTGATAACACTGCATCCACATTCAACGGTGTTTGGAACTACTTGGCTGGTGCTGATGGGTTAGCTGACAGTGGAATCAATCCATCATTAATATCTAATCCAGATCTTATTGATCATTGGTCAACGACTGATATCTCTGGAGGTGTTGAGCTGACCGCTTATCTGGATGCTGGTGAGACTGAAGTATTCTTCATTCTGACGATGAAGGAAGATGGTACTTATACCTTTGAGCTGGTAACCCCAAATCCTTCAACAACTATCACAGAAACCGTAAGTTTATCAGGTTCTGTGGGTGGTAATAGCGCTGAATTGTATGCTGAGCAAATTGCTGATGCAAAAGGTAACCCTGATCCTGTAACTGATATTAAATTTACATCACATTTAGGTTGGACTAGTGGAGCAAACCTTGGCACACCAGATACAGTGAATACCAATAATAATGGTATTGGTGCTGGTAGCGGTGCGGGAGGTTTGCGAGTAACCGGTACTGAGTCCTTAACGCTTGAGTTCTTGGTTGGTGATGCTGATACTGATGGAGATACACATCCAACAACAGCTCAAGGTGTCGATGAAGTCAAACTGACCTTTGATGTCACGAAAGGTGATGGTACTACCGATCTTCATATTATTACTTATGATGAATTTGGGAGCGTGCTTGATGAGTACGATACAGCGGTTGCTAATGGCGGCATTATTACTGTCACAAATACGGGTGAACCTATCTACGCGGTTACAGTTGTGAATAGTGATACCGATGGTGGGCAATTCTTCATCTCGGGCTCAGAAACGACTATTACTGAAACAACATTGCCAGATGATCTTCAGCTGGATTTCAATGTGGAAACAGTAGATGGTGACGGAGATACTGCGACCTATGACTTTACAATAGCGATTGATACTGATGGTAGTTTAACAGGAACATCTGGTGATGATGCTATCTTGGGTACTGATGGTGACGATATTATCATCGGTGGACTCGGTGATGATATCCTGACCGGTGGTTTAGGTGCCGATGCATTCACATGGAATGATGGTGATACAGGTACAGACGAAGTCACAGATTTTAATACCAGTGAAGGGGATGTCTTGAACCTGGCAGATTTGTTAGATCCAACAGGGGCTCTTGATATCGGAGGCACACATAGTCTGGATAATTACCTAAAAGCCAGTTTTGATGATGATAGCAACACCACAACCATTGAGGTCTACACCAATGGCGATGCTAATGCAGCTGGTAGCATCGATCAGACTATCGTTGTTAATGGAGATGTGAGTGATCTCACTACCTTGTTGAATGACGGTAATCTGAATGTGGATCAAAGCTAAAAGATAACAATAATAATAAGTTATCAAAGTAGTAAACCTAGGCCGGCTTTTTAGCCGGCCTTTTTTATGCGGTCTGACACAGAACCCGGCTGTAACCGGGCAAGCTATCTGTAGCCGTGGTAACCGGAGCGGAAAATTAAGGTGGCAAAGCTTGCCGCCGCCATAGCTATTTTGTTGCCGCTTATTGCTCTGAAGCCTTTACAAACAGGGCTTTTCATTTCTGGCATGCTTGCTGCTTATGCTAAACCAAGACACATGATTTTGGGATAGCACATGCCGATTACATTTGATTCCGCTTTGGGTATACATGCCGACGCTCTGCGACTTCGCTCGCAGCGGGCAGAACTGCTGGCGACCAATCTGGCCAATGCGGATACGCCTGAGTTCAAAGCCCGTGACATTGATTTCAAAACGGCTTTGAGTATGGCGAGCGCCGGTCAGACATCAGGCCATATTCAAACAACTCATCAGAATCACATCTCAACCAATGCCGGTGGCAGTGACATGATGCTCACGCAAGCACAATACCGCGTCGCTGTTCAGGACTCTCTGGATGGCAATACCGTTGATGAACAGATTGAACAGGCACAGTTCATGCAAAACGCTGTCCAGTATCAGGCGAGTTTGGAGTTTCTTGGCGCACGGTTTCAGGGCCTGAGCAAGGCAATTAAAGGGGAGTGATGAGCGATGTCTCTGTTTAATATTTTTGATATTGCCGGTAGCGGTATGAGCGCGCAGTCACTGCGGCTTAATACTACGGCCAGTAACCTGGCAAATGCTGACAGTGTCAGCAGCAGTGTGGATCAGACTTACCGTGCCAGGCAGACAGTGTTTGCTGCGGTACTGGATGATGCTCAGCAAGGTTATAAAGCGGGTTCGGTTCAGGTTCAAGGCGTAGTCGAAAGCCAGGCGCCGGTCAGACAGGAATATAACCCGTCACATCCATCGGCAAACGAAGACGGCTATGTGTTTCATTCCAACGTCGATCCGATTGCCGAGATGGCTAATATGATGTCGGCATCCCGCTCGTATCAGAACAATGTCGAGATCGCCAATACATCCAAACAACTCCTGCTGCGTACTTTGCAGCTGGGTAGATAACAAGAGCATAGGAGTATCTGAAGATGGCAATTAACGGAATTGGCGATAATCCTTATGCCTTTCTCAACAGTAATTCTTCGACGAGCTCGACTGAAACTGAGCAGGATTCCGGTCAATTAGCGATGGAAGATTTCATGTCGTTAATGACCACGCAGCTGATGAATCAGGATCCGCTCAAGCCGATGGAGAGTGGCGACTTTCTGGGCCAGATAGCTTCGTTCGGTACCGTCAGTGGTATTTCAGACTTGCAGCAGTCATTCGATAGCTTTGCTAAATCCATGCAGTCTGATCAGGCCTTGCAGGGTTCTTCACTGGTCGGTCGTTCGGTCTTGGTGCCGTCTTCGATTGGTGTGATGGGGGAAGACGGATTAAGAGGCCAGATCAATGTGGCAGAAAGCGTCACTGATCTGGAAGTGAAAGTTTACAACGAAGCGGGGGCATTGGTCAGGACGCTGGAGATGGGTTCCGCATCCGGCTATACCAATTTCACCTGGGATGGTTTCAGTGAAAACGGCGAAGCCATGCCGGCAGGGGTTTATCAGTTTCAGGCCACCGGCACCGTGGGCGGGGTTAATACCGCTTTTTCCACGGCGACGGTAGCAAAAGTGGACAGTGTTTTGGTCGGTAGCGGCAGTCAGGGTCTGACGGTGAATTTAGCGGGCATTGGCTCAGTGCCATTCAGCGAAGTACAAGAGATTATTTAGGGAGATCGGGTTATGTCATTTAATACAGCTTTAACCGGTTTGAATGCCGCCACTGCGGATTTGAACGTCAAGTCAAACAACATCGCCAACGTCAATACAACCGGTTTTAAAGGTTCACGTGCCGAGTTTGCCGATGTCTACGCGGTGTCGGCTTTTGGTAGCAGCAATACCGCTATCGGCAGCGGTGTAGTGTTGAACAATGTGGCCCAGCAGTTTGAACAGGGCAACCTCGAGTTCACTGATAATTCTTTGGATCTGGCGATCAGCGGACAGGGCTTTTTTGCGCTGGCACCGAGTCAGAGCAGTGGCGAAGTTATCTACACGCGTGCCGGTGCGTTTGGTATTGATTCTGATGGCTTTGTGGTCAACAGTTCCGGTCAGTTTTTGAGAACATTCCCGGTCAACTCTGACGGTACGGTCTCATCTACCAGCATGTCCAGCACGACGCCTTTACAACTGCCCAGTGCAGCCGGTGTGCCGCAGGCAACGGCAAACGTGGATCTGGCCGCTAACCTGCCTTCAACAGCAGCTGATATTGCGGCGGCTACAGCGATTGATCCGACTGATCCGACCACCTATACCAATTCTACTTCGGTCACGGTTTATGATTCTCTGGGTAACGAGCACATTGTCACTCTTTATTATCAGAAAACCGATGCCGCCAGTAACCAGTGGAATGTTGATGCTTATATTAATGAGCCGGATGGCCTGGGCGCTTCGCAAACCCAATTAGGCACAACCAAAGTGTTGGATTTTGACCCACTGACAGGCGGCTCTTTGTCTACCACGCCAAGTGATCAGACATATTCCATTACCTCACTTGATAGTGGTGCGGCAACTCCACAGGCTATCGTAATTGATTATGCCGGTACCACCCAGAATTCAGGAGGCTTTACCGTCACGTCACTGACCCAGGATGGTTTTACAACCGGCCGTCTGAGTGGTCTTGATATCAGTAGCGATGGTTTGGTGAAAGCAACCTATACCAATGGTCAATCAACACCACTGGGTAAAATCGCGCTGGCAAATTTCCCTAACCCGCAAGGGTTGAAGCAAATTGGTAATACTGCGTGGCGGGAAACCATTGATTCAGGTGAGGTACTGGCCGGTGAAGCTGGCACAGGCAGTTTTGGCCTGATTCAATCCGGGGCGCTGGAAGCTTCCAATATTGATTTGACCAAAGAACTGGTGGGATTGATTACCGCCCAGCGTAACTTCCAGGCCAACTCGAAAGCGATTGAAACCAACAACGCTATTACCCAGACCATTATCAACCTTCGTTAATCACCTTCTGACCTTGGCCCTGCCATTAAGGCAGGGCTTTAGGGGGACAAACTTATGGATCGCAGTCTTTATATCGCCATGAATGCCGCTCAGCAGACCATGCTGGCACAGGCAACGAATACCAATAATCTGGCCAATGTAAATACCACCGGATTTCGCGCTGATCTGGAGCAGTTCCGCAGTATGCCGGTGTTTGGTGAAGGTCTGCCCACCCGGGTCTATTCAATGACGGAAAGACCGATGACCGATTACCAACAAGGGTCGGTACAGTCAACGGGGCGGGAACTGGATATTTCAGTGCAAGGCGAGGGATTTATTGCCGTTCAGGGTAAGGATGGCCGTGAAGGTTATAGCCGCGCCGGTGATCTGCATATGACAGAAACCGGTCAGCTGGTGACCGGCACCGGCCTTGCTGTGTTAGGTGAAGGCGGCCCTATTGCGATTCCACCTGCTGAGAAAGTGGAAATCGGCTCCGACGGTACCATCTCCATTCGTCCGGTGGGGGCGGCATCCAATGCTTTGGCCGTTCTGGACCGAATCAAACTGGTCAAGCCGGAATTGCAGGATGTATTTAAAGATACAGATGGCTTGATCCGTATGCTTGATGGCAGTGAGGCGCCGCTGGATGCGACGGTTCAGGTCTCTTCCGGCACGCTGGAAAGCAGCAATGTCAACGCTGTCGGCGCGTTGGTGAAAATGATTGAGTTACAAAGACAGTATGAAATGCAGGTAAAAATGATGAAAACGACGCAGGAAAACAGCGCTGCATCGGCACGATTAATGCAAATGAGTAATTAGGTTTAATGGCGTCACTTCAGGAGAATCAATAATGAATCAGGCTTTATGGATTGCCAAAACCGGACTCGATGCGCAACAGACGCGGATGTCGGTGATTTCAAACAATCTGGCTAACGTGAATACCACCGGCTTCAAACAGGATCGGGCGGTGTTTGAAGACTTGCTGTATCAGACGATTCGTCAGCCGGGGGCCGAGTCTTCGGCCAGTACGCAGCTACCCTCGGGTTTGATGCTCGGTACCGGTGTGCGCACCGTCGCAACAGAAAAGATGCACAGCCAGGGTAATATCGTTCAAAGCGGCAACGCGCTGGATATCGCGATTCAGGGCCGGGGTTTTTTCCAGATCCTGATGCCGGATGGCTCTCTTTCCTACACCCGTGACGGTACTTTCCAGCTTGATTCTACCGGTCAGGTGGTGATGTCGAACGGTTATCCGCTGGAACCGGCTATTACGATTCCGGATGATGCGCAAAGCATCACTGTGGGTTCAGATGGCACTGTCAGTGTGTTACAGCCGGGCGATAACGCACCGACAATTGTCGGCAATATTGATTTGGCTGACTTTGTGAACCCGACCGGTTTACAGGCGGTTGGTGAAAACCTGTTTAAAGAAACCGGCGCCAGCGGCACGGTCATCACCGACACGCCTGGACTGACCGGTCTGGGTACGCTTGTAGGCGGTGCTTTGGAAACCTCTAATGTCAATGTCGTCACTGAACTGATAAACATGATTGAAACCCAGCGTGCCTATGAAATGAATTCCAAGGCGATTTCCACCGCCGATCAGATGCTGCAATACGCTAGTCAGAATCTGTAAGTCTGATGTTTAAGGCCTGTTAACTCTAATCTGGCTCCCATACCCTGCGTGGGAGCCAAACCTAATAGGGTGTGTTACCTCGAGCGCAAATCATTATGTCATTTCGAGCGTAGCCGAGAAATCCAGGAGATGCCTCCGCTGCTGTTATGTCCAGAGAAGGACGGGGTTTCCCTTCCCAATAGAGTAAGGAGCCCATGCTTTCTCCCTGGAATTCATGGGGATCCCTCAGGGGCTGATGTCATTGCCACTGGATTATTAGGGAGGACCGTGGGAACCAGCGAAGTTATGTTGGCATAAAGCCTGCATCAAGAATCGTTAGAATGAATCCGGAGAAAAATCATGATAACTATGCGGCATAGTTTGATTATTCTGGCGCTGCTTATATTGGCCGGTTGTAACAACAATAACGTTAAGCGTGACCCCGCTTATGCGGCTGTGCGTCCGCTAGCCGTGGAGCCGCAGCAGAGACAGGACGGCGCGATTTTTGACGTCCGTAATAATATTGCCTTGTTTGAAGATTACCGTGCCCGCCGGGTTGGCGATATTTTGACGGTGCGTCTGGAAGAACAAACCGATGCCGAAAAAGAATCTGAAACTACGGTGAGCAAGAGTAATAGCAACAGCATCAATAATCCGGTTCTGTTCGGTACCACGCCGCAGTTTGATCTACCGAGCCAGTTACCGCTGGCTAGCACCAAAGACAATAATCTAGCATTCAGTCTGGGGTCAGAAAGTGACTTCGAGGGTGAGGGCGAGAGCGAACAGAATAATAAACTGAGCGGCAATATCAGTGTATCGGTGGTCGAGGTGTTGCCCAACGGCAATATGATTATTCGTGGTGAAAAAGTCATCACTATCAATCAGGGAAACGAATATATCCGCCTGGCCGGCATGGTAAGTCCTCGTGATATTGCGGCCGATAATTCGATTTCCTCGGTACGCATTGCTGATGCACAAATTTCCTATGTTGGTGACGGGGCTCCTAATGATGCCAATGTGATGGGCTGGTTGAGCCGGTTTTTTGTCAGTGCCTTGATGCCTTTTTAAGAGATTTGACAGATGAAAATAAGAATACTGCTGCTAGCTTTGCTGTTGATGACCACGGGCCTGGCTCAGGCTGAGCGCATCAAGGATTTGGCATCTATTGCCGGGGTGCGTAGTAACCAACTGGTGGGGTATGGTCTGGTGGTGGGGCTTAACGGCACCGGCGATAAAACCAAGTTCACCGGTCAGACCCTGCGTAACATGCTGGTAGAGATGGGCATTAATATTCCTCCCGGCACCGATCCCAAAAGCAAGAACGTGGCGGCCGTATCCGTGCATGCGGAACTGCCGGCTTTTATTAAACCCGGACAGACTATTGATGTGACCGTGTCTTCTCTGGGAGATGCCAAAAGCCTGCGTGGCGGCAGTTTGCTGATGACACCGCTGAAAGGGGCTGATGGTCAAGTTTATGCCATGGCGCAAGGTAATATGGTGGTGGGTGGTTTTGGTGCTGATGCCGGTGATGGTTCCCGGGTCACCGTGAATATTCCCAGTGCCGGGCGCGTGCCCAATGGCGCTACTGTCGAACGTACTGTCCAAAACGCTTTTAATGTGGGCGATAGTATTATTCTGAATTTGCATAATCCCGACTTTACGACGGCCAGCCGCCTGAGCGATGCCATTAATCACACGCTGGGTAAGGGCACGGCACGGTCAATGGATGGTTCATCGATTAAGGTTAACGCACCGCGGGATCCCAGTCAGCGCGTGCCGTTTTTATCTTTGATTGAAAATCTGGAACTCAATCCGGGTGAAGCGCCGGCCAGGGTGGTGGTTAATTCGCGCAGTGGCACGGTGGTCATCGGACAGCATGTGCGGGTCAGTCCTGCTGCGGTCACCCATGGCAATCTGTCAGTGACCATCTCAGCCAATCCGGAAGTGAGCCAACCTAACCCCTTGTCACAGGGGCAGACGGTGATCACGCCGAACTTTGATATTGAGATTACGGAAGAAAACAGCCGTATGTTTGTGTTTAACCCCGGTGTGTCTCTGGATGAGATTGTCCGAGCGGTGAATCAGGTCGGCGCCGCGCCGGGTGATCTGGTGGCGATTCTGGAAGCATTGAAACAGGCCGGTGCTTTGCGCGCTGATCTGGTGGTGATCTGAACATGGCCTACGATTCTCCGGTGGCGCAATCGGCGATTGATTTTCATGGCCTGAATGCATTGCGATACTCCGCCAATCAGGATAGCGAGAATCAGCAAACCCTGCGCCAGGTTGCCGGTCAGTTTGAGTCGTTGTTTGTCACCATGATGTTGAAATCCATGCGTCAGGCCAGCCTGGGCGAAGGCATTTTTGATTCATCCCAGAGCAAGATGTATCAGGATATGACGGATCAGCAGCTGGCATCGGATTTATCCGCAGGCGGCGGCTTGGGCTTGCAGGATGTGATTTTGCGTCAACTCGGGGGCCAGCAGGCCGCCACCGGCAATAAAGTGACAGCCGGTCAGACATACAGCATTGATACCGTAATCATTCGTCCGGCTTTGGGGGCACGGGTTAACGCCCGCATTATTGAACAAATCCGTGAATCAATGGGGTCAGAGTCATTGATTTTGCAAAACCCAAAAATCAATGACTCTGACCCCATTGATTTTGGATCGCCACAGGACTTTGTTGAAAAATTATGGCCATACGCAAAAGCAGCTGCCGATAAAATCGGGGTGGCACCGGAAGTGATCCTGTCTCAGGCGGCATTGGAAACCGGTTGGGGTAAACATATTCTGCAGACAACCGGCGGCGATAGCAGTTTCAACCTGTTCAATATCAAGGCGGATGCCAGTTGGAACGGTGAGTACACAACGATCAATGCGCTGGAATACCGCCATGGCAAAGCCATCAACGAAGCCGCGGATTTTCGCGCTTATGATTCGTATCAGCAAAGTTTTGACGATTATGTTCAGTTTCTGCAAACCCAGCCGAGATATCGGGAAGCACTGCAGCATGTGGATGATGCTGAGGCGTTTGTTGAGCATTTGCACAAAGCCGGCTATGCCACTGATCCACAGTATGCAGACAAGATTAAACGCATTATGAACAGCGCAACGCTGGCACAGATTTCGCTGGATCTGGGAACCGCCTGATGGTTGACGTCAAGCGTGATATGAGGATTCGAAAATGAGCAGCATTCTGAATATTGGCACTTCGGCACTGTCGACCGCACAAACGGCGTTGTCGACGACCAGTAACAATATCAGCAACGTGAATACGGAAGGCTATAACCGGCAGCGGACGGAACAAGTTACCCATCCTTCCCATTATCAGGGATCGTTTTACCTGGGGGCCGGTGTTACCGTCGGCAGTGTCGAGCGGCTTTATGACAGTTTTCTTGCCAGTCAGGTCAGAAGTTATACCTCGCAGGAAGCGCAGCAGGATGCTTTCTTGTCACTGTCCAAACAGGTCGATGATTTGCTTGGATCGTCAGAGTTGAGCATCAGTGACGGGCTGGATAATTTTTTTGGCGCCATTCAGGAAGTGGCTAATGCCCCGACTTCGCTTGCTGCCCGTCAGGTGGTGTTGACCGAAGGCGAGCTGCTGGCTAACCGTTTTAATACGCTGGATCAGCAACTGACACAACTGGATAAACGTATCGACAGTGATCTGGGGGTTGCCGTTAATGATATTAACAATCTGACCCGGGGTATCGCTGAACTTAACCAGGCTATTCTGGCTGCCAAAGGCAGTAATGGTGTTGAACCCAATGATTTGCTCGACAAACGTGACAACCTGATCAATCAGCTTTCTGAATATGTTTCGGTCACCACGCTGGCGCAGGAAAACGGCACCGTCAATATTTTTGTCGGTAACGGTCAGGGACTGGTGATTGGCACCTCGCAAGTTAACCTGTCGACCATTGCTGATAATTCAACCAACCCGCCCAGACTGGGTATCGGTTATGGGCCTTCACAAACCAATGTCACCAACCAACTGGCTGGTGGCAGTATCGGCGGTGCGATTCAATTCCGCGCCGATATTATTGATGGTACCCGAGCCGACCTGGATTTTTTGGCTGAATCAGTCGTTACCGCTTTTAACACTATGCATACCAATGGTTTTGATTTGGACGGCAATGCCGGCGGCAATTTCTTCAATCCGGCGGCAATAACTGCAGGCAATATCAATGTCGTGATTACCGATCCGCGTGCTATTGCTGCTTCGTCCGGCACTAATATTGGCCCCGGCAACAATGAAAACGCACTGGCACTGGCGGATTTGCAGACTGACAAGACTGCCGTTGTGATCAATCCGGGGCCGCCGGCGGTGACCCGGTCATTCGCTGAACAATATGGTGTGATAGTCTCTGAGGTGGCCACACGTACCCGGCAGGCACAGGTCAGTCAGGAAACGCAGCAGGCTTTACTGCAACAAACCCGACAGCGGTTTGATAGTATTTCCGGCGTCAATCTGGATGAAGAAGCGGCGAATTTGATCAAATATCAACAGGCATATCAGGCAGCATCACAAATTGTCGTGGTGTCCAACACCATTTTTGAATCGCTGCTCAGCGCTATTTAACGGGAGATTATGATGCGAATCTCGACTAATCAGATACAGCAGCAGAGTGTTAATGCCATGCTGCGGCAACAGTCGGAGCTGGTTAAAACACAATTACAGATTTCCACCGGTGAGCGTTTGCAATCTCCCTCCGATGATCCGGTGGCGGCCGTCCGGATCCTGGGGCTGGAACGTGATCTTAATTTGACAGAACAGTATATGAGCAATGCCGATGTCGCTGACAATAAACTGAGCGTGACGGACGGGGTTTTGACCGGTGCGGTTAATATTCTGCAACGTATCAGGGAACTGGCCGTGCAAGGGCTCAATGATACCAATGCCGACGCGCGCGCCGGTATCGCAGCAGAAATCAATCAGCTTAACGAAGCGCTGGTCAGCCTGGCCAACACTACCGATGCCAATGGTGAATTTCTGTTTTCCGGTTATCAGTCCAACACCCAGGCTTTTGACCCGGTGAGTTTTGCTTATAACGGTGACAGCGGACAACGTAATGTCCGTGTCGGCAGTGGCTATCTGGTTGAAGTCAGTGAACCTGGCGACCAGGTGTTTGTCACCACCAATCTGGATGGCAGCACCCAGGCTATCTTCCAGACTATTCAGGATTTCACCACCGCCTTGAACAATAATACGATTGGTACTGCGCCTGACAATGGCGATTTTCTGACCAATATGGATACGGCTTTGGATAGTGTATTCTCAGCCAGAACCAAAGTCGGTACCCGCATGAATGCTATTGATCAGCAACGGGCTATCAATGAGGCCAGTACCGCCAGTCTGGAGACGAACCTGTCGCAGCTCAAAGACCTGGATTACGCTGAAGCGGTATCACGCCTGAGTCAGCAGTCGACCGGTCTGCAGGCGGCGCAACAGGCTTATGTTAGAGTGCAGGGCTTGTCGTTGTTTAATTTTCTTTAAACTAAATGTATATCTGGCCGAATCAAAGTTTATGACTTCTGCTGGAGGCAGTATAGGCCAAGATGATGTTCAGTATTATTATTCCAACATTTAACAGTGCTAATGATATTGTCGAGACGATAGAAAGCATAGCGGCTCAACGTTCAGGAAGTGTTGAACTGGAAATTATCGTTGTTGATGATTGCTCAAACGACAATACTGTTAATTTAGTGCGAGGCCTTCAGATCAAGTATTCCTTTCTGAACGTTTTATGTTCTGATAAAAATAGCGGCCCCGGAATTGCCAGAAACAAGGGCATACAGGAATCTTCCGGAGACTGGATTTTATTCATAGACAGCGATGACAGACCGGCTCCCAACATGCTGACTGTATTGAGTGCTGAAATATCTGCTGTTGGCAGGGCTTGTGATTTACTATGCTTTGATTGGGCCTATTCTGCCAATTCTGCTGCACCTGTTTATGGCTTCATGGGCCGAGATGATTTGGCGTTGTTGATTTCTAATGATAAAGAAGCGATTATTCAGGCCTATTTATGCAGTCAGGTTGACAGTTCTGTTATTTATTCGGCTTTCAGAAAATCGCTGATTACCGAAAATGAAATCAGTTTCAGGCCCGGTTTGCATGAAGATGTTGATTTTATGTTTCGTTGTCTGCTTAATGCCAGGCAGGTCAACAGTTTGGATAACTGTCTGTATTTCAAGAATAATCGTCCTGAGTCTATCGTCAATACCATCAGCCCCAGACATATTGAAGGATATTTTGGCGCCTTGGCAGCTATACATCATGAGCTGGCGGCGCACGATAAGTTAGATCGGTACAAAGATGATTTCCTGACCTGCATCATCAACATCGCGGCATCCAGGCTGCTCAGACTGTTACGAATGGAAACGGATAACAGCGCTTGGCATATGGCGCTCTTTTTCATGTATCGGAATATCAAGCAGTTGATGGATCAGGCGGAACTTGATTACTTGCCTGATAACAAGGGGGAGCGTTTTCGAACCAAGTATCAGCAGATATTTGATTTCTTTATGCAAGCCATGCTCAACGTTAACACTCAGGATACGGTGCCGGTCAGTACCATCAAATCGTTTCTGGAAGAAATTAAAAACAAGAGCTGGAGCTGCTATGACCTGCATCATTCCGTGTTTTTGGCACCAGATGAAGTCCGGACCTGCTGCAAAAGGTTTTTCCACGATGGTGAGCTGAAAGGCGATGTCGTGTTGTTGGAGGGTGATAACAGCAATCACTTTACTGAGTTTGACTATGAAGACATTATTGCTGCTAAATCCGAACTGTATAAAGAAATAAACCGCGATAATGCGCCAGCCTGCAAGGGCTGTCCTTTTCTGAGCTTTGCAGATTGGGGGCAGCCGCTGGCGAAAGGGATCGGCTATCTGTCGTTCGAGTACCATTCAGTGTGCAATATGAAATGCAGTTATTGCAGCGCAACCTACTATGGCGGCCAGAAAGTCACTTATGACATTGAAGGTTTGACTGACTCTATTGTCTCGGCGGGTGCGCTGGATAATAACGAATATATTGTGTGGGGTGGGGGAGAGCCGTTACTGGATAAACGTTTTAGCCCGATGCTGCAAAAGATCGCCGAGCATGTCCCTGGTGTGAAACAACGGGTGATTACCAATGCCACACGTTACTCGGACAGTCTGGCCGAGTTGATGGCAAGCAATCAGGCCTATATTGTCACCAGTATCGATGCAGGTACCGAAGACACGTTTAACGTGGTACGTAAATACAACCGTATGTCAAAGGTAATGGCCAACCTCAAACGTTATGCAGAGGTAGCCCAGCACAACGTCATTATCAAATATATTTTTCTTCCGGAGAACAAACACATTACTGAGCTTAAGGCATTTGTGTCGTTAATCCAGGAATACCGGCTGCAGAATTGTAACTTTCAGATAAGTTTTGACTTCAAGGAAGAAATCCTGCCTTTTGATGATTTGAAGAATATGGTGTTGCTGTATGGTTTATTGCTAGAGCTTGGCGTAAGACTGGTGTTTTTTGACGATTTAATCATGCAGCGACTGGCGCCATTGGATTCGGTCGAGCATGAATTGCTCAGAAAAACGTTGGCTGAACATGGGCTCGGAAATACATTGGCCCAGGACATCATTCCAGGCAGGGTGACGGTTTGGGGAACCGGGGCTCAAACCAGGCTTTTGGTGGATAAAAGCCGATTTTTTGTTGGGAAGGAAATAGCATGTTTTATCGATCCCCGTCCACAGAGGATCGGACAGTCTTTCATGGGTAAACCTATTGTTTCGCCGTCGGTATTGGCTGAAAATGATCTGCCGGTTGTGATCGCTGCCGTGCAAAGTGCGCCACAGATCTATTCCCAATACATGGATCTCGGCTTGCCGGAATCCAGACTTGTAAAAGCGTTGGTTATCTGATTTTTGTCAGACAAATAGGTCGCTTATTAGGTGATGGCCACCCAATTTTTTGTTTCGGAAGAAGTGTGGACGGCATGTAGCAGTTTCAAACCTTCAAATGCATCCTCAATACCAAATACATATTGATTATCGTGTTTTTGGAATTGCCGGAATTGAGTCAGCGCTTCAGCTATATCCGAGTAATGATTGGCAAAAGCCTCGATAAAGCCAGCAGGGTGGCCAGCCTTGAAACGATTGTAGCGGGCGCTTTGCGCCAGTTCAACATCGGCATGAGCGCGGTCCAGTAACAGGCGTTGGCCGGTGTTGTCATGTAGCAGCAGGTTTTCAGGGTCAGCCTGAAACCACTCGGCAGCCCCTTCAGAACCATAAACTCGTATGCGCAACCCATTACGATGACCGAGAGCAGCCTTGCTGTACCAGATATTACAAATGATGTCATCGCTGTAACGAGCAATGCATATTGTGTTGTCAATAACTTGGCGGAAACTGCCAAAACTACTTTCCGTGGCGACAACTTCTATCGGAGCTTCTTCGGTAAGAAAGCTGATTAGATGGTGAACGTGTACACCCAGGTCTAGGGATAGCGTCGGCAACTCTTTATCCTCTAGCCGCCATGCCTGAGGTATGACCGGTTGCCGGTTTTTATCAAGACGCGCAAATCCTTCCTGTGGCATTTCAACATGTAGCTGTTCTATTTTCCCTATACGTCCTTGTGATATCAGAGATTTCAGTTCCCTTAGCATGGGATAGCCAGTGTAGTTATAGGTAACAGATAAAAATCCATTCGTTCGATGGAGTACGGCCTTGATTGCTTCCGCATCGGTAACCGAGTTGGTCAGCGCTTTTTCACAAATCACCGGGACGTTGGCTTGTAAACAGGCAATCACATCTGTTGTATGGTTAGGAGTGGGAGTGAGAACCGCAATGGCATCCAGTGCAGACTCGTTGGCAAGCAGTGTTGATAGTGACGGATAACAATTGCTTTCCGGCAAGCCATATTCATGAGCAGAAGTCAGGTTAATATCCTTATCCATGCTAAAACAACCGGCCACCAATTTGAAACGATTATCCATTTCAGCGGCGATTTTATGAACTCGACCAACCGCGGAGTTAGTGCCTCCGCCAATAAAAGCTAAACGTAGTGGAGAAGAAGATTTTAAGTTTTGATGGGATGACAACTTAATACTCCATGGATTCAATTTTGACATGGTTTGCCAGCGAGGGTGTGTGTTCCGACATATCCAAACTGCTGGCAAACTCTGTGAATAAAATTCCCACTTTATCGTACGGAGCCACAGCTAAAATTTCACCACTGTTTTTAAGGGGAATAAAGGCAAGGGTTCGACCAGGAGTATGATCCTGCAGTCCGGTGAATATGGCCTCTCTACTGGTTGAAACTGTATGTCGGCCGATGTGTCGGCAGGCTTTTTTTACTACCTGAGCGGGTAGCGCTTCACCGAGATAGCTGCGAACCAGCATATCGGTATAGTTCACCTCTTCTGAGAGTTCAGCCATTTTGCCATACAAGTCTCCAGGACAGCGCCGCATACATTCGATAATCCAGAATTTATGTTTATTTTTAATGAACTGTGTATGCAGTAATCCGTCAGACAGGTTGAGTGATGTAGCTAATGAACGGATGCTCTTACTGACCTCATTCTTGACTGACTCTGGGATTGAAGAAGGAATGTTGGAGCAGTTAACCTGATAAGGATGAATGGTACAGAACTCATCTGCAAAAGTTTCATACACAAACTGACCTGATTTGATAAAAGCTGAGTGACTGTGCAAACTGCCATCAACAAACTGTTCTACCAACGCTTGGTTCGACCGCGAGTTATTCATTGCATTATTAAGTGCCGGTTCCAACTGCTGTTCGGATATTACTTTTGTAACGCCCCGGCCACTGAAGCTGTCAGTGGGTTTTACTAATAGGGGATAAGATAATTTCGGATCCAGTGAGTGGTTTGCCGAAGTCAGAATCTGACTGTATGGGGCTGGCAAGCCGGAGCGATGGGTAAATTCACGAAAAGCGTGTTTGGTATGAAGTATCAGCGCTGTTTGGTAATCATCATAACCACAAAAAGTTCTCTGCTCAGCGACCCAGCAGCAGGATAAATAAGCGTAGTCATTACAACTTGGTACAAGATAGTCAAAATCTTGTTGATCAACGAGTTCCAGCAGAGCATGTTTATTCGAATAATCGATGATAAAACTATCATCAGCAAGCGCATGGCAGGGGTCATGCGGGTACGCTCCACAGACACTGATATGGAGACCGCGGCAGCGTAAGTGTTGCAGAATAGGTACGGCGCTGAAGCTGCTGCCAACTAATAATACTTTTCCCTCAAACATTAATCAGGCATTCCTTTGTTTTGCCATGGAGAGAAATTGCTCATAATCACGAACATAATCATTTGGATCATATAGCTGATCAGTGAGTATCAGCAGGACACAGTCAGCTGAGAAGTCATGCATTTCTCTCCATAACAACCCTGATAGGAATAATCCCTGCTCTGGTGAATCCAGCCAGTGCTCTTGTTTCTCTGAACCATCATCAGTGATGAAACGACAAGCTCCTTTCAGGCAGATTACCAGTTGTTGGAGATGTTGATGGGCGTGGAAACCGCGAGCTATGTCTGTTCGAGTATCGTATATGTAATAAACCCGCTTGATATTAAATGGTACATTTTTACTAGTCTCTAATGCGATCAGAGAGCCTCTGTCATCACCCATCGGGTCTAGTTGTAACAAACTAACCGAACCCATTGGGTCTGGTTGTAACAAATTAACCGAACACATTTAGCGCCACCTGTTGCTGTTTAACTGGACTATAGCACACAGCAGCAAAATCCACGCCAGTCCGGTAATAACTAGTGTTTTCTGATAGTAACGTGGTTAGTGGAAGATTATGAATAGGCGCTTCGTGCATACAAACGCATATTCTGTGGCATAACATTTGCGTGCGATTGTAAGGATAGATAATCTTGGTTGAAATCAGGCATCACAAATATTTTTGATTATGAAACAGCAAATACAATTACCTTTTACAGATATTTCCGCATGCCATCAGCCTTTCAAGCAGGAGCTTGAAGAGGCTGTTCAGCAGGTTGTTCGGAAAGGTTGGTATGTTCTGGGAGAACAACTTTCTGCTTTTGAAACAGAGTTTGCTGAGTATTGTGGGGCTGCACATTGTATCGGTGTGGGAAGTGGTTTTGATGCGCTGACTTTAATTCTCCGAGCGCTTGAGATTGGTTCCGGTGATGAGGTCATCGTGCCGGCAAATACGTTTATTGCAACCTGGTTGTCGGTGCACGCCTGTGGCGCCAATATAGTCCCTGTGGAACCGGAAGCGAATACGGCTAATATTGACCCGAACAGGATTGAGGCGGCAATTACCCCCAAGACTAGGGCAATAATTGCCGTTCATTTATATGGGCGGGTGGCGCATATGGGTGCTATCAATGATTTGGCCCGACAGTACGGGTTGTATGTTGTCGAAGATGCAGCGCAGGCACATGGTGCGACCTATGATGGACGTCGGGCCGGAACGTTCTCCAGTGCCGCGGCATTTAGCTTTTATCCAGGCAAAAATCTGGGAGCATTGGGAGACGGTGGCGCTGTAGTGACTCAGAATAAAGAGATTGCGGAAGCCGTTCGAAAATTACGTAACTATGGTAGTGAGCATAAATACCATCATGAGCTGTTGGGTGTTAACTCCAGACTTGACGAAATTCAGGCGGCAGCGTTGAGAGTCAAATTACGTTATCTGGATGAAGGGAATCAGCAACGCAGTTTGCTGGCACAGCATTACCTGGAACAACTTACTCACTCCAATATTGTGCTACCTGCTGCGGATGATCTATCTCAGTCTGCCTGGCATTTGTTTGTTATCCGGACACAACAGCGAGATGAAATACAGGCGGTACTGAAACGACAAGGAATAGAAGCCCTGATTCATTACCCTGTTCCACCACATAAATCGAGAGCCTTTAACGGACTTGGTTTGCAGGGAACCTTCCCTGTGACAGAACAACTGGCCGCAGAAAGTCTCAGCTTACCGATGTTTCCCTATGCTATGAAACATTACTCTGAAGCCATAGAAGTCATGCTTGATTTGCTCAATACTTTTGCATATTTACCCGCAGTTCATTTAGACCAATAAGGATACATCATGACAGAAGCCAGACAGGTGCCCAGAGTCAGTGTCGTCATCGCCAGCTACAATTATCAGCAATACATTGGTGAAGCTATAGATTCAGTACTGGCTCAGACCTATCAGGACTGGCAACTGGTTATTGTTGATGATGCGTCGACAGATGATTCTCCGAACATTATCAAGCAATATCAACGACAGCATCCGTGCAAAATCAAATTTATCAGCCTCAGTGAAAATAGAGGCATCGGTTATGTTGCTAATCTGTGTTACGACAATTGCGAAGGTCAATTGATTGCCCACTTGGGAGCTGATGATCGTATGGTACCTGATCGTCTTGCACAGCAGGTGGCTTACTTTGACAGTCACCCTGAGGCTGGGGTGGTTTGTAGTGATGTGTTTGTTATTGATGGTGAAGGCCGGCGGGTTGAAACTAAAACGGTGTTTTCAACCCCGATTACCGATCTCAGAATGCAGTTATTGCAGGGAAACATTATCAATTCCCCCTCTGCAACGTTCAGAAAGAATGTCTTCACAGAGGCAGGTAAGCTGAATCCAGTTTTGCAATATGTGCAAGACTTTGAACACTGGTTGAGGGTTTTGGAAAAGTTTGAAATCGTCCGGCTGGATGAAAAGCTCACTGAATACCGGATTCATGGCAAAAACTTGAGTGTTCAGAAACCGGGACAACACGCGTATGCCGGATCATATGAAACGGTGATCAGTGTGTTGAGGGCGATTGATCGCCGTAATCGTATACTTCACTCGGATGTTCAAATTGATCAGGATGCGCTTATTCAGAAAAAACTTCAGTTGGCTCAGGCGGCGATCGATGTTGAGATGAAATATCTCCAGCAATTCAAGTTCGCCAGTGCACTTGTTTACTTTATTGTGCTGGAGATATTTGAGCTTAATCCTGACTGTGATGAGGCGACGAAACTGTTACAAGAAGTTTATCGCGCCTTGGGCGATACGGCGCGCGCTGAAGGCAAGAAACCCTATACGGTTAATGAGTTTAACCAGAATCGACATCAGTCACGCGGCAATATACCAACAACGCCGCTGGATCTGGCTATTGAGACTGCAACAGGGCTTAACCAGCCGTTGCCGGATGTGGTGGCAAAAATAATCAGCAATACGGCCAACGGTAAAATTAATGCTACCGCCAAAGAGCAGTTGTTGCTGCAAATGGCTGAATATCTGATTAAAGCAGGACTAAAGGATGTGGATTATCATGCCGGTAAAGGCTTGGGCCGCAAGCGTCGCAGCGAGCTTAATCGCGCTCAGCTGCTGCTGAATGAACAATATGATGCCGGCGAAGAAAGCATGGCTATTTCACAAATCAAGCAGCAGCTCGTTCGCTTGCTTGAACACGATGACTATCAAATCTGGATGCGAAAGCATGAACTGCGTGAGGTGGATGCCGAAATTCTGGCTGAGCGCATGATGTTGCACTGGCCGCTGCAGCCGGTGATGCATTGTTTTATGTTCGTATTGCCGGGTGAGGAAAGCCTGCTGGCCGACACGATTGATTCATTGGCCGGTCAGCTGCTTAAGAGCTGGCAACTGACCGTGGTGGCGGCGACACCTGCCCCCGATCCCATTTTTGAACAAGCCGATTTTCTTCACTGGCGGACTTTAGATAGCAGTGACGATGCCAACCAGGTGTTGAATGAAGAAATCAGTCGTTACCCTTCACACTGGGTGAGCTTTATTGAGCCGGGTATGCAGTTCAGGGTGCATTCTCTGGCTAAGATCGCGGATTACATTAATTTGTATCCCGGCTGCAGCTTTATTTACAGCGATGATGATCAGATTGATCAATTCCATCAACGCAGTCATCCACGATTCAAGCCGGACTTTAATCTTGATTTACTGCGTTCATCTCCCTATATCGGTAATGGCTGGATGCCGGCGGGTCATTTGATTCAGCTTGGCGGGATACAGAAGCTGGCGGGCGCTGAAAATTATGATTTGGCATTGCGCTGGTATGACAGCTTTGGAGAGACTGCTTTCTGTCATATTCCAGACGTGCTGATACACAAAAGCAGCCAGGTAGACAGACCGTTTGATGCGATAGCGGGCGAACAGGCCTTGCAACAGCATTTTGAGCGCAACGCGGTTGCGGTCAAAATTGAAGCGGGTTATGTCGATAACAGTTACCGGGTGGAATATTTGCATCAGCAACAGCCTAAAGTCACGATTATCATTCCGACCAAGGACAAACTGGAGTTTTTTCAGCCCTGTATTGAAACGCTGCTGGAGAAAACCCGCTATCCCGACTATGAGGTGTTGGTCGTAGATAATCAGAGCACCGATCCGGATACGCTGGCTTATTACCGGCAACTCAGTGCCGAACATGGGGATCGGGTTCGGGTTTTATTCTATGACAAACCCTTTAACTTTGCGGCCATCAACAACTGGGCGGCAGAGCAGGCGACAGGCGAATTTCTGCTATTGCTGAATAATGATACCGAAATTATTCAAGGCGATTGGCTGAGCCGGATGATGGTGCATGGTCAGCGTGAGGACGTCGGTATTGTCGGTGCCAGATTATTGTATCCGGGCTCCGGTCGCGTGCAGCATATCGGTGTAATTCTGGGCATCCGGCAAATTGCCGATCATCACTATTGCAATATGCTGGCACTCAATGATAGCAGTCATATGGAGCGGGCAAGACTGGATCAGAATTTCTCTGCGGTGACGGCGGCCGTTATGCTGGTCAAGCGCGAGGTTTATCTGCAAGTGGGCGGCATGGATGTGGATCACCTCGCGGTACTGTTTAATGATGTGGATTTCTGCCTGCGGGTGGGGGAGCGGGGTTACCGTATAGTCTGGACACCTTACGCGATGGTGGTCCATCACGGCAGTACCAGTGTCGGTGAAAAACAGGAAAGCAGTTTTTATTACGATTGGCAGGGCTACGGCAGAAAAGCGGAACGCACCCGAGCAGAACAACGTTATATGCTGCAACAATGGTTACCGGTTCTGGCGAATGATCCTGCCTATAACCGCAACCTGACGTTACGCAGCCATCATTTCGGTTTGGATCTGAACGGCATGCAAAACTGGGATCTGCATCACCATCTGCGTTTACGTTGTTTCGGGGTGCCGATTCGGGGAGGCTCGGGTGCGTATCGGATGACCCAGCCTTTTAATGCGCTGGCAAAAGCCGGCCGGGCCTTATGTGAAGTGGGTGACCGTCATCTTACTATTACCGAATTGGTGAGACTGCAGCCTGACACAGTGGTATTTCAGAATGCTATCAGTAACAGTGATTTGGAATATCTGCAGATGTACCGTGAGTTCAGCCCGGATACCCATATCGTTTTTCTGCTGGATGATTTGTTGCACGATTTGCCGGAGAGGAGTTCGCAGTACAAGAAACTCAAAGCCGCGTATCGTGATGCCAGAAGCCGATTGCGCAGAGCGCTGAGCTATTGTGACCGGTTGATTGTGTCCACCCAGCCTCTGGCCGAGCTGTGTGAGGATATGATCGACGATATCAGTTTGATTCCCAACCGTTTGCAGAAGGCAGTCTGGCTGGGGCTGGAAAGCCAGCGCAATCAAGGCGCAAAACCTCGCGTAGGTTGGGCCGGTGCACAACAACATCAGGGCGATCTCGATATCATCACCGATGTGGTGAAGGAAACGGCGTCAGAGATCGACTGGATATTTTTCGGAATGTGTCCGGAGGAAATCAAACCTTTCATCAAGGAAGAACATGATTTTGTTGATATCGACGACTACCCGCAAAAACTGGCTTCGCTGAACCTTGATTTGGCACTGGCACCGCTGGAAATGCATGACTTCAACAAAGCCAAGAGTAATCTGCGCCTGCTGGAATATGGCATATTGGGCTGGCCTGTCATTTGTTCAGATATCTTCCCTTACCAGATCAATAATGCACCGGTGATACGGGTAAACAACGACAAGGCGGCGTGGTTGGCGGCAATACGGCAAGCACTTGCCGATCCGCTTGCTCTGCAGCAGTCAGGTAACCGTCTCAAACAGTGGGTCATCCAGCATTATTTACTGGAAGACCATCTGGATGAATGGCTGCAATCGCTTACTGCAATAGGCCTTGACAGCGATTTTACACAACTGGAATCGGTATCCGGAGGTGTTGCTGGTCATTAATGGCATATATTGTGCTTTGCTCTCTCTGTGTTCGAGTAGTTTTTGATAAATCAACAGCATAGAGAACAACTAAGAGGGTAAAGTTATGGCATTAATTATCAATACGAATATTGCGTCTCTCAATGCACAACGCAATTTGAATACATCGCAAAACGATCTGAATACATCGTTGCAGCGATTATCATCCGGCCTGCGAATCAATAGTGCCAAGGATGACGCAGCCGGCTTGTTCGTAGCAGGCCAGATGACTCGTGATATTCGGGGTTCCAATCAGGCCATTCGTAACGCGGCCGATGGTATTTCTCTGGGGCAAACAGCAGAAGGCGCGCTGGGTGAAATCACTAATAATCTGCAACGTATTCGCGAAATAGCGGTACAGGCTTCGAATGATACCGTCGGTAACGCTGCTGGCTTGCAGCTGGAAGTTGATCAATTGACCCAGGAAATTTCTCGTATTGTTGCGACCACTAACTTCAACGGCACGGACTTGTTGAGCGGTGGCGGTAGCATCAACTTCCATGTAGGGGCTTCCGGTGACGTCAGTAACCAGATTACGGTTACGCTGGATGATGTCACCAGTATTAATGCCTTTGCTGCTGATTTGACAGCAACGGGTACTATTGATGTCTCCACTACCGCTGCGGCTTCTGCGGCTTTGGCGAGCTTGAGTACCGATATTGATGCTGTTAATGCGGCCAGAGCAACTTATGGCGCGGTTCAGAACCGGTTCGAGGCGGTGATTTCCAATCTGCAGAACTATGCAGAAAACCTGACCGCAGCCCGAAGCCGAATCGAAGATGCAGATTTCGCGGCGGAGACTGCCAAGCTGACGCGTGCCCAGATTCTGCAGCAGGCGGGCACAAGCATTCTGGCGCAGGCCAACACCTTGCCTCAGAATGCGTTGTCGCTTCTACAAGGCTAAATAAACAAGCTGCAGAGCGATGACTGATTCTGCAGCCATGACCCAAAAAACATCTTTGAAATTTTTTTAAAGAATATTTTTCTCCTGCCGTTAATGTTTGCGGAGGCGGTAAATACATAATCAATGTATATCTGCCAAAGTCAACAAACAGTACTGATAGTACTGGCGGTTAGGAGAAAGTCATGGCTTTAGTTATCAATAGCAATATTGCTTCTTTGAATGCCCAAAGCAATTTGAATAAATCCCAGAGTAGTCTGAGCACTTCTTTACAACGTTTGTCATCCGGTCTGCGCATTAACAGCGCCAAAGACGACGCAGCAGGCCTGTTTTTTGCCGGCCAGCTGACCCGTGATATCCGCGGTTCCAATCAGGCGGTTCGTAATGCCGGTGACGGTATTTCACTGGGCCAGACTGCTGAAGGTGCGCTGGGTCAGGTTGCTAACAACCTGCAACGTATTCGTGAAATCGCCGTACAGGCATCTAATGATACTGTCGGTGATGCATCCGGTCTGCAACTTGAAGTCGATCAGTTGACCCAGGAGATTTCCCGTATTGTTGCGACAACCAACTTTAACGGTACCGATCTGTTGAGTGGTGGTGGTACGGTGAACTTCCATGTAGGTGCTTCCGGCGCAGCTAACAATCAGATCCAGGTTACGCTGGATGATATCACCAGCATCAATGCCTTTGCTGCTGATCTGACAGCAACGGGTACCATCGACGTCACGACTACGGCTGCCGCTTCTGCTGCGCTGGCGAGTCTGAGTAGTGATCTTGATGATGTCAGCTCAGCACGCGCCACTTACGGTGCGGTTCAAAACCGTTTTGAAGCGGTTATCTCTAACCTGCAAAACTCTGTCGAAAACCTGACAGCCGCTCGTAGCCGTATTGAAGATGCGGACTTTGCAGCAGAAACTGCAAATCTGACCCGTGCACAGATCTTGCAACAGGCTGGTGTGAGCATTCTGGCTCAAGCCAACACCCTGCCTCAAGCAGCCTTGTCATTATTGGGATAAGTTTGAAGAACCGATATCCCGGAGGCCGCGTCTCCGGGAATATCCGGTTCACTGAATAAGGGAGCAGGTGACGATGGCTAATAACGAATTATTAGTGCAATCAAACCTACCGATGTTGCAGCAAAAGCAACCCGAAACCAGGCAGCAGGCCGTCACTGATGTGACCCCTGCTTTTGTCGTTTCAGAAAAGCCAGAAACCGCTTCCTCTACGTCAAAAAAACTGGAGCAGCAACAGGATCGAATTGAAGCGTTACAGGACAGGGTCGCTGAACTTAACGATCATATGCAAAATTTCAACCGCAGCCTGCAGTTTACCGTTGATGAAAGCAGCGGTGATACGGTCATCAAGGTGATCGACTCGGAAACGGATGAACTGGTCAGGCAGATTCCGTCACAGACACTGCTTGACATACGCAATGCGGTCGAGAAGTATCGCGGAATTTTACTGGAAATCAAGGTCTGATTGGCCCGGGATTTGCAGCAAAGTTTTAACGTGTACAGAAGTTTGGAGACAGCATCATGGCAACAATAACCGCAGCTGGTATCGGCTCTGGACTCGATGTAGAAAGCATCGTCAGCCAGTTGGTTGCGTTGGAGCGCCGTCCGCTGGACAGACTCAATACCAAAACGTCCCAGGTCAACGCTCAAATCAGTGCCTATGGTTCGCTGAAAAGTAAAATATCAGATTTCCAATCGGCCATGGCCGCCTTGGGCAGCGCATCCAGCTTCAAGTTATTTCAAGGGTTGTCGAGCGATGAAAGTATCTTTACTGCCAGCGTTGACAGTAATGCTACTGCGGGCAGTTATGCCGTCAATGTACTGGCTTTGGCAGAAAAGGACAAAATTGCCGCTGGTCCGTTTGCCGATAGTAACGCCGTCGTCGGTACTGGCACTTTGACCCTGTCCGTAGGCAGTGACAGTTTTGATATTGTCGTTGATGGTACCAACAACACGGTGACCGGGCTGCGTGATGCGATTAATAGTGCCAGCGATAATACCGGTGTCACTGCCACACTGGTGAATAGCGATGATGGCACGCGACTGGTGTTGTCTTCCAATGACACCGGTACTGCCAATGCATTGACAGTCACTATTGCCGGTGATGGCGATGGCAACGATACCGACAATGCAGGATTATCAGCGCTTGCCTATGATGTTGCCGGCGGCGTCACCAATGCGACGGCGATTTCTACTGCCAAAGATGCCGTTGTTGAAATTGATGGTTTTACCGTCACCAGCAGTAGTAATACGATTTCAGGCGCGCTGGAGGGTATCAGTTTCACCGCTAAAAGTCTGGGATCGGCTACATTGGAAGTTAACCGGGATGATGAAGCTATTCTGGAAGCAGTCAATGGCTTTGCCGAGGCATTTAATGCTTTGCGTACGGAAATCAACAAACAACGAAGCGGTCAGCTGGAAGCTGACAGCACGTTGCTCAGTATTGAACGTTCCATATTTGATGTGCTCAATGCCGGTACGGCTATCAGTGGTTCTTCGTTCAATTATTTGATCGAGGCCGGTGTCTCTATCAATGAAGAAGGGGTGATGGAAGTGGACAGCGATGCGGTCACCACTGCCTTGAATGATGACTTTTCATCTTTTGTGAACCTATTCGCTGCTGAAGGTGAAGGTTATGCCGCCAGACTTGAGACACTGGCCGATGGCTGGTTGGCAACAGATGGACTTATTGATGCCAGAGAAGACGGCCTGAAGACACAGCTGGATAGAATTGAAGATGACAAGTTCAGGATGGAAGCCAGGCTGGAGCTTGTTGAAACCCGGATCCGCGCTCAGTTTACGGCGTTGGATACTTTGGTGAGTCAGCTCAGCAGCACCGGTAATTTCCTGACACAGCAACTGGCATCGCTGCCAGCAGCTAACAAATCATAAGAAAGGAATAAGTTGAAATGACGCAAACTATGGTCAATAAAAAAGCATTGGAAGGTTATGGTCGCGGCGCGGTCGAATCCGAAGTCAATTACGCTTCTCCTTACCGTATCATCCAGATGTTGATGGAAGGCGCATTGTCCAGGATCGCCACTGCCAAAGGCTGCATTACCCGTAATGACATTGCCGAAAAAAGTCGTCAGATCACCTGGGGGATGAATATTATTCAGGGACTCAGAACCAGCCTTGATGCCGAAAAAGGCGGTGATATCGCCGCTAATCTGGATGCCCTCTACGAATATATGGGACGTCGTCTGCTGGAAGCAAATATGAATAATGATGCCGCCATTCTGGATGAGGTGACTACCCTGTTGCTGGAAATTAAGTCCGGCTGGGACAACATTCCCGCCGACTACCATTGATCGCATGGCTGCGATGCCCAAACTTGCCAGTCTCAAGCAGGCCCTGTACCTGACTAATATCATGTATCAGCAGGCACAGGCAGAAAACTGGTCTGTCTTGCCTGATTTACAACAACAACGCAGTGTTTTACTGGATGCGGTTTTCCCTGTCGATGAAGTCGATAATATCGATGCTATCCGTCCGCTGCTGGAGCAGATGATCGCCATGAATCAGCAACTTGAGACTTGTTGTAAAAATGCACGTCAGGCTTTACATGTTGAACTCAGTGGACTGAATAAAAACAAAAAAGCCGTGGCAGCTTACCATTCCAGCTAAACCTCCGAAATATGTTTTGCCAATGAAACCGAGCAGCGACGATCCGTTCCGTCATTTTTTTGACAATTCGCACTTAAAAATGCTTAACTCCTCAAGGTCTGTTGACGTTACAGCCTCGTCTCTGCTGAACCTGAAAAAACGCTGACAGATCTTGGAAAAATAATAAATCGATATCGTCGATTATCAAGGAAAGTCGTTGGAGAACGTATGAATGCAAACAATGTGTTGGTCGTGGAGGGGGACACCAACCGACGCGAAATGCTATCGACCCTTATCGAATTCATAAACTGCCAGCCCATTATTATTGAAGACCCACAAATCTGGTCAAACCAGATTGATGATTTGAATAAAGTCGTCATGGCTATTATTGGTGATTGCGGCGGTCACCATATGACCAGGCAGCTGCTTAGAGAGCTGGTTAATCATGAAGCCCGCGTACCGGTGTTTACGCTGGAGTTGCCGGACTCCGAGGTGCTGGATTTTCCTGGTACCATTGGTTCTTTGCGTTTTCCTATCAAATATCCGCAATTGAATAATGCCCTGCAGCAGGCGACGATATATCGTGGTCCGGTGGCTAGTAGTGACCTGTCCAGTGGCAATCTGTTTCGTTCGCTGGTGGGTAACAGCCGTTCAATCAAGATAGTACAGCGCATGATCGATCAGGTGGCTGACTCTGATGCCAATGTACTGATCCTGGGTGAATCCGGCACCGGAAAAGAAGTGGTTGCCCGTAATCTGCATCACTTTTCTGCCCGACGTGATAAACCTTTTGTACCGGTCAACTGCGGTGCGATCCCCGGCGAATTACTCGAGAGCGAGCTGTTCGGACACGAGAAAGGGGCCTTTACCGGTGCCATCACCGCACGGAAAGGCCGTTTTGAAATGGCAGAGGGCGGCACCTTGTTTCTGGATGAAATCGGGGATATGCCTTTGCCGATGCAGGTTAAACTACTGCGTGTATTGCAGGAGCGTACTTTTGAGCGCGTCGGCAGCAACAAAACCCAGATCGCCAACGTGCGGGTGATTGCCGCCACGCACCGGAACCTGGAAGATCATATTAATGCCGGGCGTTTTCGTGAAGACTTGTTCTACCGGCTCAATGTTTTTCCGATAGAGATGCCTGCGCTGCGTGAAAGGCCGGAAGATATCCCGCTGCTTATCAACGAACTCGTTAAACGTATTGAACATGAAAGTCGTGGCACCGTCAGACTGACTGCTGCGGCCATTACTTCTTTATGCCGTTATCCCTGGCCCGGTAATGTACGTGAACTGGCTAATGTGGTGGAAAGACTGGTGATTCTCTATCCTTACGGCATGGTTGATTACGACGACCTGCCGGAAAAATATCAGTTGCAGGGAGAAGATCTGCCCGAGCAGATCACTGCAATGATCAGCGCGGCCCCACAACCGGTTCTTCATCGTAACCTGCCGCTGCCGCCGGACGCTGTCGATCAGAAGCCGGTCCCGGACGGTAGTGCAAAGCAGCCATCAACCCCGATTGACGCAGTAGTGGAGGCGTTACCGGAAGAAGGACTGGATTTACGAGAGCATTTGGCTAATCTGGAATACCTGTTGATTAAACAGGCCCTTGAGGAATCTGTTGGTGTTGTCGCTCATGCAGCTCAAAAATTGAAGATGCGTCGTACCACGCTGGTGGAAAAAATGCGTAAATATGGCATTCAGCGTGAGGGGGATTAGGGGCGGTACTTCGTCTCCTCGCCAAGCTCAGAGCTCAGCACTAGCAGAAGAAAAATACCCGTTCGCCCTAAGCTCTTCGTCTTTGCTCAGGCCAGGCTTGTCGAGGGTTATTGTGAAAAGGGGGACATGCTTCGACAAGCTCAGCACGAACGGAGAGACGGCCCGTTCTCCCAGAGCCTGTCGAAGGGTGGTGTGGAAAGGTGCTCATGCTTCGACAAGCTCAGCAGAACGGAGAGAAGGCCACGTTCGCCCTGAGCCCACAGTCGAAGGGCTAGAAACCGATAAGCTTAATCAACATAAGCCAAGGAAGCGGCAATGGGATTTTGGGTATATATTCTGCAGTGCGCTGACGGAAGCTATTACACGGGGCATACAGATAATCTGGAAAAACACGTTTATGAGCATTCGGAAGGAATAATTTCTTCTTGTTACACGTATAAACGGCGGCCGATAACGTTAGTATTTTCTCAGGAAGTTATTAGCCGTGATGAAGCATTGCAGTTTGAACAGCAAATCAAAGGTTGGAGTAGGAAAAAGAAAGAAGCATTGATGCGCGGGGATTGGGCTGAGATTAGCCGTTTAGCCAGATCTCCAAAAAGTAGTGTGTAAAAGCGTTCATGCTTTGTCTCTTCGTCAAGTTCAGCACGAACGGAGAGAGGACCCGTTCGCCCTGAGTTGTCGAACTATTCGCTACCCATGATTTTCATAGTGTCATGGTTTTGACAAACAGGATTTGTGGGTAATTTAAGTGATTGAAATAATTAGGTAAAAAAGACAGGCATATTAATTGCAAAGCATGCGTTGAGCAGCAACATCGTATGTGGGAGCAGTTTTTATGAACTTGAAGTTATCCGCCAGACCCGACGCTATCAACCATAGCGCCAATGCCAGAATAGCCTTACGCCAGGCAGAACAGTACTGGCAACCGGCTTCACAACCCCGGCAGCCGGAACCTCTCAGTAAACCTTCATCGCCAACAGATAAAGCTGAACGCTTGGCTAACCGTCACAGCCGCCTGTTGGCGGTATTACCGGCCGGTGTAGTTGTTCTGGATGGCGAAGGGTTTGTGCAGGAAGTGAATGCCGCGGCAATTGCTTTACTGGGTGAGCCGCTGGCAGGCGAACGCTGGATCGATATTATCGAGCGGGCTTTTCGGCCCCAACCCGGTGATGGCCATGATGTATCGCTTAAAGATGGCCGGCTGGTCCATATTTCTACCAGCCCGCTGGATTCAGAGCCGGGGCAGATTGTGTTATTGCATGATGTGACCGAAACCCGGTCATTACAGAACAAAGTTTCCCATCTGCAGCGTTTGTCGACTATGGGGGAAGTCGCCGCCAGACTGGCCCATCAGATCCGAACACCTTTGGCTTCAGCCTTGTTGTATTTGGCGCCTCTGTTAAGAGAAGACAGTGAACCGTCAGTTAAACAGCGCTTTGCCCAGCGTTTGAGAGACCGCCTGATCCATATGGAACAGCTGGTTAAAGATCTGCTGGCGTTTTCCCGTGGTGATATGGCGGCCTCAACCTCGCCGGTTGCCATCAACAGCCTGCTACGCGAGATCGAACAACAGTTCATGTCACAACCCCATGCGGATAATTATCATCTGCAAATTCACAACGCGGTTAACGATGGTCATGTCTATGGCAGCCAGACTGCGTTGGCCAGTGCCATCAATAACCTGCTTAACAATGCCAGACAGGCGTGTGGTGAGCAGGGAAACATCACCATCTTTGCTGAATATGTTGAAGATGAAGAACAGCGCACCTGGATTGAAATCAGTGTTGAAGATGACGGCATGGGTATCTCGCCTGCCGACAGAGATAAAATCATGGCTCCTTTTTACACCACCCGATCATCCGGAACCGGTCTGGGGCTGGCGGTGGTTCAATCCATTGCCAAGGCGCATAAAGGTTATATGTGGCTGGACAGCGATGAAGGTGAAGGCAGCACATTCAGTTTGCGTTTGCCGGTGTATCAAGCTCAATCTCCTTTCCACCGTACAACCGTTTCAAGATAGGAATCCAACCCATGAATCAATCAACCATTTTGGTGGTCGAGGATGATGCTCATCTTCGCGGTGCATTGTGTGACACTTTGGAACTGGCCGGTTACCGGGTCAGCGCCATGGAACACGGCCAGTCGGCACTGGATAAAATTGCCAGCGAACCCGTGGGGCTGCTGCTCAGCGATTTGCAGATGCAGCCGATGGATGGTTATACGCTGCTGAAAAAAGCCAAAGCGATGATGCCGGATCTGCCGGTAGTGATGATGACGGCTTATGGCACGGTGCAAAGCGCGGTTGAAGCCATGCATGAAGGCGCGTCGGATTATCTGATAAAGCCGTTTGAAGCTGATGAGCTGTTGCAAAGAGTGCAGCGTTACGTTTCCAGTCTGACACTCAATGAAGAGGATATGGTTGCCGAGGCTAAATCATCACGTGATCTGCAAACTTTGGCACGTCGGGTGGCGGATACCGATGCCACTGTATTGATTAATGGCGAGAGTGGTACCGGTAAAGAAGTACTGGCGCGTTTTCTTCATGCCCATTCATCCCGTGCCGAACATCCCTTTGTGGCGATTAACTGCGCGGCGATTCCGGAAAATATGCTGGAAGCCACTTTGTTCGGTTACGAAAAAGGGGCGTTTACCGGTGCCAGTCAGGCTTATGCCGGTAAATTTGAGCAGGCCAATCACGGTACCCTTCTGCTGGATGAAATTTCAGAAATGGATCTGGCGTTGCAGGCCAAACTGCTGCGCGTATTGCAGGAGCGTGAAGTCGAACGTATCGGCGGTCGCAAAGTATTGTCACTGAATGTCAGGGTATTGGCGACCACTAACCGTACCTTGCGTGACGAGGTCATCGCCGGCCGTTTTCGTGAAGACTTGTTTTATCGTCTTAATGTTTTCCCGTTGCAATTGTCACCGCTGCGTGAACGTCGCGATGATATCCTGCCGCTGTCTCAAAGATTGATGGTAAGACATTGCCGTCAGGCACAACGTGTTGTTCCGCAGATGGATGAGGCGGCCAAAGTTCGTTTGTTGGCGCATCACTGGCCGGGTAATGTCCGTGAGCTGGACAATGTTTTGCAGCGAGCCTTAATCCTGCAGCCCGGACAGACCTTGCGCGCTGACGATATTGCGTTTGAAGCCATGTCCGGCCAGCAAGAGTCCATCGAAATACCTTCAGTTGTGACCGAAAGCCTGCAGCAGAAAGCACAGGATCTGCGCAGCCAGGAACAGCGTCATATTATCGACGTACTGGATAAAAATAATGGCAGCCGCAGGCTCAGTGCCAGAGAGTTGGGCATCAGTGAACGTACGCTGCGCTACAAAATTGCCCGTTTTCGTGAGCAGGGCATTGATATTCCGGAAAAGGTTGGCAAGAAGTCTGCATAAGCAAACAAAGCTTATAAATCAGAATTGATGGGAGACATTTATGATTAACGCGATTGATCCGAACCAACTACTTACTCAAATGCGTGCGTTACAGGCACAGGCCTCAGCGAATATTCAACCGATTCCGGCCCAGGACAATCAGGGCGCCGGTCGTGTTGATTTTGCCAATGTCATGCAGTCAGCGGTGAATCAGGTTAACCAGACCCAGCAAACGGCGGGGGATCTGAAAACGGCTTTTGAAATGGGAGATCCCAATGTCAATCTGGTTGATGTGATGATTGCATCGCAAAAAGCCAGTGTGGCTTTTGAAGCGACGCTACAGGTGAGAAATAAGATGGTCGAGGCGTATCAGGAAGTGATGCGGATGTCGATTTAATGAGCCTCCATTTTGGTCAAGTAGAGTAAAAATATGGAAAACGTACCGGCTACAGCCAGTAATCAAGCCAATATGAATTTGGTTGGAGCAAATACGCCCTTGTCGGTGATGCAGCGTAATGTTTCGCGCCAGCCCATTTTGAAACAGATGGCTTTTCTGCTGGCGATTGCCGCCAGTATTGCTGTGGGTGGTTATGTTTTGATGTGGTCTCAGACCCCTTCGTATCAAGTGTTGTTCGCCAATATGGCGCCGAAGGAATCATCTGAAGTCGCTGATATGCTGCAACAGATGAATATTGATTACAAACTGGATCCTGCAAGCGGTGCCCTGATGGTGCCGGCCGGCAAAGTGCAGGGACTACGTCTAAAACTGGCCGCAGAAGGCCTGCCCAGAAGTGCCTCGCAGGGCATGGAAATGCTCAACGGTGATCAAGGGTTTGGTACTAGTCAGTTTATTGAGCGAGCCCGTTATCAACGCGCGATGGAAGAGGAATTATCCCGTTCGATTGCCGAACTGAGCAATGTTCGCAGTGCCCGCGTGCATCTTGCTATACCCAAACAATCTGTATTTGTTCGTGATCGAAAAAACCCTACGGCATCGGTTGTGATCAATCTGTTTGCCGGGCGCAAACTGGAGCGGGGTCAGGTGGCGGCGATCACCCATATGGTGGCTTCGAGTGTGCCCGATATGGCCAATTCAGATGTTACCGTGGTTGATCAGCGCGGCAATCTGCTGACTAAACCTGAGCGTGACAGTGGTATTGCGATGAGTGATAGTCAGCTGGAATACACGCAGAAACTGGAACAACTCTACATCAACCGTATCGAGGATATACTGACACCTATTGTCGGTATGAACGGTGTGCGGGCGCAGGTTGTGGCGGAAGTGGACTTTACCATGACGGAACAGACGCATGAAAGTTACAACCCGGACATGACCGCTTTGCGCAGTGAACAGGTACAGGAAGAAAAACGGGTAGGTAGCGGTGGCCCCATGGGCATACCTGGCGCCCTCAGCAATCAGCCACCCGGCGGTGGTGTTGCACCGGAGCAGGCAACTGCTGAAGAAGGTGAAGCAGGCAGTTCGGTGATACCGGGTTCGACCACCAAGCGAGCTACCCGTAATTTCGAAATGGATCGCACCATCAGTCATACCCGTGTTGCGCCTGGTCATGTCAGAAAGCTCAGTGTCGCTGTGCTGATTGATGAACGTCGCAGTGTCGGTGCTGACGGCAACGTGGAGTCCAGTCCCCTGACTGAGGCTGAAATGACCCGTATCAACGCTCTGGTCACTGATGCCATTGGTTTCAACAAAGCGCGCGGTGACAGTCTCAATATTGTTAATGCCGCCTTTATTGCACCGGAAGCGCTGGAGCCGCTGCCTGAAGAGCCTATCTGGCAACAGGCCTGGGTCTGGAATGTGGCCAAACAAGCAATGGGGGCACTGGTGGTATTGTTCCTGATTTTCGGCGTGATCCGTCCCGCATTCCGCGATCTGAACAAGACCCCGGCCTCAGCCGCTAACCAGCAAGGTGCCGCGCTGGCGATAACGCCGGAACAGGCTGTTGTAAGCAGTGGCGTAAGCGGTGAAGACATTGCTAAACTAACCAAAGGTTCGGAGCAAATGGAGGAGCAAGTCGCCAATGTTCGCAGCCTGGTGCAACAAGACCCTGCACTGGTGGCACAAGTGGTCAAGAACTGGACAGCGAGTGATGCGTAATGGCAGAAGAAGTCAGAAAACTCAGCGGTACTGAAAAAGCAGCCGTTTTTCTTCGCTCCATCGGTGAAGCCGATGCTGCCGAAGTGCTCAAGCATATGGGGCCAAAAGAAGTGCAAAAGATTGGTCATGTCATGGCGACCTTGCACAATGTAACCCGCGAAGAAGTGCAGACGGTACTCGGCAGTTTTGTATCGACCGTTGAGCAGGAAACCGGCCTGGGCATCGGCTCTCACGATTATGTCCGTAAAATGCTGATCGGCGCATTGGGGGAGGATCGCGCCGGCAGCCTGTTGGACAGAATTTTGTCAGGCAGCAATACCAGCGGGCTCGATCAACTGAAATGGCTGGATGCCCGCGGGATCTACGAGGTTATCCGGCTGGAACATCCGCAAATTATAGCCATCGTATGCTCATTTCTGGATGCGGATCAGGCGGCTGAAGTACTGGCCTTATTTCCGGATCGGGATCAAGCCAATATTGTGCTGCGTATCGCTACGCTGGATGGGGTACAGCCTTCAGCTTTGACCGAGCTTAACGAGATTCTCGAGAAGCAGTTCAGCGGTAGTTCCGGCGCGCAGACCACCACGGTGGGCGGATTGAAAACGGCAGCCGATATTCTTAACTTTGTTGATACCACGATTGAAGCGTCGATCATGGAACGCATCAAGGAAAGTGAGCCGGATCTGGGGCAAAACATTGAAGATCTGATGTTTGTATTCGACAACCTGATCGATATCGATGATCGTAGTGTGCAGACGCTGATGCGGGAAATTCAGTCCGACCAGCTGCAATTGGCATTGAAAGGTGCTGACGAAACCCTGAAAGAGAAATTCCTCAACAATATGTCACAACGTGCTGCTGAAATGATGCGTGATGATCTGGAAGCAATGGGACCGGTGCGTGTCAGTGATGTGGAGTCCGCACAAAAAGCCATTCTTGCCACAGCCCGCAATTTATCTGAGAAAGGTGAAATCATGCTAGGCGGCGGGAGCGGCGATGACTTTATCTGATGATGCGCTGGTAACCCAGCAGGCTGATGTATTGTCAGCGGAAGAGTTGGCCGATGCCTACGAGCGTTGGGAAGCGCCACAAATGGTATCGGTCACCGATGTTGATGGCGAAACGGGCATGCTCACGATTGAAGCCATTGAAGCGCTGCAACAGCAAGCACAGGAAGAAGGTTATAAAGCCGGATTTGAAGAAGGCCGCAAGGCGGGGTTTAAGGCCGGACAGGATGCAGGTGCAAAAGATATCCAGCAGCAGTTGACGCATCTGCGGCAAATCCTTAACACCTTGCAGCAGCCGCTGGCAGAACTGGATCAGGATATCGAACGAGACTTGGTTAACCTGAGTATCACCATGGCCAGACAATTGATCCGGCGCGAGCTTAAACAGGAGCCGGAACATGTGATTGGTGCCATGCGCGCCGCCTTGCAGGTTTTGCCGATTACCGACCGTAAACTGAAAATCTTTGTGCATCCGCAAGATTTGCCGATTATTCAAAAAGGCCTGTCGATGGAACAGGATGATAATAACTGGCAATGGATAGAGGATCCGCTGCTGACCCGTGGCGGTGTGCGTCTTGAAACCGCAGACACCCTGGTGGACGCTACCGTTGAAGCGCGTTTAAACAGTCTGATCAGCAAGCTGCTCGGTGAAGAGCGCAGTGACGGTGGCTATGACGATTGACAGCAATCGTCAGTCTGTCTGGCGAAACAGAATAAAAGAATATCAGCAGCGGCTTGACCATGATTCCGGGCCATTGGTACCGGTGGAAGGCCGGTTAACCCGCATGGTTGGCATGACCCTGGAGGCCGTGGGGTTTCAGGCTCCCGTTGGCAGTCGTTGTGAAGTGCTGGGTGCGGGGCAGCGCCCGATTGAAGCCGAAGTGGTAGGCTTTTCCGGCGAAACTTTATATCTGATGCCTACCGGTGATATGCGCGGTTTGGTTCCCAATGCCCGGGTACGGCCGATTCGAAGTGATTCCCAGGTGCCGGTCGGTGAAGGTTTGCTGGGACGTGTTGTTGATGGTGCCGGTAAACCGTTGGATGGCAAAGGGCCGCTGAGAGTCAGGGATAAAATGCCTTTACATGGTGAGCCGGTCAATCCGCTGGCACGCTCGCCTATCCGCGAACATCTGGATGTCGGGGTGCAGAGTATCAACGCTTTGCTCAGTGTCGGCCGTGGCCAGCGTATGGGCTTGTTTGCTGGTAGTGGTGTTGGTAAAAGCGTTTTACTGGGCATGATGACCCGTTTTACCGAAGCCGATGTGATCGTTGTCGGCCTGATTGGTGAACGCGGACGTGAGGTCAAAGAGTTTATCGAGGACATTCTTGGTGAGGCTGGGCTGCAACGGGCAGTCGTGGTGGCATCACCGGCAGATCATTCACCGCTGATGCGCCTGCATGGTGCCATGCTGGCGACCAGTATCGCAGAATATTTCCGTGATCAGGGCAAGCAGGTGTTACTGCTGATGGATTCCCTGACACGTTTTGCTCAGGCGCAACGGGAAATTGCATTGGCCATTGGCGAACCACCGGCGACCAAAGGTTACCCGCCATCAGTGTTCTCTTTGCTGCCGCAATTGGTTGAGCGGGCGGGCAACGGCCCGGATGACGGTGGCGCGATCACGGCTATCTATACCGTATTGACGGAAGGCGATGACCAGCAGGATCCGGTAGCCGATGCGGCCAGAGCAATCCTGGACGGGCATATCGTGTTATCGAGACAGCTGGCTGAAGCAGGTCATTATCCTGCTGTTGATGTTGAAGCTTCGATCAGCCGGGTCATGCCGCATATTATTGATGCAGAACAACTGCAGCATGCACAACAATTCAAACAGCTATATGCCGCCTACCGGCATAATCAGGATTTAATCAGTGTCGGCGCCTATAGCCGCGGCAGCGATCCACTGATTGATGAAGCGATAGCGATATTCCCTGCCTTGCAACAATTACTCAGACAAGGCATGGATCAGGCGGTAAACTGGCAGCAAAGCATTGATAGCTTAAAACAGACTATTGAACTGCGACAGCAGTTACAAAACCAGAACAACCAGAGCCTGGCCCAGGCCCCTGCCGCGATGAATGGCACGGCCAGAAGGTTTTAATATTTTTTAAACGTTTGACGGAAGCCTAATGCTCTTTCAATTTGATATTGTGGTATTCAGTTGGCCTGTCAACGTTCAGGGCAAGGCGCAGCTCGCAGCGAATGGCCGCCCCTTTGTAAGAGCTGCAACACCGCCATGGACGTTGACAGGCCGACCCTTCGGGCGCCCCTGTGGTGTCCTGCCGTGGTGTTGCGGTGCTTGACAAAATGGTCCTTGCCTGCGCATCGCGCCTTGCGGCAAAACACCACAGGGACGCTGAACCCGACAATATCAAACTGAAAGAGCATTCACTATGAGTCGAACACGAAAATTGACCCCTGTTGTGGATATGGTGCGCAAAGCAACTGAATCTGAGCTGGCGAGGCTCGGTGAAACGAATGCGCTGTTGCAGCGTGATCAGTACCAACTGGATGATTTGATTCGCTACCGGGAGGAATATCTGCTGCGCTTCCGTCAGGATGATCCGATGGTCATGTCGGCAAAAAAAGCGTTGGAGCTACGGGCGTTTCTGGCGCAACTGGATCAGGCTATTCATGCCCAGCAATTACAGGTCAATCAAAGCCGCGGCCAGGTTAACAATCAACAGAAAATATGGTTGCAAGCCCGCAATAAAGAACAAGCCTTGGATTCTTTAATGTCACGCTACCGGGCACAAGACGTAAAACTTGAACAACGCCGGGAACAGCGGGAAAACGATGAACACACCAACTCAATATGGTTGCGTAAACATATACCGAAATAACCTGGACTGCGCGTATCAGAGCCCATGTAAACAGTGAGGGTTCTTTCGGTATAAAGGGCTTCTCTAAAAATTAGAATTTAGAGAAGCCCTGAAAACTGATTAGTGGCTAGGTGTTTAGTCCCATCCAGTGATGGAGAGGATTAATGTTGAAGAGTTTTGGCTGCTTATCCCACCAAAACAAGATAGCTTCATAGGGCGTTTTTCTTTTGAGAGCGGAAAGTTTTTTCGCACAGTTATAAGCCATCAGAAAGCTCTCCAGATGTCTTTTTAGCTGTTCAACGTTTTCATAATAGTAGCGCTTGGTGGTGGCGTCTTTGAGGGTACGGTTCATACGCTCAACTTGTCCGTTGGTCTGTGGTCGGTAGGGCTGTGTTATTTTGTGGCGAATACCGTGTTTCTGGCAGGCCAGGTCAAAACGGTGACGCTTTGCGGGACCTTTGCCACGTTTGACGATGTTCTTTATATAGGTGAATTGTGGACCGTTATCGGTCAGGATAGTGTGAATTTTGAAGGGGCAGGCTTTGATGAGGTTGTCGAGGAAAGCGAGTGCATCAAGGGTGGTCATACTCTCGAAGACTTCAGCAAAGGCATATTTGGATACGCGACAGATACCGACAAAGAGATAAAGTTTTTGGCTACCGACATGAATGTTCGAGATGTCCACATGCACAAAACCGATGGGATAGTCCTTGAATTGTTTCTTCGGTGCGGCATCCTGCTCTTCCTTGGGCAGACGTGACAAGCCGTGTCTTTGCAGACAGCGATGCAAGTTGGAGCGACTCAGTTGTGGAATTTGCTCTTTAAGGACATCGTAACAATCGTCCAGGGGAAGTCGTGTTTGACGTCGAAATTCGCAAATAATAGCTTCATCCGTTGCGCTCAACACTGAGCGCGACATTTTTGCGCCCATCTTTCGGTCTAAGGCCCCTTCGTCTTTGCGCGCACGCCATTTCGCCACTGTCTTCGGGTTTATGCCGTAACGCCGGGCTAACACCATCAAGCTCTCTTCACTATTTTGTATTGCTCGACGGGTTGCCTGTGTCGTTTTGGCGCAAGGGTGTAATACCTGTCCCATAATTGACTCCTTTCCAAGTAACGGTATTGTATGTGTGAATACAAAAATAAACCTTCACTGGATGGGACTAAACAACTAGGGCTGTTTCTCTTTCGTATTTATCACTGCTTCAGACTTTCATGGTTTGTATTTGGTCACAAATCAACTTTCTTCACAAATTTAGTAAGTTTTCCCTCCGAACAGCCGATATATACAGTCAGCGACGACGCAGTTGTTTAGCTTGCTCTGCTGATAACAAGCCCGATTGAGGACCGTCGCGATGATAACAGGCAAAAGCGCAGCAAAAATGTCTTCTGGTCGACAAATTGCAATTACCGCAGCGACGAAAATTTATTCTCAAATGGCAACCACTCTTTCCCCTTCAAATAAAGTAATGATAAACATTGGCTGGCAGGATGGCGGCTCCAGCCTGATTGATAGCGATACAGATTTTTTTATCCGTTACTAGGCTGGCAGTAAACATGATGGCTGACAATATTATCGAAATTGACTGTGGCGAATCTCTCACCATTGCTCAAGTGGCTGGGATGTATTCCAGATTGCTGACTTCACTGGCCGAGGAGCAAGCGGTCAGCATTGATATCAGCCGCATAGAGCGTATTGATACGGCTGCTGTGCAAATGCTTTACAGTTTTCAGCGTGATGCCAGAACACAAGGAGTAGTGATTATTTGGTCTGATCCGAGTAAGGTTTTTTGTGACACAGTCGATATATTAGGAATGAATGCTTTCTATATCGCTGCATAGTGGAAAGATTGTATGAAGCGGAATAATGCATAAAGCGGTTAAGGTTTGGATAAGGAGCGTTTATAACCATGGCTAATATTCTTGCAGTGGATGATTCAGCATCAATGCGGCAGATGGTCGCTTTTACGCTGAAGGGCGCTGGTCACATGGTAACGGACGCGCAGGACGGCAAACATGCGCTGGATATTGCCAAAAACCAGTCGTTTGATCTGGTGTTAACCGATGTCAATATGCCGGTGATGGATGGTTTGAGTTTGACTCGCGAACTGAGGCAACTGCCTGCCTATCGTTTTACGCCGATTCTGGTGCTGACCACCGAAGCCGGGCCGGATAAAAAACAGGAAGGCCGGGCCGCCGGTGCAACCGGCTGGCTGGTAAAACCCTTTAATCCGGAACAGTTGCTGGTGACAGTCAAGAAAGTACTGGGCTGACAATATGTCTATAGCCGCGATACCTGGAAATGCACTCTGCGGAATAATCTCATGAGCATCAATGTCTCGCAGTTTCATCAAATCTTCTTCGAAGAGAGCTTTGAAGGACTGGACGCCATGGAAATGGGGCTGCTCAGCATGGGTGAAGGCCGCCCGGACATCGAAACAATCGATACCCTTTTCAGAGCTGCGCATTCAATTAAGGGCGGGGCGGGTACATTTGGTTTCAGGCAGATTTCTGCTTTTACCCACAGTCTGGAACCCTTGCTGGATGAAATGCGTAATGGGCAACGCGATGTCAGTACGGAAGCTGTGAACGTAATACTGGAAGCCGTTGATGTGTTGCGTGAAATGCTGACGGCCGTTCAGCAGTCAGCCGCTACGGATGAGGCTCGTATTGCTGAAGTCTCGATCCGGCTCAAGCAATTACTTAGTGTAGCGGACAGCGATCCTCAGATTAACGAACAAAGCGTTGCCGATAGTGATAGGGAACCTTCCGGCTGGCTGATTCAGTTCAACCCTCACCCGCATTTACTGCAAAGCGGGAATGACCCGGTGCGTATGCTGTGCGAGTTGGCGGAACTGGGTGACATAAAAGCGACACTGGATGACAGTCAGCTACCGGCGTTCACTGATCTGGAACCGGAAGACAGCTATTTAAACTGGCAAATTGAACTGACCGGCGCTGTAACTTTAGCGGCGATAAACGAGATTTTTGAGTGGGTGGAAGGTGACTGTGAACTGAGTATTACGCCGTTACCGCCTGTTCATGACTCAGCCAGTGAAATACGCTCAACTAAGCCGGATGCGGAACTGGAAAACATAAGCGCTGGCAAGACGCCGGCTGCTGTGGCCGCAGCTATTCAACCGCCTGACAAAACACCGGAAACCAAAAAAGTCGCCAGCAGCGACCCGGCCATGTCTTCGATTCGGGTAGGCACCGATAAAGTGGATACATTGATCAATCTGGTCGGCGAACTAGTGATTACCCAGTCCATGCTCAGTCAGATGGGGGAGAATTTTGATCCGCAAAAACTGCCGCAATTGATTGATGGACTGGAGCAACTGGAACGTAATACCCGTGAGTTGCAGGAAGGCATTATGCGTATTCGCATGTTGCCTCTCAGTTTTGCTTTTAACCGTTTTCCCCGGCTGGTGCATGATCTGAGCGCCAAAATGGGCAAGCAGGTGGAACTGAAGCTGACAGGGGAACAAACCGAGCTGGATAAAACCGTGATGGAAAAAATCGGTGATCCGCTGGTGCATCTGGTTCGTAACTCGCTGGACCACGGACTTGAAACGTCGGAGCAGCGTATTGCTGCCGGTAAACCAGAGACGGGTTTGTTGCATCTTAATGCCTACCATCAAGGCGGCAATATCGTGATTGAGATCAGCGATGATGGTACCGGTCTTAACGAAGACAAGATTCTGCAAAAAGCTATTGAACGAGACCTGATTTCACCCTCAGAAATACTGACAGCCGATAAAATTCATGAGCTGATATTTCTGCCCGGCTTCTCCACTGCCGATGTTGTCAGTGATGTGTCCGGCCGTGGTGTTGGCATGGATGTGGTACGCAAGAATATCAACAGTCTGGGGGGCAGCGTCGAAGTTCATTCAGAACGCGGTGTGGGGTCCACTTTCACTATTCGTTTGCCGTTGACGCTGGCAATTATGGATGGTCAGATCATTCAGGTGGCGGATCAGAAATATATTATTCCGCTGATTTCGATTATTGAGTCGGTGGAAATAAAACAGGATACGGTCAAAAACGTGACCGGCAAGGGTGAGTTATATCCATTGCGTGATGAGTATGTGCCGCTGATACGGCTCGGTGATGTATTTAATTTGAAAAACACAACCGAGCGCCTAGAAGACGATTTGCTGGTGGTGGTCGAATGCGAGGATCACAAAGTCGGCCTGTTTGTAGATGAACTGCTGGCGCAGCAACAGGTGGTTATCAAGAGTCTGGAAACTAACTTTCGCAAGGTCATGGGCGTGGCCGGTGCCACCATTCTGGGGGATGGCTCGGTGGCTTTGATTATTGATATTGCCGGTCTGATGGCCTTGTATCGTGATCCGTCACTGGCGCAACAACGCCAGTCAGTACAAGCAGCCTGAGGAGTGATGATGACGGAGCTTAATCAGATTGGCGAGATGCTGGATGTGATGGGCAATGTTGCAGACGGCACGCTGCAGTATCTGACTTTTGAGCTTAATAATGAGCATTATGGCGTTGAAATTCTGCGGGTGCAGGAAATCAAAGGCTGGGATCCGGTCACGCCTATTCCTAATACTCCGCCGCATTTGTGTGGTGTCTTGAATCTGCGCGGTGCCATCGTGCCAATTGTCGATTTACGGCTGTTTTTTGATATGCCTTTTTGTGCCTACAGCAATACCACCGTTGTTGTGGTATTGAAAGTTCATGATCTCAGTCAGCGTACGGTCGGTATCGTGGTGGACGCGGTATCGGATGCTCGCAATATCCGCCCGGAAGAGATTAAAAATACGCCGGATTTTGGCCAAGTGGCGAGTACTGAATTTATCACCGGCATAGTCAGTATCGATAACAATATGACGATGCTGCTGGACATTGACATATTACTCAGTCGTGAACAGATAGGCTGAAGGTGCTTATAGAATTATGAAAACCCGGGTAATCGCAATCATGAACCAGAAGGGAGGTGTCGGCAAAACCACCACCACCGTTAACCTGGGGCATGCGTTGGCGCAGGCGGGTAATAAGGTCGCGTTACTTGATATGGATCCACAAGGTCAGGTGGCTACCAGTCTCGGCTTTAATAACAGTGTGGCAGGTATGGATCAGGTGTTACTTGACGGCGCCGCCATCGACGACATCAAATTCAAGGCGCGGGACAATCTTGATTTGCTGGTTGCAGGCACGCGTCTGGGCGAATTTGAGCATCTCAGCCAGGGAGGGATGAAACGGGGCAACAGGCTTCGCCAGGCGCTGGAACAATCGTCACTCAGTCGGTATGACTTTGTGTTGATTGATTGTCCGCCTTCATCCGGGCTGCTAGGGGTTAATGCGATGTTTGCGGCCAATGAATTACTAATTCCGGTTTCCGGAGACTATTTATCGCTGCAAGGTTTATCACGGATGATGCAAATTCTTAAACGGGCTGAACAACTGGCGGGACATCGCATCCGTTTGTGGCTGGTTTCAACCCGGATGCAGATGCGGCGGAAGCTGACGGAAGAAGTGCGTAAAAGAATTCTGAAATACTTCCCCGGACGGGTGTTTCACACGCCGGTACGTGAAAACGTTGCGCTGGCGGAGTGTCCGAGTTTTGGCAAAACTATTTTTGATTATAAAAAAAGCAGTGCCGGTGCTGAAGATTATCAGTCTTTGGCTTCTGATCTGATGAGCGGGAGAACAGCCGATGGCTGAGAAAAAAACAGCAATGGGAGACGATCCTCTGGCATGGCTGGCGGAGGATAATGAAATCGCTGTCGAAGCCGGACTTGAGAAGGCCACGGCACCGCGGATCCGATCCAGACGTGCCGTCAGGCTCAAAGGTGTGGCAAAAAAGTCCGATACGGAACTGGTGGAGGAGAGCTTCGCTGAGCTGGCCACTCAGGGAGAGCAGATTGTCGTTGATTTTTATCAGTACTTGTTTAGCCACTACCCTGAACTCAAGCCATTGTTCGAGGGTGTATCAATGGCCGGACAGCATAAGAAATTGCTTGCTTCACTGGTATTGCTGGTACAGAACCTGCGTAACCCCCAGATCCTTAACGATTACCTGCAAAGTCTGGGTGCCCGGCACCAGAATTATGGCGTGGAAGCCGAAGATTTCGACAAAGTGATGACAAGTTTGCTGGCGGTACTGAGCATGTGTGCCGGTGATGACTGGACAGACGAAGTCAATACAGCCTGGACTAACACACTGAACACGGTCACACAAATAATGTTGGACGCATATGAAGCTACGGAGGCAAATGATATGGCGGTGACGTCAGTCAGCAAAGAAGAAGATACTATGTCCAGCATACTGGCATCGGCACTGGATGGTGCCGCTACCGCAGTCATGATGATTGACCGTGACTTCAATATTACCTATGCCAACCAGTCAATAATCGATATGTTGACTGAGCATGAGACGGTATTGCGCAGCATTTTTCCGGGTTTTACGGTAAGCGATCTGGTTGGAACGAATATTGATATGTTCCATAAAAATCCAACACATCAGCGGCAACTACTCAGTGATCCGAATAACCTGCCTTACCTGGCTGACATTGTGGTTGGGCCGCTGGCTTTCCGCCTTAATGTTACCGCTATGTACAATGACGCCGGTGTTTATGCTGGCAATATGCTTGAGTGGCACAACGTGACTGCCGAGAAGCTCAGAAGTGCCGATATTCAAGGTCAGATTGATGCTATTAACAAAGCCATGGGAGTTATCAGTTTCGAGATGGATGGCACCATTATCGATGTGAACGATAACTTTCTGAATGTTGTGGGTTATTCACGAGATGAAGTGATAGGAAAACATCACCGCATGTTTGCTGAACCAGATCTGAGCCGAAGCCCGGAATACACTGAGTTATGGGCCAAATTAAATCGGGGTGAATTTGATACGGGCGAGTACAAACGCGTAGGTCGTGGCGGTAAGGAAGTCTGGCTGCAGGCCAGCTATAACCCGATTCTGGATTTGAATGGCAGACCCTACAAAGTGGTTAAATACGCAGCAGATATCACCGAGCAAAAACACCTGCAAATGACGGTTCATGATGTGTTGGCGTCGACTTCTGTGGTGATGAATGCCATGTCCGAAGGCGATTTGACCAAGCTTTTGGAGGGTGAATACGAAGGTGAATTCGCCCTGTTACAGGAAGCGATTAATGACACCGTGACCAAAATCTCGGCAATTGTGCAGGACATTACCGAAACGGCAGTCAGTATATCTTCCGGCGCTGCAGAGATTTCTCAGGGTAATGTTGACTTGAGTCAGCGCACGGAAGAACAGGCTTCTTCTCTGGAAGAAACTGCCTCCAGCATGGAGGAGTTGACCGGCACGGTGAGACAGAACTCGGACAATGCCCGTCAAGCCAATCAACTGGCAGCCGATGCACGGGAAAAAGCTGAAAAAGGCGGTTACGTGATTCAAAATGCGATTGAAGCGATGACGGCGATCAGCACATCCAGCAAAAAAGTAGCGGATATTATCGGTGTGATTGACGAGATTGCCTTCCAGACCAATATGCTGGCTTTGAATGCGGCGGTTGAAGCCGCACGTGCCGGTGAGCAAGGCCGCGGTTTTGCGGTGGTGGCTTCAGAAGTGAGAAATCTGGCACAGCGTTCAGCAGCCGCGGCCAAGGAAATCAAAGAACTTATTAATGACAGTGGTGAAAAAGTCAGAGAAGGCTCCGCCCTGGTGGATGAGTCCGGACGCACGCTGGAAGAGATTGTCGAAGGGGCCAAAAAAGTCGGCGATATCATCTCTGAAATTGCGGCGGCCAGCGTAGAGCAGACTTCTGGTATCGAGCAGGTTAACAAAGCAGTGAGTCATATGGATGAGATGACACAGCAAAATGCGGCGCTGGCCGAACAAGCCGCCGCAGCGAGCGAATCACTGGACGAGCAAGGTAAAAACCTGCAAAGGATGATGGCGTTTTTTGATACCGGTAAGGAAACTGCCTTGCCCTTGCTGCAGGACCGGCGATCTCAGGTCAGAGTGGAGCGCCCGCTTGCACGGTCCCCAAAAGCCGTCACCCCTTCAAACCGCCGGGCGCAGCAGGACGACGATGAGTGGGATGAGTTCTAGGAACTCAATAAATGGCAGGTGCTGACCTGTCGATATCCGTTCTCAGGGAGAGCTTGAAGTGACCGGAGCATTGGGGCGTGAGTTTGAGTTTTCTGAAAGACATTTCAATCGCCTGCGAGCGTTTGTAACGGCCCAGACGGGTATTGTGTTGTCGGATGCTAAGAAAGATATGGTCTATGGCAGGCTGTCGAAACGCATTCGCAAGCAGTTCGCCGGCAGTTTTGATGCTTTTTGTGATGCGATTGATGCCGGCAACAATGAGGAGCATGAGTTTCTGATCAATGCCATCACCACCAACCTCACTGCCTTTTTTCGTGAAAAACACCATTTTGACTATCTCAAGCATAAGGTCATTCCTGATTTACTGCGCCATAATCAGGCCAGTAAAAAAATTCGCATTTGGTCTGCAGGTTGTTCTACCGGCGAAGAACCCTACAGCATAGCGATCTGCCTCAGAGAAGCTGTGCCTGATCTTGAGGACTGGGACATCAAAATACTGGCGACGGATCTTGATGCTAATGTCGTTGCTCACGGTAAACAAGGTATTTATGCTGCCGAACGTATCAGCGCCTTGCCGGAAGCGATGAGCAAAAAATGGTTCCGGCATGGCACGGGACAGAATAAAGGTCTGGTCAAGGTCAGGCAGAGCCTGAAACAACTGGTGACTTTCAAACAGCTTAATCTGTTGCATTCCTGGCCGATGAAAGGTTGTTTCGACATCATATTCTGCCGCAATGTGGTGATTTATTTTGATAAGCAAACACAGGCCCGATTATTCAGGCGCTATGCGGACATACTCGTTCCTAATGGTTATTTGTTTATCGGCCATTCCGAATCCCTGTACAAAGTCACGGACCGTTTTATATCGCTCGGACACACGATATACAGGCAATTGCCCATATGATGGCGCAACGCCCTGTGCAGCCAGCCTGCCTGAAAGGCTTTGAGCATATCAATCGCTATTGGGACCGGCTAAGTGGTCGTTGGGCCGCAAAGCTCATGCCCGGTGAATTTTATGTCACCAGTGATCCGAAGGAAATTATCGCCACGACATTGGGCTCTTGTGTGTCAGCCTGTATTCGTGATCGGACATCCGGCATAGGTGGTATGAACCATTTTATGCTGCCACTCAGCAATAACAGTTCATCACAATGGTTGAGCGTGGAAACCCGCTATGGCAGCCATGCCATGGAACATTTGATCAATGAAATTATCAAGTTGGGCGCGCGCAGGGAAAACCTGGAAGTGAAACTGACCGGTGGCGGCAAAGTTGTCAAAAATATGTCCGACGTCGGCCAGCGGAATATTGACTTTGTACTGGAATACGTTCGTCTTGAGAGCCTTGATGTTGTTGCCCTGGATCTGGGTGATGTCCACCCGAGAAAGGTTATTTACCACCCGCAGACCGGTCAAATGCGAGTCAAACGTTTGCGATCCATGCATAACGATACCCTCATTGTACGTGAAGCGAATTATGTCAATGCGCTTACAACACAACCTCAAACGGGTGAGGTTGAGCTGTTTTGAACAGGGGATAGCGGCATGAAAAAGATTTCGGTTATTGTGGTTGATGATTCGGCGCTGATACGGCAGTTGCTGAGCGATATACTCAATGCCGATGCTGAAATTGAAGTGGTCGCGATAGCGGCCGATCCCTATCAGGCCCGTGAAAAAATAAAAATCTTTAATCCTGATGTATTGACGCTGGATGTGGAAATGCCCCGGATGGATGGTGTCACCTTCTTGCGCAATCTGATGCGGCTCAGACCGATGCCGGTGGTGATGGTATCGGCGCTGACTGAACACGGTGCCCAGGTTACTTTGGAAGCCCTGGAACTGGGGGCGTTTGATTTTGTAGCAAAACCCAAACTGGATTTGTCCCATACTTTTGCAGATTACGCCGAAGAAATCATCGCCAAAGTAAAAGCCGCCGCCGTAGTCAATGTAAGCGCATTGGAACGTAGGCCCGGTCCCGGAGCAGCAGAGAAATTGAGTGTAGAGACTGTATTGGCGCCACAAGCTGGAAAAGCGACCAGGCTTAAAATGACAGAAAAGGTGATTGCCATGGGCGCCTCAACCGGTGGTAGTGAAGCCATTAAACAAGTTTTGTGCGCGCTGCCTGCGGATGCGCCCGCTATTGTCATTACCCAACATATCCCTGTTGCTTTCAGTGCTGCATTTGCCAAACGCGTTGACGGGCTTGCGTCCATACAAGTCAGGCAGGCTGAGGAGGGTGAACAGATTTTACCCGGTCATGCTTATATTGCCCCGGGCGACCGGCATTTGCTGGTTGAGCGAAGCGGCGCTTGTTATTACTGCCGGCTCAATGACGGGCCGCCAGTATCGCGTCACAAACCTTCGGTGGATGTGTTGTTTCGTTCAGTGGCTCAACATGTCGGCCCCAATGCGGTCGGTATCATGCTTACCGGAATGGGAAGTGATGGTGCGCGGGGTATGCTGGAAATGCGACAGGCAGGTGCCTTTAACCTGGCTCAGGATGAAAAAACCAGCGTGGTATGGGGCATGCCGGGGGCGGCAATAAAAGCCGGTGCTACGGAAAAAGTTTTACCTTTGCAGGGAATAGCTGCGGAAATCATGGCGCTGAGCCGATAACTGGAACGGACGGGAACAAGCTTTAACTACACTGTCATGTGCTGATGGATTATGGCTGGGAAGACAATTTATGAATAAAAATGGAATATTTGCATGGGTTATTGCTGCTTTGGCTATGCTCGCCGCTTTGCTGATATCGGGATGGCCCAGTGCTTTGTTGGTTATGCTACCGGTGGTTATCTGGCATTTTCTTTTGCCGCTTGAGAACAAACCCGCTGATGTGCTGATTGCACAAGAGATTGATGCCGACGTGGCTGAAAAAGTGCAGGCACTGAGCAAGGAGACTGTCGGTAATCTTCAGTCGCAATTGAACAGTATCCGTGATGAAAATCAGCAGATCATGAATTTGATCCAGGGGGCTACAGCTCAACTCACTGATAGTTTTCAGGGGTTGAATGAACAAACTGAAATTGAAAACAAAATGCTGTGCAGCCTTATTGACCATGATGCAGGCGGGCAGAGCTTTTCCGATTTTATTGCGGAAACAGAATCCTTGCTCAACTTACTGATGGATACGCGGCTCAAAACTACTGACGACAGTGCCGCAGTTATGCAGAAACTGGAAAAGATGGATAAGAATGCCGATGGTGTGATTTCTTTGTTGGATGAGGTCAAGGAAATTGCCTTGCAGACCAATTCACTGGCATTAAATGCGGCGACTGAGGCGGGGCGTGCCGGTGAAGTCGGGGGTGGTTTTGCGGTAGTGGCTGATGAGGTCCGTAAACTGTCACAAAAATCTGATGCTTTCAGTGATGAAATCAGCCAGATAACCATGAATGTGAAAACGACACTCGAAGATGTGTCTCATGTCGTTAATGATGTGGTAACGGCCGATTCCGACCTGGTATTAAACAGCAAAACCAAAGTGGCGGCCATGACGGCGACCATGACTTATTTGAATCAGAAAACCGAAGGTGTGATCAGCGGCACCGCTGCCGTCAGTCAGCAGATATCGGTCTTGGTGAATCAGGCCGTGACCTCATTGCAATTTGAGGATATGTGTACGCAGCTCAGTCAGCAGATTCTGAAACGTCTCGAAGCGGTTGAAGATCTGACTCAGCTTATGTATCAGCTGCAGCAGGCACAAATAGAGCCTGATAATCTGGCACATTGTCGGACGCTGTTGAATACGGTGAATACTTCTGTCACCTCGCTTTGCCCCAAAATTCAATCGGTGCAGCACAAATCAGTCATGCAGCAGAATCTTGATAGCGGCGATATCGAGTTGTTCTGAACTGTATATGAAAATCTCTTTTGGCATACCGATTGCAGATTCTCCTGTGAAATATAACGGGTCATTGATGATCTTAAGCAGGAGGCACTATGCCACAACCAGTCACTATTCAGATCGACAGCCCTATGCCCGGCGCGGGCAGAAAACACCCTGCCCCTGCGGATAATGCGGCTGTAGAGACTTTTTCAACTCAGTTTGATAAACAATTGCAGTCTGCTGGCAATAAACCCGCTGAACAGTCTCAATCAGCCAAAGCTGAAAAAACGGGGCTACAGCCTGAAGCGGCAATGGTCGAAGAGACGGAAAAAACTGCAGCCGATGACGGCAAGAATTTGCCGCTGGCAGAGCAGCAAATCCAGTTCAGCCCAGAAGACGGTGTTGATACGGAAACGCATTCTGACAATGCCGCTGAGAATTCAGATGCTGAACAAGCTGCACAGTCAACTACGTTGGATAGTGACGACAACAAGACAGGGGTGGCAACCGGAGCTGAATTTGACCAGCCAAAAGGAAGCGCGCCTTCACTTACCGAGAAACCTGTCCGCGCTGAAGTCGAAGTCAGTCAGCAGGCCGTGGATCATGCCCGTGCCGCACCGGTGGCCATGACCGCCAGGATGCAACCCCGCATAGGAACAGAGGTCGCAGATAAAGCGCAGTCAGTACAGGCAAAGGATAGCCCGGCCCCGACAGTCGCTCAGCTTATTGAGGCTGATAAAGCCATCAGCGAAGAAAAACAGGCCGCTGTTTCCACCTCCCGTCCTGACGTAGTCGGTGAACTGGTGTCCGCCAAGACAGAGAAAAATGCTGTAGAAGCCGTGCTGCCGTTAAAAGCCGATAGCACAGAAACAAAAGTAGCGCAGAGCGTGAAAGCCGTTGAAAACAGTGATAATAAACCGCTGGCGCTCAGGGCCGATATTCTGGAAGCAATAAACCGGCAAAACAAGGGCGCTAAAGAGGTGCCGCTCAATTTACGAAACCTGATTGCCGCCAGAATCAATGAGCAGCAGCAACAAGAATCAGCCGCAGGCCGTCAACTAACACAAATGCTGGATAAACCACCGGAACGTACAGCTCCGGTTTTGACTTCGGCTTTCAGTTTGCCGACCACGGCCATGTCGCCTAACGCCACAAGCTCGGCTGCAGTTACGGCTGCCGCACCGCAGTCACCCAGCCTGCATATTCAGCCGAGTTTGCAGGATGCCGCCTGGTCCAAAGTAATGAGTAGTCGTGTGGTCTGGATGGCCAAAGAAGGTGTGCAACAAGCCGAATTGCGACTCACACCTGCCAATCTGGGCCCGGTTGAGGTCAGGTTGCATGTACAAAACGACCAGGCCAGTGTAACGTTTCTCGCCCAGCATGCAGCAACACGCGACGCTTTAGAGCAGGCCCTGCCCAGATTGCGTGACAGTTTTGCTGAAAGTGGACTTGAATTGGCGAATGCGGAAGTAGGTGAGCAGCAACATCATCAACAAGGTGATGAATCTGAACAAACACAATCTTCACATATTTTTGCTCAAGCCAGCGGTCAGGATGACGATATAGATAGGGAGATCGAAGAAGATCCTGATTCAGACCAGGTTTCGGTAGGCCTGAGTTTATATGCCTGAATCTGAACTATAACTACAAGCGTTATCCGGGAGAGCGGACGTGTTTAAATTAGAAAACTTCTCACTAAGAAAAAGAATGTATCTTGTGGCGGGCCTGGGTATTTTCGGGTTGGTGGCACTGGCATTACTGGAGTGGTACATGATGCGAGCCAGCATACCGCCGCAACAGCAGTTATACACTGTGCTGGGTTTTGTTGTCCTGGGTAGTGTGCTGATCATGTATATGGCCCATGTGATCGGTCGTTTTGGTGACAGAAGAGCCACCACGCTGGTGGAAGCGATTCAGAATATTAAAAAAGGTGATTTGTCACAAAAAGTGGTCATCCCGGGTAAGAGCGATTTCAGCTGGATGGCGTTTGAGCTGGACAGCGCCCGTAAAAATGTCGCCAATCTGGTTCATACCCTGGTAGGAGGCGTTTCTCAGCTCAACACTGCAACACAAAACATGGAAGGCATTAGCCGGGAAACGGTAGATGGTGTATTGAGGCAACAGTCAGAAACTACCCAGGTAGCGACAGCCATGAACGAAATGGCCGCTTCGGTGCAGGAAGTGGCCAGAACGGCATCCAATGCCGCTGAAGCTGCGCGTAATGCTGATAATGAAGCCAAGGCCGGCAAACAGGTTGTATTGGAAACGATGGAAGCGATTGATTCGCTGGCCAGTGAAGTGGAAAAAGCCGCTGAAACGTTAAGTAGTCTGGAAGCGGATATCGGTAACATCGGTGCAATAGTTGATGTTATCCGCGGTATCACCGAACAGACCAATCTATTGGCACTGAATGCGGCCATCGAAGCGGCCCGCGCCGGTGAGCACGGTCGTGGTTTTGCGGTGGTCGCAGATGAAGTACGAACGCTGGCGGCCCGCACCCAGTCCTCCACACACGAAATCGAAGAAATGGTGGAAAGACTGCAACAGGGCGCACAAGTGGCTGTGAAGGTCATGAACGAAAGTCGTGAACGTGCCCGCGACAGTGTGGATAAAGCGTCCAGCGCCGGTGCGGCTCTGGATACTATCACTGCCATGATTTCCACCATGGATGAAATGAGTGCTCAGATTTCCAGTGCGGCCAACGAGCAGTCCTCGGTCGCGGAAGATATCAACCGCGGTATCGTCAATATCAGTCAGGTTGCCGAGCACACCGCGGAAGGTGCCCGCGAATCTTCTGTCGCGGTGGAGACGCTGAGCAGCCTGTCATCACAATTGCAGGAAGCATCCGGCAAATTCAAAGTCTGATACGGTGATTATCGACACAATCAAAAAGCTTGCTGCATGCAGGCTTTTTTTGTTGATGAAAATAACCATAGATTGCACAATACAAAAAAGGTTTTTATTTAATTCAGGGATGGCTGTTAACGGGCGCGATGCGCAGACAAGCATTTCCCTGAAACAGGGCGCAGTGGTTTTAGCATCCGGAACTTGAAACAGAACATTCAAACTAACTCTACTAAGTGAACGTTAGCGAGAGAACTTGATGATTCGAAAACTGTTTAGCATATTTGGCATCGTGGCCTGGCTGGCAGGGTTTAGTCATGTAGCATTGGCTGAACAAGCCTATGGCTGGATAGAAAAGATCAAGGTGCAGCCATGGGGTGTTGAAGCCAAAGCGAAGCTGGATACCGGCGCCCTGACCTCATCCATGCATGCTGAAGATATTGAGCGCTTTGAACGCGATGGGGAAGACTGGGTCAGGTTTACCGTGGATCTTGGAGATAACGAAGTCGGTGAGCGCGTCAAGCAGCGTATAGAGCGCCCGCTGTTACGTGATTTCAGTGTCCGGGGGGCCGGCGGGCGCGACAAGCGTTCGGTTGTGCTGATGCAAGTGTGTATCGGTAACACGGTTTTTGAGGAGCAGTTCAGTTTGCGCAATCGCGACAATATGCTGTATCCGATTTTACTTGGACGTCGTACCATTCAGCATCTGGGGCCGGTGGATGTTACGCGTACCCATCTGATCAAGTCAGAATGTGGCAGTGACTCACCGATACTGAGCTACAACGAGCTGGAAAGCGGCGAGGGTATCGGCTTCAATTAGCAAAGCGTAACCAGTCAGAGATATAAAGGCCATCATGATGATGGCCTTTTTTATTGAGGCTTAACCGTTACTCAGACTGCTTTCAATCTCCAGCAGGGCCTGCATCGGATCGGCAGCAGCGGTAATCGGACGACCGATGACCAGAAAATGACTGCCGGCATCGAGGGCTTGTTTCGGTGTCATGGTGCGGTGCTGGTCACCGCGATCACTGCCGGCCGGACGAATGCCGGGTGTAATTAACTGGAAGTCTGCGCCCAATGCCAGACGCAAAGGCGTAGCTTCCTGTGCCGAGCAGACTACGCCATCAAGTCCGCTGTTTTTGGCAAGTTGTGCCAGCCTGACTACGGTATCGGTCATACTGCCGGAAAGACCAATCTGATCAAATGTTGCCTGGTCCATGCTGGTCAGCAGGGTGACACCAATCAGGATGGGGGAGTCTTCGCTGTCACCGACTGCCTGGCGTGCAGCCTGCATCATGGCAGCACCGCCGAGGGTATGCACATTAAGCATCCATACGCCCAGATCGGCCGCCGCCGCACAGGCGCGACCGACGGTGTGGGGAATATCGTGATATTTCAGATCCAGAAATACATCAAATCCGCGACCAATCAGGGCTTTGACCACATCAGGGCCGGAGCGGGTAAACAACTCCTTGCCCACCTTAACGCGGGCACGATCGGGGTCGATTTGATCGGCCAGTTTCAGTGCCGCCTCGGCATCGGCATAATCAAGGGCGACGATGATTTTCGGATCGGACATTCATGACTCCAGATTGGGTTAACAGGCGTGATCTTAGCGTAACGTCGGGGATAATGCGTCGTTTTCGCTGTTGTATCGCATAAAATGGTATCCTGTGCCACGTTTTTTGTGGAATGACATAAATGAAGTTTGATTTGCTTGCGCAGGACGGCCACGCCCGTCGCGGACGGCTGACATTCGATCGGGGCACGGTGGAAACACCGGCATTTATGCCGGTCGGGACCTATGGTTCGGTAAAATCAATGACGCCGGAAGAGGTCTCCGCCACCGGTGCTGAGATTATTCTGGGCAATACCTTTCATCTGATGCTGCGTCCCGGTATTGAGATTATCGCGGCACATGGCGATCTGCATGATTTCATGCGCTGGCAGGGGCCTATTCTGACCGATTCCGGCGGCTTTCAGGTATTCAGTCTCGGTGATTTGCGCAAGATTACCGAGCAAGGGGTGCATTTCCGTTCGCCGGTCAACGGCAATAAGGTCTTTCTCGGTCCGGAAGAGTCGATGGCGGTGCAGCGTGCTTTAGGCAGCGACATCGTGATGATCTTCGATGAGTGCACGCCGTATCCTGCCGATGAAAAAACCGCTGCTGAATCAATGCAATTATCTTTGCGCTGGGCCAAACGCAGTAAAGAAGCACACACGGAGAATAAGTCTGCCTTGTTTGGCATTGTACAGGGAGGCATGCACGAAGAATTGCGAGCTGAGTCGCTGGCGGGACTGACGGATATCGGTTTTGATGGTTATGCCATCGGTGGCTTGTCGGTGGGCGAACCGAAAGAAGATATGCTGCGCATACTGACTTATCTGGCTAGCCGTATACCGGCCGATAAACCGCATTACCTGATGGGGGTGGGGCGGCCGGAAGATTTGGTGGAAGCGGTGATGCTGGGTGTGGATATGTTTGACTGCGTGATGCCCACTCGTAATGCCCGCAACGGACATCTGTTTGTGCACCACGGCGTGATTAAAATCCGTAACAGCCGTTTTAAAAATGATACCGGGCCGCTGGATCCGCTGTGTGATTGCTATACCTGCCTAAATTACAGCCGTGCTTATCTGCATCATCTGGATCGCACCAGTGAAATGCTGGGGCCGCGACTTAATACGATTCATAACCTGCATTACTATCAAACGCTGATGCGCGGACTCAGACAGGCGATTGAAACCGCAACCCTGGCCGAGTTCCGCCAGGAATTTTACGCCTTGCGTGAAACGGACTGAACCTGATTACTGTCCATTGCTATCAAGAAAACGGATGGCTGTGGCATAATCGGTTTCTTTTTTCTCTTTGATTTGAGGATTTATGATGGATTTTTTCATTTCTCCTGCTTTTGCTGAAGCAGGTACTCAGGCAGCATCATCTCCCGGTTTGCTGGATTTTGCTTTTCCAATCATCTTGCTGGTGTTGTTCTATGTCATGTTGATCAGACCTCAGCAAAAACGCGCCAAAGAACACCGTGCCATGCAGGCTGCTTTGGCCAAAGGTGATGAAGTGGTCACTGACGGTGGTTTGATGGGCAAAATCCTTGAAATTACCGATAACGCCATCACGGTGCAGATTGCAGAAAATGTGGAAGTGAAGGTACGGCGTGAGTCAGTGAATGCGATTTTGCCTAAGGGTACGCTGAAAAAACTGTAATTGCGTCTCCTACCGTCGTGAGATGGCTTGAATTAGACCTCAGGAACTAGAAATGAACCGATATCCGTTATGGAAGAACCTACTGGTGCTGGCTGTTTTATTAATGGCCGGTGTGTATGCAATGCCGAACCTGTTCGGTGATGATCCGGCGGTTCAAGTATCGGCAGGTCGCGCTGCAACGATTGACCTGGCGCTGGTGAATGAGGCTGAAACGGCACTTAAAGAAGCGGGTATTGAGTATAAAGGCGTGGAGCTGGAAGACGGTCGCTTATTGATTCGACTGACTTCTGCTGACAGTCAGTTGAAAGCAAAAGAAGTCTTGAGCCAGACCTTGCCGGCTGATTACATTATCGCCCTCAACCTGGCAGCAACAACACCTGACTGGTTGGCGGCGTTGGGTGCTGAGCCGATGAATCTCGGTCTTGATTTACGGGGCGGGGTGCACTTTTTGATGGAAGTGGATATGGACGCTGCCGTCAAACAGGCATTGGAAGGTTATGCCAGTGATGTTCGGCTCACTTTGCGTGACGAGAAAATTCGCTACAAACAAATCAAGATTGATAAACAAAAGCTGATCGTTGTGTTCCGTAACGCAGAATCCCGTGATCAGGCCGAAACGCTTATCAGTCGCGATTATGATGCCCTTCAGGTTGCGGTACTGGACGACGAAACTGTTTCTGCTTTGCAAATGCAGCTAACGGAAGTCACGTTACGTGAGACCAAAACGTTAGCTTTGCAGCAGAATATTACCACCCTGCGTAATCGTATTAATGAATTGGGTGTGGCCGAGCCAACCGTTCAGCAACAGGGTGATAGCCGCATTGTGGTGCAGTTGCCGGGCGTGCAGGATACCGCGCAGGCCAAGAAAATTCTGGGTGCGACCGCCACCTTGGAATTCAGACTGGTCGATTTTGAACATGACGTTCAGGACGCGCTGAATGGCCGGGTGCCCGCCAACTCAGAATTATTCTATCACCGTGATGGCAGGCCTTATCTGCTTAATAAACGGGTGATGCTGACCGGTGAACATGTCATTAACGCCGCCTCTACATTGGATCCGCAATCCGGTTCACCGGCCGTATCGGTCACGCTGGACGGTAAAGGGGCACGTGCTTTCAGTAATGTCACCCGTGACAATATCGGCAATCCGATGGCGGTGGTATTTATCGAGTCCAAAACCGAAACCAAGGAAGTCGACGGCGAACTGGTTAAAGTACGCCGTCAGGTACCGGAGATCATTAATGTCGCGACTATTCGCGATCAGTTAAGCAAGAAATTCCAGATCACCGGACTGGACAGCACCACCGAAGCACGCGACCTGGCATTACTGTTACGTGCCGGTGCTTTGGCCGCACCCATTGAGATTGTGGAAGAACGGACCGTTGGCCCCAGCCTGGGGCAGGATAATATTGATCAGGGGTTTGCCTCGGTCATGATCGGGTTCGCTTTTGTTTTGGTATTCATGCTGGTCTGGTACCGCGTGTTTGGTTTTGTTGCCAATCTGGCACTGGCCAGTAATCTGGTATTTATTGTTGCTTTGTTGTCGATGCTGCAGGCGACACTGACCTTGCCGGGTATCGCCGGTATTGTGTTGACCGTGGGTATGGCGGTTGATGCTAATGTGCTGATATTCGAACGTATCCGCGAAGAGCTGCGTATCGGTAACAGTCCGCAGTCAAGCATTAATGCCGGTTACGGCAAAGCTTTCTCCACTATTGCCGATGCCAATATCACAACGTTGATCGCGGCTATCGTGTTATTCGGTTTTGGTACCGGTTCCATCAAGGGCTTTGCTGTGACGCTGTCTTTGGGCATTATCACCTCAATGTTTACAGCCATCATGGGCACACGCGCCGTGATTAATCTGATTTACGGTCGCCAGCACAAACCCAAGCTGTCAATTTAGGATAAGCAGACATGCAACTTTTAAGTAAAGAAACCCACTTCCAATTCATGTCCAAACGCCGTCTGGCGGCGTTTTTCTCTGTCATGTTGATTATGGTGTCGCTGTCATCGCTGTTTATGCAGGGATTGAATTTCGGTATCGATTTCACCGGCGGCACCATGATTGAACTGGGCTATCAGGATGAAGTTGATCTGAACCAGCTGCGCAGTGCGCTTGCACAGGGCGGTTATGCCGATGCGCTAGTGCAGAATTTTGGCTCGATTCATGATGTGCTGATTCGGCTGCCGGTGATTGAAACGCAGAATATGGCAGAGCTCAGCAACGAAGTCGTGTCGTTCTTGCAATCACAGACTGAGTCCAAGATTGATGTGCGCCGTGTAGAGTTTGTTGGCCCCCAGGTCGGCGAGGAGCTCACTGAGCAAGGTGGTCTTGCCATGCTTTATGCGCTGATTGGTATTCTGATTTATGTCTCACTGCGGTTTGAATATCGTTTTGCTATTGGTTCTGTCGTAGCGCTGATACATGACGTTATTATCACTCTGGGCTTCTTCTCGCTCACACGAATTGAATTTGACCTGACGGTGCTGGCGGCGATTCTGGCGATAATCGGTTACTCGCTTAACGATACCATTGTAGTATTTGACCGTATTCGAGAAACGTTTCTGCGTATGCGCAAAGGCTCTTCAGAAGAGATTATCAACAAAGCCCTTAATGACACATTAAGCCGTACCATGATGACATCGTTTACCACCATGCTAGTAGTCTTCGCTTTGTTCATGTTCGGTGGAGAGGTTATTCATGCGTTTTCCATCGCCTTACTGCTGGGGATTATTGTGGGTACTTACTCCTCTATTTATATTGCCAGTAATACCATATTGACTATGGGTGTCAGTAAGGAAGATTTATTACCGCCGCAAAAAGAAGACGGTGAAGAAGTGAACCCTGACGGTAGTCAGGTATAAAAAAAGCCCGGCTGAGCCGGGCTTTTTTTTAGTGGAATGATTGATCACAAAACCTTAATTCTTTACTGATGGTGTTGGTTTGCGGTGATCGTGTTCGGCGCTTTGAGTCCAGTGAGATTACTTTGGCGCGCTGGTCTCGTGCCTTGGCTTCCTGCGTTGTTTCGACACTGAGAATACGCAGCCCTTCATAATCGCTTTGAAAACTCATAAAGGTGGCGAATTCTTCCAATCCTTCCATAATATGTCGCAGTTCTAATTCTTGTGCTTTGTTTTTCATAGTCGAACTACCTGAAATCTTACTTTTACTATCGACCCGATATTGAAATTCTTGAGCTATATTTCACAGAATACAGAATAAAAACTGGTTCATTACAACCACTTATGGATGCCTGGCAGCAAACAGGAAAAACTCCCGAAGCATAAGAGACTGATTTACTGGCTTTATTGCAAGCAGCGTGAACTCTGCGGGTGAAGGATGCGCTACAAAATTGAGGAATTTTCTGATTTGTCAGTGTGGTAAAAGCTGTAAGGTACAACCATGATGAGAAGCAGATGGAGAGATTAATGACAAAAATGAAAAAACTGGGATTATTCATCTTATTTATCTGGCCGCAGCTTTTGTGGGCTAACGTGATTGAGGTCACCCTGCATTATGTGGGACCGACTGAAGGTCAGGTCTGGGCCGGTGTACAGCAAGGTTTGACTGAAGCTAACCTGCAAGGCGAATTTCTCGGCCAGACCTACACTGTCAAACCGGTTTCAGTTGAGGACCTGGAGCAACTGGATTCGGTAACGGCCATTTTGCTGGCGACCGATGCGGAGCAGGTGTTGGAAGTGGCTAATCAGCCGCAATTTGCCAATGTGCCGGTGTTTAACCTGACTTCTGCGGCTAATGAACTGCGTCAGGCCTGTTTGCCTAATTTATTGAATATACCCGTGAGCGAGCAAATGAAACAGGATGCCCTTAAGCAGTGGCAGGAGAAGAATCCTGATACCCTCGTGGTAGCGCAGGCCTGGCATGAAGATTTCGTTAAGTTTGCTGCCGCGCAGCTCAATATCCGCTTCACGCGCAATCATCAAACCAAGATGGATGATAATGCCTGGGCAGGCTGGGCCGCAGTGAAAATGTTATCTGATACGGTGGCCAGAACCCAAAATCCGCAAGCGGCTGTCATGCTGGATTTTTTGAAAAATAAACTGGCTTTTGACGGGCAAAAGGGAGATGAGGCCACTTTTCGTGATACCGGTCAGCTGCGCCAGATTGTTTTGTTAGTCGACCAGGATAATAATATCGTCGCCGAAGCGCCGTTGAGAGGTGTGAAGGGCGGTCTCGATAGCCTGGGTCTGACTACCTGTAAATAAAAATAACGGAGTTTAAGGATAGAGATTATGAGATTAAAACATTTATTACTGACTTTCCTGATTGTAGCCAGTACATCAGTACTGGCCGATGCGACGAACCGTGTGTTTGTCTCCAATGAAAAAGACGACACGGTGAGCGTGATTAATATTCAAACCGGTAAGGTGGAAAACACGATTAACGTGGGTAAACGCCCCCGCGGTATCGGCCTGTCTCCTGATCAGAAACTGCTATACGTCGCAATCAGTGATGAAGATGCTATTGCTGTCGTCGATGTGCAAACGCTGGAAGTGATTAAAAAACTGGAAGCCGGTGATGATCCGGAAACCTTTGATGTTCATCCTGACGGCAATATTTATCTGTCTAATGAAGACGATGCTAAAGCTACGGTTATCGACACCAAAACCGGTGAGATCATTGAGGAAATCAAGGTTGGCCTGGAACCGGAAGGCGTGGCGGTATCACCTGATGGCAGTCTGGCCCTGGTGACCAGTGAGTCGACCAATATGGTGCATGTTATTGATACGGCTAAACATCAAGTTATTGCTAATATTCTGGTAGCGGCCCGTCCACGCGGACTGGCGTTCAGCAGTGATGGTTCTTTGGCTTATGCCAGCAGTGAGGTAGGTAACGAAGTCACTATTATCGATACCAAAACCCATTCTATTATCAAAGAAGCAGCTATTGATGTGCCGAACTCCAAACCGATGGCTATCGCGGTCAGTCCGGATGACAAAACCATTTATATCACCACCGGCCGTGGTAATTCAGTAGCAGTAATGGACGCGAAAACACTGGAGCTGAAAGCTAATGTACCGGTAGGCAAGCGTGTCTGGGGGCTGGATATCAGCCGTGATGGTTCAACGATATATACGGCTGATGGTGTCAGTGGCACAGTTTCCGTAGTGGATACTGCGACCAACAAAACCATCAAAACCATTGAGGTCGGCAGTTTCCCATGGGGTGTGGTTATCGACGACTGATTGATATCCAATATCCGATTACTATAAACCCGGCAGTGGTGACACGGCCGGGTTTTTTATTGCAGGATAGAAAATGTTGATTAAATACTTTGTTCAGCCGTTTTGACACGTTATTATGCCTGCATGATATTACTGCAGCGTTTCTTCCAGATATGCCTGTTTCGTGCGGGCCCTGCCGATGTTCCGGCCTCCCACTGGTTTTTCAAACTGGTTTTATTGATTTACTTCACTATTGGTGTGTTGGTCAGTCATATTGATTATGACTGGCAGATCAGCCTGATTGCCAGTTTTACCGATACGCTGTTGTTGGTAGCTGCCTGCTGGTTATTGTTATCGATTCGTGGCTTGATGGGCCGGTACACCCAGACCGTAACTGCAATGGCCGGTGCCGGTAGTGTGATTGCAGTTATCGGTATGCCGGTATTATGGCTGTTCCGCCAGGTTGAACCACAAGGTCAAATCACCAGTCTGGTTTTACTGCTGGTAATGGTGGTGGTGTTCTGGAGTTTATTGGTCACCGCCCATATTTTTCGTAAGGCGCTGGATGTCAGTGCCGGCATAGCAGCAGCGATTACTGTTGCTTACACCATAGTCTCATTGATCGTTGTCGGCCTTAGCATGTCGGGAGTTGCGTAAATGCATATTCATATTCTGGGCATCTGCGGCACTTTTATGGGGGGGCTGGCTTTGCTGGCCCGTCAGCTTGGCATGACTGTAAGCGGCTCCGATGCTAACGTCTATCCGCCGATGAGTGCGCAATTGGCCGCAGCGGGTATTGATGTCTCGGAGGGGTATCTACCCGAGCATATGCAACCACGGCCTGATCTGGTGGTAATGGGCAATGCCATGACGCGTGGCAATCCGGCGGTGGAATATGTACTCAATCAGGGACTGCCCTATATTTCCGGACCGCAATGGCTGGCGCAACAAGTATTGCAGGGAAGATGGGTGCTGGCCGTGGCAGGCACACACGGTAAAACTACCACCAGCAGTTTACTGGCCTGGATCTTGGAGCATGCCGGCATGGCACCCGGTTTTCTGATTGGTGGGGTACCCGATAATTTCGGAGAAACAGCAAGACTGGGCGATACCCCATTTTTTGTGATTGAGGCCGATGAATACGATACGGCTTTTTTTGATAAACGTTCCAAGTTTGTGCACTATTTGCCGCGCACATTGGTTATCAATAATCTTGAATTTGACCATGCGGATATCTTTGACGATCTGGCGGCCATTCAAAAACAGTTTCATCATCTGGTCAGAACCGTGCCCGGTGAAGGGTTGATTATCGCGCCGGAAGAGAAGGTGATTGAGCAAGTACTGGCCATGGGTTGCTGGACACCACGCCAAACGTTAGGCAGTGGGGACAGTGACTGGCGGGCCGAACTGCTTACAGCCGACGGCAGTGAATTTAAGGTCATGCACCAGCAGCAACAAGCCACGGTGAACTGGTCGATGCTCGGCCAGCATAATGTGAACAATGCCCTGGCAGCCATAGCAGCGGCGCATCATGTCGGTGTAACGCTGGAACATGCCTGTGAAGCTTTGTCGGCTTTTGCGGGTGTAAAAAGGCGGCTGGAGCTCAGAGGTGAAGTGAATAATATCCGTGTCTACGATGACTTTGCCCATCATCCGACAGCTATTGCCACCACGATTGCCGGTTTGCGGGCCCGCATTGGCAATCAAAAACTGGTTGCCGTGCTTGAGCCACGTTCCAATACGATGAAAATGGGCGTGCATCAGGATGCTTTGGCGCAATCACTGTTTCAGGCGGATCGTGTGTTGTTGTTTCAGGATGACGGTTTGCAATGGTCATTAAAACAAGTGACAGAGGAATTGGGCGAACGGGCAACCGTGTTTGATTCCATTGAAGGCATTGTTAATACCTTGCGAAATGAAGCCAGGCAAGGTGATCAGATTCTGGTCATGAGTAACGGCGGCTTTGGTGGCATACATCAGCGTATTCTTGATGCCCTGGGGCAGCAATGACCGATAATAAACAAATCGCACTGGCGATAACCGGCGCATCCGGCGCGCCTTATGCACAACGGCTGCTTGAAGTCTTGCTTGGCAATGGCATGACGGTGCATTTAATGGTGTCGGCAGCCGGTAGAATCGTGCTGGCCGATGAACTGAACTGGAAGTTGCCGGCGAGGGTGGGGGATATCCAGACTATGCTGGTCGATCAGTACCGGTGTGAGCCTGAACAGCTGCAGGTGTACGGTGAACAACAGTGGTCATCCCCGCTGGCCAGCGGTTCTCATTGTGTGCCGACGATGATTGTCTGCCCCTGTACTATGGGCAGCTTATCTGCGATTGCCTGTGGCAGCAGCGATAATCTTATCAATCGCGCTGCGGATGTGATGCTCAAGGAAAACCGCAGATTAATCCTGGTACCCAGAGAAGCCCCGTTTTCCGTGATTCATTTGGAAAACATGCTCAAACTTGCCAGGCTAGGCGTGTGTATATTGCCACCTAACCCCGGTTTTTATTTTAATCCGACCCAACTCAGCCAGATCATTGATTTTGTAGTGGCGCGTATTCTCGATCAGGCTGCTGTGCCACATCAACTGGTGCCCCGCTGGGGCGAATAAAGTCGATCGGCAGTTAATTTTGCCAAGTCGAGTATAATGCACCGGTAATTCAGCAGTCGTTCGGGAAAAACATGTCAGATATCGAAATTGCACAACAAGCGAAGATGCAGGAAATTTCTATACTTGCAGAACAACGCTTGGGGCTTGCCCCGCATCAACTCGACTCTTATGGCCGTTTTAAGGCAAAAGTCTCTCTGGATGTGATGGATGACATGGCTGATCGGCCTGATGGTAAATTGATTCTGGTGACGGCAATCAGTCCAACCCCCGCCGGTGAAGGCAAAACCACTACCACTATCGGCCTCAGTGATGCCTTGAACCGTATCGGTAAAAAATCCATGGTCTGTGTCCGTGAACCGTCGATGGGACCCTGCTTCGGCCTTAAAGGCGGCGCGGCGGGCGGCGGCTACGCTCAGGTTGTGCCGATGGAAGATATCAACCTGCACTTCACCGGTGACCTCCACGCCATTGCTTCAGCCCATAATCTGCTGGCAGCGATGATCGATAACCATATTCATCATGGCAATGACATGCAGCTTGATGCACGCCGTATCATGTGGCAGCGCGTGGTTGATATGAATGATCGGGCTTTGCGCGAGATTGTTGTCGGCATGGGGGGAACTGCTAACGGTTATCTGCGGCAGGATCGCTTTGATATTGTGGTGGCATCCGAGGTCATGGCGATTTTCTGCCTGTCCAATTCGCTGAAAGAGTTAAAACAACGTTTGGGCGATATTCTGATTGGCTATTCAACCGATGGGACGCCGCATTATGCCCGAGAGCTTAATGCCCATGGAGCGATGGCCGCTTTGTTGAAAGAAGCCATCAAGCCTAATCTGGTACAGACGCTGGAAAATAATCCTGCTTTTGTTCACGGCGGTCCTTTTGCCAATATCGCCCATGGTTGCAACTCGGTGATTGCCACCAAAATGGCGCTCAAGCTCAGTGACTATGTGGTGACGGAAGCCGGTTTCGGCGCGGATCTGGGCGCTGAAAAATTTATTAATATTAAATGCCGCAAGGCAGGCATCAAGCCGGATATGGCGGTGGTGGTGGCAACAGTCAAGGCACTGAAATACCACGGGGGGGCCGAATTAAAAGATTTGGCCCAAGAGGACTTGGCCGCATTGCAACAGGGGTTGGCGAATCTGCAGCGTCATTTGCATAATCTGCAAACCGAGTTTGGTTTACGCTGTGTGGTTGCTATCAATCATTTTGTTCAGGATAGTGATAGCGAAATCGAGATGATTCAAGCTGCGGTCACAGAAATGGGCGCAGAAGCTATTCTGGCCAGACATTGGGCGCAAGGCGGCGCCGGTGCTGAGTCACTGGCAGAAAAAGTAGTCGCCATGCTGGAACAGCCAGCCAACCCTTGCCAGTTCCTGTATGAAGATGATATGCCGTTATGGGATAAGATTGGACAGGTGGCTAAACGACTTTATGGCGCGGCCAATGTGGTGGCTGATAACAAGGTGATGGATAAAATTGCCCGAATCAGCCAGCAGCACAATTTTATCCCGGTGTGCATGGCGAAAACCCCGTATTCATTCAGCAGTGATCAGAGCTTACGCGGTGCGCCGTCGAATCATACCTTGGCAGTGCGCGATGTCCGTCTGTCTCATGGCGCCGGTTTTCTGGTGGTGTTATGCGGTGATGTGATGACTATGCCCGGGTTGCCTAAACGGCCGGCCGCCGAGCGTATCGATATTGACGATAACGGCGCGATCAGCGGGTTGTTTTAGGCGTCTGATATTAATGGTGGCTGATAATAAGAGTCAGTTACCGCGGTGCTTTTTAATCAGATCGTAAGCCAGTTGGATTTCTTTGGTCTGTTCGGTGGCGACAGCAATCATATCTTCCGGCACCCCCTGGCCCATTAGTTTATCCGGGTGATACTGGCTCATCAGCTTGCGATAAGCGCGTTTGATTTCCTGATCACTGCTGTCGGCAGACACGCCCAGCGCTTTATAGGCATCTTGCAAGGCGCTTTTGGTATCGGCCCGCGGCTGGGAGAAATGGGCCTGGCCGAGCACCATATCCAGAATGCGATTGAATTCTGCAGGACTGTATCCCAACTGAATGGATACTTGCTCAAGGATCGAACGTTCAGACGGATCCAGTTTGCCGTCAGCCAAAGCCATCACGGTCAGATAAACCAGCAGTACTTGTCTCAGATTGAGGGTATGGCCACAGTGTTGTTTGAACCGGGTGAGGGTCTCAGTGATATCAAAGTCCGGACTGGCCCCCCGTTTGAACTGGCTGATGGCAGCCTGACGATGTTCGGCAGTCATGCCCAGTTTTCTGATAAAGGCTTCGACATGATCGATTTCGTCTTGGGATATACGCCCGTCAGCTTTGGCCAGCTTGCCTTTGAGGACAAATAAGGTTTCCAGGAATACAGCCTGGCGTTGCGTAGCGGTCAGCGGATTGACGCCGCCGACCCCGAAGGCCCGCGCGCGATCGATGATGCTGCCGATAAACAATCCCAGCAAGCCGCCGATGATTCCCGACATATAAAAGCCTATGATGAGGCCTATCCACTTAAACATAACAATTATTTTTTGTTTGAAAGACTAAAATAAAGTAAGGCCAGTCCCCAGATACCGAATACCCAGCTCAGAATGGGTAAACCGGCCAGCATGGTCGGCGCATAACCGTCGAGACCTTTGATGACTGCAGCGCCAATCAGGAATGCCGCGCCACTGGTTGCCGCCGCGCCGCGATAGCTGGCATTGCGGATGTCCTGTTGCAGCTGTTTGATATCGTGCGAGGATAACTGCATATGCAGTTTGCCTTCCTGCGCTTTTTTACTGAGGTCATGCAGCATGCGCGGCATTTCGGGTAGCGTTTCCGCCCAGTGCGGTGCTTCCTGTTGCAAGGTTTTCAGGGCTGCTTTCCAGCCCAGTTTTTCCTTCATCCAGTTTTCCAAGATGGGTTTGGCGCTTTGCCACAAATCCAGATCCGGATACAGTTCGCGCCCCAAGCCTTCAATGTTGAGCAGGGTCTTTTGCAGTAAAACCAGTTGTGGCTGCACTTCCATATTAAAGCGGCGGGCGGTTTGAAACAGTCTTAATAACAGCTGACCGAATGAAATATCTTTCAGTGGTCTGGCAAAAATGGGTTCGCAGACACTGCGAATGGCGCCTTCAAATTCATCCAGCCGGGTATTGGCAGGCACCCAGCCTGACTGGATATGTAGTTCGGCCACCCGCCGATAATCATGATTGAAAAAGGCGAGAAAGTTTTCGGCCAGATAACGCTGATCTTCCGGTGACAAGGTGCCCATAATGCCGAAATCAACGGCGATATAACGCGGGTTTTCCGGATCGGTAATATCCACCATGATATTGCCCGGGTGCATATCCGCATGGAAAAAACTGTGTTTGAAAACCTGAGTAAAAAAGATTTCGACGCCGATTTCGGCCAGCCGCGCCAGATTCACCTGTTTGGCTTTCAGCGCATTGATATCACTGATAGGCGTGCCGTAGATGCGTTCCTGAACCAGCAGATTGGTCTTGGTCAGGTTCCAGTAAACTTTCGGCACATACAGCAGGTTGGTGCTGTTGAAGTTGCGTTGTAACTGCGAAGCCGATGCCGCTTCACGCAGCATGTCCAGCTCATCGAACAGGTTTTTTTCCAGTTCAGCGACAATTTCGAGGGGGCGCAGCCGTTTGCCTTCCGACCAATAACGTTCAGCAAAGGACGCTAAGGTATATAAGAGCTCAATATCACGACGAATCAACGGTTCGATGCCGGGACGCACCAGCTTGATAACGACTTTTTCACCATCGATCAGGGTGGCGGCATGTACCTGGGCAATAGAAGCCGAGGCCATGGGTTCCGGTTCGACATAGGCAAAGATATGATTGAGCGGTTCGTTGCCATAAGCTTTTTCGATGAGCTCACGCGCTTGTTCGGCCGGGAACGGGGCGACCTGATCCTGCAGTTTGGCCAGTGAGTCGGCAATATCAGCTGGCAGCAGATCTCTGCGTGTCGATAATATCTGGCCGATTTTGACAAAAATCGGCCCCAGATCCTGAAAAGCCAGACGCAGTCTTTCGCCACGCGGCAGATCAGCCTGTTTACGCCAGCGATTGGGTGACAGAAAACTGATATAACGTAAAGGTCTCAGCAGATGAATGGCTTTAATAACCTCGTCGAGACGGTGTTTGGCAAGCACATGATTGATTTGTATCAGTCGCGTCAACTGACTGGCCTTCATCAAGGACTCCTTAATAGGGTGATAATCAGAATGCAACCAGTCACGATTTATTATCCAGACGGTGAATCCGGGCTTCCAGCCGGTCACAATCAGCCCGCAGCTCGTCAATCGCTTTCATGTAATCATCGATTTGAGATTTATCAGGCAGCAGACGGGCTTCTTCACGCAGGTATTCAGCGGTGGTCTGTTGCAAAGATTGTGCTGAAGCTTGCAACCAGGAAAAACTTTTTTTCAAACCATGTGCCAGTGGTTGGGCAATCACATCTCCGGTGATTCTGGCCAGCTGCTGTTCCCAGTCAAAATCAAAACCATCGAGCACGTCGCGCAGTTGCTTGGCAAACTGGACATCACCGTGAATATGAATATCTGCCGAAAACAGATTATCGGGATGCTGGCCCAGTTTCAGCAGTGAGAAGGCGGTGCCGCTAATCAGCAAATCGGTGTTTTCTTCATCACTGTGGCTCAGTTGTATCGATTGTTGATGAAAGCAGACATGCACAAACTGGTGCAGATCTTCGATATTGACCACAATGCTGCGCTGTTCGAATGCCTGTAACCGCTCACAGGTATCAGGATCCTGTCTCAGTGCGGCGTTGACAGCCAATTCGATGGGTTTGAGCAGCTTCGACATGATGGTCAGTACTTATAACCGCGGTGCAGGGCGACAATACCTGCAGACATGTTGTG
>NZ_JAPDMV010000015.1 GCF_026319305.1 Methylophaga sp. OBS4
GCCTTGAAGCGGGTGATTTTGAACTCGGCAATCTCGATATCATGGATTTTGCCCATATTATGGTTAAGACGCTCGACTTCCATCCAGGTAGAGTCCGGCGTCACCATGCGCCATGCCGCAAATCAGAATGCTGTCATCCGGGTAACCCAGTAAGGGTTTGACCAGATGCGGATATTCGGCCAAAGCTGCCTGGGGGCAGGTCGCTAAGCCATGGTCTATTGCGGTCAGCATGATGGACTGTAGAAACATGCCAAAATCCATAAAAGAGCCGGTCTGCATAATGCCATCCATAAAAAACAGCAGCATAACCGGCGCATCAAATGCCTGGTAATTAGCGGCCCATTGGGCTTGCCGGCGTGCTTTATCCTGACGTCCGATATTCAGGCTCTGATAAAGCTGAAAACCACAGGCCTGCCGCCGATCCAGATAGGGCGACTGCCATGTGGTCGGGTAATAGTTGTAATCGGGTTGCTGCTGCTCGCCATTTTCAAATGCATCGATGATTGTTGCCGACACGTTGTCTTTACTGGCACCGGTTAATACTGCTACCTGCCAGGGCTGAGTATTGGCACCGGAAGGGGCTTGGCGGGCAATATCAAGAATGTGAATGATCTGCTGAGGACTGACGGGTTTATCCAGAAAAGCGCGCACCGAATGGCGCTGTTTGATCGCTTCGCTGATATTCATCTGGGCAGCTGCTCCGACTCTTTAAGGCGAGACACAAACCATAACAAAATCAGGCAGAGGCCGACCAGCATGAGCTGCAGACCAGGTCGTCCCCACAACACCGCAATGGATAGTCCAAAGGTCAGGGTGATAAGCAGTATCACTTTTTTTTTCACCGCGCGGCGAATAGTGTGCGTTTTCTCCCACTGTGCCAGCGGCGGTCCAAACCATTTATGGTGCAACAGCATGCGATGAAACCGGGGGGAGCTTTCAGCAAAACAGGCCAGTGCCAGGATCAGAAAAGGCGTGGTCGGCAATAACGGCAAAACAGCACCTACCGCACCTGTCAGCACAAACAGCCAGCCCAGGCAAATTAACAGGTAATGCTTTATTTTAGTGCGCATTGTTCTGGTGGTCAGGCACGTGACATGAACTTGCCCGTCGCCGTGTTGATTCTGATGATTTCCCCATTTTCTATATATTCCGGTACCTGCACTTCCAGCCCAGTGGAGAGCGTGGCAGGTTTGGTTCTGGCTGCAGCGGTGGCACCTTTGATACCCGGTGTCGTCTCGACAATTTCCAGGCTGACGGCCGCCGGCAATTCTATCGCAACCAGTTGCTGCTCCAGTAATACGGCAACAATACTGTTTAGTCCCTCACTGATATAATCCAGTTCATTTTCGATGGCCTCGGCGTCAATAGCATATTGCTCGAAAGAGTCGTTATCCATAAACACATAACTGTTACCATCCTGATAGGAGTACTGCACCAGCTTGCGTTCGCAGTCGATGCCTTTCAGAAAATCTTCGCCTTTGAGCGATTCATCACGTTTTTGTTTATTTTTTAGATGATTAAATCGCACCTTATAAAGTGTCGCGGCACCACGAGAGGAAGGGTTACGGATTTCGATGTCTTTGACCACATAGGGTTCATTGGCCAGTTCAACTACCATCCCGCGTTTTAACTCACTCGCTTTCGGCATTTTTTGTTCTCTGCAGATGAAAAAAGGACATTATACCGAAGCAGATACCCGTGATACCTGGAAATGCGCGTATCAGAACCGATGTAAACAGTCAGAACCAGGTGCAAGCCTGCAGCGGATGGTACTTTCTTGGCAAAGTCTGGCTGTAACGCGACACCGGCTGTTTATAGGCATTTATGCAAGGTTAGACAATAAGTTACCCTCTTTTTTTATAACATTTTGCAAGAAAATCACTATTCCGGTGATGTTTTGCCGCAAATAGAGCAGCTTCTTGCCGCGCTGTATCGTGCATTTCCAGGTATCACGGGTATGAGGTGGTGTATCTGTGCGTACGATGTTATAAAGGCAACTTAAATTTTTAGCTGGGTCAAGTTCTTAAGGTGACTTGCCATGGATGAGTGGGACTTGGCAATTCAATGAGGACCTGCTCATGCTGCCATATATGTGCGGAAAACGTTTTCGCATTTCTATTCGCGCGACAGTCATTGCGTTTTTTCTGACGGCCACTATCATTACCGCTTCGGTGGCTATCAGTCTGCAATATTTCTTCAGCACCACTATGGCGACGGAATCGACATTGGCGGTGTATCAAAAAACAGCTGCAAGCACCCGTGATTATCTGTCTGTGGTCGATAGTCGTGCTGCCGCCGCAGCCAAAATCCTGTCTCAGTTCACCCGTTTTGTCGGCACCAGTGGAATATCTGAAGATTCACGCCAACTCTTTGCCGAAGCAATGCAGAATAATACGCTTTTTTATGCCATTTATATTGGGTTCGCCAATGGTGATTTTTATGAGCTGGTGAATCTGGATGCAGATAAGAATATCCGCAGACAGTTGCGTGCCAAAGCTGAGGATCGCTGGGTTGCGATCTCCGTTAAAGATGAAGGTGACAAGCGCCTGCGTCGTTTTGAGTTTTATGACGAAAATTTTCAGTTGCGCACCAGCCGCCATCATGCCACTGACTATGATCCGCGCAAACGCCCCTGGTTTATCGATGCCCAGCTGGGAGAAGTCAACAAAACAGCACCTTATTTGTTCCAGCACCTGCAGGAGCCCGGTGAGACATATTCGACGGTGGTCCCTGCCAATAAAGCGGTACTCGGCGTCGATATTACTCTGTCATCTTTGTCTGAATTTCTGCGTGCTCAGGATTTGAGCGAGGACAGTGAGGTTTATCTTTATCAGGATACCGGCGAAATCATTGCCTCCAATCAAAGAGCCAAAAGGCAGATGACGTTACCAGCGTCACCGCCATTGACCTTGACTGCTGAGCAGCAAAAGCTGGTGGATGATATTGAGTTCTTAACCATCTCTAATGAAATAGACTGGCCCCCCATTAACTTTGCTGCCTCAGGTCAGCCATTTGGTTATGCGGTTGATGTATTAAATTACATTTCTGAAATGACCGGGCTCGACATACGTTATATCAACGGCTTGAGCTGGAATGAACTGGCAGAGATGTTTGTCAGTAATGAACTAGATGTACTGCAGCCGGTATTTTTTGATGAGAGCAAGCAGGTGCTGGGGGAGTTAAGCCAACCGTTTCTGCAAGTGCCTTACGGTGTGGTGACCGCAAAAGGTAAAGATACGATCACTCATATCGAACAACTGGCGGGGAAAACCGTGGCTATTCCCAAGGGGTGGTCGCTGGCTAATCATCTTCAGGACAGTTTCCCGGAAATCAATATCGTTCGCGTCAATAATGTCAGAGCGATGTTCGATGCTGTCCGTAATGGTGAAGCGGATGCCGCCATTGATACAGGGCCTATTCTGAATTACACCGCACAGCAGTTCTTTATTGATGATGTGGTTATCAGCCAGCCTCTGAACTTCGGTGATACCAAGATGCCGACGCAGTTGCATTTTATGCTCAACAGATCGCGGCCGGGGCTGACCGAACTGTTTAATCTGGCGCTGGAAAATCTCGGTCCGGAACATAAACAAGCGTTGGCAGCTAAGTGGTTAAACAGCAACAGTCGCATGGTGCGGCAGCTGGGGGCTGTACCTTATGCCGAATTGATGAAAATGGCCCAGCAGCAGACACCTGAAGGGCTGGAAATTATTGAGATTAAAGGGCGTGATCACTTTGTATTTGCCACACCTTTTGGTGAACATAATGGCAATGGCAAGAAGGATTTCTTTGCCATTGTCACGCCGGTTGATACGGTACTGGCGCCCGGACTGGAAAAAGTCAAGACGTCGATCTGGTTGACCGTCGCCGCATTATTATTGTTGTTCCCGTTGTCCTGGTTGCTGGCCACACCGATAGTAAATCCTATCCGCAAACTGGCCGTGGACAGCGAAAAAATTACCCGGCGGCTTTACCAAGAGGTCGAAGAGGTTGAAACCAATATCGTTGAGGTCGGGGATCTGGCTGATTCGATGAGCAATATGTCACAAGCGATACAAAGTCACGAAAAGGCCCAGGAAGAACTGTTAGACGCCTTTATCAAAGTCATTGCTCAGGCGATCGATGATAAGTCTCCGCATACGGCAGGTCACTGTGAAAGGGTGCCGGAGCTGGCCTTTATGCTGGTCAAGGAAGCAGAAAAAACAACCGATGGCCCGTTCAGGGATTTTGCTTTCAAATCAGCAGAAGAATGGCGCGAGTTCCAGGTTGCTGCCTGGTTGCATGACTGCGGCAAGATCACCACGCCTGAACATATCATTGATAAAGGCACCAAGCTTGAAACGATATACAACCGTATTCATGAAGTACGTATGCGCTTTGAAGTCCTGTGGCGGGATGCTGAAATTGACTATCTGTTGCAAAAAGCGGAACCGGGTGCCAATGATGCCGCGCTGAGCAGGCAAAAAGGAGAAAAACAACAGCAACTGCGGGAAGACTTTGCCTTTATTGCCAATGCCAATGTCGGCGGCGAATTTATCAGCGAAGATGATGTGGCCCGTTTGCATGAGTTGGCAAAAATTACCTGGCAACGTCATTTTGATGATCAACTGGGCCTGTCATCCGGTGAAATCTCGCGTTTGCAGGAAGCCTCCGCGCCATTACCGGCAACCGAGCATTTGCTGGCCGATCGGCCGGAGCATCTTATTGAACGCATGCACGGTACAGACTTTGATCCCAAGTTTGGTATCAAGATGGAAGTGCCGGAATACCTATACAACCTGGGTGAATTGCATAATCTGGCTATTTCCCGCGGTACACTCAGCGCCGAAGACCGTTTCAAAATCAATGAACACATTATCAGCACCATTAAAATGCTGGAAAGTCTGCCCTTTCCTGAAGAGCTGCAACGTGTTCCGCGCTATGCCTCTACTCATCATGAAACTATGAAAGGAACCGGCTACCCGCGTAAGCTGACCGGCGATCAACTGTCGATTCCCGAACGTATCATGGTGCTGGCGGACATCTATGAAGCATTGACAGCTGCCGACCGTCCCTATAAAAAAGCCAAACCGGTCAGCGTGGCACTGGATATTCTCTACAGCATGGTGCAGAACGACCATATCGATGTTGAGGTGTTTGAGCTGTTCCTGACTTCGGGGGTATATCTGGATTACGCCAGACGTTTCCTGCCCGACACCCAGATTGACGAGATCGATATCAGTCGGTATTTGCGCAAAGCCGGTTAAGGCTGTTTGTTTATACCCGTGATACTTGGAAAGGCGCGTATTTCGGGGATATGTCTCTAACGGCGAATAAGCCTGGTAAATCAGCTAAAATGTCATCAGTAACGACACCACAATATAGAGCGCATGATGATTTACCCGAATAGGTCCAGCAGATCGCAGATTAGTGAGCAGGTGAAATAGATGGCTATCCAGTGGTATCCGGGCCATATGCATAAAGCCAGCAAGGAGATGAAAAAGATTCTGCCCCAGGTGGATCTGATCATCGAGGTACTGGATGCTCGCATTCCGTTCAGCAGTGAAAACCCGATGCTTGCTGAATTGCGCGGTGATAAACCCTGCATCAAGGTACTTAACAAGTTTGATCTGGCCGATCCGGAACTGACCGAAAAATGGCAGATTTATCTGGAGCAGCAAAAAGGCGTTAAAACCATCACGATGAACGCGCAGCAAACTGATCGTGTCAGTGATCTGCTGGAACTGTGTTTAAAGATGGTGCCGCACAAAGCGCAGAGTGTTAAAAATATTCAGACCATGATTATGGGGATCCCCAATGTAGGCAAATCGACGCTGATCAACAGTCTGGCGGGGCGCATGATTGCCAAAACCGGTAATGAACCGGCGATTACCAAAATGCAGCAACGTATCAAACTGGACAAAGGCATTGTTTTACATGACACACCGGGTGTGTTGTGGCCGAACCTGGAAAATCCGCACAGCGGTTATCGGCTGGCGGTAACCGGTGCCATCAAGGAAACCGCCATCGATAATGATGATATTGCGCTGTATGCCGTGGAATATCTGCTTCAAGCCTATCCTGCCTTGTTAACGCAGCGATATGATTTCAAGACACTGCCTGCTTCGGGGCTGGAAGCGCTGGAAGCCATTGGCAGCAAGCGCGGCTGTCTGCGTTCGGGCGGGCGAGTGGATCTGGATCGTGCTGCCAAAATATTACTGACCGAAATCAGATCAGGGACGCTGGGGCGTATCACTTTGGAAACCCCGGAGACGGTTGAAAAGGAATGGGCCGAGGTATTGATCGCCCGTGAAGAAAAAGCAGCCAAAAAGGCGGCACGCAAACAGAAAAAGCAAAATCAGCAGCAGTAATTCAGAACTGAATCTACTGATTTGAGACGGTAATGGTCTAAAGCCATCTCAAACCACCTTCTTCTGTAAACTGTACATCCCTGCACCACTGCCGGTCCCGCGTTCACTGCTTTTGAGACCATTTCTGCCCAGATTATGAAACATCTTGCTTTGCTGTGAGTCAATCAAATTAGGCTATTTGCTAATTCATATACACTTGGCATGATTGCCTGGTCAGGAGGACAAAAGTGAAAATTTTTATCTATGCAGCTATCGCGTTGTTGACCGCTTGCAGCGGTGTTTCATCTAACATTCAGTCCGCACCTGCCGGAGATATCCAGCTTAAACAGGTGGTGACCGGTGTTGAAACCTATATGGGAACAACGGTGCGCTGGGGCGGCAAGATCATCAGCATCAGCAACTATGAAACGTATTCAAGTTTGCAAATTGTTCAGTTTCCGTTGAACCGGTATGGACGGCCTATAGCTGACAGACACAGTCAGGGGCGTTTTATCAGTCAGAGCAAAAATTTCCTCGATCCGGAAATTTATCAGGAAGGGACGATGGTGACGTTTGTCGGTACGGTCAGTGCTGAAGAGACCATCAAAGTGGATCAGAAAACATTGACTCTGCCCGTAATTGATATCATCGACAGTCACCTCTGGATTGATAAATATTCAGGCACTAATAGGGAATACAACCCCAAACATGATGCGCCATTTGTCGGTTATGGTTACTACGGAACCGGTTATTATTCTCCCTGATTTTTATTGAAAAATGTACCGAAACAACCTGATACGCGCAGTTTCAGGTTGTTTCGGTATTTTGTCTGTGCTCAAGGAGGAACACGTATTTATCGGTCATCTATTTCTAAACGATAATGATTTGCATTTAGATTAAGTTGTGTTTATACTCATTCCCACACTTTGGAAAGTGAGGTGAGATATGAAAACAGCACAGCTAAATTTACAAGGACACCATAGTATTCATCTGGCTTTTGAGCAGGACAAGCTGGAAATGCTCATCCGGGAAGGCAAGCTGCATGCTGCCGATTTTAATTGCCTGGATAAAACCTCCAAGAAAACCGTATGGGGCTTGCTGCTGTCTGCAGCAGCCAGAACCATTCGCTCATGAACGCACCATTGAAGCAAGACAACTGGCAGCTGGAGTTGCTTCTGGCTGCCAACAGGCAACTGGAATTCCAATATCGCCAGCATCCGTCTGGTTGTCTGGCACTGCAGATCAGCCGCAACTACCGCTTATTACTGACCCATCAGGAACAGCCGCAAATCAAACAATATTGGCGGTCTTTATCCCAAATGTGGTGGCAACTTTATTGTGATGAGCGTGATCTCAACCAAGCCGATCGCTTGGGTTGGGAATTATTTAAACCCGTAAATGAATTATTTAAACTCGTAAATTAAGGATTAGAAATGACATCAACTGCCTGCCGTCCGCAAACGGTTTATGAATCAGCTTCTGTAGATATACAACACTGTCCTGACTGTCAAATGATTCATCTGACTATGGGGTCTATTACGATTCGTATGACAGAACATCACTTTACACAATTTGCACAGGACATCAGTAAAGGTTTGTTTGAGTTCAGTGCCAGCAGGGCGTCACAGCCGAGCCTACGCATGATGATGTAGCAAAAAAACAACAAAACAAATAATTTTGTTATAAAAGTGACGAAGCTTAATGATAATGATTCGTAATCTATATATAATCCATAATGCTTGTAATTTTGTAATCTAAAGATGGGGGAGTAAATAGTGAAATTTAAACGTACTCTGCTGGCGACCACGTTGATGACTGCCATGGCGGCAGCTCAGGCAGCAAGTCCCAGCAACGAAGAAATCTGGCAAATGCTGCAGGAAATGAAGCAGCAACTGAATGAAGTTAAAGAGCAAAACCAGGAACTGAAAGCTGAAAACCAGAACTTGAAGCAAAAGGTTGAAGAAACTGAAGTGACGGCACGCGAAGCCAGTGAAGCGGCGGAAGCTATGGCAGTCGCAACTGAGGAAGCGGTGAAAGCCGTAGCAAGTAAAGACTCCAAAACCTCAATCGGTGGTTATGGTGAACTGCATTACAACAACCTGGAAAACCAGGGCGATGCAGATGACAAAGATGAAATCGATTTCCATCGTTTTGTCTTGTTCTTTAATCATGAGTTCAATGACCGCCTGCGTTTCTTCTCGGAGCTGGAACTGGAACACTCTCTGGCCGGTGAAGGCAAAAACGGCGAAGTTGAGATCGAACAAGCCTTTATTCAATATGATCTGAACGACCGTCACCGCGTTAATGCGGGTCTCTTCCTGATGCCGGTCGGTCTGCTTAACGAAACGCATGAACCCCCCACGTTTTACGGTGTGGAACGTAATAATGTCGAGAAAAACATTATTCCGACCACCTGGTGGGAAGGTGGTGCAATGCTGAGCGGCGAGATTGCGCAAGGTTTCTCTTATGATGTGGCAGCAACCTCCGGCCTGAACACCAATAGCGGTAAAAAGTATGCGGTTCGCAACGGCCGCCAGAAAGTTTCCAATGCTGAAGCGGAAGATTTTGCTTATACTGCCCGTCTGAAATGGACCGGTATGCCGGGGGTAGAACTGAGCACTTCTCTGCAATATCAGGAAGATATCACGCAAAGCAATGACCCTGATGCCGGTAGCGCCACCTTGTGGGAAGCGCATGCAGCTATTCAAAAAGGTAACTTTGGCCTGCGCGCCTTGTACGCAACCTGGGATCTGGACGGCGACGGACCGGAATCTGTCGGTGCTGATGAACAAACTGGTTGGTATATCGAACCGTCTTACAAGTTGACCGACAGCATTGGTATCTTTACCCGATACAGCATGTGGGATAACCAGGCGGGGAACTCTACTGATACCGAATTCAACCAGTGGGATATCGGTTTGAACTGGTGGATTGATCCGCAAGTTGTCGTTAAAGTCGACTATCAGGACATGGATGCTGATAACAAAGACAAAGAATTTGATGGCTTCAACGTCGGTCTTGGCTATCAGTTCTGATTTGAGTTGATATGGGGGGACGTAACGGTGAATAACATCAAGCATTGGACAGTCAGCTTTGGCCTGATCGCTTTTTTGTTGTTCATCGTTACTATTCCTGCACAAGCTCGCGGTATCTACCAGACTACGGATGAATTTCTCAACGAGGTTTTTAACCAGCAAGTCCCTCAAAGCGATGTGGTCTGGTTAAAAGGGGAAGTGCGTGAGCGTGTGACCGAAATTTTGGGTCACAGCTATGCCGGTTTACGGATCCGTTACTGGCATAATAATGATCGCAGCGCCTGGATTCTGGAAGAGATCGGTAAAGAAGAGCCGATCACCTTCGGCATAGTAATACATCAAAATAAAGTCGAGCAGGTTAAGGTGCTGGCTTATCGTGAAAGTCGCGGTTGGGAAGTTCGCCATCCCGCATTTACCCGGCAATTCAGCGATGCCAAACTGGAAAATAACGGGCTGGATCGGAATATTGATGGTATTACCGGTGCAACTTTATCTGTCAGGGCTATGACTGCCGTCGTGACACTGGCATTATATCTGGATGAATTTATCAGCAATCAGAGTTAAAAAATGAACCGCAGAATGCAAAGTCTGCACCGCAGTATGGGAGTAGTGGTCGCTATTTTTCTGCTGTTGTTTGCCGTAACTGGCGTGATCCTCAATCACTCCAATCAATTCAAACTTGACCAGCGTTACCTTAACTGGAACTGGCTTATGGCGCATTACGGTATCGGAGACGTCGAACCTGATGCCGCCTACCTGCTGGATAACAAGATCATTTCCCAGTTCGATACCCAGCTATTTGTTGACGCCAGGCCGGTCACCCATATTCATCGTCCGCTTCTGGGCGGTATTACCCTCGAAGACTTGATTGTGCTGGCGACCGATGATGAGCTTATTCTGCTCACCCGGGAAGGTGACTTTGTTGAACGAATGGGCGGTGAAGCCGGCATACCGGGTAGTATCCAGAATATCGGCATGCATCATGGTGAGCCGGTCATTCAGACGCACAATGGCATGTGGCGCAGCAACTTTATGCTGGATGTCTGGGAACCGATTTCATTGCTGGGCGTCACATGGAGTGTAAGCCATCCTATGCCGGAGTCTGTGGCAGCTGATTTGCAGCAATATTTCTACGGTCAGGGTGTGTCTGTTGAGCAAGTACTGATCGATATTCACAACGGCCGTATTTTGGGCAATATCGGTGTTTGGCTGGTAGATATTCTGGGCATTCTGCTGGTGGTGTTAGCGTTTACTGGTTTGTGGATGTGGGGCAGGCGACTCAAATGATGATTTGTGTCATGATGCATTGAACGAGGAGTGGAGACTGACAATGAGACAGGCAGATTTTCCTTATTTGCCGAAGGATTTCATCCAGACAGAGGACGGTCTCATTTTTGCTGTAGTCAGTTATCATCCCCATCAACAAAAAGTCGGTTGTTTTCTTCGTTATGCCGCCGCTGGCGGTGACAACTGGCAGAAAGTCGATACGGCCCAGGCCAACCGCCTGCTTGCTCGCCATTATCCCCAATACCTTTTCAAGTCCAAGCAGTTCGACGCGGAATTTCATGCCGTCAATGTGCGCGATATTGTCCGTCACTACCGGCCGGAAGACCGCCTCAAAGCCTTGTTGGCTGCGCAGCCAAAAGATGAAATTGAACAAAAATTGCACAAACTTATTACTATTTTGGTGCAGTCTGGCGTAGATTGTAACTTTTTGGGGCTAACGGGCTCCATGCTCATCGGTCAGCAAAAGGCAGGTTCGGATATTGATTTGGTGGTGTATGGTCGTAAAGCTTTTCATCAAATCCGCGATGTGGTGAGGCAGGCCGTAGTTTCTGGCCTGATTGATGAGTTAGATATTGCATTGATGCGGGACAATTTCCATCGTCGTGGCGGTGAGCTGAATTTTGAGGAATTTGCCTGGCACGAATCTCGCAAATTCAACAAAGCAGCAATTGATGGCACCAAGTTTGATATTGGCATGGTCTGTCTGCCTACCGAGCTGGATCACGATCACCACCACTATATTAAGCAGGGAATCGCCACTGTCAAAGCCATGGTTCTGGATGATCATCGCGCTTTTGATTTTCCTGCCCGTTATCTGATTGACAACGAAATGACACCCGAAGTGGTGTCGTTTACACATACTTACGTCGGGCAGGCGCAGACAGGAGAAATGATAGAAGTATCCGGTGCCGTCGAGTGCGATTCTGCATCCGGTCAACGCAGATTGGTTGTGGGATCAACGCGAGAAGCAATTGGTGAATACATAAAGGTGTGTAGATAATTATGAGTGAAATGGAAAAACCCGCCAAGGCGGATATCGGCCTGATTGGTCTGGCAGTTATGGGCCAGAACCTGGTGTTAAACATGAATGACAAAGGCTTTACTGTCGCGGTATTCAACCGTACTACCAGTAAAATCGATGAGTTTATGACTGGCCCCGCCAAAGGTACCAACATCATTGGATGTCATGATCTGCAGACATTTATGGACAGCCTGAAGGTGCCTCGCCGTGTGATGTTAATGGTCAAAGCCGGTCCGGTGGTGGACGCCCTTATCGAGCAACTGGTTCCTTATCTGGATAAAGGCGATATCATCATTGATGGCGGTAACTCGCTGTTCAATGATAGTGACCGCCGTACTTATGAACTGCACCAACAAGGCATTTTGTTTATTGGCAGTGGCGTCTCCGGTGGCGAGGAGGGAGCCCGCCACGGCCCTTCGTTAATGCCTGGCGGTAATCATGCCGCCTGGCATTCAGTTAAACCCATTTTCCAGTCGATTGCCGCCCATGTTGATCATGAACCCTGCTGTGACTGGGTGGGCAATGACGGCGCCGGCCATTATGTGAAAATGGTGCATAACGGCATTGAATATGGTGATATGCAGCTTATCTGCGAAGCCTACCAGATGATGCGTGAAGGACTGGGTATGCGTGGTGATGAAATCCAGAAAGTCTTTGCCGAGTGGAATGAAGGCGTGCTGGACTCCTACCTTATCGAAATCACGCGTGACATTCTTGCCGTGCGTGATGAAGAAGACGGCGAACTGCTGATTGACCATATTCTGGATACTGCAGGGCAGAAAGGCACCGGTAAATGGACCGGCATGAATGCTCTGGATCTGGGCATTCCGCTGACCTTGATTGGAGAAGCAGTGTTTGCACGTTGTTTGTCGGCACGTAAAGACGAACGGGTGCGGGCATCAAAAGTACTGCCGCAACTGGCTGCCACGTTTGAAGGCGACAAAACCGAGATGGTCAACGCCATCCGTGATGCTTTGTATGCGTCCAAGATTATTTCCTATGCGCAGGGTTATATGCTGATGCGGGAAGCAGCCGAAACCTATGGCTGGGAGCTGAATTACGGCGGTATCGCGCTGATGTGGCGCGGTGGCTGTATTATCCGCAGTCAGTTTCTCAGCAAGATCCGTGATGCCTTTGATCTGAATCCTGAGCTGGAAAATCTGCTGCTTGATGATTTCTTTATCGAAGCGATTACAAAAGCCTTGCCAGGCTGGCGCAAAGCCGTAGGTACGGCAGTAGCGCTCGGTGTGCCGGTACCGACTTTCAGCAGTGCCTTGTCATTTTATGATGGCTACCGTAGCGAGCGTCTGCCTGCCAACCTGTTGCAGGCACAGCGGGATTACTTCGGGGCGCATACCTATGAACGCACCGACAAGCCGCGTGGCGAGTTTTTTCACACCAATTGGACTGGCCGCGGCGGTGATGTGGCCGCATCGACTTATGATGTCTAAAAGCACAGTTTTGGTTTTGTAACGAGAAAGGCGGTCAATGGCCGCCCTTATCGTATCAGGACTGAGGGGTTGCCGCTGACTGGGCCAGCCGGGTTTTGCGGCTTAACATGACCAATTGGTTGGGTTCGCCAACAATAAAGATATTGCCGTCTTTATCGACGGTCACGCCTTCGGGTTGTTCCATCAGCGGCCACAGCTTCAATAAACCGGTACGCAGTGATAGGCGTGACAAGGGGTTACCGTTTAGATCCAAGGCATGCAGGCTGTGGGATGCTTCGCTCAAGACCAGCAGCATGTCCTGATCGCCATGCAGCATACTGATACCGGCATAGTCAGAGACATCAAGAGACTTTGAACGAACCAGGGGCTGCAAATCCTTGGCAGGTTCGGCATCATGCATCATATGATGTATCAGCCTTGGCGGGTATTCCTGTAATACAAAAAAACCATAGGCCGGTGACCACGCTACACCTTCGAAGCCGGTATTCTCATTACTGGCCCGGTCCAGGGGCAGAACTTGAGCATTTTGGTAATGCACCACGCTGATATCAGCGTTCAGATAAAAAAACACCAGCCGCCGTCTTCTTTCCTCCGACACCACAAACAGGTTGTTGCCAAGATAATCGATACTTTCGGTATCGACAAATCCCTGTAAGTCGATGGTGCGAACCACTTTACCCTGTTTGGTCATTTCGATGATTTTTTCCGGGTTGTTCAATACAGCATATAAATGATCAGATTCAGGGTGATAGGCAAGTCCCGATAAATTATCATCGATGCTTTCTATCGTGATCGGCGTACCTACCTCATAGTGGTATTCGAGATCCCACAGCGGTGCCTGTTGCGTTGCCGCTGCCTGAGTCAGCGTTAACTTCAACAGCAAGACAGGTATTGTCAGCAACATGATGAATAGAGCCAGCCGGTGTGTCGGGCCATACGAAGCTTTTCTAAACATGGGATCTCCCGCTTGTTAGAGAGAATATGAAATGAAGTATGTTTTGGGCTTATTTAGACAAAAAAGCATGACAAGGTGATGACAGGTCTGTGATAAAAAACGGTAAAAAGTGCCCTGGTTCACAACCGACAGGAAAAAAGGTTCATCGCGATATGATCAGCCTCTAGGAGCACCCCATGAATAAATCCTGCAGCACCTTGGTTAAGAAGCGCTTTTGCCCTTTTCCTGCAACACGGTTTTGCAGTAGTGAATCACGATAATCGAGGCACCAAGCAGCAAAATGGCGGCGGTAATACCCAGAATGCGCCAGGCGATATTCTTCATATCCAGAATCAGATAACGTGCCAGCGCCACAATAGCGATATAAAGCGGTATCTTGATCGGCAGTTCGCCCGACTCGTAATACACCGCCACCATGGTCAGCACTTCCAGATAGATAAACAGTTCCTATATAGTGTTGGGTGGATTTTATGGTCGTGCCTTGCCTTTCTCACTGGCTTCGTGAATCTCGCTCAACCTGCCGGTATTAACATCGTAGATAAACCCGTAGATAGGAATATCATCCGGCACCAGCGGGTGATGGCGGATTCTTGCCACATCCTCGATGACACTTTTTCTGTCATCCGCGATGGTGAGCCAGTCAATATAATTAGCTTCGGTCGAACCTGCGCCTTTGCCTGAGTCATGCCAGCCGGTGGCATCCACTGTGGCTGTTTTCAAACTGCTGGCAAGCAACTTACGCATGATGTCATCGGTGAAGGTTTCCATACCACAATCGGTATGATGGATCACAAACCATTCGCGGGTACCGAGCAGTTTGTAGGAAATCACCAGCGAACGGATTGCATCATCACTGGCCCGGCCACCGGCATTGCGGATCACATGGGCATCGCCTTCTGCGAACCCTGCGAACTTGGCAGGATCAAGCCGCGCATCCATACAGGTGAGAATGGAAAATTGTCTGCCGGGAGGCATTGGCAACCGCGCTTTATCACCAAAATCAGCCGCGTAATGGCCGTTGGCAGCCATTACTTCATTAATAATATCACTCATGGCTATGCTCCTTTTCTCGCTCACCGCATTGTGAACTGAAAAAGAATCACCGTTGCGGTGACAGAGAGCTAACAGGATTTCTCAGTTGTCAGTGACATGGAGTATAGACAACAAAAACGGCAAGAATGTTATGACACGGAAATAAGGTTAATGGTCTTTCTGGTTCACCCAGTCTTCGGCTAACGCCAGTTGATTGGCATTAAAGTGCTGGATTTTGGCAGCCACAAAATGAGACGCGATATTTTCAGCAAACTCACCGGCCAGAGAATCAGTAACAATAGCGACTTTTTTGATTTTACGGTGATGATCACGAACAAAACGAAAATGCTGAATCGCTGCATTCAGGTCTTCCCAGCCGGGAAACTTCTCAGTCTCAATAATCAATCCCGCCAGGCCGCCTGATTGTTCGATATACGGATCAACCTCGGCGGTTAACTGTTCAAAGTCCGCTTTGCTTAACGGTCCTTTGGGGTAAATATACACGATAGCCGTGTTTTGATTCAGAGTGTAGTGGAGCATAGATATCCCTCCCCCTAAACATTGGTTTTGAGATGGGAAATGGAAGGAGATACCGTTAATAATACCTGATTTTCAGGTTAATTTGCCGGGAGCCGGGCCAGGGCTAATCTCCATAAATCAGCACGGCATCGGGCGGCACATGATGCCTGAGTTGATGGCAATCACCTGGCGGTGGTTGCTGACCTGCCGGTCGGTCCGGATACCAGATACGGCACTCGCCGGGAGGCGGCCGGTGTCCTTCAGGAATGGAATGTGAATAACCGTATCTGTCGGCGCTAAATAATGCGTGTGAAGCACAACCCGTCAACGTCAGGGGTAACAACAACAGCCATAACAGGCGAACTGATTTTTTGATGTGAATAAGTGGCATGTTTGGCTCCGTGAATAAACTGTGTTGGTATGCTACAGCAAAGAAATCACGCTTGTCTGTGTGATTATCGGCAATACTAAAAAGAAATCAAAGGGCCTTGCCGTGAATCGAGAACGGTCATGCCGACCCCTTCGGCTACGCTCAGGGCAAGGCTCCGCGGAGGCATCTGGAAATGTTCCGAAATTCGTGGGTATCCCTCAGGTCGTAACATTTGATTCCTAAGCCTTTTTTTGTAACACGGTTAAGTCAATATCTTTGGCTTTAAGCTTGCCGGCATTATTATCGACGGGATAAAGCTTTTTATGACCTATCGGTTGATAGCCGCGTTTGATATAAAAATCGATCAGGGTTTGATTGGGCGTGACTACGGACACCTGAAATCGCTGGCAGCAGTTTTTCGCATGATTTTCTGCATAAGCTAATAACTGCTTACCGATGCCCATTCCATGCTTTTCCTGCTTAATAGCAAAAGTGCCGAATTCAGCGATTGTGTTCCTATAACAAATAGAGATGCAGCCAATCAATTTATCCTGCTCATGGCAGACAATAAAATCACATTGACTATCATTAATCAGGTCTGTGAGAGCCTCAACGGAGATACGATCACCCGCTACCAAATGGGCTTCCGTTGTCCAGCGATGGTCACCACCTGTTCCCCGATAAGCCTCATTAATCAGTGCGACAATGGCCGGAAGATCATCGTCATTTTGTTTCAAGGAATAAAGCATCTGTTCAGACAGCAGATTAGTACATTGACGTAGTCAGTGGTGACGCCAGCCATATCAGCGGGTAGTTTTTCGTTTTAAGTGTTCCGGCCACTTTAAACCGGGTTTCATAGACATTAATCTTTGGTATTCGATTGGAAATTGTCATTGCCAGGCGCAGCCGCGGGAATCCAGAGATTTACTTTCGCATAAATGCGAGTCAAGGGCACTCATCGCGCTATTTACACTATTCGCTTCGTATAACTCTCCGTCTCGATATCTACAGCTTCTACAGTGATAACAACGGCGGATAAACCTGTATCAGCCAAGCGCTCGATGATTGTCGAAGACAGCATTTTTTTCTGGGCGACAGTTCTGCCTTGGTGCAGGCGAACTGTGACATGGATAAAGTTTGATTGTTCTGCGCCTACCTGAAAATAATCGTAAGCAACCGCACGCGTCTTGATATGCGAGGCTTCAAACAACTCAGAAGCTAAAGCACCTTGATGCACGGCATTGACCAATGCCGGTGGTGTCAGCTGAGATTCCAGATCTTTTGAAAATTCGATAATGCAATGTGGCAAGGTTATGTCCTTAAAAATTCGGTTAAGCGGGTCTTAGGTTTGAAATCAACGTTAGAAATAAATTTGCCCCCTTAAGGGACTCCGTGGAAAGCAGGCCTTCCCTCACCTTACGGAGCGTAGTTTCCAGTTTCACCCCCACATAATATCTGTTTGATTTGGTTGTAAGATACCGTTCTTCTCCCACTTGTAAATACGCATTGGCGGTATATTCAGAAGCTCTATCCTAATTTGCTCTGAGCCTAGATAGGGCCGGCACAGGGATACGATTCGCTTGCTCACCTGGTAGGCCACGAAACGACCGTTTGGTGCGAGCAGAGACGAAATCGCCTCAATAACTTGAGAGCCTTCACGATGCAGCATAGTTGAAAATGGAATACCAGAAATAACTGCCTCAGGCGCGCCTAGTCCATACATTGAAATGATTTCATTCAGTTCACATGCGCTGCCCAGGTGTGCAATGAGACGATCATCCTCAATGCCGCTAACAAAGGCATGGAATCGCGGATTAATTTCTATGCTTAGGAGCTTAGCGTCTTGCGGCATCATACGCAGTATCGCTCGAGTTGTATTTCCTATACCGGCGCCCAACTCCACCACAAATTTAGCCGAACCGATGGCTGCGGCCTCCTGAATGCGCTGTTCAAGGAAATGAGAGCTGGGAATGATCGAACCAATCTGAAGGGGATGTTTCAGAAATTCCTGAAAGAAAGCGAATCGTCCATTTAGCCGGGAATTGCCTGGTTTCATGTTTGCCACCCACTAATTTTTATTTTGTGGTGTCTAACAGTGAGTTATACGGCATGCCGTATCCCCCCTTCAGACGATATGCAAGCTGGTTGATCCTTATTGCGAGTGTTTACTTATATTTGTTATGCACAAGTAAACGTTATCACAAATCAAGTTGACTGATCCCATGAACATATCAATGGAACGGCCAAACCAGGGGTATCAGCGCAGTCGTAACCAGGGCGGACAAAATTGCCATCGGCGCACCAATTCTCAAATAATCCGTAAATTGGTATCCACCCGGCCCCATCACCATCAGGTTTGTCTGATATCCCAAAGGCGTTAAAAAGCTGGCACTGGCTCCAAACATGACAGCTATGATAAAAGGCATGGGGCTGACGCCAAGCTGCCCGGCGACACCCGTAGCTATCGGAAACAGTAAAACCGCTGCCGCATTGTTGGTGATAAGCTCGGTAAAAAAACTGGTTACGATATAAACCAGCAACAGGGCCAGCCATGGATTTTCAATGCCACCACTTAGAAGAATGTCTACTATCCAGGCAGCGGCTCCACTTTCCTCCAACGCCGATCCCAGAGCAAAAGCAGCGCCAATAACCACCAATACGGGCAAATTAACGCTCACATTCATTCGAGCACGATTGACCGTCACACAGCCTGTCACCAACAATAAACCAGCGGCTAACAGTGCGGCCTCCAGAACGGACATGAGCCCCACGACATTGACCGCTACCATGACAAATAGAATGCCCGTGGCAAGCGGCGCCTTGGAAAAATTGGGAGGCGTGGAATCCCGCAAGGGGCTGACCAGCATAAAGTCCCTGCGATACTGGTATTGCTCCACAAAGGCCTCACTGGTTTCCAATAGCAACGTATCACCGACCCGCAGCGTCATATCACCCACTTTGCCGGTCATGCGCCTGCCACCACGGCTGACACTCAATATCGCCGCGTGGTATAGGGATCGAAACTCCGTTTCCTTTACGGTCTTGTTTAATCCGGGAAATTCCGATCCCAAAACCACCTCGACCAAACAACGTTGATGATGATTGAGTTGTAGCTTATGGGCGCCGCCATGGGCGGGAATCAGCCCGTTGATCCGCTGAAGCTCCCGCGCACAGGCGGGGGCGCCAATGAAGGCGAGCTGATCGCCTTCTTGAAGCTGCATGTCAGGGCCGACTGCTGTATAAAGCTTTTCGCCGCGCTTGATATCAGTGAGGTAACCATGCTGCAAATTACGCAAACCTGCATCGCGAATGGATTTACTGTGCAAAGGACTGCCTTTGGGGATTGCCATCTCGACATAGTACTCACGGGCATGCTTCAATTGTTCTACCAGCTCTTCGCGTTGCGGTAACAACCTGCGACTAAACAGGATTAAAAACACTGAGCCTGCCAGCAGCAGAGGGACACCTACCCAGACCAAATCGAATATGTGAAGCCCCGCCATGCCCCGGCTCTGCATCAGGCCATCGACAACAAGGTTGGTGCTGGTACCTATCAGAGTACAGGTACCCCCTAGAATGGCTGCGTAACTGAGAGGAAGCAGCAACTTCGACGGTGATATGTTCAGGCGCTGTGCCCACTCCTGTACCGCCGGGATCATGATGGCTACCACAGTGGTATTGTTGAGAAAGGCACTTAAAAAAGAGGTCGGCAGAATCAAGCGCGCCTGACTGGCCAGTACCGTATTGGGGTGGCCCAACAACTTGTGAGCAACCCAATAGATGGCCCCGGTATCCCTGAGTGCCGCCGCAACCACATACAACACCGCCACCGTCATCATGCCTGCGTTGGAGAATCCCGCCAGAGCTTGCTCAGTGGTAATAACGCCACCAACGAGTACCGCCACCATCGCCGCCATCATGGTGATTTCCGCGGGTACTCTGCTGGCCAAAGCCACCAGCACACCGACAACAACAGCCATGGTGAATAACATTTCCACTGTCATGATCAGGGGCGCCCCTTATATTCTGATTGCTAATTAAAGGGGATCAAAGGGTAGCTTCCCTATTAATTTCGACATCAGGGTTTATTTGTTGGGTTTTATTCTTCAATCCAATCTACTGAGCTGGTCCTTTGACTTGAGTTTCAAGTGATCTGGCCCCTTGAATTTGTTGAATTTGCAAACCAAGGATGAACTCTCGAATAGTTGCTGTTAACTCCCGGATTTCTCCACTCTTCCCTTCAAGTCTTTCATCGAAAGTATAGGTAGCCGTGGCACGGGTTAGCGCAGCTTTCTTACCAGCCTCGACCATAACTGGATTTTTATATCCAATTTCAGTGGAAACAGCAGAGGTCGATGCCGCTGTTGATTTTGAAGTATGGAAAACCTCTTCAAGATAAAGCGAGTTATTGGAAAACAAACGGTATTTCCAAAGTTCAATATTTGCACCCATAACTTGCACAGCATGTAAATCATATTTTTTATAGTTTGGTGCAATGCAAATAACTCTGACGTCAGACCAATCCACTTTAACGCCATTTCCTAGCCGCTTTTGCACTGCAATCTCAAAATCACCTTTATGATCTTGAATCCAGTGCAAATAGAAAAGACTTTGGTTAATCAGCTCTGATGATTCGACTTTTTTGTATTCTATGATGACCGGATTATCTTCTTCTGATAGCGCAAGGCTATCAATTCGACCAGCGTGTTGAGCGCCAGTCGAGAATTCACTGGCAACGGATCGGCAATTGAAAACGGTTTCTAGATTTTTCTCAATCAGGGACTGCAAGTCCTTTTCCAGATCGAAATTCTTCTGCTCTACGGCAGAAAGCTTATCCCCTGAAATATCAAATATCGGCACTTGATGATTACTCCATTCTCTCTGTGGCTTCTAACGCCGCCAACACCGGCCGGGAATTAAAGGGTAGCGTCCCCTTTTTAAGCTAAGCTATACCATCAACGGTGGCGGTTTTTAACATGTTCTTTTCCTTTAGTCGGATTAGTAGTCTGCTTATTTACGTTTGCATTTACAGAGACAATCCACACTCCAACTGCCGCCACCTGCAAACACAAAATACAGAAACACAAAGCAGAACATGATGGCTAGTTCACCACCGTTATTCAGCGGCCAGAACGCTTTGGGCGCATGGGCAATAAAGTAGGCAAAGGCCATCTGGCCCGACAGGATGAATGCAACCGGACGGGTAAACAGGCCAATTAATAGTAAAAAGCCGCCGACCAGTTCCAGTACACCAGCGGCACCAATTAGTGAAAACAGCTCAAATGGTTGATGTGGTTCAGCCGGGAAGCCGAAAATTTTCATTCCACCGTGCTGCATAAACAGGAACGCGGAAATAATACGGACAATACTCAAAACACGCGGTTGCCATGATGCCAGGAAATTTTCCATTTTCTCTTCTCCTTATTGGTTTTGATGAATTTGTGTTGCCTGATTATTCGTCCACATCATCCATATCGGCCTGACCGGACATGCGGCGGCGGATATGTGACCAGGACATACCGACAGCCAACACAGCCGAGAGCAGGAACAGAATGATATAGCTGAGTACCGAGAAGCTGCCGATACCGATCAGGCCGATATCGACCAGCCACCAGATAATAATGGCGAAAAAGGCGAGGGCGAGTGCCAATCCGAAACCGCCCAACGAGCGGAAGGTGGCGCGCAGGTAAATGGTCCAGCCGATCAGCAGCACAATGGTGACCAAGGCAAAAGGCGGGGAAAGGAAAGTCGCTTCACCGAAAAAAGCGTCTTTGGCCCAGTGATAGTAGCTGAGGCCGCTGGGGTTGTAGGTCGCGTAAACCAGCACCAGGGCGAATGCCAAACGAATAAAGAAGCTTTGCCAGGTAAAGCGATGTGCCGCCATATTGAGTCCTTTTCCTATCACGCTGAATTCAGCTAAGGATAGCTTGCTAGGGGGAAATCGCAAACCTTTAACCCGGATTTCTCACCACTGTTCGTCGCAAGGGCGTTGAGACGCCGTTTATCAAAGTAAATCTTTATCCGCAGATTACGCCGATGAACGCGGATTATTCCATGAGATGGGTAGACCTATGCCTATATCAGTACGGCAATGCCGGTTCATTTCCAGTCCTCTATCGGAGTAAGCAACTCAAGGCTTTCTAGGTTGATTTCGTCTGGTTCAGAGGAGACTCAGATAACTATCTCAAAGTATCGGGGTTGGCAAAAGCCCTGCTACTCAACTTTGGTGTCGGGAGTCTGCAACATACAAAGACTGTTTTAATCTGTGAGAATCGGCGAAATCTGCGGATTTATAAAAAATTTCCACGACAGGAATGACGGAAAATAAATTTTGGGCGGGAACCTGCTGAACAGAGGCGAGCTTAGTGAATCTCGAAATCGGTGAATTCACCGGTGGCGGGTTTTTCGGTGATATCAACTTTGGCAACATTGGCAAAGCGCGGGCCCTGTTTGGCCCAGGCGATCAGCGCGTTGAGGCTGGCGGTCTCGCCTTCGATGAGCATTTCTACGCGGCCGTCGGCCCGGTTTCTGACCCAGCCGGTGACGTCAAGGCGTTGTGCCTGTTCCCAGGCAGCCATGCGGTAACTGACGCCTTGTACGCGGCCGTTAACTAATAAATGATATCTTTTTATTCCCATTCAATCGTAGCGGGTGGCTTGCCGGAGATATCGTACGTCACCCGTGAAATACCTGTGGTTTCGTTAATGATACGACGCGAAACGAGATCCAGGAAGTCGTATGGCAGATGTGCCCAGCGTGCGGTCATAAAGTCGATAGTTTCGACCGCGCGCAGCGCGACAACATAGTCATAACGCCGACCGTCGCCCATCACGCCGACTGATTTTACCGGTAAAAATACAGTAAACGCCTGGCTGGTTTTGTCGTATAAATCATGTTTTCGCAATTCTTCGATAAAAATATGATCCGCTTTACGCAGCAGATCGGCATATTCTTTTTTCACTTCACCCAGAATGCGTACCCCCAGACCCGGCCCCGGGAACGGGTGTCGATAAACCATATCGAAAGGCAGGCCCAGCTCAACACCGAGTTTACGCACTTCGTCTTTAAACAGTTCACGCAGCGGCTCGAGCAGATCCAGTTTCATTTCTTCCGGCAGGCCACCGACGTTATGGTGGGTTTTAATCACATGGGCCTTACCGGTTTTAGCCGCGGCCGATTCGATCACATCCGGATAGATGGTGCCTTGAGCCAGCCATTTAACATTGGATAGTTTGCTGGCTTCTTCATCGAATACTTCTACAAATACCCGACCGATAATACGGCGCTTTTGTTCCGGATCGTTGACACCGGCAAGTTCACCCAGGAAACGATCTTCGGCATCAACACGGATGACTTTGATGCCCATATGTTTGGCGAACATCGCCATCACCTGATCACCTTCATGGTGGCGCAGCAGGCCGTTATCAACAAACACGCAGGTCAGTTGGTCACCGATAGCTTTGTGCAACAGGGCGGCCACCACGGATGAGTCAACCCCACCGGACAAACCCAGCAGCACTTCATCGTCGCCGACTTGTTCGCGAACGGCGTTGATATGGTCTTCAATGATATTGGCCGAAGTCCACAAGGTGTCACAGCCGCAGATTTCAATCAGGAAGCGTTCGATCATGCGCTGTCCCTGCGTCGTGTGAGTCACTTCAGGGTGGAACTGCAGGCCGTAGAATTTACGTTCTTCATCAGCCATACCGGCAATCGGCGCGCTGTCGGTGCTGGCTATGACTTTGAAACCTTCCGGCATACGGGCAACACGGTCACCGTGGCTCATCCACACGTCGAGCATGCCCCAGCCTTCTTCGGTAGTGTGATCTTCGATATCTTTGAGCAATAGCGAATGGCCACGGGCACGAATCTGGGCGTAACCGAATTCGCGGTGTTCGAAGGATTCAACCAGGCCACCCAGCTGTGATGCCATGGTTTGCATGCCGTAGCAAATGCCTAATATCGGCAGACCCAGTTCAAATACTACATGGGGTGCGCTGGGCGCTTCTTCACCGATAGTGGAATCGGGACCGCCGGATAGAATAATGCCTTTGGGATTGAATTCACGGATCTCGGCTTCGCTGATATCCGGGTTGCGCAGTTCGCAGTAGACTCCGGCTTCACGAATACGGCGCGCAATGAGCTGCGTGTATTGGGAGCCGAAATCAAGGATAAGAATACGATGATCGTGAATATTGCTGGTCATTGAGGTCTCTTTAATACAGTTAAAGCAAAGCTGCCCCGAAGCGGGGCAGCGATATCAGGCAGGCCATTAATTAACGCGGTAGTTCGGCGCTTCTTTGATAATGGTAACGTCATGGACGTGGCTTTCACTCATACCGGCAGATGTGACTTTAACGAATTGCGGTTTGGTACGCATTTCATCAATCGTGGCTGAACCGGTATAACCCATGCTGGCACGAATACCGCCTAGCAGTTGGTGAACCACTGCGCCCAGACTGCCTTTGAACGGTACTCGGCCTTCGATGCCTTCCGGTACCAGTTTGTCGGCTTCGCTGGATTCCTGGAAGTAGCGGTCGCTGGAGCCTTGTTTTTGCTGCATCGCACCCAGAGAACCCATGCCACGGTAGGATTTGTAAGCACGGCCCTGGTAAAGCTCGACTTCACCCGGCGCTTCTTCCGTACCGGCAAACATGCCGCCGATCATGATGGTGTGAGCACCGGCGACCAGTGCTTTGGCAATATCACCCGAGTAGCGGATACCGCCATCGGCAATCAGCGGTACACCCGTGCCTTCCAAAGCCTCGGCCACATTGCTGATGGCACTGATTTGCGGGACGCCGACACCGGCAACGATACGGGTAGTACAGATGGAACCGGGACCGATGCCTACTTTAACTGCATCTGCACCGGCTTCGACCAGCGCCAATGCCGCTGCGCCTGTGGCGATATTGCCGCCGATAACCTGCACTTCAGGGAAGTTTTGTTTTACCCAGCGAACCTGATCCAGAACGCCTTGTGAGTGGCCGTGGGCGGTATCAACCACAATCACATCAACGCCAGCTTGCGCCAATGCCTCGACCCGCACCTGACTTTCTGTGCCGATACCGACCGCGGCACCAACACGCAAACGTTCCTGCGCATCTTTTGATGCACGTGGATTGTCCGTTTGTTTTTGAATATCTTTGACTGTGATCATGCCTGTCAGGTGGAAGCTATCATCGACAACCAGCACTTTCTCGATACGGTTAGTGTGCAACAGGCCGAGCACTTCATCGCGTGATGCGTCTTCTTTGACCGTGACCAGTTTGTCTTTCTTGGTCATAATTGCTGAAACCGGGTTTTCGAAGTGGGTTTCGAAACGCAGGTCACGGCTGGTGACAATGCCGACCAGATCGTCACCATCGACAACCGGGACACCGGAAATATTGTGGGAACGGGTCAGCTCGACAACTTCACCGATAGTGGTGTTAGGGCTGACCGTAATCGGGTCACGTACCACGCCGCTTTCGAATTTTTTGACCTTACGGACTTCATCGGCCTGTTGCTCAATGGTCATGTTTTTGTGCAGAATACCCAACCCGCCTTCTTGCGCCATCGCAATGGCCAGACGACTCTCGGTGACCGTATCCATTGCCGCTGACAGCAGAGGGATGTTGATAGTGATATTACGTGTCAATTTGGTGGTCAGACTGACATCGCGAGGGAGAACGTTTGAGTACGCAGGCAGTAGCAGTACATCATCAAACGTCAGGGCTTCTTGAGCAATTCTCATTGGGCACGTTCCTGAAATTACCTGTAATATGATCGCGTAATTATATCAGGAAAGTGCTCCTTCAATGTGATATTTTGGAGTTCAGTTGGTCTGTCAGTGTTCAGGTCAAGGCGCAGCTCGCAGTGAATGTCCACTCCCTTGTCAGGCACCGTAACACTGCAGCAGGACACCACAGGGACGCTGAAACCGAAAATATCACATTGAAGGAGCACTAAGGGTTTATGGCATCACTTAATACATCTGATAACCGGCCCGCGCTGGCAAATCGCGCCGTCAAGGATGTGTATGCCGTGTCTAGACTGGTGCGTGAAGCGCGTGTGTTGCTGGAAGGCTCGTTTCCCCTGTTGTGGGTTGAAGGCGAGATCTCCAATCTTGCGATGCCTGCCTCAGGCCATATCTATTTCACCTTGAAAGATGAAGCCGCACAGGTACGTTGCGCAATGTTTCGCAATCGTAACCAGCAACTGCGCTTTACCCCTGAAAACGGCATGCAGGTCTTGTTGCGGGTGCGTGTCACGCTTTACGAAGGCCGCGGTGAATTTCAGCTGGTGGTTGAGCACATGGAAGAGGCCGGTAGCGGCGCCTTGCAACGTGCTTATGAAGCGCTGAAACAACGTCTCGGGCAGGAAGGCCTGTTTGATGAAAAATACAAAAAACCGATCCCCGAGTTGCCGCAGACCATAGGCATAGTCTCATCACCTGACGGCGCGGCGGTACACGATATTCTCAGTGTGCTGAAAAGACGTTTTCCTGCCGTCGACGTTATTTTGTATCCGGTGGCGGTACAGGGTGAGTCAGCCGCAAGGCAGATTGCACAAGCCATTCGTCTGGCCGATGAACGCAAAGAATGTGATGTGCTGATTGTCGGACGGGGCGGCGGATCACTGGAAGATTTGTGGAGTTTCAACGATGAACAGCTGGCGCGCACTCTCTTTGCCTGCGAACTGCCCATTATATCGGCTGTCGGCCATGAAATAGACTTCACTATCACTGATTTTGTCGCTGATGTCAGAGCGCCGACACCGTCAGCCGCTGCCGAGATAGCGGTGCCGGATGCCAGGCAGTTGCTGGCAAGAATGCAGGGGCTGACACAACGACTGACTTCGATGACACGTCAATTTCTGGCGGGCGAACAACGTCATTTACAACATCTGCAAAGAAGGCTGCCACGTCCGGACTGGCAACTGGCACAGCAAACCCAGTTGCTGACACGAAACAAAAAAATGCTGGATGCTGCCTGGCAAAGAGCCTGGCTTAACCGGCAGCAGCAATTGGATTATCTGGCGGCCAGACTGAAACATCCGCAGGCACAAATCGATAACCAGAAAGTGAACTTGAATACGCTGCAACGCAGGCTGGAACAGGCATTCAAGAATCAGCAGCAACAAGCGCTGAGCTTGTTTTCTTCTCTGCGCCAGCGTTTAAACAGGCAGCTTCCCGCTAGCCGAATTGCCGGGCAACAACAGCATGTGGCGAGTGTGCAAAAACAACTGCATCGTCTGATGCAGCAGCAATTGGATGCCGCCAGACAAATGCTGGCCCAGCAAGTCAGAACCCTGGCAGCGGTAAGCCCGCTTAATACGCTGGAGCGCGGATACAGTATCACCACTGTGGCGGAGTCGGATGAAGTGATTACCCGCGCCACTGATATTGAAGTCGGACAATCGGTCCGGGTACGGTTGCATCAAGGCAGATTGGATTGTGAGGTAAAAAATGTCTCTGATAAGTAGGCTGGTGGCAATATTAAGTTTATTGCTGATTTCTAATGTATGGGCGGCCAGCCTGCCGCAACAGTCGGCCGTGCCGGGCGGAGTGGTGAATATTCCGCTGAGTCTGGACACGGAAAAGAAACCTGCCGTCAGTTTCCAAAACAAACCGGTGATGGTGGTGGCGGCAGACGGTCAGTGGCAGGCGGTGCTCGGCGTACCGTTAACAGCCAAAGCGGGCAGCCATAAAATTCAGGTGACACGTGGCAGTGAGCAAAGCACAGCCATCTTTGATATTGCTGATAAGGCTTACCCCACTCAGCACATCACCATCACAGACAAACGCAAGGTTAACCCGACCAAACTGGATATGGAGCGTATTAACCGCGAAACGGCCAAAATCAACAAGGCACTCAAGCACTGGACGGAGAAAGACGTTATTCCTTTCAACTTTATCTGGCCGATAGAAGGCGAGATCAGTGGTCTGTTCGGTCGTCGACGGGTATTTAACGGCGAGCCGCGCAAGCCGCATAGCGGCATGGATATCGCTGCGCCGACAGGAACCGCAATTCATGCCCCTGCTGAAGGTGTGGTGCGTGATACCGGTGATTATTTCTTTAACGGCAATACGGTGTTTATCGACCATGGACAGGGGCTGGTAACCATGTTCTGTCATATGGACCGTATTGATGTGAAAACCGGCCAGAGCGTCAAGCAGGGTGAAGTGATTGGTACGGTCGGGGCGACCGGGCGGGTAACCGGGCCGCACCTGCATTTGGGCGTCAGTCTTAACGATGAGCGGGTGGAGCCGAGATTATTTTTTCCGCCTCGTCGTGAGCGCTAGTACTTAGACTTATAGGTAAGGCTGCAAAGCCCGTGTCAGCAGGTTGAAGTCAACCGGTTTGGTGATATAGGCTTTGAACAAATCATCAGCAGCATCGATATTTTCTTTCATTGCCGCGGCGCTCAAAGCAATGACGGCAATATCAGCATATTCTGGTGTTTCCTTTAGCGTACGCATGGCGTCAATACCTGACATGCCCGGCAAATTGATATCCATCAAAATTACATCCGGCCGCATGGTTTTGAGCAGTTCCAGTCCGGTTTCCGCACTTTCGCAGGTATGCAGACAGACCTGTTTGATACGTGAGAAAAATACTTCTATAAGGCGAATATTAGCCGGGTTATCTTCGATGTAAAGTACATGTTTGAGATGTAGCGGACGTTCACTATCAGTACGCCGCGACGTTAATGTCTTGTCGAATTGTGCTGTCAGTTTTTCGAACTGATTGGTGGTATCGGCCTGTTGGGCGGACAGCGGCAATTCGATCCAGAAACTGCTGCCGCGCCCCTCGGTGCTGGTAAAGTTTATTTGGCCGCCCATGGCATCGATCAGCCGTTTACTGATGCTGAGGCCGACTCCGCTACCTTCAATATCGGCATGTTCCTGACCCAGCCGTTCAAATGCGGTAAAGACCTGAGCCTGTTTATCTGCGGCAATACCCTGGCCGCTATCCGTTACGGTTAATTTGAATGTGTTGTTATGTGTTTGCACACTGGCATTGATCAGAACCTTACCACCGGATTTGTTGTATTTGATGGCATTAGTGACCAGGTTGATAAAGACTTGTTTCAGTTTGGTAAAGTCTGCCATCACGATAGCATCGGTGGTGTCCAGTACCTTAATATGTACATCATGGTTGTCGGCCAGTGTTTGCAGCATGGGCAGGCATTGTTCTATCACATTGGCAACAGCTACAGGTTCATGGGCGGTTGTAATATTGCCTGCCTCGATTTTGGACAGTTCCAACACATCGTTAATCAATGTCAGCAGGTGTTCACCGTTATGCATAATTTGTTTTACATTGGACAGTTGCTGTGTGCTGAGGGGCGTTTGACTATCACTCAATAATAGTTGCGAGAAACCCAGAATGCCGTTGAGCGGTGTACGTAATTCGTGACTCATTGCCGACAGGAATTCTGATTTGGCATTGTTGGCCCGTTCGGCTTCCAGTTTTGCCTCCAGCAACGCTTGTTGTTCGGTCTTTTGTTGGGAAATATCGCGGGCGATACCGGTAAACATATATTGTCCTTCCCATTGGAAGTCACTGATGGTGAGTTCAACTGGAAAACTGCTGCCATTTTTGTGCCGGGCTTCGACTTCAATGGGTTTACCCAGGATTCGACTTGTTTCGGTGGACATAAAACGTGCCATGCCCAGTTTGTGCAGATCACGATAACCGGCAGGCATCAACATGGTGATGTTCTGGCCCAGCACTTCCTCAGGCTGATAACCAAACAAGGCGATCGAAGCTTTGTTGTAATTTTCGATGAGGCCGGACGCGTTGATGGTAATGACACTGTCAATCGTATTGTCGAGCAGGGTTTGCAGACGCAGGCTTTCATGATGGGCGGCAACTTCAAGTGCTTCTCTTTTCCTGAGTTCGTCTTGAAGTGACGCCGTTTGCTGGCGGATTTGTTCAGTCAGTATTTTATTATGATGTTTTTTTAATAGATAACAAATCAGCGTGAAGATGCTGATGAATGCCAGAATGCCGGCCAGCCACTGGAACAAATTGGAGTCCTTCATGGGGTCCTGGTAAAAGAAACCTTCCAGCCCATGGGAGGAATCGTACAGGCCCAGCTCTTGATAAATATCAGCAATCTGTTGCCAGCGATCCTGCGTCATATGACCAAAATCAACAGTCGGGTAGAGACTGAGCCTGATCAGTTGATCGGCTTCAAACTGCAAATGTGTGCGTGATTTATTCTGTACATTGTATTTGTTCAGAATCAGGTCAATGATTTCATTGCGGTGCTCAACTGCGTAACGCCAGCCTTTGTATGTGGCCTCACGGAATGCTTTTACTGTTTCAGGGTTTTTTTCCAGAAACTGCCTGGAGGTAAACAGGATGTCACTGTAGAAATTGATGCCATAGTCCTTGGGAGCAATGGTGCGGTAGGGTACCTGGTGTTGCACCATGATGAAGGGTTCATTGGACACATAAGCAGTCAGGCCATCGACACGGCCAGCAATCAGATTATCAATATCAGTGGCAGAGGGTTCGATAAAATTAATCAAGTCCGTATTAATATCTTGTTTGAGAAAGATGGCCGCCAGATCATCGGCATAGGACTGTCTGGTCAGGGTTTTGCCAACAAAGTCAGCAGCAGAGTAAATGCCTGAATCGGCAGTGACCAGCCAGACATAAGGGCTATTCTGAAACGTGGCGCCGAGCGCGACCAGCGGTCTGCCCTTGAGATACTCAACGATAATACTGGTTCCGGAAATACCGAATTCCACTTCGCCGTTTTCTACCTCATCGTAAGGGTGCGTGCGGCCGGTGAGGATGCTGACATCAAAACCGGCATCCCGATAAAAACCTTTTTCTTGAGCTGCATAGATACCGGCAAACTGAAACTGGTGCTGCCATTGCAGCTTGATGGACACAGGTTGCAGTTCAGCGGTGTCATGCTCGCTGGCCTCAACTGTAAAGCAGAACCATAAAAGCGCAGCAGTGAAGTAGGTGATTAGTTTCATAAGGGATTGGGTTGAGTTCATCGCATCATAGTAACGGGACAAATCAAACAGGCCCTAGCCATTACATTCTGAAATCACGGCCCAGATAGACACTCAGTACCCGTTTATCGCGGAGAATTTCATCCGGTGTACCGCGGGCAATGACTTCGCCTTCGTTGAAGATATAGGCGCGCTGGCAAACTTTGAGGGTTTCCCGCACATTGTGATCGGTAATAAGGATGCCGATACCACGTTCGGACAATTCTTTGATAATGCCCTGAATATCCAGCACCGAAATCGGATCGACGCCGGCAAAAGGTTCATCCAGCAGAATAAATTGCGGATCCATTGCCAAAGCGCGGGCGATCTCAACCCGGCGCCGCTCACCGCCGGATAACGCCATACCTTTTGATTGACGGATGTGATCGATATGGAAATCTTGCAGTAGGCGTTCGAGCAGATCATATTTGGCACCATCATCCAGATCTTTACGGGTTTCGATAATCGCAAACAGATTGTCTTCCACGCTGAGTTTGCGAAATACCGATGCTTCCTGTGGCAGGTAACCGATGCCCAGACGGGCACGCTCATGAATCGGGTAATCGGTGAGTTCTTGCTGGTCAAGGTGGATGTTGCCATGATCAACCGGAATCAGTCCGACAATCATATAAAAACTCGTGGTTTTGCCTGCACCGTTAGGCCCCAGCAGACCGACAATTTCACCACTTTTGACATCCAGAGAGATATCTTTGACAACCTGACGGTCGCCAAAACGTTTCGCTAATTGTTGCGCGGATAAAATACTCATACTGCCTTTGAATAAGCTTATTGAAGATAGCGTTGGTTAACCCAACCGATAACGACGTCTCCGTCAATCATGCCGCGTACCTGGGCCCATGATTGCTGGCGGGTCAATACAATCACTTCCAGCCCCTGATCATAGGTGCCTATTTTGTTGTAATGTGTGCCCGGACCGGTACGTACATTCAGGCGTGTGGTGGTGATCGCGGTAGGATAGGATTTATCGCTACTGTCGCCAGTAGGGGGTGTTTGTGACGGAGCTTTGGGCTGGGTAGTTTTTTCCGAACCGGGCTTAACCGGTGTGGTCTTTTTCTGGGTGCCCGGCGGTTGAATGATAATGTGTACACGCCCTTTTTTCTGTGTTTCGCCTCCGACGGTAATAGGGGCGGAATTAGCGGTGACCACATTGTTGTTGATATCGTATTCAATTCTGTTGCCGGTAAACTCATCGCCTGCCTGCCAGACATGTCCCTCGCCCAGCAAATAGATCTTTTGGCGGTCAGCATAGTATTCCATTTGCAAAGCACGGGCACGGACCGGTGCTTCGCCTGGTTTCTGAACTTGCTCGTAGGTTGCCAGTTTGCCCTGCGCTACGGCTTTGGTGAGTTGTTTGTTTTCGTCATAAAAGAAGGTGATGATATCGCCTGTTATTTTCAACGTACCCTGAGTCAGGATGGCATCACCTTTATATTGGGTGATGCCTTCTTTGTCATCCAACTGGGCATGATCGGCTTCAATATTGATCGGCTGCTCGCGATCACTGGGCAACGCCCAACTCAGCACCGGCACAGTCAAGATCAATAAAGCCATCAATTTAGTTTGCAGGTGCATCGTATTGTCCTCTCACCTTGGAATGCAGGTTTATTGTTTCATCTTCCAGTGCCGCATGCAGCCCGACGGAATGGGTATCACCATGAGGTGAATGAATCGTAACAGCCTCATCCGTGTAGGCGGTGTTATAAACGGTATCCAGCGTTAGTTTTTCGGTCAACAGTTTAAATTCAGGATTGTCTTTGTTGGTGATAATAACATTTCCTGTCAGCAGGATATTCTCACCTTTTCCCTGTGTGTGACCATGTTCCGATTGAATAATCCAGGTGTCGTTGCCAGGTTGCATAAATTCAGCAATAGGCTGGATGATTTCAGTGGAATCATCGTGGGGGAAATGTGCAATTTCTTCACCCTGAATAATACGGGAAGGTACACCGTTTGCGTCCATCACGGTCATGGTGAAATCTGTCATTGCGTAATCGCTGGTGCGATGGATTTCACGCAGTGTTTTGCCGGATGGATCAGAATCGTCAATGATCAGCCAGAGGCTGAGCAAGGCCACAGCGAACAGGGCCAGCTTGGCATAAAAAGGAATATTAAAAATGGCGTTCAATTTGATCCTGCAGGTTTCCCTGGGCTTCCATAATCAATTCGCATACTTCACGTGCTGCGCCTCTACCGCCTGCCGAGGGCGTTATCCAGTGCGCATGTTTTTTAACTACCGGATCGGCATCCTGTACCGCAACAGCGAGGCCGACCCTGCTCAGGATGGCCAGGTCGACCCAGTCATCACCCACATAAGCACACTGTTCAGGAGACAGGCCTAATTCTTTAACCAGTTTTTCAAATACCGGTAATTTGATGCGCTGGCCCTGGTAGACATGATTGATCCCCAGCCCTTGCATACGGTGTTCAACGGTTTTTGATGTGCGGCCGGTAATAATGGCAATTTCGACACCGGTGTATTGCAGCAGTTTCATGCCATGGCCGTCACGGGAATTGAACGCTTTGTATTCCTGACCATCATCACCGATGATAATGCTGCCATCAGTGAGTACACCGTCAACATCAAATACCACCAGTTTAATTTTTTCAGCCTTTTCCAGAATATCTTGCATATGTGTTCCCAGGGTCTGTTGATTGTTGTTAAACCACGCCTGCGCGCAACAGATCGTGCATATTGATGGCACCGGTCAGTTGGCGTTTATCGTTCAGAATCAGCAAAGCATTAATCTTATAACGCTGCATCAGTTCCAATGCTTCCGCGGCCAGCATGTCAGGGCGGCCGGTTTTGCAATCTTTTGTCATAAATGCCGACAGGGTTTGCGTATGAATATTGATTTCCTGTGCCAGCACCCGCCGCAAGTCACCGTCGGTGAAGATGCCGGCGATTTCGTTATTGTCATCAGTAATCGCGGTCATACCCAGGCCCTTGGCGGACATTTCGATTAATGCTTCGCTGATCAGTGCTGATTTGTGGATCTGTGGAACCGCATCGCCGGTGTGCATGATATCGCTGACATGCAGCAACAATCGGCGTCCCAATAAGCCGCCGGGATGAGACATGGCAAAGTCATTTGCCGTGAATCCCCTGGCTTCAAGCAAGGCGACAGCCAGTGCGTCCCCCATCACCAATGCCGCGGTGGTGCTGGAGGTCGGCGCCAGGCCCAGTGGGCAGGCTTCCCGGGCAACGGAGACGTTAAGAAGGGCGCTGGCATATTTAGCCACGGTAGAGTCGGGTTTGCCGGTCATCGCGATTAACGGGACGCCCAGACGTTTTATTAAGGGCAGGATAGTCAGAACTTCACTGGTTTCACCCGAGTTGGATAAAGCCAGTACCACATCCTTATCAGTAATCATGCCTAAATCGCCGTGGCTGGCTTCACCGGGATGTACAAAAAAAGCAGGCGTGCCGGTACTGGCTAGAGTAGCTGCTATTTTGCCGCCGATATGGCCTGATTTACCCATACCGATAACAACAATGCGGCCCTGGCAGTGAAGCATGAACTCGCAGGCCTTGAGAAAATCATCGTTGATACGCTCACGCAGGATTGAAACAGCCTCCAGCTCGGTATCAATAACCGCTAAAGCAAGCTTTTTCAGCTTGTCATGCTCTATCGTCATCAGCTCAGGCCCGTAGTATTTTGATATGCCAGTAGGCTGTTATAACCGATATAAATCATCAGCATCAACATGCCGGCACTTCTGCCGATGCGCCCTTGGGAGCAAAAGCGGGCGAACAGGTACAGGCCTGCAGCTAACACGATCATGAACGGGAAGTCACGATAAAGCAGCATGGGGTCAATATTTGAGGGGGCAATTAGGGCCGGCATCGCCAGTACCGCGAGTAAATTAAAAATATTGGAACCCAGGATATTACCAACGGCAATATCATGTTCGTTTTTCAATGCTGAGATCACAGAAGCGGCAAGTTCCGGCAGACTGGTACCAATGGCGACGATGGTCAGGCCGATAACCAGATCGCTGACACCGAGCAGGTGGGCAACACCGGTTGCTCCCCACACCAGCGATTTGGAGCCAATCAGCAAGGCAACCAGTCCACTGATAAAAAACCAGCCGGCCCGGCCCGCACTCATTTTCGGGCTGGCGTATTCCTGCGCGAATTCAGTTTCCAGCGGATCGTCATGGCCGCTGCCGCGTAAAGCCAGCCATGCCATGCCACATAACGTCAAGATGAAACCGGCAAACAGAATACTGCCATCCAGCAAACCCAGGTTGCCATCCACCACCAACAGTAACGACAACAGCATGATAAAAGCCAGCACCGGGAATTCGCGACGCAACGTGTCGGAATGAACCACCAGCGGTGTAATCAGGGTGGTGATACCAAGCACCAAGCCGACGTTGGTGATATTAGAGCCGATGGCATTACCAATACCTAATGCGGGAGCGTCATCAAATGCGGCTAATGCCGAAACCATCATTTCCGGCGCCGAGGTACCGAAACCGACAATGGTCAGGCCTACTATCAACGGTGATACCCCAAAATTGGTTGCAATATTGGCAGCGCCATCAATAAAGCGATCAGCTCCCCATATCAAAACAGCGAATCCAGCGACAATGGCGAGAATAAATAAAATAGTAGTCATGAATGTCCGTTAAAAGCGGGCTGTAAAATACAAAAAAGCCGGGTCAAAACCCGGCTGTTTATTATAGGTGCTTAGGAGATAATTGTCGCTAATCCGAGAAAACGTCGAAATCTTCCTCAGGAGGATTGCCATCATAAATCAGATGTTGACGACGCTGCAGGTAGGCATCACGCACGTAGCTGTATTCATCAATGGCTGCTTCATCCAGAACTTTTTCTGCTTTCAGCAGGTTGGCACGTGTGTCGACGATGCGGGTAGCCAGAAAGGCATTACGCGCGCCCGGGCCTTCAATATAAGTAATCGGATCAGAGAAGTAGTCACCAACCAGGCCGAAAGAATCACGCACGGTACGCGGACCAAAGAAAGGCAACACGACATAAGCGCCGGGTTCGGCACCCCAGACGCCGAGAGTTTGACCGAAGTCTTCATTGTTTTTGGTGTAACCGGACAGGCTGGCCACATCAAAAATACCGGCAACCCCTACCGTACTGTTCAATACAAAACGGCCGGTATCTTGGAAAGCCTGCTCAAATTTGAACTGAAGCAGATCATTGATAATAATCGTAATATCATTCAGATTGCTGAAGAAGTTGCTGATGCCATGACTGAAAGGATCCGGCATGACTGTGTCATACCCTTTGGCGACGGGTTTAATGATGGCGGCATCGACGGTATCGTTAAACTTGAACATGGCACGGTTATATCGTTCCAATGGATCGTTAACGTCGGCTGATTGATTGGTGGCGGCACAGCCGGTCATTAGCAGAATGGCCGAAACCAGACCGATTCTAAAAAAAGAGTGGTAACTAGGCATCGAATGAAGGTCCCTGTTTATTCTTATATTTGACTTGGGAATAATCTCACGCTGACCGATGTCGATCAAGTTATCTGTTGTAACTATCACCACGCAGAATTGAGAAGGTTGTAAAAAAACAACAAGTAGTGTTTATACCGAAACAACCTGGAAATGCAGATATCAGGCAGTTTCTTCTCTCGCGGATATCGTGCAGTTGCAGTTTTAGGTATAGATCACAGACACCAGAAGGCCTGGTTGGTAATAGCGGGATCATCTTTATCTGTTTGGGGGTGATTATCGTGCATAAGCCCGGCAAATACCTCGGTGCAGGTTAACCAGCTATTGTTTTTTGCAAACGCGATACACTGGTTTTTATCCAGTGATTGTGCTGCCAGTACTGCTTTATTCAGGTCTTCATCCAGGAAGCCTGTCACACCATTTTCGATAATATCAGCGGGACCTGTGACCGGATAAGCTGCAACAGGTACACCACAGGCCAAAGCTTCCAGCAGCACAAGACCAAAAGTGTCGGTTTTGCTGGGAAACACAAACACATCGGCCGCGGCTACATAAGAGGCCAGTTCCTTGCCGAATTTGGCACCGGTAAACAATACATCGGGATAACGTTGCTGTAACTGTGTCAGATCGGGACCATCACCCACCACCACTTTGCTGCCGGGCACATTGATATCGAGGAAGGCCTCAATATTTTTTTCCACCGCGACCCGTCCCATATTGAGCAGGATCGGGCCGGGCAAATTCAGATTTTGTGGTTTTTCCGGTGAAAAAATATGAGTATCGACGCCACGGCCCCAGACTGCTACCTGTTCGAAGCCGTGTTGATACAGGCGCTCCTGTTGCGAACGGGTCGGCACTAAGGTGCGCTCTGCTTTGCCATGAAAGCGTCTGAGCCAGGCATAACTCCAGCTGAGTGGAATCGGGGCTCTGAGCCGGAGGTATTCCGGAAACTGTGTGTGATAAGACGTTGTGAATTTGATGCCGTTTCGCAGACACCAACTGCGAGCGGCCATGCCTATCGGCCCTTCGGTGGCGATATGAATGGCGTTAGCATCCAGATCATCAAGAATTTTGCCAACTTTGCGGCCGGGAAATAAGGCCAGCGGGATGCTGGGGTAGCTGGGACAGGGGATGGTACGAAACAGTTCGGGGGTGATCAGTGTGACTTCATGCCCAAGTAAAATAAGGTGGTCATGTGTTTGTTTTAAGGTACGTACCACCCCGTTAACCTGAGGCTCCCAGGCATCGGTTGCGATAACGATTTTCATCAGGCTGCCTGAACCGTCTGCTGGGGTTGTTCCACTTGTTCAGTCCAGTTGATGATTTCCATTGCACCATTAGGATGTTCGACCAGCGCGGTACAACTTTCCACCCAGTCCCCGCAGTTGAAATAATCGATATCGTGATGACGGGCAATTTCGGCCCGGTGGATATGGCCGCAGACCACTCCATCGACCCCCTGACGGGCAGCTTCATGGGCTACGGCTTCTTCAAAGTTACTGATATATTGCACGGCGTTTTTCACTTTGTGCTTGAGAAAAGCGGCCAGAGACCAGTAAGAGAAACCGAGTTTACGGCGTATATAATTGACCCAGCGATTAACCCTGAGCAAATGTTCGTAGAGGCGGCCACCGATTTTGGCCAGCAACGGCGAGCACTTCACCACGCTGTCAAATTGATCGCCATGCAGGATAAGCAACTTTTTGTTATCGGCCGTGGTATGAATGACTTCATTTTGAATTTCGACATTACCAAACACCGCGCCGTCGAAGTCGCGTAATACTTCATCATGGTTGCCGGGCACGTAGATGACTTTGGTATTATGTTTGGCTTTACCCAGAATGGTTCGGATGACGTTATTATGGGCCTGGGGCCAAAACATGCGTTTTTTCATTTCCCAGATATCAATGATGTCGCCGACCAGATACAAATAATCACATTCGACTTTGTGCAGGAAATCGAGCAGAAAGTCGGCACTGCAACCACGAAAGCCGAGATGAATGTCTGAAATCCAGACACTGCGAACTTTTATCTTCTCTTTGTGACTTACTTGTGTTTGCATATTGCGCTCTTCGCTTAGTATCTTGAGCGCACACTATCTGATTAATATTGCAGCAATATTAATTTTTTATTGCAAAATGATGACGATAAGTCTTTGAATACACTGTCGTATAATTAATTCAGCACGACTAACCGGGACCGATATGACTAATCCATTACTTGAAACTTATACCTTACCGCCGTTCTCCCGCATTAAACCGGAGCATGTAGAACCGGCTGTGATCCAGGCCATTAATAAAGCCCGTGAGGCCGTTGACCAACTGCTCACGCAGCTGGAGCACCCCACATGGGAAAACCTGGTCGAGCCGATGGAAGAGATTGAAGCCAGTATCGATCATGTCTGGTCACCGGTAAGTCATATGAATTCGGTGGTGAATTCGGAAGCCTTGCGGGGCGCCTACAATGCCTGCCTGCCCAAACTCAGCGAGTTCGGCACCGAGCTGGGCCAGAACGAGGCTTTATATAAAGCGTATAAAACGCTGGCTGACAGCCCGGTGTATCAGCAACTGGATACGGCGCAGAAAAAAGTCATCGATAATGCGCTCAGAGATTTCCGTTTGTCCGGTGTTGAATTGGCACAGGAGCAACGCGAGCAGTATAAAAAAATCACCCAGAAATTGACCGAACTCAGCGCCAAGTTCGAGGAAAATCTGCTCGATGCGACGCATGCCTGGAAAAAACATATTGCCGATGAAGCGATGCTGTCCGGCCTGCCGGAGTCGACGGTTGCGATGGCGGAGCAGTTTGCCAAACGGGACGGCCTCGATGGTTGGTTGTTCACTCTGGATTTTCCATCCTATATGCCGGTGATGTCTTATGCCGACAATCGCGAACTGCGTGAGGAAATGTATACCGCATTTGCCACCAAAGCCTCTGACCAAGGGCCTAATGCCGGTAAATGGGACAACACTGAAGTGATGGCCGAAATCCTCAAATTACGTCATGAGCTGGCGCAATTACTTGGCTTTGCCAATCATGCCGAGCGTTCGCTGGCCACTAAAATGGCCAAGACACCTGAACAGGTGCTGGAATTTTTGAATGATCTGGCCGCCCGCTCCAAGCCGATTGCGGAAAAGGAATTTGCCGAACTCAAAGCCTTTGCCAAGGAAACTGCCGGCATGGAGGATCTGGAAGCCTGGGATGTGACCTATTTTGCCGAAAAACTGCGTCAGCAACGCTACGCGATTTCGCAGGAAGAATTAAAACCGTATTTCCCGGAAGACAAAGTGGTCTCCGGCCTGTTTGCGGTAGTTAACAAATTGTACGGACTTGAAATCACTGAGCGTACAGATGTCGATACCTGGCATAAAGACGTACGCTTTTTTGAAATTCGTGATGCCGAGAGCGAACTGCGCGGTCAGTTCTATTTGGATCTGTATGCACGCCAGCACAAACGCGGCGGTGCCTGGATGGATGAATGTCTGGTGCGCCGAAAAACGGCTGATGGTATTCAGACACCGGTCGCTTTTCTGACCTGTAACTTCTCGGAACCGGTCGGCGATAAACCGGCTTTGTTTACCCATGATGAAGTCACGACTTTGTTCCACGAGTTCGGTCATGGCCTGCACCATATGCTGACCAAGATTGATTATGCCGGGGTGTCTGGCATTAACGGTGTGGCCTGGGATGCGGTCGAACTGCCCAGCCAGTTTATGGAAAACTGGTGCTGGGAACGTGAAGCGCTGGACTTGATTTCCGGTCACTATCAAACCGGTGACAAACTGCCTGACGATCTGTATCAGAAGATGATCGCGGCGCGTAACTTCCAGTCGGCGATGATGATGTTGAGACAACTGGAGTTTTCATTGTTCGACTTCCGCTTGCACCTGGAGTTTAACCCTGACGAAGCGCACCAGGTTGACAAGATCCTGGCCGAAGTCCGCGATAAGGTTACTGTGGTGAAACCGCCTAAATTCAACCGTTTTGCCCATAGCTTTGCCCATATCTTTGCCGGTGGTTATGCAGCGGGTTACTACAGCTATAAATGGGCGGAAGTGTTATCAGCCGATGCCTTCTCCAAGTTTGAGGAAAAAGGCATCTTCGATCGCCAGACCGGGTTGGAATTCTTGAGTTCGATCCTGGAGCAGGGTGGTTCGCGGGAACCAATGGAACTGTTTATCGAGTTCCGGGGGCGTGAACCTGAAATTGATGCCTTGCTGAGGCATTCAGGCATCGCGGCCTGATATGGTGAAAATAAGAAAAGGGGCAACTGCCCCTTTTCTCGTTTTAGATAAAGCTAAATTTAGCGTAACTGACTATCTTTACTGCCACGCCGGTTGAATAGACCGGCTGCCTTGTTTTCCTTATCGATGATTTCCTGACATTTCACGCACAGACGAACGCCGGGAACGACCTCTCGTCGTCTTAGTGGGATTTCAGCGTCACACTCTTCACAATGGGTTAAGCTTTCACCTTTCGGTAAGCTATCACGAGCGTGTTTAACAGCATCTTCAACACTGGCATCAATCTGATCTTGAACGGCTCCATCACGGGACCAACCTCCAGCCATAACAACCTCCAACTGACTGTATTTATAGTTTTATTCTCTCATAGTGAGAAGTTTGAGGGAATCCTAATAAACACAAACTAACTGAATTAAACCTCGTTGTTTTTGTCTCAATCCAACTACGTTTTATTATTGATTAATTACCCTTACCACTTTCACGATGCGCGGCTTCCAATAAACGTTGTCTGAAGAGCTGATAATGACGCCTTTAGATTCTGATGAGTGGATGAAGCTAAGTTTATTACCTTGAACTTTGTTGATAATGCCAACGTGATAAATCTTACGGTCAGAGGTTCGGAAAAAGATTAAATCTCCTGACATGGCTTTATTTTTGGTTATCGTATTGCCTAATCTGGATTGTTGCTGCGCCGTGCGAGGCAGTGCAATTTTCACTTGCGAATACACCTCATGGACCAGACCTGAACAGTCTATTCCCGCTTTAGTTGTGCCGCCATATTGGTACGGTGTGCCTAACCATGAATAAGCGTTATCCAATACTTGGCTGGTAACGGAATCAGTGCGTGCTGCCGTTTTTATTGGTTGTGTAGGCGTAGTGCTGCATGCCGTTAAAGCACACAAGCAGAATAACCAAAAAAGCTTAGAACAAGACATAGATGTGATGATACCTCCCAAAACTGATTTATATCCTATCGTTGACTACGTCTTGTTTGTGTGAAGTAGGTATTAGTCTTGTTGGGCTAAAAGGGAAGTGTTCCATTTAATCGAACCAAGCCAATCGTCTTTTTAACGATACCAATCAACTCGTGATAAATCGGGCACTGTGGATTGGCTTGATAGTGATGTTGATTTCCCACCTTTTGCAAAGTCAAAATGCCCGCTTTATGCATGCGATCCAGCTCACGTTTGATGGTACCTACACCCATACCCGTCAAACGCAATATTTCCTTGGTATAAAAACTTTTCTGAGGTTGCCCATATAACAAGCTCAGCACCCGTTGCTGGGTTTCTGTAAAAAGGGCTGCGCTTAATTGGCTCATAACAATCACCATCGTTCACTTTTTGGGAACCTTCAAGGCTTTAAATATATTTTTGTGAGGAATTTCATTGCAAGATTAGGTGCTGAAGCATTCCTGTTTCATCCAATGCGTAATTGAGGAATGCTCGTATCTAGGGTAATGAAAATGTTGGGTTTTGTGCCTCAACCCAACCCGCGCATTATATTTTATCTGCTATTTTAGGACGAATTGTACGGATGATTTCCAGATAACCTTCTCGATCATTCTGTTCCCTGATTTAAATACGATAAAGATTGAGTAAATCATGGAACCAAGCTTGATTGGTTTCATCCTAAGGAGTCTAACTATTTCATATTTTTATATCGACTGGCAACGAGCGATCGGTTGAGCCTGATGCTTTCAGACGACTTCACTTTCTCAAACTGGCTGTGAAACTGATAAGCTACCTCCACCCAATAAGAACAAAGCAGATTAATGAAATACACTGATTTACGTGACTTTATCGACGGACTCGAAAAACAGGGCGAATTAAAACGCATAACGACCGAAGTCGATCCGGCTCTGGAAATGACCGAAATTGCTGACCGTGTGTTACGTGCTGGTGGTCCTGCATTGTTATTTGAAAATCCGAAAGGCAGTGAAATACCGGTATTGGTGAACCTGTTCGGTACACCCAAACGGGTGGCGATGGGCATGGGCGAAGAGAGTGTTGATGCCCTGCGTGAAGTGGGTAAATTGCTGGCCTTTTTGAAAGAACCCGAACCACCCAAGGGCATGAAAGATGCCTGGGATAAGTTGCCGGTGTTCAAACAAGTTTTGAATATGGGGCCCAAGGTGGTGAAATTTGCTGCCTGCCAGCAAGAAGTGTTGGAAGGTGATGAGATTGATTTGGGCAACTACCCGATTCAGTTATGCTGGCCGGAAGATGCGGCACCGCTGATTACCTGGGGTTTAGTGGTCACCAAAGGACCGCATAAGGAACGTCAGAATCTGGGTATTTACCGGCAGCAGGTGATTGGCAAGAACCGGGTGATTATGCGTTGGTTATCGCATCGTGGCGGGGCGCTGGATTTTAAGGAGTGGCAGCAGGAACATCCGGGCGAGCCGTTTCCGGTCAGTGTGGTGTTGGGCTGCGATCCGGCGACTATTCTGGGGGCGGTTACACCTGTGCCGGATAGCTTGTCTGAATATGCCTTTGCCGGTTTGTTGCGTGGCAGTAAGACCGAGTTGGTCAAATGTATAGGCAATGATTTGCAGGTACCGGCCAATGCCGAGATTATCTTGGAAGGTTTTATCTATCCTGATGATATGGCACCGGAAGGGCCGTATGGCGATCACACCGGTTATTACAACGAAGTCGATAGCTTTCCGGTGTTTACCATTGAACGTATCACCCAGCGTAAAAATCCGATTTATCACAGTACTTATACCGGCCGTCCGCCTGATGAACCGGCGATTCTCGGGGTGGCGTTAAACGAAGTGTTTGTGCCGATCCTGCAAAAGCAGTTTCCGGAAATTGTCGATTTCTATCTGCCGCCGGAAGGCTGTTCCTATCGCATGGCAGTGGTGAGCATGAAGAAACAATATCCCGGTCATGCCAAACGGGTGATGATGGGAGTGTGGTCGTTTTTACGGCAGTTTATGTATACAAAATTCGTGATCGTCGTCGATGATGATGTGAACGTGCGTGATTGGCAGGATGTGATTTGGGCTATTACGACGCGTATGGATCCCATTCGTGATACCACGCTGGTGGAAAATACGCCAATTGATTATCTGGATTTTGCCTCACCGGTGTCGGGGCTGGGTTCCAAAATGGGTATGGATGCGACTAATAAACTGCCCGGTGAAACCGATCGTGAATGGGGTCGACCGATTGAACGTGATCCGGATGTGGTAGCAAGAGTTGACACAATCTGGGAGTCGCTGGGGCTGGACTGAGTCAGGCTGACAAGCGCAGACTGATGTTTATGAGTCTGTGAATCAGGGAGAGCAGCATGATCGAAAGCGCTCTATTGCTGTTTCTGGTTATCGATCCATTCGGTAATCTGCCTTTTGTGCTGGCGGTGATTGGCGATTCGCCGCCAGCGCGCTACCGGCGCACCATCGTGCGTGAAACGCTACTGGCATTTGTCGTGCTGACGGTATTTACGCTGGCAGGCGATCAGGTTCTGGGCTATCTGAGTATCGAACAGGCCTCCTTAATGGTCGCCGGCGGTGTTATCCTTTTTTTGATCTCCTTGAAAATGATCTTTCACTCTGCGAAGGAAATCTTCGATAGTGATTATCGGGATGATCCTTTTCTGTTTCCTATTGCTGTGCCTTCGCTGGCGGGACCGTCGGCCATTACCGCAGTGATGATCCTGCGTTCACAGCAACAAACCAGCGTTGAGCAGTTGCTGGCCGCCTTGTTTCTGGTCATTCTGGCAACGTGCATCGTTTTACTGCTGGGACGGCGGATAAGTGGCTGGCTGGGGGTACGAGGTATTCGAGCTGTGGAAAAACTGATGGGGCTGCTGCTCAATCTGGTGGCGGTCAATATGATGCTGGTGGGGGTCAAAGATTTTATGGCGTTTTGATTCGTTCACTGATGATGTCAAAAGCCAGAAATATGTCCATGAGGTGAAGGAACGAAGTAGTACAAAATATTTCAAAAATGTATGAAAGGCTGTCTGGTCTTGAGCAAAAAACAATAATGAAAACCCGGCGCAGCGGTCTATGCAGTGGCGTTGACAGAGGGTGGTCTAGCATGGCGATAAAACAGAATATCGATTCAAATGTCTGGCTGCAGCATGCCTGGCGTAATCGTGTACAGTCGTTGATGTTGCTGGCGGTGATGGAAGGGTTTCTTGCCTTATTGGGCTGGCTGCTGTGGGGGCCGCCCGGCATCCTGATTCTGTTGATGGTCGGTATTATGGGCACTTTGTTCAATCAGTCCATCTCACCCTGGATGGTGATACGGATGTATGATGCCATACCAATTAGGCCGCATCAGGCACCGATGCTCGACGAGGTGGTGTCGCAACTTGCCGAGCGTGCAGAACTGCCGCAACGGCCGGATCTTTACTATGTGCCGAGCCGCATGCTCAATGCCTTCGCTGTCGGTTCTCCCAGGGAGTCGGTGATTGCGGTCACTGACGGCCTGTTAAGACAATTGACCTTGCGAGAAGTGGCCGGTGTACTTGCACACGAACTCAGCCATATTCGGAACAACGATCTGCAGGTCATGGGGCTGGCGGATTTGTTCAGCCGGACTACCCGTTTATTGTCTCTGGTAGGGCAAGCCCTGTTGTTACTGAATCTGCCCCTTATTGTATTTGCCGAACAAACCATAAATTGGTTTGCCATTGCATTGCTTATTTTCGCGCCGACGATTAGTGCTATGGCGCAGCTGGCTTTATCACGCACCCGTGAATTTGATGCTGACTTGAATGCCGTTCGCCTGACAGGAGACCCCGATGGTCTGGCCTCTGCACTGGCCAAGATCGAACAAATTCAGGGCGGCTGGCTGGAACGTATTTTTATGCCGGGACGGCGCATACCCGACCCTTCACTGCTGCGTACGCATCCGGAGAACGACGAGCGCATTGCCCGCCTGATGGCACTCAAACCGCATCTGGCGGATTTTGACCGCTCCTTGCTGGAAGAACTGCCGCTGAATACGACGCCGTTGTTTGATAAGCCGGCCGTGCGCCGCCATCCCCGCTGGCACAGCAATGGCTCGTGGCACTAGCATAACTGAACCAGCCAGGCTTTTGCTCAGCCGGAGAAATAGCCGATTATCAGATAGAAGATATTCAAAGCGGCCAAAGCGATGATCAGGTAAAAAGTGATTCTCATACCCAGCACGCGGCGTCTGACATTACTGTTTTTAAGTGCTGAAGCATGGAGCAGACGGCTGCTGATTAAGGTGATGCCGGCAAGATGAATCAGCCACCAGGGACCGCCGGCCCATTCCAGCAAGATCATCAGAATCAAACTGATCGGGATATATTCGGTGGCATTGCCCTGACTACGGATAGCGGCCTGTAATGCTGGCTGACCGCCATCGCCGAGCCCTACATGCAATTGTCTGCGCAGGGTAATGACATTCGAAGACAGTTTGACGATAAGCAATGCACAGAGGCTGGTATACAAGGCAGTGATCATGATGATGTTTCTTTACTGTGCCCGTCGGTGTTTTCCTCCACCCAGCGGGCACCATCCGGACCGAATTCCTGCTTCCAGAACGGAGCATGATATTTAAGTTCTTCTATCAGCCAGTTACAGGCATCCAGGGCGGCACGGCGGTGAGCCGACCAGCAGCTAATAAGCACAATAGGATCGCCGGGATAAATATCACCGACCCGGTGTACGATCAGGCAATCCAGCAACGGCCATTGCGCTCTGGCCTGCTGCTCCAGCTTGTCCAGGTAACGTGCCGTCATTTGCGGATAATGCTCCAGCTTCATTTTGCTCAGATCCTGGCGGGTGCTGAAATCGCGCATGGTGCCGATAAAGCTGGCGATAGCACCAAACTGCCCCGACAGTTCGTTTGCAGACTGTTGCTGGCTAATGGTTTGCCAAGGATCAAACGGTTGCTCCGACACCCAACTGCTCATGTCAACCTCCGGTTACCGGCGGGAAAAAAGCGACTTCATCACCATCATGGACCGGCGTGTCGAAATGGGCATATTCCAGATTAATGGCAACCAGCACATTATCCGGTTTGGGTGCGTTATTGGTTGCCAGTTCCCATGCTTCGGCAGCATTGGCTGCCTGCGCCACCGCCACATGTTCCTTACCGATTTTCTCGCGCAGGCTGGCAAAAAATTTGACTTGAATACTCATCTGGTTGATCGTTTTAGCAATTAAAAATTAAAGGATAACATTTACGATGTCTGAATTGACTCATTTTAATCAAGCGGGTGAAGCACATATGGTCGATGTCGGTACTAAAGCGGTGACCGACAGGGTCGCAGTGGCGGCCGGGACGATTAAGATGTTGCCGGAAACCTTTGCCTTAATCGAACAGGGCGGACACAAAAAAGGTGATGTACTCGGCATTGCCCGGATTGCCGGTATTATGGCGGCAAAACGGACTGCTGATTTGATTCCTCTTTGTCATCCGCTGGCTTTGACCAAAGTGTCTGTCGAATTTGAGCTTGATAAAGCAACTGCAGCGGTGCATTGCCGTACCGAGGTCGGTACCAGCGGCCAGACCGGTGTGGAAATGGAAGCCTTGACTGCGGTGCAGGTAGCCTTATTAACGATTTACGATATGTGCAAGGCAGTTGATCGCGGCATGGTGATGACCGATATTCAACTGCTGGAAAAAGCCGGTGGTAAATCCGGTCACTGGCAGCGTTCTTAAGCGAATATTTCCTTGAAGCTGACCAGTTCGCCGGAGCGGGAAAAGTCATAACCTGACAAACAGGCCAGCTTCTGTTGGAATGCGTCACTTTGCAGTAAAGATATAATCTCGGCAACGCGTTCATCCTCTGCCAGATCGCGTGGTAGCGCAAGGCAGTAGTGCTCCCAAACCAACGGAATAAACTCCAGGTTGAACTTGTCCGCTATCGGTGCGATACCAAATCCGGCATCAGCGGCGCCACTGGCCACCATAGCCGCAACGGCCATATGAGTAAACTCTTCGTGTGAATAGCCTTTGATCCGGTTGACCGCGATCTGATTTTTATCCAGCAATTGATCAAGCAGCAGGCGCGTACCCGAGTCAGCTTGCCGGTTGATAAACGTCACATCATCGCGAGTCAGAGCATGGAGCTCGTCAATTTGTTTCGGATTATCTTTAGCCACCATCAGCCCCTGATTACGTTTGACTACGTAAATAAGCTGGTGGCTGTCGGGACTGAGGATTTTGAGATAGTTGGGTGATAGCTGATGACCCAAATCACCGACCGGGATATGAAAACCGGCAATATGACATTCACCGTTTCGTAAAGCACGCAGGCTTTCCAGACTGCCATGAAAATGCAGATCGAGTTTGAAACCGGATTGTTGATTGATCAGATCCCTTAGCGCGCCGACAGCAAGACCATGGCTGGCAAAAATATTAAATCTATCGCCGTCACTATGTTCCAACACGGTTTCGAACTCGCGTTTGAACTGGGTGGCAAAATTGTCCAGCTCGGGTGAAAACGAAGCGGACAGATGACGGTGGGCATGCATCAATTTTTCACCTGCGGCTGACAGCCTGGCGCCTCGCCCACGCTCCAGAATCACCAGTGGTTGCCCAAGTATGGATTCCCATTTACCCAGCAGTCCCCAGGCAAACCGATAGGAGACACGAACCCGGTCCGTGGCTTTTTTTAATGAGCCTTCCGTTTGCACGGCTTCCAGCATTTGAAATAACACCGTGTCGATGTTGTGAGTTTCGCCGTCCTGGTTAAGTTGCCAGTGGAATTTTATTTTAATATCCATAATATGAATCAATGTACATATTTTTTAGTAATCTAATCCCTATTAAACTGTACATGTTATTTGAAATATATGTAAGTAATAACATATATCTCAAATTAACGATTTTAACCCTTTCAAGGAATGACCTATGAAAATAAAAACAACGTTATTGGCCGCTAGTGTGGCGGCTGCTTTAAGTACACCGGTTTATGCCGGTTCCGAAATAGAAACTTTGATCAATATGCTCCACGAAAACGGTATGGTCAGCGATGAGCAATATGGGCGTTTGAAGGCAGAGCTTGAACAGAATCAAAGTCAGGCTGCCGAGGAAAAAGCTGAGGTCGACAAGAAACTGGCCGAAGCGACCAAACCTTCCGATGTCGAAGTGGCGGTGAAAGGTGGGGTTACTGTTAAAACGCGCGACGGTAATTTCTCCACCAAAATCGGTGGCCGGCTGCAGGCTGATGCGGCGACTTATGGCGGCGATCCTGACATCGGTGACGGTACTGAAATCCGCCGCGCCAGACTCTATGTTGAAGGCACCATGTATCGGGACTGGGGTTTTAAACTGCAATATGATTTTGCCAGCACCGGAGCCAATGGCAAGGGCATTGCTGATGCCTATGTGGCCTACAATGGTTTTGACAATCTGCAAATCAAGGCCGGTAACTTCAAGGATCCGTTCAGCCTGCAGGAGCAGACCAGTTCCAAGTTTGTATCCTTTAATGAGCGTGCGCTTCCCTCAGCCTTTGCGGCAGGTCGTCATATTGGCGTGATGGCGTCAACCAAACAGCAACACTGGTCGCTGGCGGCTGGCCTATTTGGTGATTCATTAACCGCTACCAATGGCAGTAGTCATGATGAGGATGAAGGCTGGGGTGCCGGTACCCGTGCTACCTGGGCGCCTGTTAATGAAAAAAACAGCGTGCTGCACGTCGGCCTGGGTTTGAATTATCGCGATACCGGCGGTGCGGGTACCACATCGTTCCGCCAACAGCCGGAAACGCATATCGGTGGAATCAATATTGTTGATACCGGCACTATCGACGCGGTGAAAGATTTTTACAAAGTCGGCGCCGAAATAGCGACTGTGCAAGGGCCTTTCTCAGCGCAGGCGGAATATATCACCACCTCGGTTAACCGTAACAGTGGCTCTGATCTGGATTTTGACGGCTGGTATGTACAAACCGGTTATTTCCTGACTGGTGAGTCACGCAACTATAAAAACGGCGCCTTTGGCGGCATTACACCAAAAGCTAATGCCGGTGAAGGTGGTATCGGTGCATGGGAGCTGGCTTTGCGATACAGCACGCTGGACTTGACCGATGCTGATATTGATGGCGGTGAAGCCGATGCGGTCACCTTGGGGGTGAACTGGTATCCGACCCCGACTTTGCGCTTCTCGGCTAACTACGTCGATGTGCTGGAAGTTGATGGCGGCACGCATGATAACGAAGAACCGACAGTATTTCAGCTGCGTAGCCAATGGGCTTTCTAATTATCAAATTCCCAAGGTAATCAAATTCCAGAGTATTTCGCTAAATTATTTCCAAAAGGAATAAAGTAATGAGACTAAATAGAATATTGGCGTTTTTCTTATTTATTATGCTCAATTCCACGGCCTTTGCCGTGGAGCATCTGAAGCTTTCTACAACAACCAGTACTGATAATTCAGGACTGCTGGCGGTATTACACCCGGTATTTGAAAAAAAATATGATGCCAAGGTTGATGTGATCGCGGTGGGGACCGGCAAGGCGTTGAAGATTGGCAGCAATGGCGATGTCGATGTAGTGTTTGTCCATGCACCGGCCGCTGAACTTAAGTATGTCGAGTCAGGCGATTTTATCGATCGCAAAGCTGTGATGCATAATGACTTTGTGATCGTGGGGCCTGAATCGGATCCAGCTGTTATTGCTGAAGCAAATAGTGCGGTGGAAGCATTGCAGCGTATTGCCAAGGCCGAGGCTAGCTTTGTCTCACGCGGCGATGATTCCGGTACCCATAAGAAGGAAAAAGCGTTGTGGCAGGCGGCAGCGATCAGCCCTGAAGGGAAATGGTATATCGCAGCGGGTCAGGGCATGGGCGCAGTATTGAAAATTGCCGATGAAAAACAGGCCTATGCATTGACTGATCGTGGCACCCAGATTGCCTATGCAGACAAGATGAGCTTGAAAGTCATTTTCGAAGGTGATGAGGCCTTGTTCAATCCTTATCATGTGATGGCGGTGAACCCTGAAAAACACGGCCATATCAAATATGATCTGGCAAAAAAATATATTGAATTTGTCACAGGTGAAGAGGGGCAAGCGATTATCAAAGGCTTCCAGAAAGGCGGACAACAATTGTTTTATCCTGATGCCTTAATAGCCGAATAATTGAATAAGCGGGTTGCCATAACGCAACCCGCCTTGTTTTTATTTGGCTTTTTTCGGTTTGACTTCACCGATGGCACCATCGGAACGGGCTTTAAGATAGCGGTAAAGCTGTTCACGACCACCGTTCATAACCTGCGGATTAGATGACCAGGCCGGCATGCTGCCTATGGTGCCGGTTTTGCCGTCAGCCACAGTCGTAAAAAATTCATCTTTGCTGATGATAGTCAGGCTTTCAGCCAGGTTAGGTCCGACCATACCCTGGCCGTAAGTGCCGTGACAGCGGGCACACCAGTTTCTATATAGTTTGAAACCCTGATAGGTTTCAGCATCCAGTTCATTGCCGTTGCTGACTTGATAGCTCTCTGCTGCCTGCATTGTCAACGGGGCGGCCAGCATTGTTGTAAGGATTAAAATGCTTAAATTAAGCGTTTTAAATGGTGACATCTGCTTGTTCCTCCATCATTCTATTTATGTTGTCATGGTTATCAGTTTGATACCGGCAGCTAACCTTGTCCGGTTAGCATAAAGTGTAATCAAAATAACCATTGCATAAATATGTGATTTGCTGTCAGCCATATGGGATATGCCATAGCCTGACTGGCAGATGCCACTAACCCTGGCTGAGCAGAGTGCGTAAATCAATGGTGGCAGCATGAGCCCGGGAAATATAGGAGCCCATCACCAGCGAGTGATTAGCAAACAAACCAAAACCGCTGCCATTAAGGATCACCGGGCTCCAGACGGTTTTCTGCGTCGCCTCCAGTTCGCGAATAATCTGGCGCAGACTGATTAAAGCATTTTTCTTCTTAAGAATATCTTCAAAATCATGTTCTGCGGCTTTGAGTAAATGAATCAAAGCCCAGGTTGTACCGCGGGCTTCAAAAAACACATCATCTATTTCATTCCATGGCGTTTGAGTAATGACTTCAGAAGCTGTCGGGGTCGATTGATGTGCATCAGGATCGCCTGCGAGATCAGTATTAATGCGAATCTGACCGACACTGGCGCTTAACCGCTGTGACAGGCTGCCCAGCCGTTTTTCGACAATAGCCAGCCAGTCAGCCAGGTTATCGGCGCGGGCATAAAACTGGGCTTCATCGCCCTGAAGGCTGAGACGGTTGAGATAAGACTGCAAGGCTTTTATTCCCTTGCGGTATTCGCGTTCAGAGGGAGGGAATAACCAGGACTCTGAATTGAAATTGAATTGGGGTTCGGCAATGGCCAGATCAGGATCTTCCCGAGACTGCGATTGCGAACGGCTGATATCGTTGCGCAATGCCCGGGAGAAGTCCCGAATCTGCACCAAAACGCCGAACTCCCAGTTAGGAATATTGTCCATCCACACGGACGGCGGCATCACATCATTGCTGAGGTAACCGCCGGATTTATCAAGCAGCGTTTGTGCGAGTGTTATCAGGGCGGCGGTTGAGGTGTACCCCGTCACGGTTTGCTGTTGATGATCAGCGGCCATGTCCTGGGCATTAACCACCGGATCAAACCGGGCCGGGGTTACGTTCCACCACAGCATCAGCAGAACCATTAACACCACAACAACCCCGGCACCGACGCTGAGGATTTTGATAATGCGGCTGCGGGTCGCGGTGTCTGCCATATCGTCACTGACCGCCCAGCCGAGGTTGCGAATTTTTTGGAAAAAAGGTTTTAAGGCCATATCAATCTCATAAATGAGGGAATGGAGAACAGCTTATGCGCTAAGCACAGTTAAAACAACAATGGGGACACGTCATGCGGTCGGAATTCAAACTTGACTTAAGCTTGCCTATCTAAGGAGAATGACGCGTTTGCAAAAATGTTTTAGAAGCGGGGGACGCTTTAGGTATGACATTAAGAATCGAGATCGATGATCTGGCCAAACATTTTGGCGCGATAAAAGCCGTTGACGGCGTGTCATTTTCAGTGGCTAAAGGCGAAGTGCTGGGTTTTCTGGGCCCGAACGGTGCCGGCAAATCGACCACTATGAAAATGATTACCGGGTTTTTAACACCAACCAGAGGCACGGTGCGGGTATGTGGCTATGATGTGCTGCGGGATCCGATAGCGGTGAAAGCGCATCTGGGTTATCTGCCTGAAGGGGCGCCGGCTTATGCGGATATGACCCCGGACAGTTTTCTTAAATTTATCGCGGATATCCGCGGCTTGAGCGGGGCCGATAAAAAACGGGCGGTGGAATCGGCTGCGGAAAGAGCCCGTATTCTTAATGTGATGTTTCAGCCTATTGAAACCTTATCTAAAGGCTACAAACGCCGGGTAGGTCTGGCGCAGGCGATTTTGCATAATCCGCCGGTGTTGATTCTGGATGAGCCTACCGATGGCCTGGATCCGAACCAGAAACATGAAGTCCGCACCCTGATCAACGAAATGGCAGAAGACAAGGCCATTATTATCTCCACCCATATTCTTGAAGAAGTGCATGCCCTGTGTAACCGCAATGTGGTGATTGCCAACGGCAAAATCCGTTTCGATGGCACGCCGCAGGAGCTGGAGTCGAAATCACGTTATTACAATGCGGTCTGCGTCAACGTTGCCAATATCGAACAGCAGGCTTTCCAGAGTTTCCTCATTTCGCTGGAGTTTGTTGCAGAAGTTGAACAACTCAACGGTAATGCCGGCTTCCGGGTTTATCCGCAAAACGGCCGTCAGATCACGGCTGAATTATCGGAAAAAATTCGTGCAAACGGTTGGGATATTGATGCCCTGCATGCTGAGAGCGGTCGTCTGGATGAAGTCTTCCGCACCATCACAACGCCAACTACAGGTACAAGCAACTGATGAATATGCAAAATATCTGGTTCATTATGAGACGTGAGTTCAGTGGCTATTTTGTGACGCCGGTGGCTTACGTATTTATCATCATTTTTTTGTTGTTGACCGGCTTTTCCACGTTTTATGTGGGCCACTTTTTCGAGCGTGGCGAAGCCGATTTGTATCCTTTCTTTTCTCTGCACCCGTGGCTGTATATCTTGCTGATACCGGCCATTTCGATGCGGCTGTGGGCTGAGGAGCGTAAAAGCGGCTCGATTGAGTTGCTGATGACCTTGCCGGTGTCGGTATTTGAAGCGGTGCTGGGCAAGTTTCTCGCAGCCTGGGCTTTTACCGGCCTGGCTTTAATGCTCAACTTCCCGCTATGGATCACGGTGAATTATCTGGGCAATCCTGATAACGGTGTGATCATAACCAGTTTCCTCGGTAGTCTGCTGATGGCCGGTGGCTTTCTGGCGATTGGCTCATGCATCTCTGCCATTACCAAAAATCAGGTGATCGCCTTTGTCTTAAGTCTGATTATCAGTCTGGTATTTGTCCTTAGCGGTTATGGCATCGTTATCGACTTTTTCAGTGGCTGGGCACCGCAAACACTGGTTGAAACGGTCAGTTCGTTCAGCTTCCTGACACATTTTGATGCGATTACCAAAGGGGTCATTGATTTGCGTGACATGATGTATTTCATCTCACTGATCGCCATCTGGCTGTTTGCCAATGCGCTGATCGTCAATGCCCGCAAGGCCGACTAGGAGAAAATGGCGACGATGAATAAACAACTACTATCGACAGCAGGTCTGATTCTGGCAGTGATTCTGTTTGTTGCTTTTAATATTGTGGTCAATGGCAATCTTAAATCTGCCCGGGTGGATTTAACCGAAGATTCGCTTTATACCCTGTCTGACGGCTCTATCAATGTATTGGAGTCGATGCAGGATCCCGTGACCTTACGTTTTTACTATTCGGATCAGGTAGCGCAGGCTTTACCGAGTCTGAAGGCCTATGCACAACGGGTTCAGGAATTGTTGCAGGAATACCAGCGTGCTTCCAACGGCATGATTCGTCTGTTTGTGATGAATCCGCAACCGTTTTCCGATAACGAACAACGTGCCAAACAATATGGTTTGCAATCAGTACCTATTGAGGGCGAAGCGGATCCGATGTTTTTCGGTCTGGCAGGTACCAACCTGCTGGATGGGGTGGAAACCATTCCGTTTTTCCAACCGGAAAAGGAAGATACGCTGGAATATGATCTGACCAAGCTGATTTACAAGCTGTCTAACCGTGACCGGAAAACAGTGGCCGTGATGAGTGCTTTGCCGATTGACGGTGAGCAATACGATCCGCTCAAAGGTGAAGTGGCCTCCCCCGATGGCGCCAAACCCTGGGCGATGATGGCCGAGTTGCGCCAGATGTTTGATGTCACTGTATTGCCAAAAGATGTTCGCCGTATTCCCTCCAGCATCGATGTGCTGATCGTGGTGCATCCGAAAGAATTTACTGACATGGCGATGTATGCCATCGATCAGTACGTGCTCAATGGTGGCAAGCTGGTGACTTTTGTTGATCCCTATGCTGAAGCGGATATTCCGGAAAAAGATCCGGATAATCCGATGGCGGCGATGATGGCATCACGCAGCTCCAATATGGATAAATTGTTTACGGCCTGGGGTATTGAGCGTGCCGGTGCTGACGTAGTGGCTGATCGCAAAACGGCGACTAAAGTCGACTTTGGTGCCCGCACCAATCATCAGCCTATCGATTATGTTTTGTGGCAGGGGCTGGATGAGGATAATCTCAACCGTGAACAGCGTATTACCGCTGCTCTGCGCAAAATCAATCTGGCGACACCCGGGCGTTTTATTACGCTGGATAATGCCACAACTACCGTCACACCGTTATTGTCATCCAGCAATGAATCGATGCTGGTGGACAAACGGGTTGTGCAATTCCGTAATGATCCAGTGGCCCTGCTGACCAAATATGCAGCCGGTACGATCAGTTATCCGATGGCAGTTCGTGTTGAGGGTGAGGTCACAACGGCTTTCCCTGACGGTGCTAAAAACCAAAGCGGCGAGCAGGTGAAAATGCCGGGCCATATCGATACTGCAAAACAGCCGATCGATGTGATTGCGGTTGCCGATGTCGATATGCTGGATGATCGTTTTTGGGTTCAGACTCAGGATTTTTATGGTCAACAGCTGGCATTCAGCACATCGAATAATATTGATTTTCTGATCAATTCGGTAGAGGACATGACAGGCAGTGAAGGTCTGATCAGTGTTCGTTCCCGTGCCGGCTTCTCCAGACCGTTCCATCGGGTGATTGCATTGCAACGTGAAGCGGAAAAACGCTATCGCACCAAAGAACGTGAATTGCAGAAAAAACTGAAAGAAACCCAGCAGCGCATTGCGCGCATGCAAGTAGAGCGCAGCGGCAGCGGTGAACAGATCCTGACAGCCGAACAGCAAAAAGAAATTGCGCAGTTCCGGTTGACGGCTAACAAAACCGAGCAGCAACTGCGCGAGGTTCAGTCCAATCTTCGTAAGGATATTGATCAGCTTGATACCCGGCTGAAATTCTTCAATATTGGTCTGGTGCCGATTCTGGTTGCGATGCTGGCCGTGTTCACCGGCTGGATGCGGATCCGTAAGCGTAACAAGGCACGCTCACAGCAGTAAACGGAAATACGAACCGCGTGACCCGACAATTAAGGTTGTAAAAGATGACAAAAAAACTAAACAGTCTGACTATTTTGTTCATTATCACGGTGGTGATGGTACTGCTGGCACTGGTAAGTATCTACCGTGCTGAAGACAGTACAGATGACTTTACCCTGTTGTTCCCGGATTTATATGAACAACTGAGCCAGGTAGATAATATCAAGTTCAACAGCAGTGAAGATGAATTCACGTTATACCGTGAAGGTGAAGACTGGTTTATTCGCGAATACTACAATTACCCGGCTAACTTTGATGACGTCAAACGCATGCTGATTGATATGTCAGAAGCGAAAATCCTGGAACGTAAAACCGCTAATCCTGATGAGCATGTTGTGCTGGGAGTTGAAGGAGCCGAACCGGAAGTGCCGGGTGGTGAATCACTGCAAGTGACCTTGCTGGATGACAATGAAGAGGTGGCTGGACTGATTGTGGGTAATCAGCGTGAAGTGACTTCTCTGACCGGCCCCAAACAATTTTACGTACGACGCACAGGAGAAGAGCGTGCCTGGCTGGCAGAAGGCTATTTGCAAATCAGCCCGGTGATGCTCAACTGGATTCAGGGGGAAGTCATCAACCTGGCACGCGAACGCATTGCCCGGGTAGAAATTATTCAGCCTGCTGGCGACAAGGCGGTGCTGGTTAATTTGGGTGAGAAAGACAAATTTGGTACACCGGAAAGCCGTGATAGAACGGTATTCAAATACGAGCAGCTTGGTTATGACATCGCCGGTGCTTTACATCAATTACGCATGGAGGAGGTCCAACCGGTAGCTGAATTCTCCCGTGGTGACGCTGAAGTGGTGACGGCCAGATTCTTTACTTTTGACGGCTTGGTGGTGACGGCTGAAACTTCATTCAACGACGGTTTCTATTATGCGACTTTCTCTGCAGAATATGATGCCTCAGCGGTCAAACAAGCACCAGAAGACATTCAGAAACTGGAGGTGCTGAAAACTGCGGAACAGGTACGGGCAGAGGTGGCAAAACTCAATGAGAAGCTGCAGCCCTGGGTTTACCGGGTCAGCGGTTTTGTCGGCACCAACCTGATGCGGGCGCGCGCCGATATGGTGACGGAACGTTCAAATGTGATTCCGATGCCGCCTGATATGACCGGCTTCGGTCCACGCTAATAAAAAAGGCTCCCTCGGGAGCCTTTTTTGATTCCGTAAAACAGGGGCGTCAGTCTGCGATCATCGCCTGCACTTCGGTGGCCAGTTCATCAGCAGAAAACTTGGGCAGAAATCTGTCGGCCCCGACTTTTTCGACCAGGCTTGAGTTAAATGTGCCGCTCATGGAGGTATGAAGTAAAACCCGCAAGTGTTTGAGTTGAGGATCCTTGCGGATCTCGGCGGTCAGTGTATAACCGTCCATTTCCGGCATTTCAATATCTGAAATCAGTAAGGCTACATGCTCAGCCACGTCAATGCCTTCAGCCGCCCAGGTTTTGAGTTGCTGCAGGGCTTCTTTACCGTCGCGCGTCACCGTTGTCTCCAGGCCGATTTGCTCCAGAGTACGTTTGATTTGATTGCGCGCCACGTTGGAATCATCGGCAACCAGAATATGTTTTCTCCGTTCCTGGTTCTGGTCACTGAAGTCACTCACAAGTTCGGAGGATACTTCACTGCTGATCCCCAATACCTCAGCCAGTACCTGTTCCACGTCAATAATCTGCACGATCTGATCATCGACTTTGGTAATGGCGGTCATATAATTGCGGGTGCCGGAAGCGGGCGGCGGCGGCAAGACTTCCGACCAGCTGATATTGATAATGCGATCCACGCCGCTGACCAGAAAGCCCTGAACCGAGCGGTTATATTCGGTCAAAATTACAAAACTGTTCTCTGTGTTGTCGACACCGCGTCGGCCTATGCCTTTGGATAAGTCAAAGAAACTGACAGCCTGACCCCGCACCGAGGCAACACCGCGAATCACGGGATGAGCATGTGGCATCTGGGTTAAAGCGGGACAGGGAATCGCTTCACGTACTTTGAAAACGTTAATGCCATATAGCTGTTGACCACCGAGTCGGAATAACAATAATTCCAGCCGGTTATTACCGGCGAGTTGGGTGCGTTGGTCGACGCCATCAATAATACTGCTGCTCATAATTACTCCTGTAAATATTCGTTCTGGCTATCGGCATAAAGGCTCATTACTTAAAATATTTCTCCAAGTTAATGGGCATGGACTTTGCAAAGCTTAAGCTGAATCTTATTATGAATAACGCCGCAGAGGTCAGTAGCCATGACAATTCGCTCTTTATTCTGTCTGGTCTGTGCCGTATTTTTGACACATGCCGTGCAGGCAGAGACATTACAACCCTTGGCACAGATTGAACAGGCCGCCTATATTCACGCCGTCAATGATGCCCAGGCCAGCTATGATAATCCGCAGATTATCGTTGAGCCGCTGGATAACCGGTTGCGGCTGCAAGCTTGTGAAACACCGCTGCAGGCATTTTCCAGCTCGGTCTCCAACACGCTGGGCAATCGGACTATCGGGGTGCGTTGTAATGCACCTGTTGAGTGGACGGTGTATGTGCCGGTCAAAGTGAAAGTGATGCGTGATGTGGTCGTTGCCGCGAGGCCACTGGCGGCTAACCAGCGGCTTGGCGCTACGGATATCAAACTAGAGCCGATGAATATCGGTGATTTGCGGCAGGGATATCTGCAGACAACGGAGCAGGTGCTGGGACAGCAGTTAAAATATCCGTTGGCAATGGGCATGGTATTGCCGCCGCGCAGCCTGAAAAGTGAAAAAATTGTGCGCCGCGGCGAACAGATTATTCTGGTCGCCAGTGCGGGATCAATGGAAGTACGTATGAATGGTACGGCGATGGAGGATGCCAGCATGGGCGAAAAGGTCAAAGTTAAAAACAGCTCATCACAACGAGTAGTGGAAGGGATAGTTTATGCCCGCGGAATTGTCAGAGTGACTATGTGATACAGGCTGAAAAAATTGATGAAAAGACTCAACTTTTTTACGAGTTGACCGATACACTGGTCACAAGCTGATTGGAGACAGGCACAATGTCTGAAATTAATAACATCAAACCACCTTTGCAGCCGGGCGTAAATCCGCCGCGCAATGTGGCCGAGCGCGGCAATCGCGCCGCAGAGGCAAAGCCGGTAACAGCGGCGCCTAATACTGAGCCGGATAAGGTCAGTCTGACCGATACTGCCACCCAGTTGCAGGCTTTGCAGCAAACAGTAGCCGACTTGCCGGAAGTCGACAAGTCGCGGGTTGACGCAATAAAAGCAGCCATCGAAAACGGTTCATATCAAATTGATAGCCAGGAGTTGGCACGAAAAATGATTGATTTTGAGGGTGATTTCTAACAAGGACATGCCTCATGTCGATGAACCCGATGCAACAACTGAGTTCAATTCTGCAAGCGGAGTTGAACATTTCTTCGCAATTGTCACAACTGCTGCAGCAAGAGCGCGAAGCGCTGAAAACGGCAGATCTCAACCTGATCCATCAGCTGACCCAGCAGAAACAACCGTTTATCGTGCAGCTGGAACAGCTTGGACGCCAGCGGGAGCAATTGCTTAAATCCGCCGGATTCCCAAACGGCAAGTCTGGGCTGGAAGCCTTTATTGCCAATCTGCCTCAGGCCGAGGCCTACAAACTCACCCCGTTACTGAGCAAGTTACGCACGGTGGCGCGCAGTTGCCGTGACGATAATCAAATCAACGGTGGTATTGTGAATGTGAATCGTCAATATCTGGTCAGAGCCCTGAGTATCCTGCGCGGACGCGACCCTGAAACCGGTGCCTACGGCCCCGGCGGCGAATATACCAGTCAGGTTGTCCGTCAGCCATTGATTGGACGGGTTTAACTACTGCCGACACCAGTCAGCCAGGACCTCAACCCAGGACGGGTGGTCGTTCATACAAGGTATCAGTGTCAAAGAATCGCCACCGGCTTTTTGAAACACTGCTTCACCACGTATGGCGATTTCTTCCAACGTTTCCAGACAATCGGTCACAAACGCCGGGCAAATCACCAAAACGTTCCTGACACCGTTAGCCGCCAATTCTGCCAGTTTATCTTCAGTATTGGGTCCCAGCCATTTGGCCCGCCCCAGGCGTGACTGGAATGCGACAGAGTAACGATTGCTGGCAAGCCCTGCCTGCATGGCAAAGCATTGGGTGGTACGCATGACCTGATGGCGGTAACAGGTCTTGTGAGCAGGGTGAGCAACCTGACAACAATGCTCCTGTTTCAGGCAATGCTGGCGACTTTTGTCGAGTTTGGTGATATGCGACTCGGGCAGACCGTGATAACTAAAAACGATATGGTCGTAATCCTGATCCAGGTAGGGTTGGGCGCTACGCACTAAAGCCTGAATATAATCCGGATTATCGTAAAACGGCTGGACGACACGCAGCAGTATATCCAGTTTGTGTTTTTTGATTACCCGTTTGGCTTCTGCGACCGATGTGGTGACGGTACTGTCAGCAAAATGTGGGTAGAGCGGAATAAATAAGACTTCGGAAATGTCTTTGTCCGCGGCCAGTTTTAACAATTGCTGTTCGATACTGGGGCTGCCATAACGCATGGCGATCTCCAGCGGCAGATCGATTCGCTGCTGCAGCGCGGATTTGAGCTTTTCCGATAATACGATCAAGGGAGAACCTTGTGGCATCCACACGCTGCGGTAGGCGTGTGCAGATGCTTTGGGGCGTGTTGGCAATACAAACAGGCTGACGATCAGTCTGCGCAGTAGCCATGGCAGCTGAACGACATACGGATCCATCAGAAATTGATTGAGGTAACGTCTTACCGGTTGCGTTTCGGGTTGGTCGGGAGAACCGAGATTGGCAAGTAATACAGCTCTTTTTGTCATGAATTTCCGTTCTTGTTATTGAAGTACATCACGCAGTGCAGTCGAAACATCAGTATATTGGAACTGAAAACCGCTTGCCTGTGCTTTTTGCGGGACGGCGCGCTGGCTGCCCAGCAATAATTCAGACATTTCTCCCAGCAGCAGTTTCAACATACAGGCCGGCACCGGTATTACAGCTGGTCTGTGCAGACTGGCTGCGAGTATGCGGGTGAATTCAGCATTGGTGACCGGCGCAGGTGCCGTGCCGTTAAACACACCTTTAGCATCCGGCTGTTTGCTCAGGAAAATAAACAGATTGGCAATATCCGTGAGATGTATCCAGGGTATGAACTGATTGCCCGCACTGATACGTCCGCCCAGTCCCAGCTTGAATGGCAGCAGCATGCGTTTCAGAAAACCGCCTTCAGCAGCCAGAACCAGTCCGGTACGTACGATGCAGACACGAATGCCCAGGGTTTTCGCTGCCAAAGCTGACTGTTCCCAGCGCTGACAAAGTTGGTGTGCATATTCATCTTTGAAGCCGCTGTCTTCAGTCAGCACAGCCTCTCCCTGATTCCCATACCAGCCTACCGCCGAGCCACTGATAAGACATTGCGGTTTTTCGGTACGCGAGCCGAGCCAGTTGACCATATTTTCCGTTAAATTGACACGGCTTTGTTCCAGCTCAGCTTTACGCCGGTCGCTCCAGCGGGCATCGGCTATCGGCGCCCCGGCCAGGTTGATCACGGCGTCAAGCTGTTCATGTTCCCCAATTTCATTGAGATCAGTTATCGCTATTGCGGCAGGACCGCATTGCCGATGTACTTTACTGCGGTTGCGACTGAGTACGATAACAGTGTGGCCTGCGGCCAGTAATTGTCTGCAAATAGCTGTGCCAATAAGACCGGTGCCGCCAGTAATCAGATAATTCATATCGGTTCCCTCTGCATATGATGAATTTATAGAACACAGTTGCTTATTAAAGTTTGCCCGATGTCACGGTCTGTTGATATTTCGTCTTCGCTTTGGTTGTGTTTTGGAAAAGTGTCCAGCAAGGCGCGAGGAATGTGATTTGCGAGATACAGCCTTGCATCCCGCCCCTTGCGGGGTTACGCTCAAAAACGTACCGGACGTTTTTGTGGTGATTTCAAATGAAGAGCAGCACTTTTCAAACACAATCCGCAAGGCCGGGACTATTTTTGCGCCCAGCATTGTTGTTAATCACTTATGTAGAATAACTACATTATGCTCTTTACGTCTTGCCGGACACAATGAGCCGCCAGCAGTGGTGAAGACGAAACGTCGATAGATCCTGAGATCCTGTCATTATCCAGAATAATTTATCCAGCTTATTTTGAGTGGTATGCCATGCGAATTAAAGTCGGAATCAGCAGTTGTCTACTGGGGCAGGAAGTCCGTTATGATGGCACGCACAAACATCTGCGTCTGGCGACGGACAGTCTGTCACGTTATTTCGATTTTGTGCCGGAATGTCCCGAAGTCGGTATCGGTATGAGTATTCCGCGTAAACCGATTCGGCTGATCGGTGACGTGGCGCAACCCCGGGCCGTGGCCGTGCATGATGAGCAAATCGAATATACCCGCGATTTGTCTGACTTCGGTCGCCGCAAAGCCATGGAGCACCACGATCTTTCTGGCTATATCTTTATGAGAAACTCACCTAGTTGCGGCTTGTTCCGGGTCAAGGTCTATCAGGACAACGGCTATCCGGCCCAAGCGCCGGGACGCGGTTTGTATGCAAAAGCCTTTACTGATTCGTATCCGCTATTACCGGTTGAAGAGTCGGGCAGACTCTGCGATCCATTGCTGCGGGAGAATTTTGTTACTCGCGTGTTTGCCTATGCCAACTGGCAGGCGCTGAAAAAAGAGGGGCTGACCTATCAGGGTATTCTGAATTTTCATGTCCGCTACAAATACTGTCTGATGGCGCATTCACCCTCCAGATACACGGAGCTCGGACAACTGCTGGCAGAAGCAGGCAAACATGATCCGGATGACTTGGGCGAACGTTATTTTGCTGCGCTGATGACAGTATTTAAGACTTTGGCCTCACGTAAAACCCATACCAATGTTTTGATGCATTTGCAGGGATATTTGAAAAAAGTCTTATCCAGCCGGGAAAAAGCCGAGTTGGCTCAGATTATCGAGCAATATCGTACTGCGCAGGTACCGCTTATCGTACCGGTCACGCTGCTGAAACATCATTTCAATAACCACCCGGATCCTTATATTGCTCAACAAGCTTATTTGCATCCCTATCCGGATGATTTGAGTTTGCGTAATACTATTTAGAACAAAATGATGTTTTTAGCTTTGTAAGCGGTACATTCCTGCACCACTTCTGCTTGCACTCGCCGATGCTGCGTTTGCTGATTTTGAGACCATTTCCGGTATAGCGACTGCCTGAAATGTTAAATCTGGGCTACACTCTGGGGACATGGCAATAATCAGGGATTGATGTGGATCTGAAGAAAGTCATTATCAGCAACCTTTTACTGACGGCGGCATATTACCTCAGCGGCAAGCTGATCGGTTTTCTGTCACTGCCACCGGTTGGGGCGACGCCGCTATGGGTGCCGGCAGGGATTGCTGTTGCCGCAGTTTTGATCTGGGGCTATCGCTTATTGCCGGGGGCTTTTCTGGGAGACTTGCTGATCGGGCTGGATATATTTGGCATCGGTAGTCTCCAGGCTGTCAGCATAGCCGTGGTGCTTGGCACGCAGTCAATGATGGTGGCCTTCTTTGCTCGCTGGCTTTTACTGCGTTATGGCATCTGGCCGTCATCTTTGGTTAGAGAGCGGCACATCATCAAGTTCTTTTTGTTGGCTGCTGTTGTTGCCCCTTTTCCTTCGGCTTTGTTGACTATTGGCGGGCAATTTCTGTTCGGCACCCTCGCCGCTTCCAGCACGATAAATGCTTTCCTTCTCTGGTGGATGGGCACGGCGATGGGTATTGTGATTTTTACCCCGGTGGTGCTGACCTTGTGTGCCAAACCCAGAGCTGTCTGGCAGGCACGCATTCTCACTGTCACTTTGCCGGTGATGCTGTTATTTGTGTTGTTGCTGGTGATACTGACCATTGCCCGTGACAAGGATAATGCCCTTAACCAGACCCGGTTTGAAGCCAATGTAAGCCTGATGAATTCCCTGATTGACAACGAACTGACTTATCAGCGGAGTTTGCTGCAATCCATGTCGGCCTATTTCCGCAACAGTGAGCAAGTCACCGAGCAGGAATTCGAGCATTATCTACAGGACTTTTCTGTACATCAGCACAATATTGAGACGGTCGTCTGGGTTGAACATATATCAGGCGATGAGCGCGACCTATTTGAACAAACGACAGGCAGCAAAGTTAAACAGTTCGATAAAACCAGTGGTGATTGGCAAACTGCGGCAGCCGGGGAGTCTTTTTTTGTCATCAAATACGCACAAAGTTTTGCTAATACAGGCAGCAATCCGGCGAGTATGAAAGGCGTTGACCTCTGCTCGGGGGGCAAATATCAATTATGCCGGTCTTTGTTAGGGGGCGGTGTTTCCTTGATCGATATGTCGCAGCTGATGCCTTATATCAAAGATGCGGATAAAAAATTTATTCATTTGCTGCCGGTAACAAGAATCAAGGACCAAAAGAGTGGTTTTGTGTTGTACGTCGTGCAATATGACCAGCTTTTCGAACAGCTTTATCGCTCTCAGTCTTATACCTGGGTCGAGTTTGCTGTGACCAATCTGAGCGATGGTGGATTGCTCTATGACAGTACCTCCCAACAAGAGCAGCAACGTCTCTATCGCCCGATCGTTTATAAGGCCTCACGCATTATCAGTCATGCTAATGGCCAGTGGCGGATCGATTATTATCCGTCACCTTTGTTTTTAACGACCTATTCCAGTTGGTCGTTTTACTGGATTGTGACGGCGGCGTTGTTTTTGTTCAGCTTCACCGGTATCTGGTTGATGACGATGACAGGCCGTTATGATCTGGTTGAACATGAAGTGACTGAAAAAACAAATAAGCTGAATAAGCATGCTGAACTTTTAGCCGTCAGTGAGAAAAAATATCGTCGCCTGGTGGAAAATATTCAGGATGAATATTTCTTATACAGCCATGATTATGATGGTTTTTTCCACTATGTCAGTCCTTCTGTTGAATCCATCCTGGGCTATTCACAGGACGAGTTTCTCAGTCATTACGCAACCTATATGCCGGATACCGAACTCAATCAAAAGGTTGAGGCTTATACTCAGCAGACCCTGTCCGGTAAAAAATCCAATTACGAGGTGGAAATTTTTAGTAAAGACGGCAAGTTGCATACACTGGCGGTTACAGAAATGCCGAGCTATAACGAATCCAGAGAAATCATTGGTGTGGAGGGCATTGCCCATGACATTACTGATATCAAAGCCTCGCGCCTGGAGCTGGAGAAACTGTCGCTGGCTGTAGAGCACAGCCCGAATGCTGTGATCATCATGGACAAGGACGGCAATATAGAATACGTCAATCCCAAATTCACGGCTATTACCGGCTACAGTAAGGAAGAAGCTATGGCTAAATGGCCGGATCTCATTAATTCAGGAATTAATGCGCCGAACATTTACCAGGAATTATGGGAAACCGTCAATGCCGGCCGTGAATGGTGCGGTGAATTGCAAAACCGGAAAAAGAACGGCGATTTGTACTGGGCCCAGGAATTGATTGCACCGATGCTCAATAAGGCGGGACAGGTCACCCATTTTGTTGCAACCCAGGTCGATATTACTGAAGCACGCAGGCTGAGCGAAAAAACATCTTACCAAGCCACCCACGATCAACTGACGGGGCTGATAAATCGTCAAGAGTTTGATTTACGTCTTGAGCGGGTGATTCAGACAGCCAAGCATAATCAGACTGAACATGCGCTGTGTTTTCTTGATCTGGACCAGTTCAAGGTCGTCAATGACACATGCGGGCATATTGCCGGTGATGAATTATTACGCCAAATCGGTGCTTTATTACTGAGTAATGTCCGTTCGCGCGATACGATTGCCCGTCTCGGCGGCGATGAGTTTGCGATTCTGATGGAACACTGTGCCATTGATCAGGCCTTTCATGCCTGTGAACAGATTCTGCAGTTGCTGCAAGACTTTCGTTTCCACTGGCAGGATTATACTTTTATCATTGGCGGGAGCATCGGTCTTGCCATCATTGATCAGTTTACGCAAAACAGTAATGATGCGCTGCGTAACGTTGATACGGCTTGCTATGCTGCTAAAGATGCAGGACGAAACCGGGTGGAAGTACATCGGGAGGACAGCGAACGGCTGCAGCAGCGTCGGGGTGAAATTCACTGGAGTGCTGAAATCAGTGAAGCTTTGGATAATGATCGTTTTCTGCTCTATGCTCAGCCGATAAAGCCATTACTCAATCCGGATTTGAATATCAGTTATGAAATACTGGTACGGATGCAGCGCCGTGATGGTGAAATCTCACCCCCCGGAGCATTCCTGCCTGCCGCGGAGCGTTATAACTCGATTACCCGAATCGATCGCTGGGTAATGACAAACACGCTGCGCTGGATTACCGAGCACGCGGACAAGCTTAATCATATCGCCACGATTTCCATTAATTTGTCCGGACTCACATTGGGCGATGAATCAATGCTGGACTTTATTATTCAGCAGTTGAACAAAACAGATATCCCGGCGGAAAAAATCAGTTTTGAAATTACTGAAACGGCGGCGATTGCCAATCTGCGTGCGGCGACCAATTTTATCGAGACGCTGAGGCGTTTCGGAACGCGTTTTGCGTTGGATGATTTTGGCAGCGGTCTGTCTTCTTTTGCCTACTTGAAAAAACTGCGGGTAGATTCACTGAAAATAGATGGCATGTTCGTTAAAGATATGCTGAATGACCCATTGGATTTTGAAATGGTGAAGTCAATCAACGAGATTGGGCATGTGATGGGGCTAAAAACCATTGCAGAGTTTGTAGAACAAGAGGAGATCCTCGAAAAACTGCGTGAGATCGGTGTGGACTTCGTCCAGGGTTATGCTATTGGAAAACCCGTTCCGATTGATGATATTCTCAGCAATTTAATGTAGTGGTCAGCAAACCATGAGCAGGGATGAACAAGTGATACTGAAGCATCAAGCTTCGTTACTTTATCAACAGGCACTCTTTTCAAATGCAACCGTTATCGGTGTCGCCATCTTGATGTACAGCCTGTTTGCTGATCATGCCCATGCCACATTACTGATGATATGGAGCTTCGCGATCAGTATTCTGGCTTGTTTGCGACTCGGACTATTGTATTGCTTTAAAACGCAATTTCATAAAGCGGCAATAAATCCCCTGACGTGGATTCGTGCATACGTCATTCTCACCTTGCTGGTGGGCGTGGTTTGGGGAAGTTCAAGTATTTTTTATGTTCTTATTGATGATATCCAGATCAATACCTTGTTTTATATCCTGATCAGTACGGTGGTGGCGGCAGCTGTCCCCGTTCTATCAGCCTGGTTTCCGGCATTTTTGGTCTATACGGTGCCTCAGGTTATTTTTTTGACGTCAATGTCGACTTATCAGATTCACACCACAGAAGCGCAAAACCTGGTGTATTTTCTGACCTTTGCCTTTATTGCCTATTTCTGTCTGATGTTGTCATTGGCAAAACGGGCCAATAGCAACATTGTTCAGGGTTTGCTGCTGCAGGAAAAAAATCAACACTTGCTTGATGAGCTTAATTTGGAGATGGCCCAGCGCGAAGCTCTGGTGCAGGAACGTACTCAAGAACTGGTCATTGCTAACCAGAAACTCAAATCAAGCCAGGGGCATATGCTCAAGTTGTCCCGGGCAGTAGAGTCCAGCCCCAATCCAATTTTGATCACTGATGCTCGCGGGTGCATTGAGTATGTCAATAAGAAGTGTGAACAAGTG
>NZ_JAPDMV010000016.1 GCF_026319305.1 Methylophaga sp. OBS4
CTGCAAGCCTGTATGAACCCCTGCGTAAATGGACCCGTGGCCATCACGCAGCCACACTGGCTGCGGATCGAAAAGCTTTGGGTGAACTCGCATCACGCTTTGATACGTTGGTTAGTAATTTGTTGGCGGAACGCCGTGCGGCCGGTACCAAGAGAGTGGAAGATGTAACCTCACGATTAATGGCCGAAACAGTTGAGGGCAGAAATTTAACGGATGAAGAAATTACCAGCATATTGCGTAATTGGACCGTGGGCGAATTAGGAACGATCTCCGCCTGTGTGGGTATTTTGCTGCATTATCTGGCGGAACATACAGCACTCCAGCAACGCTTACGGGCTGAACCCGAACTGTTGCCTGCGGCAATTGATGAAATACTTCGCATGGACGCACCGTTGTTGGCGAATCGCCGGGTAACGACGTGCCCCACTAAAATAGGCGATCGAGAATTGGATGCCGGTGAACGTCTGACGATTATGTGGGGGTCCGCTAATAGAGATGAGAAGGTTTTTGGTGATCCGGACGAATTCCGGCTGGATCGGAATCCTCAGGACAATCTGCTTTATGGTGCTGGTATACATGTTTGCCCCGGTGCCCCATTGGCAAGAATGGAGCTTCTCTTTTTCGTGGAAGCGTTGCTATCGCAGACGACAGATTTTCAGGCAGTCGCTGATAAACCGGCTGTCCGGGCACACTACCCGACGGGTGGATATTCTACTGTTCCTTTATATGTCAAATGTTAAAGATGTAGAAAGAAATGGACCTTTTCTCAGATGAATACCTGTCCCTCAATGAGAAAATCCTTTCATGCCACCAGTTTTGCAAAAGCAAAAGGCGGCAGATAATTGAACGATCTGTGTGGCCGCTCATGGTTTGATAATGCGGTAATTTCCCCCTTTTTAACTGGAGCTAAAAGTAGCGTGAGCCGCGATTCTCGGCTTTATCTCTGTCATAGCGGCTTATAGGAGGGTGCGAAGTTACAGGACTTCGGTTGATTTGACGCAAGAGTGAGTGCGGATTTGCAGGTTTTATTGTTTTCTATCTTATCAGTATTGCCATTACCTGGTTATCGTATGCAGGACGACACTCACAAGGGTTAAGTACGGATGCTTTATTTAACAGAATCCGGGGAGGAATGCGTCAGCAGTTCCAGCTGGGGAATTAGTTCACATTTATTTAATACGTGAAAGATGTAACGTGGTGAGTCTTGATGAGTGTTGTAACTCATAAAGGGGTCACCCCAAAAGCTCAGCAGTGCTTCGCAGTTGGCCGAGGTCATATTCTCTGCCATGATAAATGAGATCGTGAGGGGCAATGACCGCCATTTTGGCTCGCGCACAATCAGACGTTTATCGACGTTTTTAATTCGCTGGGCGAGATCTTCAGTCCACAGTGATTTTTGCCCCACATCCAGAATGAATTGAATCGAGCTGACATGCCCATTATTGATCGCCGGTAATAACAAGGCATCAAACATCGCCTCTGACTGATACATTCTAAGGCAGATGTTGTAAAAAACGACATCACCACTCATGTTCTTGAGAAACTGCTCATTCACCGAGCGCAGCCGTCGTGGCCCTATGAGAATAATGTCGGGACTATGCAGTGTCGATTGTATTTGTTCGACCTTGCCTCGAATTTCATTGACTACCTCAGCACTGGTTTCATTATTTTTACTGTGTCTGAGAAAGTTGATAAACAGTAGCCCCATTAAAGCCAATATTATCGGTAGTAACACATCGGCATTGGCAATATGCAAAAAATGCAAAATGATCGCAATGATTGCAGCAATGATACCTGCGATTGCATCCCACTCATATTTGAGAAAAAGTTTAGGTCTGACTGACATAGATGAGACTCATGTGTCGAAATTCTCTCAACCCGGCTTCCCGTCAGGCCTTGGCTTGATAAGGATAGGGGAAAACGAGACAAGAAATAGCCCATAGGCGAGAACCCACAGCACAATACTGATCCACAATAGCAGTTGCGTGTCTTCTGGCCAGATGAGTGCGAACAAGACACGGGTGATCGCCGCGGCTAAAATCAAAACAAAACTAACAGTCATGAGAGGCTTGGCAACAATGGGTCTGCCGGTGTGACCCAGCGAAACACGTGTCATCATACTAAGTATCATTCCAGCCATTGCCCCGACGGTTAAGGCGTGAATAGCCGTGGTGATATTGAGGTTGCTCCCGGCATGATGCGCCGCAATAAGGGCCAGACCGACAGGGATGAACCAGTACGCGATATGTAATGACCATAACAGCGGATGCCGAAATGTCAGCCATATCTTCCATTGCAGGGCTCTTGCCAGTAACAGGAGTGCGGCCAGCGCATATAAGCTTGCCAGAAGTGCTTGCGGAATAAGGTTGTTGATGAAAAACAGCTGAAAAATAAAGACCAGCCACAATGTTCCCAAGGCTGTTCTATCTAACCAGCGTATTCGCGGCGCAGCTTTAGATTGGGTCGCATTGGCGGTAAACATTGGTATTACACGACCGCCAATTATCGTCATCATCAACGTGATCAGAAGAACAGCACTATGGAAAGCGTTGGTCTGCAATGCAGGGTTTTCTGTCATAACGCCCGCGTAACTCATAAGGTTACAGATACTGAGAAGTATCAGGACAGCTATCGTGAACAGGTTTCTATATTGCCTTTTCTCAAGCAGTGGCCGGGACAGCAGCCATGCGCTGATGAGCAAAAAACTTAGATCGATCAGGGCCACCAGCCATATGGGCAACGGTGAGCCAAAGAAAACGGCGATCCGCCCAAGCAGCCACAGTGCGACCAAAAAAACCAGTTGCACGCCATGCGGTGCCCTAATCCCTGTCCAGTTTTGCACCGCTGTCAGTAAAAAGCCGACAAGTACAGCGCCCACAAAGCCAAAAATCATCTCATGGCTATGCCAGAAAAGGGTATCGCCAAATGGGGCGAAGCTGAGCAATCCACCAAGGAACAGGCCCCAGATAAGCAAGACAACGATGCTGGTGGCGGCGGCAATCAGAAACAGAGGCCTGAAAGCCAATCCGAATAACGCAAAAGATGGAATCTGTTCTCTCGCCTTCTCTGTCATGAATGCCATGTCCTTACAGCCAGCCTGAGTCTGTCAAGAGATCACCATAATTAAGACTCTAAAACATCCGTTTACACTGGCTGTTTAATTCGATCAAATCAGCTTTCTGGTCACAATAAGCTATAGTTATGAATATGGCAAAGTCAACCGGTGGCGTTGAGTGCAAGGCGGAGCCGTCTGGCCATCATCTCCGTACCGATGGCCAGACAACACCAAAAGCAAAATGCCGGACTTATTTGTCCCGCCAGTAATCATTGGCAATAGCAATAGTTTTGAATTCAATGGCAACCAATTCGGCCGCGTTCATCAGTAGTAAGGGCTCTTCTGCATATTTAGCACGAACACGATGCTTGGCAGCACTGTCAGTTTGAATCGAGCCAATGGTTTTTCGAACAATTTTGATAGCCAGTTGCCGGCCTTCATAAGGTGTTTCTGTGATGAGGCTGGGCATGTAATCCTCGGATGCTTGCATTTCACCGGCTGGCAGGCTGATTGGAGTGAGAAAGAGCGTCATTACAATGCTGGGCAGGATTTTTTTCATGACATGTCTCCGTATTATGTTTGTGTACAAAATGTTCGTATACAAATATAATGTCTGCAAATCAGGTATGTCAAGTGTTATCGGAGTGCGATTATTCTAATGGGGCCAATACTTAAAGATCAGGTGTGTTATGCGTTGTATTCAACGAGTGGTATTGTCACGCAGGCGTACAGTAGCTTATTGAAACGTTTGAAGCTGACCTATCCTCAATTTGTGGTCATGATGGCGCTGTGGCAAAAGGATGGTGTTTCAGTTACCACACTGGCTCACCAGGTGGGAATCAGTAAAGCAACATTGAGCCCTATGCTCAAAAACCTTGAAGCAAGTGGCTTCCTTTACCGAAATACTGTTCCCGGCAATGACAGAGTGAAATCGATAGTTTTGACTGAGTTAGGGACAAAGTCCGTTACAGAGGGGGAAACAATCGCTAAAGCTGCTTTGTGCGCGACAGGGCTGAGTGATGAAGAAGCCGCTACCTTGATTGGATTGTGTAACAAGATAAAAAATAACCTCAGATAACGGTTTTCCCGAAGCAATGTATCTGATTTTTTATACTGTTTCAGACGATCAGACAGGCTTCATTGGCATAGTTCATCAGAGTAGGGCTGTTATCAGCCAATTGGATTAGTACCATTGAAGCATGGCCAAAAAGTTAAAAAGCCTTGGGGTTTATGCCGGGTTGAATGGTGAAAAGTGGCGCACAGTGAGGCAAGACTGTAATGGAGGTTACGATAAATATATAATAAAAACAATAAGATAAACCCAGGCTTCAAGTGCAAAACCCCTTGGCCCCTGGTTCGGTTCCTGCTGGACCCACCAATAAAATCAAAGCCTTAGCATCCAAAAAGATACTAAGGCTTTTTGCTTTTATGGCATGCCAATTCAAATTCATCAGCACAATAATAAGCTACACCTTGCTAGACGCACATATTTTTCAGGATACCGTTACTCCTTAAGTGGTAATTACTAGGAGTAATAGACACCCCTGTTCGTCAGTACTAGAGTCGTTCTTGCCCGGTTGAATTTCACATTCACAATAAATTAAGGAACTTTCCATGGCATTAGATCTCGCAACTCAATTTGCTGAGCAGGTCACACTGAACCAGCTCGTACAAAACCTTACCTATGCTCACGGCACCGTCGGGGCAATATTCGTCGTTATCGGCTTGCTTTTGATTGACGTTGGCGGCGTCCGACGACGAAACGCATTCAACGCAACAGTAGAAAAAATGATCGGCTTCTTTATAGGCTTTGCAGCCTATTTCTTAATCGGGTTCGCATTCTGGGCCTCGCAATATTATATCATGGAAGGTTACACTCTGACCGATACTATCAAGGACTGGTGGGCTGGCGGTGCACTGTCCAACTCGCTTGCCCAAAATGTAGATCCGGCAGTGTTTCCGGGCCTGAATAACTTCCAGATCTTCATTTTCTTCCTGGCCTGCTTCGCCGGTATCATCAACGTGCTGCTGCACTTTGCGGTGTCGGAGCGCATGAAGGCGTCCGCCTATTACATCACGGCGTTCGTTGCTACCATCGTCTCTTCAGTACTCAGCTGGTGGACCTGGGGTTCTGTCGGCCCGCTCACCAATTTGGGCTTTCACGACTTCTTCGGCGCTGGCTTTGTGTATCTGTTCCCGGCTGGTATGGCAATGGTCTTTGCCCGCACGCTTTCCCCTCGCCCCGGCATGTTCTCGGCGCACCCCAAGGTGTCTGAATATCGTGTTCCCAGCCTCGGTCTTGTTACCACCGGCGTCATGATGATCTTTGCCGCGCTGCCGATGGTGATCCTGTCCTGCCTGTTCTTCTTTGATCCTGAAGCACTGGCGGTGAGTGTGACTATGGCTGATACCAGCGTCGGCATCGCCTTCAACAACTACGGTGCAGCCTGGGCTGGCGGCGCGATAATGGGTGCTATCCTCGCTTATTCAACCCGCAAGTTCAGCTATCTGCTGCTCGGCCCGCTGGCCGGTTATGTCTCAGGTGCTTCCGGTTTCGACGTCTATGTGCCTTGGCAGATGTTCCTCGTCGCGCTTGGTTCACCAATCGTAGCTTATGTCATCTATGAGTTCATGCAGAAACGCAATATTGATGAACACAAGCTGCTGCCGCTGTTTGCCGGGGTCGGTTCTTATGGCCTTATCATGGTTGGCCTGCTGCATGCCGGTACACCACGCGGTGGCTATCTGGGCATCGAGGAAGGCGCGTATGCATTCCAGCATGGTGAGATCGGCATAGTGATGCAGCTGGTCGGCATCGTGGTGTGTCTTGGTTTAGGTATTATCACGGCTATGGTGTTGTCTTTCATTCTCAAACACACAATCGGACTGAGCGTGTCGGATGAAGATCAAGCCGAAGGCCTTGATAAAGTCATCTGGGGAATTGAACCGGATGTTGATCTGAATTCTGAAAGCAATGCGCCTTCAGTATCGTCAGCCGCAGCATCGGCCACAACCGCTGCATCATCAGCATCTACCTCAACTTCGTCCTAGTCTAACTAGAACGGCCTCCTTCCAAGGCCTTGGCACAGGGTAAGGTTAACTACCCTGATGCCGGGGCCGCGGACGCGGGTCGACATCATGATACGCTTTCACCGAGTACACCCACCAATAACGTTAAGATCACAGCTTATGGCTGCAATCGTTGACATCAAGCCTGCAGCTTAGGCTCTCCTCTTCAACCTGTTATCCCTTGGCAATCCTGAATCGCCACTTTTTCTCCAGACACTTACCTACCATTCTAACTGCCTTGTATAGCAACCATTAGCTGCTAAAAGATGTGGCAGTATTAAAACCGGATTACCCTTGTTTCCCTGAGGGACTGGCACTTGGTTTTCCCGTTGCCGGCATCGCATTCAACGACAAGTATCAAGTTGCAGCTTTGGTAAGCCCCAGCCAAAAACCGGATCACGGCCCGTCGCACCCAGATCATCACTTATCTGCCGTAACGTCGCGTAGAGCAACGGGCGGGCTATTGACGGGTTGCGGTTTACATAAAATGCCGCTACAGCCAGCGCATAAGGTGCAGCATAGGACGTGCCTGAGTGGTACTGACCCGAGGTTTCCAGATCGGCGGTCCAGACATCTACGCCAGGCGCTGAAAAGTCGACATAATCACCTTGGTTAGCTGCATCATAGACTTTACCCGCGGCATCAATAGCGGTGATGGCAAACACGCCATTTATGGCGGCGGGGTAGGCGGGTTTATTGGTTAAATATTCATTACCGGTCGCGGCAAAAAGCAGCATGCCTTGCTGCAAGCTCAGTCGAACAGTGTGTTCCAGCACGCGGTTAGCTCTGCTGCCTGAGAGTGAGATATTGACCAGCCGGACCTGCTGGCTGATCAGCCAGTCCAGCGCCTGAACGATGGCGGCTGTGGTGGCGACAGGGCCGTATTCTGATTGTTCGATAACTCCTGCAGCGTAAATCGAGGCGCCGCGTATAAGTCCCTCAAGAGCGGGATGATTATTATTGCCAAGCAGGATTACAGCCAGCGCGCTTGCATGGCTGGCGTCTGTGGCCGGCAGCTGACTGACAAAGGACTGCCTTTGGATGTTTGTATCAACAAGGCTGGGGTGTTCTGCTGCCACCGGACCATCAATCAGACCGACTTTGAGCTTATCGAAAAAATGAGCCGGGCACTTGTTTAGATGTGGCCAGTTCATCTGCTTTTTAGCATAGAGTCTGGCGCCTCCCGCCCGGTGGTAATAGTCATTGCGGTCAATGGCAGCATCCGGGAATTGTTGCCGTAAAGTTTCGATAATGCGCTCAAGTGCTTGTTCCGGCCCTTGTGAAGTAATCAAGCTCAGGGAGAGGCTGGCAAGCCGCTGCTGACTGATGATCTGAAGACCCAGCTGGTTTAATGCGCTGATAACCGCATCGCTGTTTGTTTCGTCAACCAGAATGAGGACTTCGCCTGCCCGATAAGGTGTTTGAGAGTTAGCTTGTTCGATAGTTGAGCAGCTGTGGATTTGCAGCCCGGTTTTGGTTAATGGCGAGCTGGGCGTGGCCCTGAAAAACAGCGGGTAGGCCTGAAGTTGATGGAGATAGCGTTTATCCGGCATCGTTAACATGACTTTGTCCGGCACCGGCGTGTGTTGTTGCAGCGGAATAAACGTAGCCTCGCTTTGCAAATACCACTGCGAGTTGAAGAGCAAGGTTTTTTGTCTGCTCTTCACCGTGAATGTTTGTCCGGCAAACAGGCAGCCATTATCAACAAGCGTGAAAAATTGTTGTTGTTCGAGCTGTGTCGGGGCCGGTTGCACGCCAGGGGCAGTCCGTGGCGGCGTTGTTTGCCGGAAAGTCGGTTCACGGGCTTCGGATGCGCCGGTATTCTGCTCGCGGGTCTCCGCCTGTCCCAGGGACAGGATAAACAGGCCAATCAGCGCTGCTGACCGTATCATTTTACGATGTGGGCCGATTCAATAATGGGCTCGGACTTTAATGCTTCCAGGGCCTTTGAGGCCGTCATGCCCGGCGCAATTCTGTAGAGCCCCAGTGCGGAAGGACCGTCAATGATAGTGGCATCAAGCCGTATTAATAAGGCCCGTATTTCCGCTTCGGTGGCTGTCGGCGAGAATGTGACATTGATGATAAGTTCAGGTTTGTCAGCCCCGGATAGCTCATCACCGGCCGGTATAAAAATATCGGGTGTGGGTGATATCAAAGTCACCGTTGTCTGCACCAGCAGTAACAATGAAGCGGCGATGGCGGCATAGCGCCAGGTTTTAACATTGGTTTTGACTGCTTTGTGGTGTTTGAGGTGATGCTGCAGTCGTTGCAGCCCCATTTCACCGGGGCTGTTTTCTTTTTGTGGCTGTCCCTTGATGTTTTGTTGCAGCTGTTGCAGGAAAAGGATTTCATCTGCCAGTTCCGGCTTTGCAGCCAGGGCCTGTTTAACCTGCAATTTCTCTGCAGCGCTCAGCGTACCATTGACGTAAAAAGGCAGCAGTAATTCTATTTCGGCAGTTTTATCGCTCATGGCTGTTTACTCCTCCCAGTAGCCGCTGCAGGCATTTTTTCATCGCCTGTCTGGCATGAAACATTCTGGTTTTGACGGTGTTTTCCGGACATTGAACAATTTGTGCTATTTCCCGGTAGGACATGTCTTCAAAGAAGGTTAATTCCATCACTGCCCGATGATCGGGCTTGAGGGTGCCGATACAGTGATGAACCTGTTCTGACTCTTCTGCCTGAATAAGGCAGGAGATGGAGGCCGGTGAGTCATCTTCCAGAGTGGTTAAGGTTTCGTCCGATAAACTTTCCGGCCGCGTTTTTCTCATGCGGTCGACGGTTTTGAAATAGGCAATGCTGAACAGCCAGGTCGACACTTTTGCGCGTTTTTCAAACCGGGCGGCTTTCTGCCAGACCTCCATAAACACTTCGTTAACGATATCTGCCGCTTCAAACGCATCGGGCAGTTTTGCTTTGATAAAACGAAACAGGCGCGATTCGTAGCGAAGATAAAATTGGGCCAGGGCTTGTTCATCACCTGCTGCTATCAGGTCAATCATGTGGCTGTCTTCCATCGCATCAGCTCCTGATTTATGAGTCATATGCGCTGTGTCCTGACGAAAAAATGACTACAGCGATACAGCTCTTTATGGCGTATTAACACGCTGCAGCGAAGAGACGGCGATAATATTTCCTGCGTTATCAAAGGCTTTAACCTGCCAGACGTAGGAGGTGCCGGCTTCCAGCCAGTTCATCGACATGGCGGACAAGTTCAAGCTTGATTCTGATGCGGGAACAAGTTTTCCGGTGAGCGGTTTGTCCTCACCGATGAGGAATAACTCCACCTGATAGGCGTGGGCTTTTTGAACAGTCGTCCAGGAAAATACCGTCTCGGTACTGAGCATAGCGTCCTGGGCGGGTGTAAACGTCTGGAGTGGCAAAGGGGCGATTACGTGTCCGGTTTCTTCTTTGATGACAAAATAACGCAGAATGGGTACCTCAAATTCTTCTGTTGTTTGTTGAACAGAGAAAGCCAGTAGATAGAGCCCGTTCAGATCCGTGGGTAACTTGGGACTGACCACCCGCGTCCGTCCTTGCCCTGAACTGACAAGACTCTGGCGAATAACCTTGAGAATACGGCCGCTGCCCGCGCCGAGACTGACTGTGGGATCAATGATCCGCCATTCGCCCTGCAGCACGCCGCTACTGGAAAAGGAAATATCTGCAACGGCACGGATATCTTCATTAAGTGCAACAATATTGGAGCGTGAATAGTCTTCAAAGGCCAAATCGATACGTTTGATGGTGAGTGCCTGGGCATTATCGCTGCCGGCATAAACAGCCAGGCTTCCCGAACCACTGGTTTGGGTATCACTGAAGGTTCTGACCAGTTGAACACTGCCGGCGGGGCTTTCGGCTATTCTCCGTAATTGGGCGGTATTGAGGGTGATAGATTCGGTCAATGAGACGGTGCTTGTTTCACCGGAAAGCAACACGGAAGTGGTTGACAAGCTGCCACCCAAGGAAGCTATGGGCGAGCCATTAACCAGTAATGACGCAGAGGGAGAACTTACCAGCCTGGTAAAGGGCCCCGGCCCGGTGCTGTCGGTCTCTGTTCTGTTCACCCGCCAGGTGACACTGAATGAATACGTATTGTTCAGTGGCGCGGTGATGGCCGAAGGGTTACTGGTGACGGAATTAACATCCGCCCGGGCCGTTGTCAGGGCCAGTTGATTAAGCATCAGAGAGAGACTAACGACGACCAGAAAATGGCGCAGTAACCCGTAAAACTGCAAATAGTTGGTATTTGTCTTCATTTGTTGTCTGTGCTGAATTTCCATGATTTCTCTCCATCGCCCCTCGAATTGCAACAGCTATTCCCGGATTATTCTGTGAAGCTGTTATAAACGTCCACCCGATTTCTGCATTAATGAGCTGTCTATCAGGTGAGTCGTTATCACCGCCAGCAAGGTTCAAATTATAGTTAAATCCCAGATCTAATTTGTTCGGAATAAGCAGCGATAGCAGGCCAAAGTTCAAATTGGTTGTATAGGTGGTCTCGTTTTGAGTTTGACTTTCAAAAACACCATATTGCAAATCGGTGTTAACCGACAGCCGTGAAGAGGGACGCCAGCCGGCGCCAACGCTGCTGAAACGGCTGATGGTATCGCCGGAAACCCCGGCATGATCATCAAAGTCAGCGTAGGTATGAGAAGCTGACCAGAACCAGTTTTCGTAATTAGAACCGCCACCGAAGGTGGTCGAGCTAGCGGCATTGTCTGTGTCGAATCCCTGATAATTATCCGGTGTATCGGCTCTATCCAGTCTGGCGATAAAACCGGAAAGCTGAAGATAAGGAGATCCTAACCAGGATAGCTTGCCTTGTTGTGGATCAAAGGCATAACTTCCGCTCCAGGAAGCATTGCGCAGACGATCCGTCGGCAGGCCTTCAAGATCCTCTACATTGTTTGTTTCATGGCTGTATTGCAGGTTTGCCGAAAATTTATTCCAGTAAAAATTGCTGTAGGCGGATGTCATATCTCTATCAGCGGCCATGCCCGGATTCGCCAAACTGGCAAAGAAGGTATCAACCTTTTGATAGGCGATGCCCAGCATCAGATCCGCCGGTTGACTGTTGAAGCTCAGGTTTTCAAAAGGGCGGGTTTCCAGTAAAAAGTTTAAGGCATTGCTTTTGTCTTCTTCGGTCAATCCCGCCTTTCCATCAGCGTCAAAGCTTGCCCGTGCATATTCCCCCATCATTCGGAGCTTGCCGCCAAAAAAGCCTTTATCCAGCCCCAGCGACCAGCCAGAACCTTCACTTTCCACATCAGTGCCGCTGATACCTGTGCCGGCATTTGAGCCCTGTCCTTCGTAGTAGAGACTGGTCAGCTTCAGGGCCTGGGCATCACTGGCAAAAGGTTTAATGCTGGCGGAAAATCCGTCAAGTCGATTATTGTTATCCGACACACCGGTGAAATGACTATTACCCACAACGGAATCCGGCCTGAAAGCAAAAACCCGGGTTGAAACACGGTTGTTGACATCGGCCAGCTTCAAAGAGATACCGCGCCGCTGCTGGGCAGAAAAGAGCTGTGAATTCAGGCCAAGACTGTGATGGCCCATATTAAAGCCACTGTTTAGCAACGCGCCGCTATGTTTAGCGGCAATCTGGTATTCGCCGATATCAATACTTTCACCGGTCAGGCTCAGGCCTTTTTCAGATTGCAGGAAATAGTTTGTCTGCGCGTTCACCTGCCAGTTATTACCACTGAATTGCGCACTGGTATTACCGGCGCCGGATAAGATGGTGTGGCGCGGCGCGGCACCGATATTGGACTGCGCAAAACGCTGGCTCAACTCTACGGAATTGCTGGAACTGAAGGAGCTGGAACGAAGCCACTGTTCGGCAGCAAGGCGCTGCTGCTCGGTCATCGCCTGTGCTGGTTCTGTTTCCGACCGGTGTTGTTGACCATCAATATTCAGCTGCCATTGCGCTTTTTCTTCCACACGACCGTCAGCCTGGAGAATAACTAATCTGACGAGGTGAAGGCCCGGCGCGAGGGGTTCGACAGGCGTATAGGTAAAATTGCTGCCTTCAAAGTCCAGGCCTGCGGTGATATCAATGCCATCAAGCTCCACCGCCAGTCTGGTCAAGACGCTAATATCCAGATCTTCAGGCAGGTCGATAATAAATAGTTTGGATGAGGTGTCGCCGGTAATCAGTTCGGGCTGCCAGTCTTGAGCATTGGCGGCATGAGCAATGAACATCATCAACACGACTGCGCAGAGTTTGGAGGTATGAATTTTCATATTCTGTACCCGTGCATAACAAAAGGCAGAGCACCCTTAGGGTGCCCTGCTGATGAGAAAGCTATTAGTGTTTGAGGAAATATCAACATGCTGTCCTTGCACGTGCATTCACTGCGGAATAGCTCTTAATTGCAGTTGCGCTTCTGGTTCATCCTCGACCGGTTGAATCCTTGTTGGAGAAGGGGCCGGGTCAGGTTTGACAGGTGCCTGAATTTTCTTTAATTCGGGTTTGATTGCTGCCGGTATCACCCTGCTTGGGGAAGGACTAACCGGGTCAGTATTACCGTTTTGGTGCTGGAACCCGCCCACTTCACCTGGTGAATGAAACTGTACTTGTGGCTCACAACGGTGCTTGAAAATGGCGGTGTCATAATCTTGCCATTGGCTCCACTCACCTTCATTGGGTTTAACACGTGCCATAATTTTCATGTTGTGATTCCAAACTTTATTATTTGAAATCGCCATGTAGGAATATTTGTCCTGACTTAGCATCGCATTCAACGGGAAAGTAAAGTTGATATGTTTACTGTACTGGGAATTAACAGGAATGCTGCTAAATTCGTAATAGGTACCATAATCGGCGTAAGTGTTGCTGACGGGCACGACTTTAAGATCCAAGAGCGCGGTATCGTTGCCGCTGAATTGCAGATTAATCTGGATTACTGGACTCTCTTTTGGGATGCATTGACCGTAGTGATGCGGGATATTGGGCTGAAAGTCTGCTTTATCCAATTTCATGGGTAAATTGTTATTGATTTGGTTGGGCATATTGTTCGCCAACTGAGCATTTAAAGTGCCGCTAAGTTTTAATTCCGGATCACCTTCATATTTAACGACCAGGTAAACCGTTGTGCTGGCAAAACCGGCTTTGCTTGTGTTGGAACCTTTAAGCCTGCACCAGCCAGCCATGGAAACCTTCCTCTCGACACCGATGTCTTGATCGTTTTGGTAGAAAGAAAGTTTGGTGCCGCCTTGATTGATATGTTGCTGCAACTTTTTGTTGAGTTCTTCCATGGGGTTGAACCTGACAGCAGGATGGCCTTGTTTGATTTGAGCAAGCGGCACTTTGAAGGATTCGAAGTTGCCGGCCTCAGAGATTAATCTGCTTTTGCCTTTCCCATAAGTGGTCGTAGGACCATAAGTCGCGCTATAAAGCGCCTGGGGTGACTGAATGCTGTCAATAAACAAGGAAACGGGGCCAAAGTAGGCTTTGGCTGTGTCATATTGAATATCATTGTCTTCTATACAACTGACATGGCCGGCCAGGTTGATTTCAATCTCAGTTTGTTGGGGTTGGATCTGAATCGCATCAATATGCTTATTGGCGGATACATTTTTTAAGATGACCTGATGATAATTGATGCCATCGATTCCGAGAGATACAGACTTAACATATTCAGATGTTTGATTGGCAAGTGTCTGAGCGGAAATAAGCAGTGAAAAGCCTATCCCCAGAAAGGTGTGTAGAAATGCTTTTTTCTGGATGTCCATTTTTAAAGTCTCCATATTACGGTTATGAGTTAACAAAAGTGGTTCAACTCGTAAGTCGTACTCAGTCCAGGCCGGGTTCAAAAAATTTCATATTCTAAATAACGAAGGTGAACGATAACCGGGAGGACTTGCCAGTTAGTTAACTATAGTTATGCACTTCTTAATTAAAAGCAAGATATTGATCTGTATGTTTTTTTAACCAGCAACCGATGATGAATTTTGGGAGGGGGGCTTTTCAGATTCAGAAAAATCCTGATTCATAGGGAGAAAAATACGCTATTGCGTGTTGCAGCCATTCACTATCATATGAACCGTAACAGCAAAATAGTTTTTCTCACGACAATTGGAGATGGCATCATGTGGACTAAACCAGAATACTCAGATATGCGTTTTGGCTTTGAAGTAACTATGTATATCTGCAACCGTTAATACATAGCAAAGCCTTAACCACAAAAAAGCCCGGTCATCATGCCGGGCTTTTTTTATGTCTGTGATTCCGCTTTGAAATAAGTTGCTTATTTTTGGGTCATTTTCAGATAAAACAGACCGAAAATCAGAAAAAAGAGGCTGGCGATAAAAAGCCGGAACCCCAGAACCGGATCTGCATGGGCGTAAACCATTAGATAAATAAAGCCGCCCAGGAACACGATGCCGATGGCAATAAAGCTGAGACTCAGGATTAGTCCGATTTTCCGGGGTAATTTTGTATTAACAGCCATTATTTATTCCTGAATATCAGCCCTATTTAAAACTGGTTATATTGTGAAGGGTAGCCTCTGCTTTGTGAACTAATAGCGAAGATCGGTTACCCCGCCCATTTGAGGCCGTGCTTTAAAGTCTGAATTTTTTGTACAGGGTGAGCCCGACGAGGGATAAGGTTGGGGTGTTTTTCTACCTGAAATTTAAAACAGGCAGAAAATATAATGTGGTTCAGTTCACATTTTTCCGATGATCAGGTTTAATAGAAGCCAAAGCTGGCGGCCCAGCTATTTAATTGCTAAGCCGCCGGACTGAAGATCAGAAAAAATGATATCGCTTATAAAAGGTTAGCCATATCGATATCAGCAGTATAAACAAGTTGACAGACGTTTTAATGATGGTGCTGTAAATGGTTGTTAACAAATAACAAAAGTTGACTTGCTTTAAATAAAATCTGATACTTCGGGGTAAAGTTTTTTATCACGCAAGTGAGCCGGCTTTCAGGAAGATTTTTAAATGAAGGATTTGATGCACCATGCAGCCCCCATGCTGGCTCTGTCCCCAAACTCCGCCCCGGCTGTTCCAGGCCTTGCAGCAAGCGGAGTGTAGCTCTATGTGTTTGTTTGTACTCAAACTGTTCCTACAAGGAGAGGCATCAGGATGAACCGTTTATGCCGTTTATATCTGCCACTCATCGTGGCTTTTTTTGTGACGGGTTGTAGCTCTATTCACAACAGTATTGGCCCGGACAGAGCCGAGTCAGAGTTGCGTGATTCAGTAGAGGCACCTGTAGAATTGGCGGGTGGCGAATCGCCATTTTGCGCCAAGCCGGAAATGGAAATACCGGTAACGCCCGAACTGGTACGGGCACCGGAGCCTTTCAAGGTCAATTTGTATTTCTTGCTGGATAAAGTTGAGTTCACGCCGGAGTCACAAGTTGAATCGAAGAAAGTCTACAAGGAAATCATCGACCGTGACTTCAGTGAGATTATTATAGTTGGACATACTGATACGGCTGCCTCAAATGCCTATAATGATGCGCTCTCGCAGCGACGTGCCGAGCGCGTTCAACAGGATCTGATCAATATGGGTGTGCCGCGTGATGTGATCAGGATTTCTTCCGAGGGCGAATACCGGCTGCTTATCGCCACACCTGATGAAACGGTAGAAGTAAGAAATCGTCGCGTCGAAATAAACGCGCGCTGACAGACGGAGTTTAGTGATGGTATATAAAAACAAGCTGCTGACAGTTTCAGCCTCGATTCTAAGCACCACTCTAATGATGTCTCAACCGCTTCTGGCTCAGACTCTGACCGAGGCAGTTGATAAAACAATCCAGAGCAATCCGACGATTCTGGCTGAAACCAATCGCCGCCTGAGTGTCGACAAGACTGTCGATCAGGCGCGGGCCGGTTATTATCCGAAGGTCGATCTTAATCTGGGTATCGGACGGGAGCGAGCGGAGAACAATGCGACCCGCCCCGGCCATGAGACTTTGACCCGCGGAGAAGCAGGGCTGAGTGCTTCGCAAATGTTGTATGACGGCTTTGCCACTAAAAGTGCTGTCGAGCAGAGCCAGTCTTTGGCCGAGTCTGCGGGCTTTGGTGTGGCCGACACTGCCGAAACGACCAGTCTCAGAGCCATTCAGGTTTACCTTGATGTCTTACGCAGACAGGATCTGCTGTCACTGACAGAGGATAATCTTGAAAGCCATGAGAAAATCCATTCACAAATTCAACAGCGTGCGGACAGTGGTGTGGGTAATAAGGCCGATGTTGAGCAGACTAAAGCCCGTTTGGCACTCTCACAAGCTAATGTGACAGCGACCAAAGGTAACCTTGAAGATGCACAAAGCAGCTATTTGCGAGTGATCGGGAACCTGCCTGAGTCGCCTGTTGACCCTGGCGATGAGTGTTGTGATAAAGCGCCGGCCACGCTGGATGATGCGATGAAAATTGCTTATAACCAGCATCCGGCATTGCGCTCAGCAATAGCCGGGCACGAAGCTGCGCTGGCCCAGGAACAAGGTGCTGAAGCGCCGTTCCATCCTCGTGTGGACTTGGAGTTGGGTACCCGTGCCGACAACAATCTGGACGGTGAAAGAGGGCACGAGAAAGAAGCACTGGCCATGGTCCGTATGCGCTACAACCTGCTTAACGGCGGTGCAGACAAAGCACGTATTGAAGAAACCGGCTTCCTCAGTGAGCAGGCGAAAGAAACCGCTAATATCGCCAAACGTGAAATAGAAAATGATGTTCGTCTGGCCTGGAATGCGTTGGATACTATTTCCAGTCGCCTGCCGATTCTGGCGCAGCGTGTTAAGTCTGCGGAAAAAACACGGGATGCTTATCAACAGCAATTCAATCTGGGTCAGAGAACTCTGCTGGATCTGCTGGATACAGAAAATGAAGTTCTGACGGCACGAACTGATTACACCAATGCATACTACGATCAGATTTATGCTTGTTACTGGTTGTCAGAAACCATGGGTAAATTGCTGGAAGTTCTGGAACTGAAAGCACCGGAACAGGCGATTACCGTGGCCGGACCTGATAAGCGGAGCAAAGAGGAGACCGCGGTTACTACCGATATGTAGTCCTTTACAGAACCATAACCTCCTCACAAAAAAGCCCCAACAGTTTTGCTGTTGGGGCTTTTTTGCTTATTAGTTGTTTCGGTATATGCTGATTTGGGTGGCTATCTATATTGCCATGATTGAAGACAAACGTGTCAAAATAGACAAGTGCAATCTTGCCGATGCCCGGCAGGTCTACCAGCATCCTAGCCGGTATATGCAGCACCACAGCACAACCGTTGAAAGAGCACTAGTTGACGGTGCGAACGCCGGATGTAAGGCTCGTAGAACATCATTATTCTTGTAACAAAATCACCAAGAGGATTTAATTATGGCGACAGTAACGTTAAAAGGACAACCGTTTAAAACAGCAGGCGAGTTGCCGGCTGTTGGCAGCAAAGCCCCCGGTTTCACCCTGACGAAACAGGACTTATCCGATCTCTCACTGGCTGATTTGTCCGGGCGGGTGGTGTTGAATATTTTTCCTTCTATTGACACGCCCACTTGTGCGGCCTCCGTACGCCAGTTCAACAGTAAAGCGGCAGCGCTGGCGAACACCACAGTGGTGTGTGTATCGAAAGATCTGCCTTTCGCCCTGGGGCGTTTTTGTGGCGCAGAGGGTATTGAAAATGTGGAAGCGGTATCAGCATTCCGCTCCAATTTTGCCGAGGACTATGGCTTGACTATTAAAGAAGGTCCGCTGGCAGAGCTGTGCTCACGTGCTGTTGTGGTCATCGGTGAAGACGGCAATGTGCTATACACTGAGCAAGTGGCCGAAATTGCTGACGAGCCGGATTACGACAAAGCTTTGGCTGTATTGGCTTAATTATTTCTACCGGTTAAAAAAGCCCCGCGAACCAGCGGGGCTTTTTTATGCCTGTTATGATGAAACTATGTTGTACTGAATGCAGGTTGCGGCTTGAATAAGGATATGATGCGCTAGTGCTCTTCCAATATCACATTGAAAGAGCGCTAAGAACGTTATAAGCCCATAACAGGTTTTATGACTGACCACGCTTTTTTATTTTCATCGGTCGCAGTGATGGCAGAGTTTCATCCACGCGCCAAAGCATTACGTTTCTGGCGTGATGAAGGCAGTGGTCTGCTGCGATCAAGCATTGTGTTTTACGACACACCGTTGCAATCACTGGAACAGCTGGAAGCGGATATTGCCGTGGTGTCGAGTATGCTGGCGGATGCTGCGCTGCCCGATTTTCATGCCTTTTGCACCGATATAGAAACTATTTTTGAAGGTGGTCAGCCTTCAGGTCCGGTGGCTTCACTCCAGGAACTGGACTGGCCCAGATTCCGCCGGATATCAGCCTATGCCCAGCACTGGAAACAACGTAACCCGCGCGAAGTGAATAAATTACTGACTTTTGTGATGGGTATACCCTTATACAGCTGTCTGCTTGGGCAGTTCATTACGCTGCGCCACAATGATACCGAGCAGGAAATTCTGGCGCAGATTCACGAACCGGGCGTGGTGTATATGATGGGGGTGAATCGGTTTAAACAGTTATTTCGCGAAGAAATAGACACAGCGTTTAATCAGGCAAAAATGCTGGTGTCGACTTTCCGGGGCACACGAACAGAGGATGCTGCCCGCATCGTAAACGGCATGGTCAACTCAATGGTCAAAAGATCCTAAAAAGCTGGATTATGTCTGGCACAATCCGGCTTTGGGTGGATGAAGTGAAATGAAGATCAGTTCATCATTTCCATTACACACTCACGCAATGCGGGATCATCGCGTACTGCCTGTGCAATCTGGCTGTAGGTTTCAACATCCAAACCGGCACTTTGTACAGCTTGAACCATGGTTTGGCTGGCTTCCTGCTGCAGCGCTGTTGCCTGGTCAGGATCGTCGGCTTTTTCCAGTTTAGCTGCGTACTCTTCGCGGATAGATTCCAGATCGGCCTGATTCAGTGGTGACACATTTGCTGATTGACCTGCACTTGTCCCCAGCCATAGCGAGTGTCAAAGCCACGGCTTCCCAGATCCACGGCATTGAATCGCAGGGTTTCAAATAATCTGTCGCGAGAATACCCCGGCTGTTGGCTGAGATACAAAGCTGCGATGCTGACTGCATGCGGCACGGCTAGAGAGGTGCCTGAACGATACTGTCCGCTGTGTGTTTTCGAGGCCGTCCAGATATCGACACCGGGTGCTGCAAAATCAATGTAATCACCCTGATTGGCGGAAGCTAATATTTCACCTCTGGCATCAATCGCGGTAATGGTGATAACGCCGGGTAAAGCAGCGGGATAAGCGGACTTTTGCCGATTTCCGTCGTTACCTGCTGCGGCGAAAATAATTAAACCTTTGTTAATGGCTTGGGCAAACAAGGTGTTGGTGACTTTGTTGACATTGGGGCTGGTTAAGGACACATTGACCAGCTGGACCTGTTGTTTGATAAACCAGTCCATCGCCCGGGCAATCGCTTCTGCAGTGGCGACAGAGTCCTGCCCACGCACCTGAACTACATTAGCGGCTTTCAAGTTGATAAACGGCACCAAACCCTGAAAACCATGATCCGGCTGACTGCCAACCAGCAAAACCGCGATCGCTGTAGCATGATCTTGATCCGGTTTTTGCGAAGGCAGTAAAAAGTTTCTTGTTTTGATGTTTTTTGCCATCAGAGCCGGATGAGTCATATCAATATCGCCGTCGAGCATGCCAACGCTGACTTTTATGGTTGATCTCGGTGAACATTCTGCCTGCTCGGGCCAATGCATTTGAGCTGCGGCATGCAATTGTGGTGACCCGCCACTGGTGTAAAAATGATGGTTAAAATCAATAGCGGCATCGGCAAAAGTTGCCCGCAGTTTTTTGAGTGCTTTATTAAGGTTTCTGTCTGAGCCGCCTAATACCAGCAATGTCTGGTTGATACTGTTGAGTTGGTGCCGGCGTAACAGCAGATAACCCAATTTCGAACCTTCCTTGATGATTTGATCGACAAGCCCTGAATGGACCAGTACCAGGATCTCGCCACTTTCATGGGCTTCTTGCACAGGTAACAGGTGGTGTTTGGCGATCGATGGACACAGTCGCAGTGACATACCGGTATTCTGGCTTACATCCGCACCCTCGGCAGCCAGTAATACCAGTGAATATTGCTGCCCGGGTTTGAGCGTGGTGTCACGTGGGATCTGTATAAGAATTTGCTGTTTGCTGATGCTCAGCAATTTCAATGCAATAAACTGTTTTTCTGCTCTCAACACCAGTCGGTACTTGGATAAGTCCATTAATTGCTCACCGGTCAGTTTGAGTACTTCTCCCGGTAAAACACAGCCATGGCGGTCTAGGTTAAACAGCAAAGATTTGCCAGCGACTAAGCGTTTAGACGAAGAGGTGGCAGTGCCAGGTGAAAATACAGCGCGGGTATCCGTTTCTGCCCCGCGATTCAGCGCCTGAATCGGGGCAACAATCAGAGTCAGGCCGAGCCATAAAGTCAGCAACGACAAGATGGTCTGCGAAAATTGCATGGTTGCCCGATCCTGATATGGAGCCTGTTGTTATGCTGTGGGGAATATTGCATTTCACAGCAGTGCTCAGGCTTTTCAATGTTTATTAGATACACGCCTGTAAGCCTCCGTACTTTGTGACAATCGTCGGAGCGCAACCTAATCCCTGTTGCCTCACTGTATTTGTTCAGGGCTATATGCTCTGTATTTTTTTCCGCTATGTCAGTGTTAAGTTTTGTTGAACAAATGCTCATTTACTAGGTGTTAACAGCCCTGGCTGAGCAAGTGACAGTTTCTGTCAATCATTTCAGCTTCAGGAAATGCCTTTGGATTTGATCACAATCATTTTTTCAATCTGCATATCTCCCATGGTATAAGGGATGCCGCCGGTGCCAAGCCCTGAGTGTTTCAGACCGGCAAACGGCATCCAGTCAACGCGGAATGCGGTATGTTCGTTAATCATCACGGCTGAAGCAGCGAGTTGTTCTGACACATACATCGCGGTATCAATATTCTGGCTATAGACGGATGATTGGAATGCGAACTCCAGTGAGTTGGCCGCGCTGATGGCCTGATCAATATCCTTAAACGGATAAACACAAACAACCGGGCCGAATATTTCAGCTGTAGAGACCTTGGCCTGCGCTGGTGGATTAAACAACACCGTGGGTGAATAACAGTTAAAGGGCAAACTCTGACCGCCACACAGCAACTCACTACCCATATCCACCGCTTCCTGAACCCATGAAGCAACACGGGTTAATTCACCTTTGCGGATAATCGGACCGACCTCGGTTTTAGCTGACAGCGGATCACCGACCACCATTTTTTCGGCAGCGGCAGCTAATTTCTCCGCCAGTTCACGGGCAATCGAGTTGTGGGCATAAATACGCTGTACCGATACACACACTTGGCCGGCATGATAAAAACTGCCTTTGGCCAGACCGGGGATCGCCGCATCGATATCCGCATCCGCCGCGACAATGACCGGAGCGACGCCACCATGTTCCAGTGCACAACGCGCACCTGGTGCAAGTTTTGAGCGCAGATACCAGCCGACTTTAGCGCTGCCGATAAAGCTGAGAAAAGCCACTCTGGGGTCTGTTGCCAGCTGTTCGGCAATATGGTGATTTTCTGTCAATAAAGCCTGACACCACTCGGCAGGCAAGCCTGCTTTGTAAAAGATCTCTATCAGGCGGAAACATGACAATGGGGTGTTTTCGGCCGGTTTGACAATAACCGGGCAACCACTGGCGATGGCCGGGCCGACCTGATGGGCGATCAGGTTAAGCGGGTGGTTGAACGCGCTGATCGCCACCACCACGCCGATCGGTTCTTTACGGACCGTTGTCAGGTGATGTTGAGAAGCGGGATTGATGCCCATCGGAATGGTGTGTGGGGCATCATTACGCAGCACATCAATACATATGCGAATGCTGTCAATGCAGCGCGCCATCTCCACATTGGAATCTGGCAGCGGTTTGCCGCCTTCTTCTGCCGCGCCCGCTGCCAGCAGGTCAGCTTGATCTTTCATCATAATGACGGCCCGTTCCAGAATAGCAATACGTTCAACCACGGACAGCCATTTGTTACGGTTGTGAAATAAGGCCTGTGCTGTTGCGAGGGCATGATTGACATCGTCGGCATTGGCTTTATCGACCGTGGCGATCAATCGGTCATCATAAGGTGAATACACTTCGGCGGTGGCCGCTTGTGTTTTGGAAAGACCGGCGATCATCACGGGAAAATGAGGAATGGCGTTCATATCGTGGCTCTCCTTAAAGAATGCAGATTTTTTGTTTCAGACCTTCGCTGAGAATGGAATGATTCAGGGAATAATCGACTTCGAGGTCAATCAAATGAACGCCTTTTGAATTCAGCGCGGTTTCCAGAATCTTGGCAAACTCAGTATAGCTGGCGGGCCGGTGGCCCGTGGCGCCATACGCATCAGCATATTTAACAAAATCAGGATTGTTAAAACTAAGGCCATAATCTTTAAAGCCCATGCTTTCCTGTTTCCATCTGACCATACCATAAGCGTTATCGTTGAAGATCAATACCACCAGATCCAGGTTCAGGCGGACAGCAGTTTCCAGTTCCTGAGAATTCATCATAAAACCACCATCGCCACAGACAGCCATGACCCGTTGTTCAGGGTGCAGTAATTTAGCCATCATCGCAGTAGGCAAGCCGGCCCCCATGGTCGCGAGTGCGTTATCAAGCAGAATAGAGTGGTAATAATAACTCTGATAATTACGGGCGAACCAGATTTTATACACCCCATTATCCAACGCCAGAATGTCTTCTTCACCCATCAGCTCGCGAATAACTTTGACTGCGCTTTGCGGTAAAACCGGAAAGCGTTCGTCATCACTGTATGCGGACAGGCGTTCATGAACTTCCTGTTTTACCCGATAAAAATAAGAAAAGTCCCAGTGTTGTTGCAAGGTCAGGCCGGCCCGCAAGCGATTGATAGACGTGGCGATATCACCGACTACATCCAGTTGCGGGAAATAAACCGGGTCAATTTCGGCGGCATGGAAGTTGATATGAATCACTTGTGCACCGCCGTCTTTCATAAAGAAAGGCGGTTTTTCTACCTCATCATGACCCACATTAATAATCAGATCAGCGCGATCGATCGCACAGTGAAGAAAGTCTGATTCGGACAGCGCTGCGGTGCCCAGATAGCTGTCGTGACGTTCATCAATCACGCCTTTGCCCAGCTGAGTGTTGAAAAACGGTATGCCAGTGTGTTCGACGAACTTGGTCAAGGCCACACTGGCTCGTTTACGGTTGGCACCGGCCCCGATCAGTAGCAATGGCATGGTGGCTTCTTCAATCATTTTCACCGCGTGCTGGATCGTACGGTTGTCCGCATCAGGACGACGAATGGCCTCAACCGTGTAGATGCGTTCATGGGCTTCTTCTGCCGCGATATCTTCGGGTAACTCGATATGCACGGCACCGGGACGCTCTTCTATCGCGATGCGGAAAGCCTCACGCACAATGGCGGCTACCGTGTTGCCATGCACGACCTGTTTGGTGAACTTGGTGATGGGACGCATCATATTGACCACATCGACAATCTGGAATAAAGCCTGTTTGCTGGTTTTGATCGGTTTCTGGCCAGTGATGATCAGCATCGGCATGCCACCAAGCTGGGCATAAGCCGCTGGTGTGACCAAATTGGTGGCGCCGGGACCGAGTGTGGAAAGGCAGACACCGGGTTTGCCGGTCAGCCTGCCGTAGTTGGCGGCCATGAATCCGGCACCTTGCTCATGTCGGGTAATAATGAGTTTAATTGATGAATGTTGCAGTGAATCGATAAAATCCAGGTTTTCTTCGCCCGGTATACCGAAAATGTATTCGACCCCTTCGTTTTCCAGCGCTTTGACGAGTAGGTCTGATGTTTTCATGATGTGTCCTTCTCGGTTTGGTACAAGGTGTCTCATCGATGCTTGTTGTGATTGATTATATAGTGATAAAACAGCTCACGGCTATCAGTTTATGATGCCGATTTCCACCCGGCGGTTCATAGCCCGCTCTGCATCGGTGTTATTAGCTACCAGTGGTTGGGTGTCGGCATAACCTTCAATTCTGAACTGTTCCGGCCGCAGTGCCGGGTGATCCAGTAAAGCATGTACAACCGAGGTGGCCCGGGCCGCAGACAGTTCCCAGTTAGATCGATATTGTGCCGAATGCAGCGGGACATTATCCGTGTGGCCAGCTACTACAAACTCGGCATCGATATCTGACAGCGCTTTTGCAATTCGCCTGAGCACCGGTGAAAAAGCTGATTTCAGTGTAGCCCGCGCAGAGGGAAATGAAGCCTGTTCATTGATACGTATCAGCACTCGGCCTGACAGGCTCTCAAGGCTGAGTAAGCCTTCACTTATTTCTGCTGACAAGGCTTGTTGCAACTGGTTTTGCAGTGTTTTCAGTTTTGCTGCCTGATAAAAAGCAGCATCGTCCACTTTCAGTGCCTGTTTGTCATCTACAGTAGTTTGCCGGACTTCTGCCCACGGTGTCGACGCAGGCTTTGCAGCCGAAAATGTCTGCTTGATGACACTGGTGCCTTTGAGGATGTCATCAACAGACTCGGGGCGTTGAACGCCAAAAGCATTGTCCATGGAACGCACTACCATTTTGTATTTGAGCGCGTCGATTTCTGCCATTGTTACCAGCATCACAAAAAAACATAACAGTAACGTCATCAAATCGGCAAAAGTCGCCACATAACGGGGTATGCCGGAATCCTGACTTTTCTCTCGTCTGTTATTTTGATCTGAATCAGTATCGTGTTCGCTCATCGGGCTTTGTCTGCAAGGAGTATAAGCAGGCTATGCAGTCATTTTTTGTTTGTCAAAAAGTTCATTTTTACAGATTAGATTTTTGTGAACTGGCTCACATAACAATCAAGGTTGTTCACGTTCGTTAAAAACAGGCAGAAAACAAAACGGGCTGTGCTATGCTGAGCCAAAAAAGGGGGGAGTATGCTGGAGTTCCTTGATGCTAAAACGATTTTTGTGCTGACAGCGCTGTTCTCCGCCTTGATCACCGTTGTGTTTTTTTCTATTCATCGTGGCGTATACGGTGTTGTCAATGGTGTACTCTCATTTGCCTGGGGATACGGCTTTTTTTCCTTGTTTGCGCTGTTATTGTTTATGCGGGGACTCATTCATCCCCTACTAAGTGTAGTACTCGCGGATACGGCTTTGATTCTGGCTTTATTGATGATGGCCGACGGTATCTGCCGAATAAAGAACTACCCGATCCATACCCTTTTTTACCGCTGGTATTTGACGTTGTGTTTGCTGATATTCAGCTGGTTTACGTTTATCGATCCAAGTTTTACCGTCAGGGTGCTGGTGGTTATTTTATGTGTCGTGGTTATCTTCAGCTGGATACTGCTAATGCTGGTACGGCAGTCGTTAAATAGCTGGCGTCTCGGTGAATGGATTTTGTCAGTTGCCTTGCTGGTTTCGATTGTGGCGGGGGTGCTTTGGGCAATGTTCATGCTTACCGGGCTGGATGATACTACTGCGTTGTCTATTCTTGCCTATCAAGGGACTCAGGCGCACTATTTGACCATTAACCTGCTGGCAACAGTATTTATTGCGTTGGGACTCATTGTCATTACCCAGGATGATTTGCGCCGGGATCTGGAAAGATTGGCGTCTTATGATGCTTTAACCGGGGTGTTGACGCGGAGGGTGATTCTGAATCTGCTGGATAAAGCCATGGCCACAGTTGCACGCTATGGTCAGCCCATGGCATTGATGATTCTGGATTTGGATCATTTTAAACATATTAACGACAATTTCGGCCATCGGGTGGGGGATGCCGTACTGGTGCAGGTTATGAAGGCGATTGAGGGAGCTTTGCGTAAAGATACCTTCATTGGCCGTTATGGCGGCGAAGAGTTTCTGGTGATCATGCCGGATACCAATCAAGCACAGCTGAGAGAAGTCAGCGAGCGTATTCGCCGGGTAACAGCAGAAACCCGAATCAGACACCAGGATCAGACAATACACTGTACCATCAGTATCGGTGGCCTCATTATTGACGCTGATAATGTTCACTTACTTTATGATCCGGTCACATATGCTGATCGGGCGCTGTATCAGGCGAAAGTTCAGGGGCGGAATCAAGTGGTCATTGCTGATGCAGAGTACCTGTCTACTGCTGTCCTGTCTGAGCCGACATAAGTGCTGTGATGGCGGGTATAATACGAGGCCATACGCAGAAGGGCTATCAATGAACTGCGATCAACATGGCCCAAACGCCTTCGATTAGTACCGACTGTCAGGATATGCACTCCAACATCTCTACCAAACTTGCCTTTTACAGTATCCTGACCGTTCTGACGTTACTGCTGTTTATTGCCGCGGCCTATGTCAACTACAGTATGGTGCAGCGGCACCAAAACCAAGTTTACAACGATACGCAGAAACACCTCAGCCTTTATCACCACCGGCTTTTCACTAATTTGCAGAGCCATATGCAAATAGTCCGAGGATTACCCGGTCTGTTTGCAGTGAACCCCGACTTGACACAGGAACAATTCACCCGCGCGGTCAAACACTTGGTTAACAGCGAATCGGAAATTCGGAATATTGCTGCTGCGCCCGGCATGGTCATTCGTTATATGTACCCCGTTGCCGGCAATGAAAAAGCGATAGGACTGGATTATCGACAAACCCCTTTGCAGTTTGAAGCCGCCGATCGTGCCAGACGCACCCGTGAGCTGGTGCTGGCAGGGCCTTTGGAGCTGAAGCAGGGAGGTGTTGGTTTAATCAGCCGTATTCCCGTTTTCCTGCAAAATGAAACGGGGAAAGAATACTTCTGGGGGCTGATTTCTGCGGTGATTGATGTCAACCGGTTTTTCGAGAAAAGCGGTCTGCTGGTCGACGATATGCCAATTAAGATTGCCATACGGGGTGCTGACAGCCTTGGCAGGCAAGGTGCCGTTTTCTTCGGTGACGCAGCGTTGTTCGAAAATCCACGACTGGCGCAGACACTCAAATTACCCGAAGGAGAATGGCTGTTGACCGCCGCACCGCTGGGTGGTTGGTCGCAGTTACCTGAGAATATCTGGCAAAAACGTATTCTGGTTTATGGTACGGCCATGGCTTTATTTCTGCTGCTGGCGATGTTTGTTCGTTTTATTTTTGCGGCGTCGCTTGCTAACCATAAATTCCGCAACCTGATTGAGAGTTCCCCCGTTCCTTATGTGCTGTTGGATGGTAAAAAACAGATCAGTTTTATAAACCGTGCTTTTACTGAAACCTATGGCTATCGCCTTGATCAAATCCGGGCGATGAAAAGCTGGTGGGATGTGACTGCGGCACCGCTGCGTTACCAGGAAGAATTCAAGGCCTATTTAAGACGGTTCAGCCGTCAGGCGAATAGCAGTAATAAGCCATCGATGCCGATGGAGGTTGAGTTACACACCAAGCAGGGGCAACGCAAAGTGGCGCTGCTGAGCACTTCAGTTATGCAAGACACCTTTGAAGATGAAATGCTGCTGGTGATCTATGACATCACTGCGCGTAAGGAAGCTGAAGAACAGTTACGTTTCTCATCGAGGGTATTCAATCAGGCACAGGAAGGCATCATTATTACCGATACCAGCGGTGCTATCACCGATGTGAACCCGGCGTTTTGTGATATTACCGGCTACAGCCGGGAGGAAGTGATAGGTCAGGGACCTGAAATCCTCAATTCCGGCAAACACTCTCCGGAGTTCTTCAGCAAAATGTGGCAGTCGATCATCGAACACGGCTACTGGCAGGGAGAAGTCTGGAACCGGCGTAAAAATGGTGAGTTGTATGCTGAATTATTGACGATATCAGCATTGAGTGATGATGATGGCCTCTGCCGTCATTTTGTCGGACTGTTTTCAGATATTACTCAAACCAAACAACAGCAGGAAACACTGGAATTGATGGCACATTATGATGTGCTGACCAAACTGCCTAACCGGGTACTGTTTGCAGATCGTTTTTCCCAGGCGGTGGCACATAGCAAACGGACGGAAACCTTGTTGGCCGTGTGTTTTCTGGATTTGGATAATTTCAAGCCGGTCAATGACACTTATGGGCATGAAGTAGGGGATCAGCTGTTGATTGAGGTGGCACAGCGATTGAAAGCCAATGTCCGTGATGAAGATACCATCTCGCGTTTCGGCGGTGATGAATTTGCCATTCTGTTTCGCGATGTCGGGTCGCAATCAGAGTGTGAGTTTATGCTGCAGCGTATCCATGAATCACTGGCCCGACCATACAGTGTTAACGATCTCAATGTCGAAATAAGCGCTTCCAGTGGTGTGACTTTCTATCCGACGGATAACGCAGATCTGGATACTTTATTGCGCCATGCCGATCAAACCATGTATCAGGCCAAGTTGTCCGGTCGCAATACCTACAAACTGTTTAATCCGGCGCACAATCGCCAGACCATGGAAAAACAGCAATGGTTGCAACAGATTCGACAAGGCCTGGAACAAGGGCAATTCCGGCTGTTTTACCAGCCTAAAGTCAATATGAGAACCGGCCAGGTATTTGGTATGGAAGCGCTTATCCGTTGGCAACATCCGGACAACGGCCTGCTCTCACCCGTGCAGTTTCTGCCATTGGTGGAAGGCTCGGATCTGGAAATTGATATAGGCAACTGGGTTATTCATACAGCCCTATCTCAACTGCAGAGCTGGCATGATGACGGTCATATATTGGAAGTGAGTGTTAACGTAGCATCCTCACATCTACAGTCGGCGGACTTTATTGACGATGTGGAGGCCGCACTGGCCGCCCATCCGGGTTTGGACTCCCGCTACCTGCAACTGGAAATTGTTGAAACCAGTGCACTGGGAGATATTGGTGCGATTACCAAGGCCATCAAACTGTGCCGTGAAGTGCTGGGGGTTTCCGTTGCTCTGGATGATTTCGGTACCGGTTATTCGTCCCTGACGCATTTACGTCATCTGACAGCCAGTACTATTAAAATCGATCAGAGTTTTGTCCGCGATATGCTTGATGACCCTCAGGATTACACTATTGTTGACGGGGTCAGCGGTCTGGCTGATGCGTTCAACCGGCAAGTGATTGCGGAAGGTGTTGAGACTAATGAACATGGTCTGATGCTGTTAATGATCGGCTGTGATCTGGCACAAGGCTTTGGCATAGCCAAACCGATGCCGGCAGAGGATGTGCCTGGCTGGCTGGAGGCATATCAGCCGAACCGGTACTGGATGACATGTGCAGCCCAACCGCTTTCTTTACGTCAACGTGCTCTGAAATTGTTCAGCCTGATATCAAACCGCTGGTATCAGAGCTTTATTAGCAGTATTCAGCAGCAGCCGGAAACAGTTGAACACTGGCCGATCATGGCGCCCAGGAAATGCCACTGCGGCAGCTGGATACAACGGGTTCGGTCACAGGGATGGTTCGATGTCTTGTGGCTGGACAAACTTGAAGCAAGTCATGATCGCTGGCATGCATTGGCTTATGAGTTACGCGAGACCTTCCTGGCCGGCAATGATGAAGCCGCCCGCGAAGCACTAGCCGAGCTGGAGCGATTGTTTGACGATATGCAAAGACTGGTGGAAGCGGCGATGCAACCGGCAACAAACCTTGCAAAACGTAGCCTTCAGCCGGATAATCAAACCCAGTAAAAAGCGAGGTAATGGACTGATGTTAGCGAACATGGAAGCTGGCGCACAGCAAATTATTCAAGAATTTCGTATTCCCCCCAAACCCGCTATTTTGATTGCTTTGCAACAGGAACTCGCCAAAGATGACGCGGATCCGGTGGATTTTGCTGATGTCATTGCCCGCGATGTCGCGTTGTCAGCAGTCGTTCTGAAAACGGTGAATTCGCCGCTGTTCGGGCTCAGCCGTGAGTTGTCCGATATCCGCCAGGCTGTGATTTTACTGGGTGGCGACAAGCTTAAGCATGTGGTGACTTTTTTCACTTTGCGCCAGTCTCTGAGCGGCCGGGCCGCGATCTCTCTGGAAAAATTCTGGGACAACGCAATGGAAGTTGCAAACATATCAGGAATCGTAGCCAGGCATCTTGCGTCCCAAATTACCTGTCAGGCTGACATGCTCTATGCGTTTGGGTTATTCAGGGATTGTGGTATTCCACTGATGGCGATGAAGTATGCGGATTACAAAACGGTGCTGTTTGAGGCCAATCATGCGCCTCATCATGTGTTTACTGACATTGAAGACGACCATTATCAAACCAATCATGCTGTGGTGGGGTATTTTGTGGCCTCATCCTGGAACCTGCCGAAATCTCTTTGTGAATTGGTTTTGAGGCATCACGATCCCGAATTTATGCAAGATACCCAAGTGAGTCACAGCCAGAAGGATTTGTATGCGCTGATTAAAATTGCATCTGATGTCCTGACTCAATACAAATACGGCAAACTTGACTCTGAATGGCCTATGGTTGAGGACTCGGTGCTGGCCCATTTTCAGCTCAGCGAACTGGATCATTGTGATCTGCTGGCAGATATCAAGGACGAATACGACTCTCAATTTGGCGCGCTCTGACAGGCTTTTTGCAGAGCGACACAGACCGTTTCCACCTCTTTCAGATTGATTTTTGCCTGCGCCACCCGTTTGCTGTCGATAATCATCATCAATCCGCTGATACCGATCAGGCTCGCTACCACGCCGGCAACGCCGCCAATCAACCAGGCACAAACAACAGCCAGCAGCATTAAGGTACAAAGTTGAATGATCATAAATTGGGCGGAGAATTTTTCCTTTTTTGCCCGGCTTAACCGGGTTTGCCAGGCCTGTTTCAGCGTAGCAAGCTGCTGGGCGGTGAGCTTATCATTATCAAGCTCATGGCAGAACTCAACGCCGATAAGTTCATTATTGTGATTGCGTGAGACCAGCGACACGGCTTCAGCTGTGGTGAGCCGTTCATTAAAGATGGCTTGTGCTCGATCTACCATGTAACGCTCCCTGAACAGGTAGTATGAGGCCTTTATTTTTACAGGTTTTGAGGGCCGTCATAAGGGTGGCTTTTCCTGACTTGGCAGGGCATAACAGGAAACTAAATTTGTAGCTGAATAGTCCATAAAGTTAGTTAATTTGCTGGCTTTTGGAGGCAATATGAGAATTCTCCTACCCATGGTTTTGCTGATGCTGACCGCCGCCTGCAGCACCGTGCCCGAGTCGATTAAAAATGCCCCTGAGCCTGATATACAGCTTACTCAGGTATTCAACCAGGCGAGTAACTATCAAGGTGGAAAAGTACGTTGGGGCGGACAAGTGGTTAAGGTTGAAAATGACGATGAGGGCGCCATTATTCACATTGCCCAGTTCCCGCTTAACAGTTATGGCAGACCGATCACAGATAAAGACAGTGCCGGCAGATTTCTGGCCCGCAGCCAGGTTTTTGTTGACCCGTATATTTACAAACGCGGTACGCTGGTGACCGTGGCGGGACATGTTTCATCTGAGAGAACCGTGACAATCGACAAAAAACAGCTCAATCTGCCGCTAGTTAGTATCACGGAAATTTATCGTTGGACGGTGGCGCAATACCGTGATCCCTATTACGGCTACGGGCACCCGTATTATTATGATTCCTTCGGTTACGGGAGGTATTATTATCCGTACCGGCATTATCACCACGGCTACTACTGGTGGTAAAGCCTGAAGCAGCTGATTTCGATCAAGATCCCGGAGAGACCCGGGGGCCAGAATCGTCCATAATGGTATGGTATTGATCGAACCGGACGGTTTTTATAACCTTTAGATTCCGGTATAAACAGGCTCCCATCTTGCTGTTGTTTAAGCGGCAAATAAACACGGCTGCCAAAACAGGGGAATACTGATAACCATGCCAACAGAATTCCAATGTGAATTGATTTCCTGGGCCCGGATCGTCGATCTGGTCACCAAACTCGCCGTTCAAATCCGTCATCAGGGTTTTCAGCCCGATATTATCATTGCTATCGGTCGTGGCGGCTATGTGCCTGCACGATTGTTGGCTGATTATCTGGATGTAATGGATCTGACTGACATCAAGATTGTGCATTACCACGCTGCCGATAAATTGCCGTTAACCACGGTCAAATTCGGACTCAGTGCCGATGTCAGTAACAGGAAAGTGCTGGTGATCGATGATGTGAGTGATAGCGGTGATACCTTTACGGTTGCCATCGAGCATATTCTGCAAAGATCAACGCCGACATGCATCTGTACCGCGGTATTGCATCATAAAACCACATCCCGCTTTGTGCCTGACTTTTATGCGGCGAAACTGGCCAAATGGCGCTGGCTGATCTATCCCTGGGCCCGAGTCGAAGATATCAGCAGTTTTGTTGCTAAACTGGCACCGTGTCCGGATAATCGGCAGGATGTGGCTGCATACCTGAAACAGGCTTATGGCATTCAGGTACCGGATAAGCTGCTTAATTATGTATTGCAGCAGCAAGCAGAGGATAATCGGGAGAAAAGCGCAACAGGCTAATACGCCTGTGTTTGATAAACAGACGGGGCCGTTAGATCCTAACGGCATCAGAACGATAAAATTCATTTTCCTGGGAGGCCGACATGGATACAACAGATATGCTGGAAGCCACCATCAACGATATTGTGCAAAAAGGGCGCGGCATTCTGGCCGCCGATGAAAGCACACCTACCATTACCAAGCGCTTCAATGCGCTCAATATCGAATCTACCGAGCAAAGCCGTTGTGCCTGGCGCAGTCTGCTGGTCACCACACCAGGTGTGGGCGACTACCTCAGTGGTGTCATCTTCTACGAGGAGACATTGCAGCAAAAAACGGCCAATGGCTGCACGGTTGGCGAGGCGGCCTGGCGACAGAAAATCGTGCCCGGCATCAAGGCCGACAAAGGCGTAATCGATTTGGCCTTATCGCCTGGCGATAAGATCACGCAGGGGCTGGACGGACTGGCGGAGCGTTTGCAGTCATATAAAAAACTGGGCGCACGTTTTGCCAAATGGCGCGAAGTTTACCCTGTCGGACCATCTACGCCGACCCAGCATGCCATCGAAGCCAAGGCCGAAATGCTGGCGCGTTATGCCGCGGTCTGCCAGTCCGAAGGGGTGGTGCCGATAGTCGAGCCGGAAGTGCTGATGGATGGCGATCATGATATTGATCGCCATGCCAGGGTGACCGAAGCAGTTTTGCATGCCGTTTTTCATGCCTTGCATCGCCACCATGTGGTACTGGAGCTGATCATTTTGAAGCCGAACATGGTGCTGCCGGGTAAAGACTGTTTGCAGCAAGCCCCGCCGGATGAGGTCGCAGCGGCAACCTTGAAAGTACTTAAACATACGGTGCCGGCTGCTGTGCCGACGATTAATTTCCTGTCCGGCGGCCAGGAAGCGGAAGAAGCGACGGTCAATCTCAATGAAATCAACCGGCAGGGAGCAGGATTGCCGTGGCACCTGAGTATTTCCTATGGCCGTGCATTGCAGCAGCCCGCCATGCAGATCTGGCAGGGCAAAGACGAAAATGTGCCTGCCGCCCAGCAGGCACTGTTTAAGCGTGCACAACTTAATCATTTAGCCATGCTGGGCAGATATGAACCGGCAATGGAGGACGTGTCATGGGCGCATCTATAAGCCTTTGAACTTATTCGATTTCGATTAAGACTTCTCCTGGCGTTACCCGGCCACCTTTTGTGACATGCAGGGCCTGCACCGTGCCAGAGATATTAGCCAGCAATTCGGTTTCCATTTTCATGGCTTCCATGATTAGCAGCGCCTGCCCGGCTTCGACGTGATCACCTTCGCTGACCAGTATCTCGACCACGTTGCCGGGTAATGGCGCGGTGACATGGCCGGGCAAGGTGGCTTTTTTACGGCCACCACCGCCTTCACTGACATATTCATTAAGCGCTTCAAAAGTGACTTCTTCCGGCATGCCGTCAATAGAGATGTAGAACTTGCGTTTACCGCCTCCGACATCACCGACACCGGTAATGGCGATATCATAACTTTCGCCATGAACATCCACTTTGAATTCGGTAGCGATGGTTTCCCTGCTTTGATTACCGTCCGTAACGGGCAACAAGGGTTCGGGGTTTAAGCTGCCATTTGCACGTTGCTGTAAAAATTCACGGCCCAGATCCGGGAACATGGCATAGGTCAGCACATCTTCTTCGGATTGTGCCAGCTCACCGATTTCAGCACGCAATTTATTTAATTCGGGGGACAGGGCGTCGGCCGGGCGGGAGTCGATGATTTGTTCATTACCGATGGCTTTTTTCTGTAATTGCTCGTTAACCGGTGCCGGGGGACGACCATATCCGCCCTGCAAATAACGTTTCACCTCATTGGTGATGGTTTTGTAGCGTTCGCCGGCCAGCACGTTATACACCGCCTGAGTACCGACAATTTGTGAAGTGGGGGTGACCAATGGCGGATAACCCAGATCTTCACGTACGCGCGGGATTTCGGCAAACACTTCACGAATGCGATCTAAAGCATTCTGTTCTTTCAACTGGTTGGCCAGATTCGACATCATGCCACCCGGAACCTGGTTGATTTGTACCGAGACATCTTCGCGGGTGAACTCACTTTCAAATTGATGGTATTTTTTGCGAACTTCGCCGAAATAGTCAGCAATTTCGGCTAATAGTTTGAGATCGAGCCCTGTATCCCATTCAGTATTTATCAATGCCGCCACCTGCGATTCGGTGGCCGGATGGCTGGTGCCCCAGGCAAAGGAAGAAATGGCGGTATCGATCCGATCCGCGCCGGCTTCAATGGCTTTCAGCTGGCATTGTGCTGCCAGCCCGGAGGTGGCATGACTGTGAATCACCAGCGGCAAGTCAACTTCTGCTTTGATAGCTTTGACCAGGTCATAAGTCGGATACGGCGCCAGCAGACCGGCCATATCTTTAATGGCAATGGAATCCGCACCCATATCACGTAGATCTTTGGCCTGTGTCACAAACAGTTCTGCGGTGTGCACCGGGCTAGTGGTGTAACAAATGGTGCCTTGAGCATGTTTGCCGGTGTTTTTCACCGCCGTGATGGCGGTTTCCAGGTTGCGCAGATCATTGAGGGCATCAAAGATCCGGAAGACATCAATACCGTTGTCGGCGGCACGTTCGACAAAAGCACTGACCACATCGTCGGCATAATGGCGATAACCCAGCAGGTTCTGTCCGCGCAGCAACATTTGCAGCCGAGTGTTGGGTAAGGCCTGTTTGAGCTGACGCAGTCTTTGCCAGGGATCTTCTTTAAGAAAACGCACACAGGCATCAAACGTCGCGCCGCCCCAGACCTCCAGCGACCAGTAACCCACTTTATCCAGCTTGTCACAAATCGGCAGCATATCGTCAGTATGCATGCGGGTCGCGATCAGCGACTGATGGGCATCACGCAGAATAACGTCGGTAATTTGTATCGGTTTCATTGTTTTCTCCAGCTTGGTGCTCTTTCAAGTTGATATTGCTGTATTTCGTTGGTTCTGTCAGCGTTCATGGGTAGGCGCAGCTCGCCGTGAATGGCTGTCCCTTTGTAAGAGCTACCAGCCTGTATGGGCTGCAATGGCAGTGGCCAAAGCCAGCGCAACCGCGCTGGGACGTCGTTTATCGGAATAGTTCAGCAGTTCGGGATGGGCCGGTACAAAACTGGTGTTGAACTGGCCGCTACGGAAATCCGGATGGTTAAGGATTTGTTTATAGTAATTGGCCGTAGTTTTAATACCGTGCAGACGCATATCATCCAGCGCCCTCTGACCGCGGTTTAGCGCGTCTTCCCAGTCCAAGGCCCAGACCACCAGTTTCAGACACATGGAATCAAAATAAGGCGGGATGTCATAGCCGGTGTAAATGGCGGTATCCACCCGTACGCCCGGCCCCCCCGGTGCATAATAATGGGTGATGCGGCCAAAGCTGGGTAAAAAGTCGTTTTTCGGATCTTCGGCGTTAATACGAAACTGTAAAGCAAAGCCGCGGTACTGTATGTCCTGCTGGCGATAACTCAAGGTTTGTCCGGCAGCAATGCGAAGCTGCTCGCGCACGATGTCCACGCCGGTGATTTGCTCGGTAATGGTGTGTTCGACTTGCACCCGGGTGTTCATTTCCATGAAATACACTTCATTGCCGGTGAGCAGAAATTCAACGGTACCGGCATTTTCATAACCTACGGCTTTGGCGGCACGCACGGCCAGATCACCGACATAATCACGTTGTTCCGGCGTCAGTTGGGGGCTGGGCGCAATTTCAATCAGCTTTTGATTGCGCCGCTGGATAGAGCAGTCACGTTCGTACAAATGGATAACATTACCCTGGCTGTCGCCCAGGATCTGCACTTCAATATGGCGCGGGTTGATGATGCACTTTTCCAGAAAGACTTCTGCCGAGCCGAAAGCCTTAGTGGCCTCGGAAATAACCCGCGGATATTGTTGGCGCAGCTCGGCCGCACTGTCACAGCGGCGAATACCACGGCCGCCGCCGCCGGAAGTGGCTTTAATCATCACCGGATAGCCGACTTCCTCGGCTAAAACCAAAGCCTCTTCCAGGCTGGCCAGGTTGCCATCCGAGCCGGGTGTAATCGGCACACCGGCGGCGCGCATGCTGTCGCGAGCGGCGGTTTTATCACCCATACGTTCGATAACCGTCGACTTGGGGCCGATAAAGGTGATGTTGTTTTTTTCACAAAGGCGGGCGAATTCTGCATTCTCAGACAGAAAACCATAGCCCGGATGAATCGCATCACAACCCGTTTCCACGGCCAGATTCACGATGCGCAGCGGATCCAGATAACCCGCCAGGGGATCTTCACCGAGCGAAAAGGATTCATCGGCACGTTTGACGTGCAAGCCATAACGATCCGGTTCGGTATAGATCGCTACTGAACGAATACCCGCTTCGGCACAGGCACGTATGATTCGTACGGCAATTTCGCCCCGGTTGGCGATTAACACTTTTTTCAACATGGGCTGGCTCCCGATTTGGTCTGTTATCAAGCGTAGAGTAAAGGGAGTATAAAGAAAAATTGATATAATTTTTATCAGTGATAAGTTTTAGCTTATATATAGATATAAAGGTGAGTTATGTCGCTATCTCTTCAACAATTAATTAGTCGACTGTCCTTTCGCCAATTACAGGTTTTTCAGGCGGTTTATCAGCAGCAGGGTTATCGAAAAGCGGCAGAATCGCTGGGGCTCACCCAGCCCGCGGTCAGTTCGCAAATTCGTAAACTTGAAGATGTGCTGGGACAGCCTTTGTTCGAATATGTGGGCAGGAAGCTCTATTGCACGCGTGCCGGTGAGCGGGTGGCGGAGTGTATCAATGCCGTTTTTGACCAGGTGCAGCATTTGCAAAGTGATCTGCACAGTCTGCAAGGCAGATTGTCCGGTGATTTGAGATTAAGCGTGGTCAATACCGTGCAATATGTGGTGCCGTATTTACTGAAAGGTTTCCTGCAAATGCACCCGGCGGTTAACGTCAATGTCCGTGTTGTGAATCGTGCCAGAGCTCTTGAACAACTGAACAGCAACACGGATGACCTGGTGATGATGGGGCTGGTGCCTAATGATCGATCATTATCATCGTTACCGTTTTTGGATAATGAGTTAATCCCGGTAATGTCGGCAGAACACCCGCTTGCGGGGAGAAAGCAACTGCCCGCCCAGCAGTTTCTCAATGCTAATCTCTTGCTGCGTGAGCAGGGATCCGGCAGCAGGCTGGCTTTGGAACAACATTGCCAACATTATCGGCTCAGCCTGCAACCTTATATGGAGTTGGGTTCGAACGATGCGATTAAATATGCGGTGCTGGCGGGATTGGGCGTCGCTGTTTTACCTAAACTGAGCGTATTGTCGGAACTGAAGCTGGGTACGCTCAAAACCGTCTCGATAAAAGGTTTTCCGCTACGCCGCTCATGGTGTCTGGTTTATCCTTCAGGCAAACATCCTACCCCGGTAACACAAGCTTTTCTGGATTATGTGCAGCAGAACCTGAAAGAAATCAACGATTACTTTAAACAGCTGGGTGAATCGTGATCAAGGGGCTGTGAGCGGTTAAGCCGGAAGGCATATATCAATACTATCGGCGGTTAAAAAAACCGGAATATAAAATCTCTGCACGGTTTTACTGTCGCGGCAAGTGACGAATGCAGAACCTGGATTTAAGAAAGGTAAAGAGGGATAACCATCTGCCGATAAAGAAAAAAACGGCTTGCCGATAATGTTTTAGAGGCGTTTTTAATTCCGTTACGAAAGGAACGATTTGCAAAAGGCGGAAAATTCATCTATTGATAAGCTTAACAGAAAAAAGCCACCGGCAAGAGTGGTCAGCAGTTATGTAGTTAGCGGGCGAAAATGTTAATTACCAAAGGAGAGAGAGATGTCTACAGTAAATGTTAAACAGATCGTTATGCAGTTTCTTCGCAATGAAGAAGGGGCCAGCGGTATTGAATATGCACTTGTGGCCGCAATGGTCGCGGTGGCTCTGGTTGCTTTTGTTCCAGGAATTAACACAGCAATAAAAGGTATATTCCAACAAATCCAGGATGCGATTTCTACTTCTACTGAAACAACCCCGTAATTTTTAGTCTGTTAATTAGCTATTAGTTATCGACTTAACACTATGGTAGTGCCATGGTTAATTGGCTTGTGGGCGTTTTGCTGTGGTTTCTTTGACCTTACTCAACGCCGGCTGCCGAATATGCTGACTTTAGGGATGCATGTGCCTGCCCTGTTGATTCTGTTAATCACTGGACAAGGGGCGCTGGGTGCTTCGTGGTTTTCCTGTCTGTCAGCCTGGGGGGTAGCAATTATTTTAACTTTACCTGCCTATGCTATGAAATGGCTGGGCGCCGGCGATGTAAAGCTGCTGGCGGCAATAGGATTGTTATGCGGGTTACCGGTACTACTGTTTTGTTTTGCCATCGCCGGCCTGCTGGCCGGTACGCTGGTGCTGGCCTGGAGGTCCGCTGAATACTTAGTGCCGTACCTGAACCTGTATTTGGCAAGGTTCCAACTCAATGTGCCGCCTGCGCCTGTTATGCAGGGCCGGATATTGCCGTTTGGCAGTTTATTGGCAATAGGTCTGGTATCAAGCCTATTGTTGAATGTTCATATGAGGACAGGCTGGTGATGCGTTGCCGGACAATACCTCATAGACCCTGTTTACCGGCACAGCAGTCAGGTGCGGCGGCGATTGAGGCGGCGCTAATGTTTGTGATTTTCTTCGTCTTGTTCTACGCCATTGTCAGTTATTCGCTGCCCATGCTGATGAGCCAGGCGTTTCATCATGCTGCCGCTTCAGGCGCGCGGGCTGCGGTAGCTGTGGAACCTGATGGTTTTGCCACAACCAGTGATTATATCGAGCAAGGTGTGACGCCGCGGGTGCGGACGGTGGTCGGCGAAACGCTGAGTTGGTTACCGTCCATCGCGCAGGCGGCGGTGTTGGGTGAGGCCAATCAGAACGTCGGAATAAACTTTGTGCCAGCGACAGGAGCGCTGACGGTGACGGTCATTTATTCGAATTACCGCAGCGCGCCGATGATTCCTGTATTAACGCTGCCCGGTATTGGTGATGTGCCCCGGCTGCCTGAGCACTTGAGCGGACAGGCGGTGGTGATGTTGTGAGGCGTATTGATAGGTAGTTTCAAGTAGTTGATTAACAACGCAGGCTGATGGTGGAAGTCCGGCCTGATGACAGGGAAAGGAGAACAGGATGAGCAGTTCGACTTTACGTATGGTGGCAATTTTACTGGCTTTGGGCGCTGCGGTTCTTGGCTATCTGGGATATCAGGCGGGTCGGACACCGGCAGCCGCAGTCGCGCCGGTATCGGCAACTGTCCAACAGGAACCGGAGCGTGTAGCTGTGCTCATTGCTGCCCGCGATATTGATGCCGGAAAAACGATAGGGCAGGACGATGTCACCACCCAGTTTGTCAGCAAGGCTGTGATAGGCGTTTATCAACAGAGTGGCGACGTGATCGGCCGCGAACCGCGGATGACGATCGCCGCCGGAGAAGTGCTCATCGAGGATCACTTTCACAATGACAGTCCGTTGGTACAGAGTATCCGCCCCGGAGAGCGCGCTGTTGCGGTCAGGGTGGATGAGGTGATTGGCACCGGGGGCTTCATTCAGCCGGGTGATATTGTTGACGTGCTGTTCTATCTGCAAGCCGGGCGGGAAACCGGCAAAAACAGTTCGGCGCAGTTACTGCTGCCGGACATCCGGGTACTCGCTTTTGGCAACACTGTCGATATGCTTGATCGGGATGCCATCCGCAAAAAATCCCGCGCCCATCTCGCTAAGGCAGAAGAGGGAAAAACTTTGCTGCCGGAGGGCAGCAAAGCCCCTGATCAGGATGACCCAACCGGTAAAAAAAGCAAAACAGCTGTGCTGGCGGTAGCGCGGGATGCGGTATCAAAACTGTTGCTAGCGGAATCGAGCGGTCGGATCAGACTGGCTCTGCATGGAGCTGACTCGCCTGCAAAACAACCTGACAACCCTGCTTTTTTACCCGCAACCGCAGCGAAATCCCAGGGTAATCCGCACTACCTGGTGACCTTGAAAACCCTGACCGCAACGCCGGTGGTGCCAAGCCAGACGACCGCGCGCCGGGTTGCTGCGCCAGCCGCCAAGCCAAAAGTTTTAGTTCACAGAGGCAGTGCCGCCACTGCCGTTACCGTAGAGCAGGAGAATTAACATGCGCAAACCCTGTTGCAGTCAGCGCCATTGGCCAAGGATTGGGCTGGCCACGGTCTGCTTCTGGTTTGTATTTGCTTTTACCTCTCTGGCGGTACGCGCCGAGATACCGCTATTGAAGCTGGAGGCGGGCAGCCAGCACAGTTATCTATATGGCCAGCGTATTGCCCGTGTGGCAGTGGGTGACCCCGAGATTGCCGATGTCACGGTGATAGATAAAAGCCAGTTATTGATCACGCCCAAAAAGCCGGGAGCGACCAGTCTTAAAATATGGGCAGACGGCAACAGCAAACAACCGGAGGAAGTCAGCCTGCTGGTAACGGTGTCAGACGGACTTGCCGCCCATGGTCTGGACACGCTCGGCGACTCTGATCTGGCGATTGAGGCAGCCGGCGGCGAACTTAGGTTATCAGGGGAAAGTGCATCGCTGGAACAGCACGCCGGTGTGCGGGGTATGCTGGGTTTTGATGCCGATAATGGGGTCGATGCTACGACCTTGAATTATGACGCGCAGGTGCAAATCGATATCAAGATTGTTGAAATCAGCAAGAACCGGCTGCAGTCGGCAGGTTTTTTTCTGGGTAAGAATAATGACAGCCGTACCCGTGCGCTATCGTCACCGGGTAATATCAGTGGTGTCGAGACCGGTCAGAATGGCAATTTCTCCTTGCTGAGCAGCAGTGGTTTTCTGCCCAACAGCGATGCGTTTAATTTTATCTATGGTCGGGCGACGGATGGTTTGTTGGGGGTGATTTCCGTGCTGGAGGGCAATGGCTTTGCCTATACGCTGGCAGAACCGTCGCTGATGGCGATGAGCGGTCAGAGTGCGAATTTCCTGGCCGGGGGTGAGTTTCCGGTGCCGGTGCGCGGTGCTAGCGGTACCGATAACAGTGTGACGATCGAATACAAGGAGTTTGGGGTGCGCCTGTCTTTGACGCCGACGGTGCTGGATCCAAACCGTATTGCCCTGAAAGTGGCGCCGGAAGTCAGTGAACTCGACTTTAATGCCGGTATCCAGAGCGGCGGCGTGGCGGTACCGGCCTTGCGGGTGCGGCGTACCGATACCAGCGTGGCGCTGGGTGATGGTGAAAGCTTTGTTATCAGCGGCCTTATCAGCCAGAACACGCTGGCCAGCGTCGATAAGGTCCCCGGCCTTGGAGACATCCCGATTATCGGTGCGTTTTTCCAATCCAAGCAGATTGATCGCAATGATCGGGAACTGCTGATGATCGTGACGCCGCACTTGGTCAGACCTTTGGCGCGTGATGCTGCGTTGCCGGCATTGCCGGGCGAAAAATACCGTAATTATGAACGCAATTTCTTTGAGTTTCTGTTCATGGAAGATGGCAGCTTTGCCGACAGACAACCCGTTTCAACTGGATTTTCAAAGTAGCCGCCATGAGTAAATCAGCTAAACGTTCTTATATCGTCATCCCCGATAACGAGGCACAGCTCAGCTGGCTCCAAGACGTATTGTCTGGAGAGGGAGAGGTGATCGAGTCCGATATTTCGTCAATCGAGCGGGTCAGACAGTTGCTGGATCTCACCGGATCCCAGGTGGTGTTTGTCGGTTTATCGGAAGCAAAACTGCGAGAGAGCACGGCTTTTATTGAAGATCTGGTGACACTGAAAACCATGTTGCTGGTAATAGCCGTTGCCGACAAGGCCGATAATGAGCTGTTGCTGAATGCGATGCGGGCCGGGGCGCGGGAGTTTATTACCACCGGCACCCGCCATAATGAAGTGATGCGGCTGATACAACGGCTGCAACTTCGGGCACCGGTGTCGCAACACAGCACCCTGGAGCGAGGCAAAGTGACTTCGTTGATCAGCGCCCGGCCGGGCTCTGATTCACCGATGCTGGCCTTGCACCTGGCGCTGGCGCTGCAACAAGAAGACGAGAAAGCGCTGTTATTGGATCTGGGCACACCGGCCGCCGACACCCTTATCTATCTGGGCATCAATGCGCCATACAGTTTCATTGACGCGGTGCGCAGTTTGCGCCGGCTGGATGCCACCCTGATCGACAGCGCGTTTGCCAAGCATGAAAGTGGCTTGAAGCTGTTGGCGCTGCCGGAGGAACATACTGGCATGGGTGAGGTGACCTCAGCCGATATTTATGTGCTGCTCGGTGTGCTGAAGCAGTATTTTACTCATATCATCATCAATCTTGGCGGCGTGCCTTACTCCGATTTCCTGCATTTGCTGGTCAGTAACTCCGAAACCACGCTGGTGGTGCTGGAACAGAGCGTGCCCAGCTGCAAACAGAATATGCAGCTCATTCGCAAGTTGTCTCAGGCTCAGATTGAGATGTCCAAGGTGAAACTGGTGGTCGATCATTACCTGCCCAGTCTGCCGCCCGATGCGGAAAACCTGGCACGAGGGCTGGATATCAGCCTGCTGACCACCTTGCCTTCATCCGGTATGGCCAGACTCAAGATGATGAATTCGGCCGAAAGCCTGTTCGAGTGTGCACCGCGCGACCCCTACACGATTTCAGTGAAAAAAATGGCCCGCCGGATTAATTCCGGCGAGTTGAATGCCACGACAGAAAGCAGCAGGAAAGGATGGTTTTCCTGGCTCAGGTTACGCAAAAAAACGGCATAGGAGCCGGTTATGACATTCCAGTATCCGCACTACGACTTCAGTCTGAAAAACAGCCAGACTTATCAGGACATCAAGTATGCCTTGCATCGTTATCTGATTGCCCGGGTTGAAGAAGACAAAGTGCCGGTTGGTGACTGGTCGGAGCAGCAGCTGACCAATTATGTTTACGACCATGTCACGGAGTATGCCAATCAAAGCCAGCTGGCGGTCAGCGGTCAGGATCTGGATGATCTGACCGAGGAAATGGTCAATGAACTGGTCGGCTACGGCCCGCTGCAAACATTGCTGGCCGATGACACTATCAGCGATATCATGGTCAACGGCGCTTACCATATTTTCTATGAGAAAAACGGCCAGGTTCAGGAGTCTTCGCTGCGTTTTATCGATGACGAACATGTGTTGCGGGTCATTCGGCGGATTATTGCGCCGATGGGGCGGCGACTGGATGAGTCCAGTCCGATGGTTGATGCGCGGCTGCCCGACGGCAGCCGGGTTAACGCAATTATTCCGCCGTTGGCTTTGGATGGTCCTTGCGTGTCGATACGTAAATTCCGCCGTGAAATGCTGCGCGAAACTGATCTGCTCGTCTACGGTTCGGTCAGTCAGGAGCTGCTGGACTTTCTGGTTCAGGCCGTCAGGGTGCGTTGCAATATCATGGTCAGCGGTGGCACCGGTACCGGTAAAACCACGCTGCTCAATGTATTAAGCCGGTTTATTGACCCGGCCGAGCGCCTTGTCACTATCGAGGATGCCGCGGAGCTGCAGCTGGGGCACAAACATGTGGTGCGGCTGGAAACCCGTCCCCCGAATGTTGAGGGCCATGGCGAAGTGCGGGCCCGCGACCTGGTTCGAAATGCCCTGCGGATGCGGCCTGATCGCATCATTCTGGGTGAGGTGCGCGGCGAGGAAGTGCTGGATATGCTGCAGGCGATGAATACCGGTCATGACGGCTCGATGAGTACCATTCATGCCAACAATACCCGTGATGCACTGATCCGACTGGAAATGCTGGCTTCGCTGGCCAACTTCCGCGGCGGGCCGGAGGTAGTCAAGGGCATGATTGCCAGCGCGGTGGATGTGCTGGTGCATATTTCACGTTTTTCTGACGGTACCCGCCGCATCACTTCGGTCACCGAAATTACCGGTCATCGTGACGGGCAGTTCATGATGAACGAGCTGTTTAGTTATGATGCCGGGCAACATAATCATGTCCGTGCCGGATTGCGGCCGGCAAATCAGAAGTTTTCATCAACTTCGCTGCATCGCCAAAGCGAGGTTAACGGCTTGGAGGGCGGTGGTTTTGTCTGACTTGGTCGTGCTTATCTATCTGGCCGCGATAGTGCTGGTGTCACTGGCCTTGCTGGCGGTGTATAAAAGCGGCGCGCAAGAATTGAGCGAAAAAACCACACGGCATTTCGCGGAATCAGCCAATATCGCGATTGGCGGTCACGAAAGCCGGGGAAAACGCCAGCGCGCCAACCGCATTCAGCAATTGTTCTGGCGTGCCGGGGTCGAGCCCTCGCAGTGGCATATTGTCAGCTTGACCATGCTGGCCTGTTTACTGACCCTCATTGTCGCCGCGATGCAGGGCATACTGGCTGCCTTGCTGATGCCGTTGCTGTTGGCGGCCCTTGTCTATTTCTGGCTCTGGCACAAGGGGCAAAGCCGCATCAAGGCGATTATTTTTCAACTGCCGTTGTTTCTGGATCAGGTGTTGCGGGCGCTGAGTACCGGCCGCAGCATGGAAAGTGCCCTTGGCCTGGCGACGCAGGAAGCCGCGCAACCGCTCAAGGATATTTTTGAACGCGTACTGCGGGCCAATCAACTGGGTAAGGATCTCGGGCAAGCCATCCAGGAAACGGCGGAGCTGTACCGGGTTCAGGAGTTGTACCTGATCTCGTTGGCCATTCGTGTCAATCGCAGTTACGGCAGCAGTGTGCGGGAATTGCTAAATAATATCGTCAAAATGATCCATGATCGCGAAGCGACCCGTCGTGAATTACGTACATTGACCGGCGAAACCCGGGTCACCGCCTGGGTGCTGGGTCTGCTGCCAATTATGATTGCCGGTTACATCGTCATGATGAATCCGGGTTATATGGAAACTATGTGGGAAGACAGTGCCGGCCGGATTATGCTGGTGGCGGCCCTGCTATTTCAGGCCATTGGGGCATTTGCCTTGTGGCGGATGATCAAGAGTATATAGGTGAAGTCATGCCGGGATGGATCCTCGTGTTAGTTATTGTCACTTTGCTGCTGTCGGCATTGTTGCTGGTGATGGCGCAATATTACGCCCGCAGCATTGACAACAGGGCCCAGCGCCGCTTTTATCAATTGTTGGAGAAGAATTCCGGTGATGGCGCGATAGAAAACAGCTGGGTAAACGGCGTTGTGCGTCGGATGGGACAGGGCCGGCTGGTTCGCTGGTTGCCGAAAATAGAGCATCCGGAAACCATTCAATTGCTGAAACAAGCGGGCTGGTACAGCTATAGAGGCCGGGTGTTGTTTCATCTGGCTGGTCTGGTCGTACCGGCTTTAATCATGTTCATCATTATTGTCTACGCCTTGCTGACACAGGGCGGGTTTAATGCAGAGAGCTGGGCGCAACTGTTTATTGCCGGCGTGCTGGGCTATCTGTTGCCCAAGCACCTGTTACGCCGGGCGGCCAAGTCCCGCCGCAACCGCCTGTCACGGGAAATGCCTACCGCCATACATTTGTTACGCATGTTGTTTGACGCCGGCTTGTCGACGGAGCATGCACTGCGCGTGTTGCAAAAAGAGGGGCGGCTGCTGACGCCGGATCTGTCCGGAGAACTCATCGCCGTACTCAGGCAGATTGATGCCGGCCTCGATCCGGCCGATGCCTTGAGCGAAATGGCGGCACCGCTGGAAGTCAATGAACTGAGCGATACCGTTGCTATTCTCAAGCAGGTCAGCCGTCATGGCGGCAATATCCGCGAAACGCTGGTCAAATTTGCCCAGCTGATGGAGGAGCGCCAGCTGTCAGCCTTGCGGGAATACGTCAATGTGCTGTCCGGCAAAATGTCGGTGGTGATGATGGTGTTTTTGTTCCCGGCATTATTGATTTTTCTGGCGGGGCCGGGGTTCATAGCGCTGGCTAAGGGGTTGATGACTTTATGAACAAGCTGCGGAATTTTAGTTTACTTATCACGTTGTTGCTCAGCGCCTGCGGACATTCACAACATAGTCCCTACACGCAGACAGAGCCCGATACTCAGCGCCAGCTCTGCGGCGGCCGGTTGGATGCCGGTACCTCTATCAAGCTGGATTTGATAACGCAGTTGATGGATGAGGGAAGATTGCACGCGGCGCTCGCGCATCTCGACAATTTGGACTCCGACTCGCTGCATAGCCGCTATCTGCGCGCCGAAATTCTGCGCCGGTCAGGCAGGGATCAGGAGGCCAAACCTTATTACCAGGGTCTGCTCGATACCTGCATGGTGGGCAGCGGTTATCACGGTCTGGGCCTGATTGCCGGCAGGGATGGTCAACTGCAAACGGCTTTGGACTATTTGCAGTCAGCAGCCGAACGGTTGCCGGTCGATGCCAGGGTCAGAAATGACTTTGGCTACGCCTTGCTGCTGGACGGGCAGTTCGAGCGGGCACGCCGGGAATTTCTGACCGCAATGGAACTGGATGAAAAAGCGAATCTCGCGCGGGCCAACATGGTGATGTTGTTATATGTGTCGGACGACGGCAAAAAAGCGGAAGCCTTTGCCAGCCGAATCAGCATGGATGCCGATACGCTGGCGCAGTTACGTGAGCAATCGGCAATCATCAAAACATCGATAGCGGTAGCCAATTAGACCAATATTCCGAGGGACAGGGGAGCCAATCATGTTGACTAGATATTCGATTATTCTCGCCTTGCTGCTGGCCAGTGCTGCGATACTGGCTGAACAAACGGCGGACACTACACTTTCTGGCGAACAAACCCGGAGCTGGCTGCAATTACAGTCGAGCGGTGCCGCTGCCTCGCGGCAGCGGCAGACAGTTTCCGGACCGGCAGCCGCCAAAATTTATCAGCGTTACCTCGACAGTTTCAGCTACCCAATCCCGCAGTATTACACCGGCGATGAAGCCGGCTCGGCCCGGCGTTAAGTTGACGGCCGGCTTGTTGGGAAGGCATATGGCTTTACAGTTAACCATACCGCCGCCAGACAAGCAGCGCGGGGCGTTGGGCATGATGGGCGTTTTGACTCTGCTGTTGGGAATTTTATTCGCGGCACTTGCCATCGACACCGGCAGATTGATGCTTGAGCAACGCCATTTGCAGACCGTTGCCGATATGGCGGCGCTGGACGCATCAGCCCAAGCGGGGCACTGCGGCGAAGGTAATATCACTGCCGTGGAAGCACTGGCGCAGGCCAGCTCCATGCGCAACGGGCATCTGACGGGAGCTGGTGAGACGCTGGATGTCAGTCTGGGTAATATCGATACCGGCAGTGCCGGTCTCAGACAATTCACCATTGTCGCACCGGAGCAGGCGACGGCCGTGTGGGTGATGGCCGGTAAAAGCGTTGCGGCCAGTTTTTTTGCCGGTGGCCTGATGGGAAACCAGGTCAATCTGCAGGCCACCGCCGTGGCAGAGCGGCAGGGTCTGGCGGGATTTTCTGCCGGTAGCCTGACGGCTTCGATCAGCTCTGAAGATTCGGCGCTGCTGAATAGCCTGCTCGGCGATATTCTCGGTTCTTCAGTCAATCTCGATTTGATTGCTTACCAGGGCATTGTCGCGACGGATGTGACCTTGTCGGATCTTGTTGAAGCGACAGCAGGCGTGGGTACCGTTGACGAATTGCTGGCGGCCGAAATGAGCCTGGCGGAATTGCTGCAAGTGTATGCCGATGCGGTCAATGCCGCTGAAGTCGCTAATGTCGACGTAATTGCGGCCATGCAGACCTTGATTGATGCCAATGTTGCGATGCCGGCGGATATCCTTGTCGGCGACATTCTGGCTGTAACTTCGCTCGATGAGGAAGCCGCGCTGTCGTCCAGCGTTAACCTGCTCGATTTGATTACGACTACGGCGCTGATTGCCAATGGCAACAATGCCATCACCTTGCCGCTGGCGGTCAATCTGCCGGGGGGGCTGCTTAATGTTAATACCCAACTTAAAGTGATCGAAGCGCCGCAAATCGCTATCGGCCCGCCGGGCAAGGATGCCGACGGTAACTGGCAAACGGCCATTAAGACCGCACAGATTGAACTCGACACGCAGATCCAGAGCACGATAAGTTTAGTGTTGGGACAGGCAGAGGTGTCGCTGGCTTTGCGGGTTAATATCGCCCAAGGTGAGGCCTGGTTGCAAAGCATCCGCTGCCGGACTCTGCAGAGTCCGGCCTCTCTAGTGACAATTGGCGCCCAGCCGGGCATTGCCTCCGTTGCTCTGAGTCATCCAACCGATCCTTTCGCGCCTGCTGATGCTATCAAGGTGTCGCTGTTGGGCATTCCGGTTGCCGAGGTGCCGGTGGCGCTGAATCTGCCAGTTCAGAATCCGGCTCCATCGGAGTTGGTTTATACAGTCAGTGCTGATGAGCCTCTGCCACAGATGCAGTCGGTAGCGAGCAATGCCGGCGACAGTCTGGCTAACGGCCTCAGCGGGGTGGACAGTCAGCTGGAGGTCGGGCCTGCCGAGGTATTGTCGCTGAGTACGGCAGAAATGTTGCTGCTGGGCCCGTTGCTTGGGCAACTGCTGGACGATATAGAAGGCACCTTGCTGACAGAACTGCTGTCGCCGCTGTTGACGCAGCTGTCCACGGGGACTTTCAATCCCTTGCTGAACCTGTTGGGCATTCAGGTTGGCGCCATGGATGTGCAACTGATTTCGCTGGAGATTGAGCGGCCCGAGCTGAAACGTTAGGTACCCGTTGCTTCCTCTTGCATCAGGCTTGAGCGGAACCAGACCACTTGATTGCGGCCGGCAGCCTTGGCTTCGTAAAGGGCGGTGTCCGCCAGCTTGACCGGGTTATCCACACTTTGTTCGCCGCGGGCATACAAGGTTACCCCGCCAACGCTGATGGTGACATGACCCAGCGCCGAATCCTGGTTTTCTAGCTGCAGGTTTTCCACGGCTTGCCGCATCTGCTCGGCAATATGGTAGGCATCGTCGCGAGTCGTTTGATTCAAAAGAACGACGAACTCCTCGCCACCATAACGTGCGACCAGATCGGTGGCACGCTTGGCTGATGTGCTTAAGGTCTGGGCGACCATGGCCAGACACTTGTCACCATCCTGATGCCCATAGCGGTCATTGAACTTTTTGAAATAGTCTATATCGATCATGATGATCGACACCGGGAAACCGCCGCGTCTCGCTTGGGCCCAGACTTGTTCCAGCATTAGATCAAAACGTCTGCGATTGGCGAGGTGGGTGAGCTTGTCCTCGCCGGCATCATTCTCCAGGCCGAAGCGGGCCATCAGATCATCCATCAGATCGCGCCGGCGTTGAATCGCGGAATAGTAAAGGGCCAGAATCATCAGCATGACGGCAGGGAGCAGTTTCCATCCCGGCATTTCATTTGATAACGCCAGAGTAATGATAAGCGGTAGGGTCAGACCCGCGAGAAATGCCGCATAGATCGGGGGGTAAGCACTGAGACGCAATAACTCGCTGGCGGCGATCACACTGAGCATCACGATCAGAAACAACCGTGTGGAAGAAGATAATTCCGGGATCAGTAAAGCGGTGAGACCAAAACTTAACCCGACTGCTATCGAGGCCATGGTGACGGAATCAATATTCTGCATTTTCAGGCTGTTGACGACCTGTTTGCTGAATCGCTGACCCAATCGCCACTGCCAGATGCCGGCCGTCAGCGTCAGTAACAGCCAGACAAAAAATGTGAGGCGGGGCAGTTCGAAAAAGAGGTATATCGAAAGCAACACGATAAAACCGCAGTGCTGGACAAACGTCAGCGTCGGATGGCGGTGAAGTTCACGGAACAGGTGTGTGGAGAGCTGGTGTGGATCGATCAAGCGCTGTTCTCCCTGATATTGCTATAGTTGCCGAGCAAGCTATAAGTCCCGTTATATTTGCCTCAGATGACAGGTTGCAACGTATGCCGGACCTGCCACGTGTTTTTGGCTTACGTTAACAGATAACGCATTCTCTCAACAGCATGCTTGCAGGGCAATGTTAAAAGCACCTGATTGAAAAACTTCTGAAGCTTTCTGCAGCACTTGTCTAAGGATGACACCGTCAAACTTGTGGGGTGGCTGAGCTGGGTGTGGCGATTATTGCCGAGACTCAGCCACCGGTCGCATTCATAAAGCGAACTATCTGTACAGCGCCATCGACTGAAAAATTATGTTGTGCCGGCTTGGCTTGCAGGGCTTTGAGCAGGGCTTTCTGTACCGGTGTATCCGTAGTTGGATAACGTCGGATCAGTGCACGCATATCCAGCGAATTTTCCTGCCCCAGACATAATAATAATCGCCCTTCGGCGGTCAGGCGAACGCGGTTGCAGGTGGCACAGAAGTTGTGTGAGTGAGGAGAAATAAAACCAATGCGGCTTTGTGAATAACCTTTAACCCGTACATAGCGCGCCGGGCCACCACTATTTTCAGTGCTGGCTATCAGGTGATGCCGTTGACTGATAAGTGCCCTGACCTCGTCACTGGAGCAAAAAGACTCACCTCGTGAGCGGCCAACATTTCCCAAGGGTATTTCTTCAATAAAACTGATATCCAGCCCCCGCGCCAGCACGTAGTCAACCAGATCCGGTACTTCATTGGCATTACGCCCTTTCATCACCACCACATTCAGTTTGATACGCTCAAAACCGGCCTGGCTTGCTGCATCAATACCCGCCAGTACCTGAGGCAGGCTACCCGTCCGGGTAATGGCTTTGAATTTATCCGCATCCAGACTATCCAGGCTGATATTCAGGCGTTTGACCCCAGCCGCAGCCAGCGGCCCGGCCAGCTTGGTTAACTGCGACCCATTGGTCGTCATTACCAGTTCACGAAGGCCGGGCAATGCGCTGATTCTGCCACAGAGATCGACAATTCCTCTTCGTACCAATGGCTCGCCACCGGTAAGACGAATTTTCTTTACCCCCCGGTTGACAAAAAATGCGGCTAAACGCTCAATTTCCTCAAGACTGAGTATCTGCGGCCGGGGTAGAAAAGTCATGTTTTCAGCCATACAATAGACGCAGCGAAAATCACAGCGGTCCGTTACCGATATGCGCAGATAGTCAATCCGCCGTCCCAGTCCATCTATCAATCCATCCGGCATCTGTATGTCAGCCATGGCCTCTATTCTCGTTGTTGCATTAGTAGGGATTGCCACGCATTGCAAGCGGGAATCCTCAATATCTGCAGTGCCCAGCAGCCACCTTATATGGCTTTATTTCCAGTCCGAGGCGCTTGAATCCTCTACCTGCTTCAATGCTATGAAAACCATATTGACTGACGGTTGTTTTTTTAAGCAGCAAGCCGCCTGTCACGCGCCAGAGATCGTCTTTACACCTTTTTTAAGCACCTTCTTCAGCGGTTGTACTCTGCAAGTGTTCCAGCTTCTGTTTTATCTCTGTCTCAAGATTATTAGCTTGCTCCAGGTTGCAATCCTCGCCATAGCGTTTACGCAAACCAAAATCGCTCAGGGTCAAATGTAAATCAGGTTCCACATCAATATTTTGAAGACAGGCAAGCGAGCAATGCATTTTGCAGCCATCGATTGCCACGATCAGGCGTCCGGAGCGAGCAAGTCGTACCATTTTCGGCACTTTGCCGCCTACGCCGGCGATACAGGACATTTCCGCAGCCTCTGAACGATCCAGGCGTAGCGCCAAGGTGTTAGCCAATTGAGCCACATTCGAGCAACCGGAACAGGAATACACTAAAGGTAATTGCTTGGAAGACATGCAACCCTCCTGTCTATGTTTGGATAATAAAGACCTGGGGCCTGTTGATCTTTCATATTCACCACTGCTGGGGCGGGCAAACTTTCAGCATGACCGACCATTTGCATAATAACTTTTCGAAAAAAATAACTCTGACAAATAGCCATTTTACGGTAACGATATCTTCCCATCCTTGATCAAGATCAATAACCGGCCTGATCCATCACGTTGTAATGGTGCTAATTTAGTTTGCATAGGTGTAAGCTATTTAGGGTAAAGGTTTTCTCAAAAGGCCCCTCGGTGTTAAAACTGAAAATTCGCGAAAAAATCACCGGCTTATTGGTGTTTTATTTTTTATGTGCCCTGATTGCCATCGGCTCTACACTTTTTGTTTCATGGAAACTTGAAGGTGGTGCTGCTGCTATCAATGATGCCGGCAGAGAACGAATGCGCTCATACCGTATTGCCTATCTGCTGGGGCAACAGGTGCATTACCCGTCTCCTGAGTTGCAGCAGGCTCTCGCTCAAGAAATAATCTTTTTTGAAAACACGCTGGTCGAATTGCAAAACGGTAATCCGCAACGACCGCTATTTATTCCCGAAGATCCTGTTATAAGAGAGCAGATGATCCTGCTGCGTGATGCTTGGTACAACACGATGAAACCAGGTATTCAAAAGATTCTCGATAGCCCGGCAGCAAAGCAGAAAGATACGCTTTTGACCGACTATCGGCCCATGATGGAAAATTTTGTGGAAGAGATTAATGAACTGGTCTCATTGATGGAAAAAAGCTCTGCACACTACACAACCAAGCTGCGTTACATACAGATTGCACTGATGGTTGTCGCGTTACTGGGATCCATTTTATTGGAGTATATATTTTCGTTGCTGCTGGTACGGCCGGTGCAAAGGATAAACCAGGGTTTACAGAGCATGGGAAAGGCCGATTTCAGTGTACGTCTGCCAACACTTAGTAATGATGAATTAGGTGAAGTGGCGCGGGGTTTTAATCAGATGGCGGAAAAGCTCCAGGACATATACACCACGCTGGAACAGCGAGTAGCTCAGAAAACTGACAGTATCAAAGTTAAGAATCGTGAACTTGGCGCGCTATACAAAGTAGCGGCTTTTCTGAATTCAAGTACTTCAGCAGAGCCTTTATGTGACAGTGTATTGAAGCAGATGATGGCGCTGACAGGAGCCCGTGGTGGCGTGGTGCGCTTAACCGATCCCAAGGGAGAACAACTGCATGTGGTCGCGGCCCAGGGTGTCAGCAAGACATTCCTGGAAAATGAAACTTATCTGTCGGTGGGTTCCTGTATATGTGGTGAAGTTGCACAGAATGGTGTTGCTGTAAGTTCCGATTTGAAACATTCCAGGCTTCATACTTGCAATAAGGAAAATTTCCGTGCCGTTTCGGCTATTCCTATTCGCTCTAACCAACGCATTCTTGGCTCGCTCAATTTATTATTCAATATGGAACGGATTCTGCCACCGGCAGAAATACGGCTGCTTGAATCGGTGGGATTGCATCTTGGCGTTGCTATCGAAAACCAGCGCCTGGTTGCTCGTGAACGAGAAATGGCCGTGTCTGAAGAACGTAATTTACTTGCACAGGAACTGCACGACAGTATTGCCCAGTCACTTGCTTTTCTGAACATACAAGTTCAGTTGCTACAAAATGACCTGAGTAATGAAAAAATTCCCGAAGCGCTGCAAGTGGTTGATCAAATTCGTGAAGGCGTGCAAGAAAGTTACGATGATGTGCGTGAACTGCTGGTACATTTCCGTACCCGATTAAAACATGCTGATCTGGAAGGCGCTATCGCCAGCGCATTGGAAAAATTCGAGGGACAGGTCGGAATCCGTACATCTTTTGAACATTCTGGTCCAACCCTGGACCTGCCACCGGAACATGCGTTGCAAATTCTACATATATTGCATGAATCACTTTCTAACATTCGTAAGCATTCCGGCGCATCACAAGTCAGTGTGGAGCTCCGTACGGAAGGACAATGCAGCCTTACGGTGAAGGACAATGGTAAAGGTTTTAACATCGAGGAAAAAAATGATGATACTCACGTCGGTATCTATATTATGCGAGAACGTGCCCATCGTTTCGGTGGTGAACTCGCTATCTCATCTGCAAATAATCAAGGTACCGTCGTTAGCCTCTCCTGGCGGCGGCCTGTTACTTTAACTACGGAGCAACGCAGTACAGCATGAAACCGATACGCATCCTCATTATTGACGACCACGCCCTGTTTCGTAGTGGTATCAGGTTATTGTTACAACGCCAGAATGGTTTCGAAGTCGTCGGAGAAGCCGGCAATGGTCTGGAAGGGGTTAAATTGGCCAAGCGCCTTAATCCTGATGTTGTCTTGCTTGATTTACATATGCCGGGAATGGGGGGAGTGGAAACTATTCCTCTGCTAAAAGAGGTAGCACCGCATGCCCAGGTGGTGATGCTAACGGTATCCGAAGATGCTGAAGACTTGTTGGATGCCCTTCATAGTGGCGCCCGCGGCTATCTATTGAAGAATATCGACACCGATTACCTACTTGACTCCATCCGTCGTGCCAACAACGGTGACTCGGTAATGTCTACTGAAATGGCCAATAGACTGGCAGATGCCATGCGTGCTTTATCAGCGGGAAACAATAAAAAAACAGTCATGGATACCAATAAGCTTTCACCCCGGGAGCGGGATGTGATTGTCATGTTGGCACAAGGTGCCAGCAATAAAGAAATTGCACGCAATCTGGATTTAGCTGAATCGACAGTCAAAATTCATGTGCAAGGCATACTGCGTAAGCTCAACCTTGCCAGTCGGGTTCAAGCCGCCGTATTTGCGGTAGAAAATGGTTTGGTGGATAAAAAATAATCTTTTTTCAATCCGAGTATACCGGCTCCGGCTTATTACCCGAGGTCACCTTTTTATCCCGCTGATTTTCTGACAAATGCAGTAATCGTCAACCTCTCGTGACACCGAAAGATAAATAGCTCCTAAGCTAAGCCCCTAAGTCAGAAGCGGAACATAACCGCCAAAATTCTGATGAGCTATATCCGCTGGCTAAAGATAAAAATTGAAACCGGGATTTAATTTTACTGAGTCATTTTTGGCGAAATGTAGATTAATGTTTTACTGAAGCACTCGGGGTTTCATCTCAGTTGCTCAAAGCTTGAGGGACCTCCACGAATAAAGCAGATGGTTACTGTACAAGTTGGCCTGCCCCCATACTCTGCGTGGGAACTTGGTGGAAATTTTTATAAATCCGCAGATTACGCAGAGGGACGCAGATTAAGAACAAGTCTTTTATGTTACAGACTTCCGACACCAAAGTTGAGTAACAGGGCTTTTTGAAACCCGAATGCATTGAGATGGTTGAACCTGATCCGCCTCTGAACGAGACGAAATCAGCTTTGTAGAAGGTCTTGAGCTGCTTACTCCGATAGCGGATTGGAAATGAATCGTCATTGCCGCGCCGATAATGATATAGGTTTGCTCATCTCTTGGAATAATCTGCGTAACCTGCGGATGGACCTCGCAATGACGACCTTTTGTACATTATGGGCGTTGCGGGGTTCCTACGGAGGACCGTGATAACCAGCCGGAAATTCTTTGGACTTCGTGGGGCTCCATCATGTTCAAAGCTCTGTCTCATTAAATGAAAAAGCCACCTGCCCACGAACGGACATTTTAGGTTCTCTCCGGCATAGATTGCCTCTACCCGAGTTACAGTTTGTTGCAATTTGTCGCCGCCCCTAGGCCAAAAGAACTAGTCCTTTTAATTGTTGAACCTATGCTTCTGACGAATATGCTCGGCATCTACATAAGCCTAATATTGGACCATGTTCCAATTCAGGTAATTCGTGATGGCGACACAACAATACAAAGCTTGGTCAGTAGTTATTGCAAGCACACTCTCTTTTACTGTGTGCTTCATGATCTGGATGATGTTTGCTGTTATTGGTATCCCTATTAAAGAAACACTCGGACTCAATGAAACCGAGTTCGGGATATTGATTGCCACCCCTGTTCTGACCGGCTCTTTAATGCGACTACCGCTTGGCATGTGGACTGACAAATTTGGCGGACGCATTGTTTTTTTCGTGCTGATGCTATCCACGGTCATACCAATCTGGATGCTCTCCTACTGCACACAGTTTTGGCAATATCTGGTTGTAGGTTTGTTTGTTGGCCTGGCTGGCGGATCATTTACCGTAGGGATTGCCTACTGTGCGCATTGGTTCCCTAAGAATAAACAAGGATTGGCAATGGGGATTTTCGGCGCTGGCAATACTGGCGCCGCAGTCACCAAACTGGTTGCACCGCTTATTGTAGTGGCATACGGCTGGGTTATGGTGCCACAGGTTTACGCAATTCTCATGCTGGTAACAGCAATATTATTCTGGATTTTTACCTTTTCCGACCCCGAACATAAGGTAGCCAAAACCGTCACCATACGGGAACAGTTGGCAGTACTCAAAGACCCCAAGGTCTGGAGATACAGTCAATATTATTCGATCGTTTTCGGTGGCTATGTCGCCTTGGCACTGTGGATGACCAAATATTACATTACTGAGTATGGTTTCGATCTGGAAACCGCTGCGCTGATGGCGGCCGCGTTCAGCATACCGGGTGGATTGCTGCGAGCTATGGGGGGGCATTTTTCGGATAAATTCGGTGCCCATACCGTGACCTGGTGGGTATTGTGGGTCTCGCTGATTTGCCTGTTTTTTCTATCCTATCCACAAACCCAAGTCAGCATTCTCACTGTAGATGGCTCACAGACTTTCCATGTCGGTCTGAATGCGACCTTGTTCACCATCATCATGTTCACTTTGGGTATCGCTTTTGCTATAGGCAAGGCTTCGGTGTTCAAGTACATCTCAGACGACTATCCGGGCAATATCGGCGTGGTGTCAGGCGTAGTCGGTCTTATGGGTGGCATGGGCGGCTTTCTGCTTCCCGTAATGTTTGGCGCATTGGTAGATTTTACCGGTATCCGCTCATCCGTCTTCATGTTGATGTTCGGCATCATTTGGGTGTCATTGCTGTGGATGTACTGGACCGAGGTTCGCCCTGCCAAACTCGGCAGCCCTCGACTGTCACGCCACCAGTTAGAAAGTCTAAATTAAGGAGTTCATAAAGTGACGATCAATGTTAAAGAGTGGGATGTTGAGGACCATAAATTTTGGGAATCAACGGGTAAACGGGTTGCCTACCGTAACTTGTGGATTTCAATACCTTGTCTGCTATGTGGTTTTGCCGTATGGCTGATGTGGGGAATGATCAGCGTACAGATGTTGAATCTCGGTTTCCCTTTCAGCAAAGAAGAATTATTCACGCTGACTGCGATTTCAGGTCTGGCAGGGGCGACGATGCGTATTCCGTCTTCCTTTTTCATCCGTTTGGCTGGCGGGCGTAATACCCTTTTCCTGACGACTGCAATGCTGATCACGCCGGCAGTCGGCACCGGCATTGCGTTGCAGCACCCGGAATGGCCATTGTGGGTGTTCCAGTTACTGGCACTGTGGTCTGGTGTGGGGGGCGGCAATTTTGCCAGTTCAATGAGTAACATCAGTACCTTTTTCCCGAAACGTTTGCAGGGAACCGCACTGGGATTAAATGCCGGACTCGGTAACTTCGGTGTGACAACGATGCAAATCTTGATTCCATTGGTGATGACCGCCGGTGTCTTCGGGGCTCTAGGTGGCGATCCGGTGGCGCTGGTCAAAGACAGTGGCTGGATTCTGGGCAAGATTGAAGCGGGCACACCCACGTTCATTCAAAACGCTGGTTATGTGTGGGTGCTATTACTGCTTCCGCTGGCAATTGCGAGCTGGTTCGGTATGAATAATCTGCTTTCGATTTCATCCGATATTGGCGGTACGCTGGTTGCCTTTCTCAAAATCACCTGGCTGTACACACTGACTTTTATACCGGCCATTATCGGCCTGTACTTCTATCTGCCTGCACCGACCGGACTGGGTGTTTTGAACATGTGGGTCGCTTTGCCATTGATTATGGTGAGTACGCTGCTGATGATGAAGCTGGCTGCCTTCGGCACCATGAAGGAAAACATCCAGAAACAGTTTGCGATCTTCAGTAATAAACACACATGGTCCATGACCGTTCTCTATGTGCTGACTTTTGGTTCCTTCATCGGCTTCTCTATGGCGTTGCCATTGTCGATCACCATCATTTTCGGTGAAAAACATATCTACGATGTTGCCAGCCAAACATGGCTCCACGTCAGGAATCCGGATGCACCTTCCGCACTTACTTATGCCTGGATCGGACCTTTCGTCGGAGCGCTGATCCGCCCCGTCGGCGGCTGGATCTCGGATAAAGTAGGCGGCTCCATTGTTACTCAGATGGTCTCTGCAGTCATGGCACTGGCGTCAGCCTATGCGGGATTTGTGATGATGCAGGCTTACCAGTCCGCGACACCTGAAATTTACTTTACTCAATTCCTGGTGGTGTTTGTCATCCTGTTTGCTGCCAGTGGCATAGGCAACGGTTCTACTTTCCGTACCGTAGGGATGATTTTTGATCGCGTACAGGCTGGACCGGTACTGGGCTGGACTTCAGCGGTAGCGGCTTATGGTGCCTTTATCGCGCCGGCAATCATCAATGAGCAGATCAAGGTTGGCACACCACAAATTGCCATGTACGGCTTCGCAATATTCTATGCATTGTGTTTGGTATTGAACTGGTGGTTCTATCTGCGTCCTGGCGCTGAAATCAAGAACCCTTAAGCCACCCTGAAACAAACGATTTTAATTGGAGCAAACAATATGAGTCATTTTCTAGACCGCTTGAATTTTTTCGACAAGGTCAAGGAGACTTTCTCCAACGGCCATGGCATCGTCACCAATGAAGACCGCCAGTGGGAAAGCGCCTATCGCCACCGTTGGCAACACGACAAGATCGTGCGTTCTACGCACGGCGTAAACTGCACGGGAGGTTGTAGCTGGAAAATTTTCGTTAAAAACGGCCTGGTGTCGTTCGAAATGCAGCAGACTGACTATCCCCGCACCCGTGATGATCTGCCTGATCATGAACCCCGCGGCTGTCAACGCGGCGCTTCATACTCTTGGTATCTATATAGCCCGCACCGTATCAAGCATCCGATGATACGAGGACGTTTACTTGATTTATACCGGGCTGAACGTAAAACCGGTAAAGATCCGGTAGAAGCATGGGCTGCAATCCAGGCCGATGAACAGAAACGCAAGCAGTATACAGCCGTGCGCGGGCTGGGGGGCTTCGTCCGGACTGACTGGGACGAAATAACCGAAATCGTAGCTGCTGCTAACGTATACACCATCAAGAAATGGGGACCTGATCGTATTTACGGTTTCTCTCCTATTCCTGCGATGTCAATGATTTCTTATGCCGCCGGTTCACGTTATTTGTCGATGATTGGTGCAGCATGCGGTTCGTTTTATGACTGGTACTGCGATTTGCCAGCCGCTTCTCCGCAGACTTGGGGAGAGCAAACCGACGTACCGGAATCAGCCGATTGGTATAACTCAACATATATCATCATAACCGGCGCTAATCTGCCAATGACCCGTACGCCGGATGCGCATTTTGCTTCTGAAGTCCGTTACAAAGGGGCCAAAATCGTGGCCATGGCACCTGACTATGCCGAATTCTGCAAGTTCTCAGACTTGTGGATGCCGATTCGCCAGGGCACTGACTCCGCCGCATTCCTGGCAATGGGCCACGTTGCATTGAAAGAGTACTACATCGATAAGCAGGATCCTTATTTCCAGGAATACGCCCGCAAGTACACCGATCTGCCGATGCAGGTCATGCTACGCAAACATGGCGATGCTTATGTTTCTGATCGGTTCCTGCGTGCGTCCGACTTCGACAACGCTTTAGGCGAGACTAACAATCCGGACTGGAAGACTATTATTTATGATGAAGTCAGCAAATCCTTTGTGGCACCTAACGGTTCTATCGGTTTCCGCTGGGGTGAGGATGGTAAGTGGAATCTGCTGCCGAAGAATGCAGCAACTCAGGAAGATATCGTCGCCGAACTGAGCTGCATCGACAATCTAGACAGTGTGGTGTCAGTCGGTTTCCCTCATTTCAATCAGGATGAAGACGATCTGCTGTTTCGCAACGTGCCGGTACGCAAGGTTAAACTTGCCAATGGCGAGGAAGCGTTAGTCGCTTCAGTCTTTGATATGCAGGTAGCGCAATACGGTATTGATCGGCAATTGGGTGGCGACAATGTTGCACGATCCTATGCTGATGCCGATGTCGCTTATACCCCGGCGTGGGCAGAAAAAGTAACCGGTGTCAAAGCTGCGGATATCGAACGTACGGGGCGTGAATTTGCTTATAACGCTTCCAAAACCAAAGGCAAATCCATGGTCATCATGGGTGCAGCCATTAATCACTGGTACCACAACGATCTGGCTTATCGTTCGATCATGAACCTGCTGCACATGTGTGGTTGTGTAGGTCAGTCTGGCGGCGGTTGGGCCCACTACGTGGGTCAGGAAAAACTACGTCCGCAAGCCGGTTGGGCGCCAATCGCCTTCGGCGCTGATTGGAACCGGCCGCCGCGTCATATGAATTCTACTTCGTACTGGTATTTTCATACTGATCAGTGGCGTTATGAAACAGTAAAAGCCGATGACTTGCTGTCACCAGCCGGTAAAGGCAAGTACAAAGGTTATTCGCTGGCCGACTATAACGTCGCCGCCACCCGTATGGGCTGGCTGCCAACCGCGCCACACTGGAATGCGAATCCGCTTGAATTGGTGGCTGATGCTGAAAAAGCCGGCGCGAAAGATGAAGCCGGTATCAGCCAGCATATCGTCGACAGGCTCAAAACGGGTGAACTGGATGTATCTTTTGCCGATGTGGACAATCCGGTCAACTGGCCTCGTAATCTGATTGTCTGGCGCGGCAACCTGATCGGTACTTCCGCCAAGGGGCATGAGTATTTTCTCAAACACTTGCTGGGCGCACAGAATGGCGTATTGCAGGAATCCGGTGCCGGCCGTGACAACAAGGAAGTGAAATGGCATGAGGAAGCGCCCACCGGTAAGCTGGATCTGATGGTGGACATAAACTTCCGCCTGAATTCCACCGGTGCTTATTCCGATATTATTCTGCCGACTGCTACCTGGTACGAAAAGAACGATCTCAATACGACTGACATGCATCCGTTTATTCACCCGCTGTCAGAAGCTGTGAGTCCGGGCTGGCAATCAAAATCCGACTGGCAGATTTTTAAATCCATCGCCAAAACTTTCTCGGCACTGGCTGAAAAGCACTTGGGAACCGTCAAAGATGTCGTAGCTTTGCCGATGCAACATGATTCGGCCGCTGAAATGGCTCAGCCATTCGGCTATGTATCTGACTGGAAGAAAGAAGGGCTGGAACCTATCCCGGGCAAAACCATGCCAATCCTTAAGGTGGTCGAACGCGACTATGCCAATACTTACCGCAAGTTTATTGCACTTGGTCCGCTGATGACCAAGCTCGGTAACAATATTAAAGGTATCGACTGGAACACCGATCAGGAATACGAAGAGTTAAAGCAGTACAACAAAACCGTTAAAGAGCCCGGTATTTCCTATGGTATGCCGTCACTGGAAGAAGATATCAGTGTCTGCGATGCGGTAATGCGTATGGCTCCAGAAACTAACGGTGAAGTGGCACACAAATCCTGGTCAGCACTGTCCGTGAAAACCGGCATCGACCATCATCACCTGTATGTCGGTCGTCATGAAGACAAGATTACCTTCAAAGATATTCAGGCACAGCCACGCAAGATTATTACGGCACCAACCTGGTCAGGTATCGAGTCAGAAACAGTGTCTTACACCGCTGGCTACACCAATATCCACGAGCACATCCCGTTTCGTACCTTAACCGGTCGTGCCCATTTCTATCAGGATCATGAGTGGATGCTCGACTTTGGCGAAGGGTTCTGCGCTTATCGTGGACCGCTGGATATGAAGGCTCAGGAGGTCATTCCGGCTACGGTCAGGGCCAAGCCCCACCTGGTGCTCTCATGGATTACGCCGCATTCCAAATGGGGGATTCACTCCACCTATCAGGATAATCTGCGCATGCTGACGCTATTCAGAGGGGGGCCGTACGTATGGGTGTCAGAGACCGACGCACAGTCGATTGGACTTGAAGACAATGACTGGGTTGAGGCGGTTAACGGCAACGGTGCGACGATGGCGCGTGTAGTGGTATCGCAGCGCGTCCCTCGCGGTATGGCGATGATGTACCACGCACAGGAAAAGAACGTGAATGTACCAGGATCGTCTTCCACTGGTAAGCGGGGTGGCATCCTGAACTCCGTCACCCGCGTCATTATTAAACCAACCAACATGATCGGTGGTTATGCACAGCTCTCGTACAGCTTTAATTACTACGGGACTGTAGGTTGCCAGCGTGATGAACAGGTGGTTCTACATAAGATTGCGGATCAGGATATTGACTGGTTAGAACGTCCGCTGACAGCGGAGCGGGAAGCACAACGTAACCCAATAGGGGTCGGTAAACGCTAAGCGTTCCGGACAGGATTATTAGGAGAATCACATGAAAGTACGCGCACAATTCGCTTTTGTTTTTAATTTGGACAAATGCATTGGCTGCCACACTTGCTCGGTAACCTGCAAGAATGTCTGGACCAATCGTAAAGGTGTTGAATATGCCTGGTTCAATAATGTTGAATCCAAGCCCGGCATCGGCTATCCCAAGCAATGGGAAAATCAGGAAAAATGGAAGGGCGGCTGGGAGCTGAAAAACGGCAAGCTGGAACTTAAGTCCGGCAGCCGTGCCTCGAAGCTAAAGAACATCTTCGCCAACCCCGACCTGCCAGAGATTGATGACTACTACGAGCCGTTCAGTTACGACTATGCCCATCTGAAAAAAGCACCTCTGTCCGAGGCCGCGCCGACCGCACGGCCTATCTCGCAGATAACGGGCAAGTCGATGGAAAAAATCACTTGGGGTCCAAACTGGGAAGACGATCTGGCTGGCGAGTATGCCAAGCGCAGCCAGGATCAGAACATGAACAACATCCAAAAAGAGATGTATGGACAGTTTGAAAATACTTTCCACATGTACTTACCCCGTATCTGCAATCACTGTCTCAATCCGGCCTGCGTTGCCTCCTGTCCTTCCGGTTCGATGTACAAACGGGAAGAAGATGGCATCGTACTGGTGGATCAGGACAAGTGTCGCGGTTGGCGCATGTGTGTAAGTTCTTGCCCGTATAAAAAAGTGTTTTACAACTGGGAATCAGGAAAAGCGGAAAAATGCGTCGGTTGTTATCCTCGCGTCGAATCCGGCATGCCGACGGTTTGCTCCGAATCCTGTGTTGGTCGTATCCGTTACAACGGCATCATGCTGTATGACGCTGACCGCATTGAAGAACTGGCAAGCGTAAGTGACGAGGAAGATTTGTACGAGGCGCAATGCCGTATATTCCTCGATCCGAACGATCCAGAAGTGATTGCAGCAGCTCGTGCAGAAGGCATTAATGACGACTGGATAGAAGCAGCACGCAAATCACCGATCTGGAAGATGGCTATGGACTGGAAGATCGCTTTTCCCATCCATCCGGAATTTCGTACGCTGCCAATGGTGTGGTATGTACCGCCACTGTCACCAGTGCAGTCGCAGCTTGATCAGGGAAATCTGCCAGTCGGACCGGACGGTGCTATTCCGCTGGCTGGTTCTATGCGTCTGCCGGTTCAGTATCTGGCCAATCTGCTCACTGCAGGCAAAACAGCGCCTGTCGAAAGTGCGCTCAATCGCCTCATTGCGATGCGCAGCTATCAGCGTTCAGTTCATGTGGAAGGCGAAGCTGATACCCGGGCACTGGAAACGGCCGGCATAACTGAAGATACGGCGAAAGAAATGTACCGCTATCTCGCGATTGCCAATTACGAAGACCGTTTCGTCATCCCTACCGGCCACACAGAAGAAACGCTGGATGATGCCTTTGGCTTTCAGGGTCAGAATGGTTTTACTTTCGGTAACGATACCTCAGCCGGTGTCAGCAAGATCACCTTGTTCCCGCGCCGCCGTAAGGAAACTGTGGAATCCAAAGAGCTGGCCCCTCCGGCAAATGAGTAACAGGAGAATATTATGCAAATTTACAAATTATTGTCGGTACTACTGGAATATCCAAGTCAGGAATTGATCGACAACATACCAGAAATCAAACAAAGGCTGGAGCAGTGCGACGATATAGAAGATGAAGTGCTTCTTAAGCTGAACGGATTTAACGATTATCTTGCGGGTAAATCGCTCACCGAACTGCAAGAAGATTATGTGCAAACGTTTGATATGACAGCAGAACATAGCCTGCATCTGTCTCATCATCTATTTGGCGATGACAAAAACCGTGGACCGGCACTGATCGACCTGGGTGAACTATACAAGGACTATGGTGTGGAAGTCGTAACCAATGAGTTGCCGGATTACCTGCCATTGACGCTGGAGTTTGCCGCGCAACTGGATGATAACGAAGCCATGGTCTTCCTCTCGGATGCTAAAAAAATACTGAAGAGCTTGACCGATAACCTGAAAAAAGCCGGTAGCCCTTATGCGGCATTGCTCTCCATTGTGGAAAGTCGGGCCACTTTAACGCGCTTAACTACTCAAGGAGTATCATTATGAGCCTGCACAATTTTCTCTATGGAGTTTATCCCTATATTGCATTGAGTTTATTCTTGTTAGGTAGTCTCATGCGCTTCGACCGGGAGCAGTACACCTGGAAAAGTGACTCCAGCCAATTGTTATCAAAGGCAAATCTGCGCCTTGGCAGTAACTTGTTCCATATCGGCATTATTGCAATTTTCTTTGGTCACGCCGTCGGCCTGTTAACACCGCATGGTGTTTTCACAGCTTTGGGTGTGTCCGATATGACACACCAGATGGTCGCAATCTGGGCCGGTTCAATTTTTGGCACTTTGTGCTTGATTGGCGGCGCAATGCTGTGGTTCCGCCGCATGTTCAACGCACGTGTTTCAGCGGTGAGCCGTAGCTCGGACAAGTTTATCCTGAGCTGGATACTGGTCACATTGATGCTCGGAATGTCTACTATTCCGGTTTCTATTGGTCATGCTAATGCCGGAGATCCCGGCGTCATGATCGCCTTGGCTGATTGGGCACAAAGTATCGTTTATTTACGACCCGAGCCGGCGCTACTGATGGGCGTGGATACTGTCTTCAAAGTGCATCTGTTCTTTGGTATGACAGTGTTTTTGGTGTTCCCGTTTACCCGTCTGGTGCATATCTGGAGCGCGCCTTTTGGCTACCTGGCAAGACCTTATCAACTTGTTCGCAGCAAACGTAAGTTTAAGTCCTGATATAAGGCAATCTAATGCGAGACGTTGGAAAGTTTTTGCAGGGCTTTAGACGCTTCCAGCAACATTATCTGGGAGAGCAGCACGCATTGTTTGATCAACTGCTTACAGAAGGTCAACGGCCGCGAGCTCTGATGATTGCTTGTTGTGATTCACGCTGTGATCCGGCCTTGCTTACTGATTGCGAGCCTGGCGATATGTTTGTGGTACGTAATGTCGCGAATCTGGTGCCTCCCTATGATCAGGCCAGATTGTTTGCCGCTACAAGTTCGGCCATTGCTTTTGCCATCAGCAATCTTGAAGTGGAGCATGTCATCATTATGGGACATGCTCGTTGCGGCGGCATACAGGCACTGATGGCGCACAAAACGCCTGAAAGTGGTGAGGAAAAATTGATAGCACAATGGGTTGGAATTGCTGAAACAGCTCGTGAACAAGTGTTACAGCAATTGCCCGATAAAGCGTCAGAGATTCAGGCACATGCCTGTGAACAGGCTTCGATACTGATCTCGCTGGAAAATCTCCGGTCTTACCCCTGGATTAGCAAGCGTGTAGAGCTGGGCAAACTGGCTTTACACGGTTGGTATTTCGATATGGAGGCCGGCGAGTTGCTTCAGTATCAGCAAGACAGCGGCAAGTTTCAGGTGCTTGTTGCAAATGGCTATGAGCTTGGCAGGGCAAGATCGGCTTCCGGACGTTAGTGTAAATAAAGTAATTGACCAAGCCGGCATTTTTAATCAATTTTTTGACAATGGAATCCATATGCAAATACAAACCGAGCCTTTAATGATATCCATTTTCAGCAATTACAGTGAAGCAGATTACTAATAATTAAATGGCACTGGAGCCACGGTCCGTAAAGGGCGTGACTTTGAGATTTCTTAAAGAAGGATATCATTATGAAAAAACACACCCGACCGTTGGCAATGACATTGCTGGCAAGTGCAATCAGCATTTTATTGATACCACAGGCACACGCAGAACAAGACCGTTTTATTGAAGCTATGACCGGCGGTAAAGTCAGCTTCTCGGCACGTTTGCGTTATGAATCAGTAGAACAGGATAATGCATTGAAAGATGCTGATGCGCTGACCTTGCGAACCACATTGGGTTATAAAACCGGCGCTTTCCACGGTTTCAGTGGTTTTGTTGAGTTTGAGGATGTGTCTGATATCGGTTCAGCCAATTTTAACAGCACCACTAACGGCGAAGCAGATCATTCAG
>NZ_JAPDMV010000017.1 GCF_026319305.1 Methylophaga sp. OBS4
GTGACGGCCGCCAGTAAGATGGCGAAAAACAGCAGGGTCAGAGACAGCATCCAGATGTCTTGCGGGAAGATGGTCAGGTTGAAGAAGGTGAACTGGCGGTTGGGAATATCAAACAGGATGGCTTGTTCGCCGTCCCAGCGCATGTAGGGGCCAATGAAAAACGGCAGCCATACCGCCATGCCCATCCATTTCCGCAGCCGGAAACGGCCTTTCATTCGCTTGGCGACGACTTTGCCTTCTCCGGTGTTCACATGCCAGTCTGACATTTCGTCGTAGATGGAACCGGAATCGATTGCCGGATTAGTTTGCTGCTCTGTCATAAAAGCGTCTCTAGGCGTATCTCTTGGTAGATTTTAACATACGGCACAATCATAATTAGCATTTGCTGATATATATTTATGATAAAAAAGCCGACGGTAAGCCAGCTTTTTTATCAATGAAATTATGAAAATAGCACGTCAGTCGTCGTCGGATTTGTTATCCATGTTTTTAATAATATTATAGCCGATAAAGCCAATGACGATAATCGCGACCACCACGCTGGCAATTGCGCCCACAACAACAGCATCAATACCCATTTTTTAATCTCCTGACTGAATTGCTGAATTATGATGACCCTGACAGCATGTCAGGGTCCATAACCTTTAAATTACTGACCACCACCAAGCTGGTGAACATAAACAGCCAGTTTCTTGATTTCGGTTTCGGTCAAGCGTTCAGTTTCAGTTCCGTCATATTCCGGTTCTTCATCCCACTCCAGTGCTTCCAGTTTGACTGCCAGTTTTTCACTCCATGAAGGCATCACTGCTACACGGGTAAGAGGATCGGAAGCATCGTTGACGCCATGCAGAATAGTGTGGCGGATTTCTTCTTCCTCACCGGAAAAACGCCAGATTTTATCTGTCAGATTCACAGAACCCAGTTGCTGGACACCTTTACCATCCTGGCCATGACAGGCCACACAGCCTTTTTCGTTATACAGTTTCCAGCCAGCCTCAGTTGCATTGCCTTCAGAGGCATTCATCACAAACTGTACCAGACCATCAACTTCTTCTGTTTTGAGCATTTTTTCGTGCGCCGGCATCATACCCTGACGGCCTTTTGCCAAAGTGGCCATGATAGTATTCACATCTCCACCATAGAGCCAGTCATCATCAGCCAGGACAGGATAGCCGGAACCCGCCGCCGGATTACCACCGGTGCCGTGACAGGCTGCACAGTTGTCACCGTAAAGTACTTTACTGGAACCCACAGCATAGTTACGCAATTCCGGATCAGTCAGGATTTCTTCTGCAGTCATCTCAGCCAGCCTGTCTTCAAAAGGTGCACGCTTGGCTTCAACTTTGGCCAAATCTTCTTTGTACTCTTTGATTTGAGTCCAGCCTAACAAACCTTTAGTACTGTCGCTGACCAGTGGCAGTGATGGATAAAGGATAAAGTAAACCAGCACCAGCAAGCCGCTGAGATACAGGGCATTGGTCCACCAGCGGGGCGGTGGATTGTTCAGCTCTTTAATGCCATCCCACTCGTGTCCGGTATCAGACACTTGGTTAGGATCATTTTTGTTATCAGCCATCTTTTTTCTCCGAATTTGTCTCGTCATCATCCAGGGGCATGGTGCGATGGGACTCGAGTTTGTCTTTATTTTTCGGGTTCAGCACCCAGAAATAGAGTCCAACCATCAGCAGAAATATCACTACCGTGAACACCAGACCGAACCAATCTGTTGCAGTCATCGCGTTCCAGTCAGTATGGAAATACTCTTGAAGTTTAGTCACGATAGTCTCTACCGGGTTCAAATTTCACCATGGTGCCCAACACTTGCAGATAAGCCACCAGTGCCTGCATTTCAGTCTTGCCCTCTACGGAAGCTGCAGCTCCTTTGATATCTTCATCACTGTATGGCACTCCGAGCACTTTCATAGCACGCAGACGTTTCTCCATTTTTGCACCATCAACTTCTGCATCATCCAGCCATGGATAGTTCGGCATGACCGATTCGGGTACCACAGAACGTGGGCTACGCAAATGCTGGATTTGCCAGGCATCGGAGTATTTGCCACCTACACGAGCCAAATCGGGCCCGGTTCGCTTGGATCCCCATTGGAATGGATGATCGTATTTGGACTCAACGGCCAGAGAGTAGTGTCCGTAACGATCTTTTTCATCGCGAAAAGGACGCACCATCTGTGAATGACACAGGTAACAGCCTTCACGCTGATAAATATCACGACCGGCCAATTCCAGTGCAGTGTATGGACGTACCCCTTTCAACTCTTCATATTCCGGATGCACATCATCTTCAAATGTTGTGTTCAGATAGAACAGCGGGACAATCTCAACGATACCCCCTACGGAGACGACCAGCGCTGTTGCCAGCACCAGTGCCCAGATATTTTTTTCCAGTTTTTCCTGAAAGGTTACTGGCTTATTAGAGTTATGCTCAGACATTCCAGTCTCCTTAAATGTTAGCTGCTGTCGCCATCTCTGCGGATGGTTTGGCAATTGCACGACGAATAGTTACCGTCACGTTGAACAACATGACGCAGGCGCCCAGGAAGAAGATCAGACCGCCCGCCGCACGCATCGCATAATAAGGATGCATTTGAGCGACTGATTCAACAAAGGTATAAGCCAGATTGCCGTAATCATCATAAGCACGCCACATCAGACCTTGCATGATGCCTGACACCCACATCGCCGTGATATACACCGCTGTGCCGATAGTGGCCATCCAGAAATGCAGATTAACCAGACGTACCGAGTACATGGTTGTCCCCCACATACGTTCCACCATGTGATACAGCGCACCGATGGAAACCATCGCCACCCAGCCGAGAGCCCCGGAGTGAACGTGACCGATAGTCCAGTCAGTGTAGTGAGACAACGCGTTTACGGTTTTCGCCGCCATGACCGGGCCTTCAAAAGTCGACATCGCATAAAAGGCCAGCGATACAATCAGAAAACGCAGGATATAATCGGTACGCAATTTGTCCCAGGCACCACTCAAGGTGAACATTCCGTTAATCGCCCCCCCCCATGAAGGAATGATCATCGCCAGTGAGATAGCCGCACCCAGCGAACCGGTCCAGTCAGGCAAGGCGGTGTATTGCAGATGGTGTGCGCCCAGCCAGACATAACCGAAAATCAAAGCCCAGAAGTGAATAACCGACAAACGGTAGGAATAGACCGGACGGTTTGCCTGCTTGGGAACGAAGTAATACATGATGCCAAGGAAACCCGATGTCAGGAAGAAACCAACCGCATTATGCCCCCACCACCATTGAATCATCGCATCCTGAACACCGGCAAAGATAGAATAGGATTTCCACATTTCAACCGGAATAGTCAGACTGTTTACCACGTGAAGATAGGTAATCATGATCATCATTGACAGGAAGAACCAGTTCGCAACGTAGATGTGTGAAACCTTGCGAATGGAAATAGTCATGATGAAGTTGAAGGTGTAAGCCAACCATACGGCGGCGATCAAAATATCCAGCGGCCATTCCAGTTCGGCATACTCTTTAGATTGTGTGATCCCTAAAGGTAAGGTAATTACCGCACCCAGGATAACCAAGTTCCAGCCCCAGAAGGTAAACCAGGCCAGTTTGTCGCTCCAAAGGCGGGTGCTGCAGGTTCGCTGCACGATGTAGTATGCGGTTGCCATCAGTGTTGAACCACCGAAAGCAAAAATGACCGCGTTAGTATGTACTGGACGCAGTCGCCCGAAGCTGATATAGGGGTTATCGAAGTTCAGAAACGGCCAAGCCAGTTCTGATGCGATATAGACACCGACGCCGGTGCCAATGACCAAGTAAACGCACGCCATATAGGCGAACCACTTGACCACTTTATAGTTATACTGCTGTTGTTCCGCTTGCATAGCGACCACACCTTCTCTCTATGGAAAACACGTTCTCAGCCCCATTAATTGTCTTATGTCGAGGCTGGGACCCTTTTCTTCACGCTTATAGATAAAGCCACCCAATTTTACATTAAAAATTTTCTTGCTCTTTACCAAAACCTTGATCCAGATCAAGTGACAAGTGAAAAACCACGGGGGGAACAGTCATATGCCTTATTTATTTGCGTAGCGGAGAATTTTCCTAAGAACAGGGAAGGTGGTCAAGTTATAACCATCGACCTTTGCCAGTCATCACTAGCTGTTCTCAAAAAAAACAACTACTTACAGCAACAAGCCAGGCAAAAAGAAATCATGAGTCAAATCACATTTTTGTCAACTGCGATAAAAAATTTGTTGGCGAATCAATTCTGTTTAAAAACAAACGGCCAGGACAACTCTGCGTTCTTCAGTCAACAGCAGATTATAAGTGCGGCAGGCGGCGCCGAGATCCATGATTTCAACACCGATATGATCCTGCATCAGGATTGCAGCTATTTGCTGTAACTCAACAGTAAGACCGGAACCGGTAGCAAATAAAATCACTTCCGGATCCAGTCTTTTGAGTTCAGCCAGCTCGCTGTCTGTGAGTTGTGTGATATCCCTCACCTGCCAGTCCTTGAACAACTGCTCGGGCGTCAGAATAAAGTTGGTCTCGATGGGCTCGAGATGGGATTGGTTTTTGGGACGAATAACGACTTTGTTATCGTCATAGGAATGGATCTGGTTGTATTCAGGAACCGCTTCCAGACTCAGTTTCATCTGAAATATCAGTAACCTGCGGCATCATTGACGCGGTCACGGAGTTCCTTGCCAGGTTTAAAATGTGGAACATATTTTTCGTCCAGTTCCACTGATTCACCGCTTTTTGGATTACGGCCGATACGTGGTGGACGGTGGTGCAAAGTAAAACTGCCAAACCCGCGAATTTCAATACGATCACCTTGTGACAAACTGTCACTCATCTGTTCGAGGATTAATTTCACGGCAAGCTCAACATCGCGGTAATTCAATAGAGATTGTTTCTCAGATAAAACTTCAATCAAATCTGATTTGGTCATGTCTTTAAAATTCCTGGAGTTAATGCGCTAAACACCGATGTTAAGAATGTTTATCAATCCATTGATTCAAGGAGAGAATAAACACCCGGACAAGCCGGGTGTTTATAACCTGAAACAAGATAATTAATTATCTTTTTGATCCATTTGTTCTTTCAGCAGATCACCCAAAGTGGTGTTGCCGGAAGATAGGTTGCTGTACTCTTTCACCGCTTCAGATTCTTCCTGATCATCTTTAGCTTTGATAGACAACGTCAGCGTGCGATCTTTACGAGACATGCCGGTGAATTTAGCTTCAACTTTTTCACCAACAGCCAGTACTTTGCTCGCATCTTCAACACGTTCCCGGGCAATATCAGCCACACGGATATAACCTTCTACACCTTCAGCCAACTCGACAGTTGCACCACGTGCATCTACTGCGGTAACGGTACCGGTAACGATGCTTCCGCGTGGGTTTTCAGACAGGAATGCAGAGAACGGGTCGTCCTGCAGTTGTTTGATGCCCAGCGAGATACGTTCACGCTCAGGGTCAATTGCCAGTACAACGGCTTCAATATCATCACCTTTCTTGAAATCACGAATCAGTTCTTCGTTATCTTCTTCCCAAGAGATGTCAGACAGGTGAATCAGACCGTCGATACCACCGTCCAGACCGATGAAGATACCGAAATCAGTGATTGATTTGATGGCACCGCTTACTTTGTCACCCTTGTTATGAGTCATTGCAAACTCTTCCCAAGGATTGGCCTGGCATTGTTTGATACCCAGTGAAATACGGCGGCGGTCTGCATCGATATCCAGCACCATCACGTCTACTTCATCACCCAGTTGAACCAGTTTAGATGGGTGAACGTTTTTGTTGGTCCAGTCCATTTCAGACATGTGAACCAGGCCTTCAACGCCGTCTTCGATTTCAACGAAGCAGCCGTAGTCGGCAATGTTAGTGACTTTACCGTGGATACGGGTACTGTTTGGATAACGACGTGCGATATCTTTCCAAGGATCGTCACCCATTTGTTTCAGACCCAGAGAAACACGCTCACGTTCTTTATCAAATTTCAGAACCTGCACTTCAATTTCATCGCCGATGGCAACAACTTCAGAAGGATGTTTGACACGTTTCCATGCCATATCAGTGATATGTAACAGACCGTCAATACCACCCAGGTCTACGAATGCACCGTAGTCAGTCAGGTTCTTGACGATACCTTTGACCACTTTACCTTCTTCCAGGGTTTCCAGCAGTGCTTCACGTTCTGCACTGTTTTCTTCTTCCATGATCGCACGACGTGAAACAACGATGTTATTACGTGGACGATCCAGTTTGATCAGTTTGAATTCGAGGTCTTTACCTTCCAGATGGGAAGTGTCACGAATAGGACGCACGTCAACCAGAGAACCCGGCAGGAAGGCCCGGATGTTTTCCAGATCGACGGTGAAGCCGCCTTTTACTTTACCGGAGATTACACCAGTAACCGTTTCGTTGGCTTCGAATGCATGTTCCAATTTAATCCATGCTTCGGCCGCTTTGGCTTTTTCACGAGATAGTTGTGTTGCACCAAAACCATCTTCCAGTGATTCCAGTGAGACATCGACCAGATCACCAACAGAAACAGTGATTTCACCATTTTCGTCGAGGAACTCTGATACTGGAATAGCGCCTTCTGATTTCAGACCGGCATTGACCATGACAACATCGGGGCCTACATTGACTACCGTACCGGTAACAATTTTGCCTGGTTGCATTGGAGTTGAATTTAGACTCTCTTCAAAGAGATCAGCAAAGCTTTCGCTCATTGTTAAATATCCTTGACCCTGTTTTAAGGCAACAGAATCACCAAAAATTACCTGCAAAATGCAGGATAGTTAAACACCCTATCCGACAAGGCCGGACAGGCACCAAATTTAAAAGTCAGTACAATATGCCCTGACTTTTTCATACACAGCATCAATTCCCAACGCGGTAGAATCGAGGATAAGCGCGCCTTCGGCCGGCCGCAACGGGGCCACTTCACGCTCGCTGTCACGTCGATCACGTTCGGAAATTTCCGCAACGAGATCAGAAAGGTTACTCTCAATTCCTTTCTGTTTCAACTGCTTATAACGCCTTTGCGCCCGCTCTTCGGCACTGGCCGTTAAAAACACTTTAAATTGTGCATCCGGAAACACCACAGTGCCCATATCACGGCCATCAGTAGCCAGTCCCGGCGCATGACAAAAATCGCGCTGCCGCTGCAATAATGCAGTCCTCACCGAAGGTATCGCCGCGACTTTAGAAGCAGCATTGCCGGCCTGTTCCGAACGAATCAACAGGCTTACATCCTCCCCTTCAAGCAGCACTTTCAGATCATCATCATTGAGCTCAAAACGCACATCCAGCGTCTCGGCCAGGGCTGTCAGCGCTTTTTCATCAGCCAGATCAATCTGATGTTTCAAAGCCGCCTGCGCCAGAACACGATAAATGGCGCCGCTATCCAGATAATGCCAGCCAAAGTTACGGGCAATCAGCTGGGCGATTGTGCCTTTGCCTGAGCCACTGGGACCGTCAATCGTCAGAACCGGGATATCAGCCATCGATTTCCTCGATATTCAGTCCGGCTTCAGCGGCCAGTTCTACAAAACCCGGGAATGAAGTTGCCACATTGGCACAATCATTAATCTGAATACTGCCTCCGGCTTGCAGACCGGCAATGGCAAATGACATGGCAATACGATGATCCCCATGGCTTTCCACTTCACCGCTGCCAATCACACCGCCGTTAATCACAATGCCATCTGCGGTCGGTGTCGCATCAATACCCAGGATTTGCAATCCGTCTGCCATCGCCTGAATACGATCACTTTCTTTAACGCGCAGTTCTTCAGCGCCCGTCAGTACCGTTTGCCCTTCTGCACAGGCTGCAGCGACAAACAGCGCCGGAAATTCATCAATCGCCAGTGGCACTTGATCTTCCGGAATCCGAATGCCTTTCAACGGTACATATTTGACTCTAATATCCGCAACCGGTTCACCGCCGGTCACAGTTTCATTGAACAAGGTGATATCAGCGCCCATCATATTAAGAATATTGATCACACCAATACGGGTGGGGTTGATACCGACATGTTTCAGCGTAATATCCGAGCCGGGCGCAATGGCGGCTGCCACCATAAAAAATGTCGCTGATGAAATATCTGCGGGCACATCAATATTGGTTGCCGTTAACTTGCCGCCACCTTCAATGCTGATAGTGCTGCCGTTGACGACAACGGGATAGCCCATACCTGCGAGCATGCGTTCTGTGTGATCACGGGTGGGAGCCGGTTCGGTCACACTGGTTTTGCCCTCGGCATACATACCTGCCAGCAATAAACAGGATTTCACCTGGGCACTGGCCATCGGCAGCGTGTAATCAATGCCTTTGAGTTTGCTGCCACCATGAATAGTCAGTGGCGGTTTGCCGCCCTCATCCGTATCAATAGTTGCACCCATCAAGGCCAGCGGTTCGGTTACCCGCTTCATCGGTCTGCCGGACAATGATTTATCGCCGGTCAGAGTGCAATCAAACGCCTGCCCGGCAAGCAAACCGCTCAGCAGTCGAATCGAGGTACCGCTGTTACCCAGATAAATAGCTTTGTCCGGCACTTTCAGGCCATGCATACCGACACCATGAATCGTCACACGGCCTTTGTCCGGCCCTTCAATATTGACGCCCATCGTTCTGAATGTAGCCAGGGTAGCCAATGCATCTTCACCTTCCAGAAAACCGGTCACTTCCGTAGTGCCTTCAGCCAGAGCGCCAAGCATAATGGAACGGTGTGAAATGGATTTGTCGCCGGGAACCCGAAGTTCACCTGTTATACGCCCGCCGGGCTGCACAATATATTTCTTATTATTTTCGCTGGTCACGCTTGACTACTCCACTCCGTCACACTTCACTGTTGTCTATTAAATCCGGATCGGCGAACCGGGTATCACGGGCTTTTTTAGCTCTGGCAAAAACCTCAATCAGAAAGTCACCGTCACCCTCGCGGATGGCCTGTTCGATCTGGTTCAGTCCCTGATGATATTGCTCCAGTAAGCTCAGAATCGCATCACGGTTGCCCAGGCAGATATCACGCCACATCACCGCATCGCTGGAAGCAATACGGGAAAAATCACGAAACCCGCCAGCCGCATAACGTAATACTTCATCGCAGTCATCACGCTGTGCCAACAAACCCACCAGATTAAACGCCAGAACATGCGGCAAATGGCTGGTCGCGGCCAGTACAATGTCGTGATGTTCGACGTTCATTTCAAACACTTCGGCGCCGGTTAACTGCCACATGGCTTTGACTTTGGCTGTCGCAGCAGCATCGGTTTCGGCGACCGGGGTTAATACGATGCGATGATCCTGATAAAGCAAGGCAAAAGCCGCGGAAGGGCCACTTTTCTCGGTGCCGGCAATCGGATGTCCCGGTACAAACTGTCTGAATTTATCGCCCAACGCTTGTCTGGCAGCTGCCACTACCTGTGCTTTGGCACTGCCGCCATCAGTAATGATGGCTTCGGGATTGAGATGAGGCGCCATCTCTTCAAATACACGGGACATCGCTCCCATCGGCACCGCAACAAATACCATATCCGCTTGTTTGACCGCTTCGCTGACAGAGTCCGCAGCATGGTCGATAAGTCCCAGCTCCAGGGCTTGCTGACGGGCAGCTTCGCTACGTGAATAACCGACCACCTCGTTTACCGCACCGTTTTTTTTCAATGCCAATGCCAGCGAACCACCAATCAAACCCACACCGATAACAGCCAGACGGTTAATCATCAGCCACGCCCCAAAACTTTTGCCAGCGCAGCAAGGAAACGCTGGTTTTCTTCGCCAAGGCCAATACTGACCCGCAAATGTTGTGGCAGGCCATAGTTAGCGATAGGTCTGACAATCACGCCTTCATAAAGCAAATCATCATAAACTTCAGCAGCATTGGAATGCACATTAACGGTAATGAAATTCCCCTTGGAAGGAATAAATTGCAGTTCCATCTTTTCAAAGCCGGCTATCAGCTGTTTCATACCGGTATTGTTCAGTTCTCTGGCCTGTTGCAGATAGGTGTCATCACTCAGTGCCGCCACCGCGGCGGCTTGAGCCAGATTATTAACATTAAACGGTTGTCTGACCCGGTTCAGCAAATCCGCCACTTCCGGGTGGGATAAAGCGTAACCGACACGCAAGCCGGCCAGTCCGTAAGCTTTGGAGAATGTCCGGGTAATAATCAGATTGTGATAATCCTGCAGCCAGGCTACGGTATTTTCCCATTGTTCCAGATACTCCACATAAGCTTCATCCAGCACCACCAGCACATTTTCCGGTACTTTCTCCATAAAAGCTTTCAGCTCAGCTGGTGCTATCCAGGTACCGGTCGGATTATTCGGGTTGGCAATAAAAATCAGTTTGGTACGGCTGTTGATACATTTTTTTATTGCCTGTAAATCATGGCCATACTCTTTGGCAGGCGCCACAATGCCTTTGGCGCCAACCGCTTTGGTGACCAAAGGATACACGGCAAATGCATGTTCAGAATAAATCACTTCATCGCCGCCCGCGGCAAACGCCCGTGCCACCAGTTCGAGTACATCATTGGAACCATTGCCTAATGTAATCTGCTCCGGCACCAGTTGATATTTTTCTGCCAGTGCCATCTTTAAGGTATAACCGTTACCATCCGGATAGCGTGTTATCTCCCGAGATGATTGCGCCAAAGCGGCCAAAGCTGCTTTTGACGGGCCCAACGGGTTTTCATTCGATGCCAGCTTGATGACCTCTTTAACACCATACTGACGTTGTAACTCTGCAATCGGTTTGCCCGGAACATAAGGTTGCAGATCAGCGACGCCGCTTACTGCCAAATCACAAAAACTCATTATTGCTCCGTTTTGTTGCTGAAGCTGTCGACAATTAATAACACCGCACCAATACAAATAGCTGAATCAGCGATATTAAAAGCAGGCCAGTGATAACTGCCGTAGAAGATATCAATAAAGTCGATAACATAGCCGTGATAAAGACGATCAATCACATTGCCGATGGCACCGCCCAAAATCAAAGCCAGCGATGCGGCTTCCAGCTTGGCGGCTTTATCAAGCCTTTTCAGCCAGACAATCAACGCAGTGCTGACCAATAAAGCCAATACCACAAAAAACCAGCGCTGCCAGCCACCTGCTGATGACAAAAAGCTGAAAGCGGCACCAGTATTATGGGCCAATGTGAAATTGAAAAACGGCATCACCGGCACGGTTTCATGCAAATCCAACAAGCTGCTCATTAACCATTTGCTGAGTTGATCCAGCACGATCACCAATGCAGAAAGATTAAGCCATTTAAGCATTAAGCAAATTGACGCTGTTCACCTGCGCCATCCACATTTTCAATACAACGCTCACACAAATCAGGATGCTCGGCATGTTTGCCCACTGACTCAACCTGGTGCCAACAGCGATCACAACGTGCATATTTTGATGCCTCAATAGCAACTGAAAGTCCATTTACTGAAGTATCAATAGCATTAGCAGGTTTTTCGGCCAAAGGTTTCAAAGTTGCCTGAGAGGTAATCAATACAAACTTCAACTCACCTTGAAGCTGAGATAAGTGTTTGAAGAATTCCGGATCTGCGTAAAGTGTTACTTCCGCAGTTAAACCACCTTTTATCTTGCCTTCATTCCGCAACACCTCTAACTGTTTTAAAACAGCGTCACGCGCATCAAAAATATGTTCCCATGAATTGAAGTCAAGATGAACACCTTCACTTTGAGATATTAATCCTTCATACCATTTATTCAAAATCACTGACTCATTACGCTCACCAGGCAAATACTCCCACAATTCATCAGCAGTGAAACTCAAAACCGGCGCAATCCAGCGTACCAGCGCTTCCACAATGTGATACATCGCAGTCTGCGCTGAGCGGCGGCCCAAACTGTCCTGTTGCATGGTGTACTGGCGATCTTTGGTGATATCCAGATACAGGCTGCCCATTTCATTGGCGCAAAAGTTATGAATTTTCTGGTAAATCAAATGGAACTGATAGCTGTCGTAAGCGGCCAGAATCTCCTGCTGCACATGGTAGGCCCGATCCAAAGCCCAGCGGTCCAGCGGCAGCATGTCTTCGATCGCGACACAATTCTGCGCCGGATCAAAATCAGACAGATTGGATAACAGATATCGTGCTGTATTACGGATACGGCGATAGGAATCGGCGGTACGTTTCAGAATTTCATCTGAAACCGACATCTCGGCACTGTAGTCGGTCGCCGCAACCCACAGGCGAATAATGTCAGCCCCCAGGTTATTCATCACCTTTTGCGGCGCAACCACATTGCCCTTGGATTTGGACATTTTTTTGCCTTCGGCATCCACGGTAAAGCCATGGGTCAGCACCGCTTTATACGGGGCTGCGCCAGTTGTTGCGACCGATGTCAGCAACGACGACTGGAACCAGCCGCGATGCTGATCGCTGCCTTCAAGATACAAATCTGCCGGACGATGCAGATTTGCACGACGCGCCAAAACGCAGGCATGTGACACCCCGGAGTCAAACCAGACATCCAAGGTATCTGTAACTTTTTCATATTCTGCCGCGTCGCTGCCCAGCCAGACTTCTGCATCCATTTCAAACCAGGCATCAATACCATCCTGTTCGACTTTTTGTGCGACTTTTTCAATCAGTTGTTCAGTTTCCGGGTGCAGTTCGCCGGTTTGCTGATTCACAAATAAAGGAATCGGCACGCCCCAGGTACGCTGACGGGAAATACACCAGTCTGGGCGGCCTTCGACCATGCCTTCGATGCGTTTTTGGCCCCAGTCCGGCATCCATTGGGTATCAGCGATGGCTTTCATCGCCGCCTGACGCAGACCGTTCTGATCCATGCTGACAAACCACTGCGGCGTGGCGCGGAAGATGATCGGACTCTTATGGCGCCAGCAGTGCGGATAGCTGTGCTGAATATCGACATGGGCCAGCAAAGCCCCTTTCTGTTTGAGCAGTTCAATCACTTGCGGGTTAGCCTTGAACACCGACTCGCCGGCAAATACGGGCGTTTCAGGTAAAAAGCAACCATTACTGCCCACCGGATTATCAACTTCCAGCTGGTATTTTAAACCCACAGTGTAGTCATCCTGACCATGGCCGGGCGCAGTATGTACCGCACCAGTACCGGCTTCTGCAGTGACATGGTCCCCCAGAATAATCGGTACCTGCCGATCGTAGAAAGGATGCTGGAGTAGCAGACCTTCAAATTTATCGCCTTTACAACGAACCAGCACTTCACCATCCAGACCGTAACGTTCCAGCGCAGATTCATATAACGCTGCTGCCAGCAGCAGTCGTTCATCACCACACTGCAGCAGTACATATTCAAATTCCGGATTTAAAGATACCGCCTGGTTGGCCGGTAAAGTCCAGGGGGTGGTAGTCCAGATAGGCACACTGATATCACCGTGGCCCTGACCGCCACAGGCTGCAACAAACGCGTCGGTATCGATCACTTTGAAGCGCACATCAATCGCTGGTGAGGTTTTGTCCTCGTATTCGACTTCGGCTTCTGCCAAAGCGGAACCACAATCTACACACCAGTGGACCGGCTTCACGCCTTTATGCAAATGGCCTTGTTTGATAATTTGACCCAGGGTGCGAATGATATCGGCTTCAAAACTGAAATCCATGGTGAGGTAGGGATTCTCCCATTCACCCAACACGCCCAAGCGCTTGAAATCCTCGCGCTGACCATCAACCTGCTTAGCCGCATAATCGCGACAGGCCTGACGGAATTCCTTGGCAGTGACTTTAACACCGGGTTTGCCGACTTTCTTTTCCACATTAAGTTCAATCGGCAGACCGTGGCAGTCCCAGCCCGGCACATAAGGCGCATCAAAACCGCTCAGGGTTTTGGATTTGATGATGATGTCTTTGAGAATTTTATTAACCGCATGACCGATATGAATATCACCATTGGCATACGGCGGTCCGTCATGCAGAATAAACAGCGGACGGCCTTTGGCGTTTTCACGCAGTTTCTTGTACAGGTCGATATCCTGCCAACGCTTCAGCGTCTGCGGTTCGCGATTAGGCAAACCCGCCTTCATCGGGAACTGGGTTGCAGGTAAATTCAAAGTCTGTTTGTAGTCGGCCACAAGATCTCTCGTAGTTCACAATCATCAAAAGCGGTAATTATACGGATTTTTACGAACGACCTAAATCATTGAAAGCAGTTTTATTTATCCGGCCAGCTTATGCATCAGCAATGATTTACAGTAGAATATGGCTTTTATATCGTTTCAAACTACGAGCTGGCACAGATATGTCCACATCAGAAAAGGTGATTATTAAAGGATTGACTCAGGATGGCGGAAAATTCCGCCCCAGCGACTGGGCTGAACGCCTTTGCGGCGCTGTAGCGAGTTATGGTCCAGGTCGCCGTATTATTTTTCACCCTCATGTGCGGCTGGCCTCGATTGACAGCGTCAAATGCGTGGTCATCGATGCAATATTAGAGCAAAAAGATGAAATGCTGTTTGAGTTTCTAACCGACTTTGCAAAAGAAAATAATTTGCAAGTCTATCGCACCAATGCTTTCCCGTTGCAGGAAGATCAATAAACTTTATTCATGCTCGGCGTCGGGCCAGTTCTGGATGTAGTTTTTCAACAGTTTATTTTCAAACTTGGCTTTTTTCAGCAGCTCTTCAACGATATCAGTAATCGATAACATACCTTCCAGCTTACCTTTGTAAACAACCGGTAAATGACGCACATTATGCTCCACCATAATGTTCATCACTTCTTCCAGCGTGTCATCTGGATCACAGGTATAAGGATCGGGCGTCATGGCATCGGCAGCGGTGATCGGACTCCACATAGCATGTTTCTGATGCAGGATGTTGAGCAGATCACGCTCAGATATGATACCCACCAGCAGGCCGTCACTGTCTGTCACCACCAGTGAACCGATTCGATGATCCATCATCAATGTGACCGCTTTATCCAGCGTGTCCGAAGGCGACAAACCAATAACCGGTTTGCCTTTATTCTTGGTGATCGACCTGACTTTCATCCGTTCGTCCCTCATAGCAAAAATGCCTACCGCTATTCTGCTTGAGTTATCAGGCGGATGGCAAGCCTGTTTTACAGATGTTCGCGTGTAGCCCTGAAGTCTATTTCCGGCCAGCGTTCCATAGTCAGATCCAGATTCACCCGCGTCGGCGCAATATAAGTCAGGTTGCCGGCACCATCGTAGGCCAGATTGCTGGAGGCTTTTTTCTTGAACTCTTCCAGTTTGCGCGCATCATCGCAGTACACCCAGCGTGCGGTATAAACCTGTACCGGCTCATAGGCGCACTCAACGTTATATTCACCCTTGAGGCGATGCACCACCACATCAAACTGCAATACCCCCACTGCACCCAGAATCAAATCATTACTGTCCAATGGACGAAACAACTGCGTTGCTCCCTCTTCACTCAATTGTTGCAGGCCCTTCAGCAATGCTTTGTTTTTCATCGGATCTTTCAGTCTGACCCGACGAAATAGTTCCGGCGCAAAGTAAGGAATACCGGTGAACTGTATGGCTTCCCCCTGGGTAAACGTATCACCGATCTGAATCGTGCCGTGGTTGTGCAGACCGAGAATATCACCTGGCCAGGCCTCTTCCGCCTGTTCCCGCTCTGCCGCCATAAACGTTACCGCGTTGGCAATGGTGACGTCTTTACCGATGCGTACCTGATGCAGTTTCATGCCCTTGGTATATTTGCCGCTGCAGACACGCATAAAAGCAATACGGTCACGGTGTTTAGGATCCATATTAGCCTGAATCTTAAATACAAAGCCGCTGAACGGTGCTTCATCGGCAGACACGTCGCGGGTTTTGGTTTCACGGGGTTGTGGCGCCGGTGCATATTCGACAAACGAGTCCATCAACTCGGTTACACCAAAATTGTTCATCGCCGAACCGAAAAATACCGGCGTCAGACGACCTGCCAGAAACGCGTCCAGGTCAAAATCATGACTGGCGCCGCGAACCAACTCGATTTCTTCGCGCAATTCTTCAGCCATGCTACCGAACAATTCATCCAGTCTCGGGTTATCCAGTCCCTCGATGATCTCGCCCGCCTCTTTGCTGTGCGCTTCAAACAGATGCACGCTGTCATTGTAGAGATGAAAAATACCTTTGAAACTTTTGCCCATGCCGATGGGCCAGGTCACAGGTGCACACTGGATATTAAGGATGGTTTCGACTTCATCCAGTAACTCAATCGGCTCACGGCCTTCACGATCCAGTTTATTGATAAATGTCAGAATCGGCGTATCACGCAGCCGACACACTTCCATCAGTTTAATCGTGCGTTCTTCAACACCTTTGGCACTGTCAATCACCATCAAAGCCGAGTCCACTGCAGTTAATGTCCGGTAAGTATCTTCCGAGAAATCAGCATGGCCGGGCGTATCCAGCAAATTGACAATACGGTCTTTGTAGGGAAATTGCATGACCGAGGAGGTCACTGAAATGCCCCGCTCTTTTTCCATTTCCATCCAGTCGGAAGTGGCATGGCGATCTGTTTTGCGCGACTTGACACTGCCCGCCATCTGAATGGCGCCACCAAAATAAAGCAGTTTTTCGGTCAGCGTGGTCTTACCCGCGTCGGGATGCGATATGATAGCGAAAGTCCGGCGTTTGCTGACCTCTGGCTGTGTTGGATTTTGTGACATATATAGGTGTCTTTCTCAATCTGGAATGGCATGTTCGGCCCGACAGGCCGCTGCGTTTTGTTCAAAAGCTGCTTATTTTCGCGGATCTGCGTGGCTTACACAATCAACTGAATTTTAAATCTCATTTTATGTCCAACCCGGCATTGTTAATCAGGCACTGCAAAAAAAGACCTAGACTCAATGAATAAAGCCTTTCACCCCACTCCGGCGATGATTTACATGCTGGCAGCGCTAACCGCATTGGCTCCCCTGGCGATCGATGCTTACCTACCCGCCATTCCCGATATGGCGGAATATTTTGCAGCCAGCATTCATCAGACGGAATTATCACTCAGTCTGTTCCTGGCCGGTTTTGCCCTCGGCCAGATTATCGGTGGACCTTTTTCCGATCATTTCGGCCGACGTGCGGCTACCGGTAGTGGCATCAGCCTATTCTGCCTGGGCACGTTGGGCATTATCTTCAGTGACAGCATGTCTTCTGTCTGGTTGTTTCGTGTAATTCAGGCAATTGGTGGCGGTTTGGCTGTGGTCAACTCGGCGGCGGTGATCCGCGACTTAAGTAAAGGCCAGGACAGCGCACGCCATCTGTCCAATATGGCTGTCATCATGATGCTGGCGCCTTTACTGGCACCGCTGATAGGTATGCTGCTGCTTCATATCAGCGGCTGGCGGCTGATTTTCTATTTTCTACTGGCTTACGGCTTACTGATTGGCCTCGCTTTGTTTTTCAAATTACCGGAAACCAGACAAAAAACTGAAGATCGCCCCAGTGCTTTTCGTCGTTACTGGATGGTCTTACGTCACCGCGTCGCGTTGGGCTTTATCTGTTCACAATGTTTTGCATTGGGCGGCATGTTTGCGTTTATTACCGGTTCGCCTTCTGTATATATGGGATTTTTCGGCATCAATGAAACGATCTATCCCTTCTTATTTGGCGCCAATGTGATCGGCATGATTATCGCCAATCGCATCAATATCCGATTGTTACGCCACTATCACCCGCAAAACCTGCTTGGCATCGGTCAGTCTATCCAGCTTGTAGCTGGTGGTTTGTTATTGGCTTACGTCAGCTTCAGTACTGCTCCGTCCATTGTTGTGGTTGTACCGATTATCATTGTTTTTATCGGCGCCATGGGTTTGATCGTAGCTAATGCGACTTCCTGCACCGTTGAGTATTTCCCCAGCAACAGTGCGACCGCTACCGCCTTGCTTGGTGCCGGTGGTTTTGCCACAGGCGCGTTGAGCGGTTCACTGGTCGGCATGTGGGGTGACGGCACACCTCAGCCAATGGCGTTAATCATGTTCGGCTGCGCGCTGGCCGCGCCACTGATGCGGCGGTTGGTGCATGCATCAGGCACCGGACATCCGTCTGCAATATAAACAGGCTCTAAGTGTTTAAGTAGCCGTGGTAATACTGATAAAACTGTTTTGCGGTTCGGCCGCTGTGACTGCCACGCCCCATGGCATACATTCGGGCCGCTTCATGTAACTGTTGCTGGTCGACATTAACGCCTTCAAACAAAGCGCCGACGATAGCAAAGTAACTTTCCCAGTTAGCAGGATAAAACGACAAAGTCAGACCAAAACGATCGGACAGTGCCAGTTTACCTTCAAGACTGTCGGCATAATGCACTTCGCCGTCTACCAGACCGCTGAGCTGATTTTCGGATTGTTTCTCCGGCAATAAATGACGGCGATTGGAAGTAGCGTAGAGACGAACACGTTCCGGCGGCAACTCCATGCCGCCATCCAGCAAGGTTTTCAATGGTTTGTAGTTTGACTCCCCCTCTTCAAAAGAAAGATCGTCACAGAAAATAACAAAGTGAAACTGCTCATCTTCAAGCTCGAGTGAATCCAATATCTCAGGCAGATAACTCAGATCATCTTTATCGATCTGCACCACTCGTAATCCCAGCGGAGCCAATTCATTAAGCAAGGCTTTTATTAGTGAAGATTTGCCGGTTCCGCGCGCGCCCCAGAGCAAGGCATGATTACTGGTTTTACCCGCAATAAAATGTTGGGTGTTTTCCAAAATCGCCTTTTTTTGCCGATCAATCCCCTGCAAATCTTCAAGACGAACAGGATCCAGCCGGTGAACCGGTTTCAATTTTTGGCTGTGGCTCCGCCAGATGGCCGCATAGCTCTGATGCCAGTCGATACGCATGAAATGTCCTTAACAGCAAGCGAGTCAATACTAGCTGCTAGGATACACCATGCCATTATGAGTGTGATCATAAGGGATCGTCAGAATCAGTACCGTTTTTGATTAAGGTAAAACACGACAAACTCGTTTGTTTTTTTTCAATGACAAGGTATAGTCGGTATCTGCATGGGTTTATGATAAAAAAACATATCGTCCCTTGGCCTGATTGCATTTGCCGAGGTATCGCAGGACTGCTGATGAATGTTTAATTATTCAGTGATTGAATAAATAGCACAGGAGTGCGGGACATGCAGAGAGAATGTTCAGGGAGCGATAAACCGCCTCGGTTATTTTCATATTGCCGCCAGCTTTCTCAGCAAAAGCTGCACGGTTCCTTCTGTGCCATCACTTTGGCCGTATTGACAGCTTTTCCTTTGATTATTCATGCGAATAGCGACCAATACGCTACCGCTGATCTGACTAACCTCAGTCTGGAACAACTGAGCAATCTCAAAATCACTTCAGTATCCAAAAAGCCTGAAAAACTATCTGAAGCGTCCGCCTCAATCTATGTCATCACTGCCGATGATATCCGCCGTAACGGTGCCACTACCATTCCCGAAGTGCTGCGGTTAGCGCCCAATCTTCAAGTTGCCCAAGTTAATGCCAATGAATACGCAATCAGTGCCCGGGGCTTTAATAACACAACGGCTAATAAACTGCAGGTATTGATTGACGGCCGTATTGCCTATACCCCGCTGTTTTCCGGCGTATTCTGGGATGTGCAAAATGTAATGCTGGAAGATGTCGAACGTATCGAAGTCATCAGTGGTGCTAATACCACTATCTGGGGCAGTAATGCTGTCAACGGCGTTATTAATATCATCACCCGCTCCGCCAGTGACACACAAGGTAATTTGCTGGCTGCCGGCGCAGGTAATCTGGAACAGGGACTGACATTCCGGCATGGCGGCGCTTTTGCCTCCTCGGGGCATTACCGTGTTTACGGCAAGACTTTCAATATTGAAGAAACTGAACGTGAATCCGGCATTGATGCCGAGGATAGCTGGCATAACAGTCAGGCCGGTTTTCGTTTAGATATGCCGGCAAATGGTCAATTAACCATCCAGAGCGATGCTTATGATGGCCGGGCAGACCAGTTAACGGCCGATACCGAAGAGGTCAGAGGCATTAATCTATTGACCCGCTGGCAGCATGACCTGGGCGCAAACGAACAATTGCAGCTGCAGGCCTATTATGATCGAACTGAACGGGACCGGCCCGGCACTTTTGAGGAAACACTGGATATCATCGATATCGAAATGCAGCATAATCTGCCCTTGGGCAAGCGGCATAATTTTATCTGGGGTGCCGGTTATCGCTCGGCCTGGGATAATATCAGCAATACTGCTGCCCTCGCCTTTCTGCCCGCCGACAAACATCTGAGCTGGAGCAGTCTTTTTGCCCAGGATGAAATCAGCCTGACCCCTGATTTACGTCTCACCCTGGGCACCAGACTTGAATATAACAGTTATACCGATCTGGAATTTATGCCCAATATACGGCTGGGCTGGAGTATCACCCCCGACCATTTGCTGTGGACTTCTCTCGCCCGTTCGGTGCGCACCCCCTCGCGTTTGGATCGTGAATTGTTTTTCCCCGGTTCACCGCCATTTTTGCTGGCCGGCGGCCCTGACTTTGATTCGGAAACCGTCAATTCGGCAGAAATCGGCTACCGCGGTAATATCTCGTCACGTTTCAGCTATTCGGTGACGGCTTTTTATCACGATTATGACGATCTACGTACGGTGGAACCGACAGGTAATGGCACTTTTGTAATCGATAACGGTCTGGAGGCGGAAAGTTACGGCCTGGAGGCCTGGGCCGATTTGCAAGTTACCGATAACTGGTTGTTAAAAGCCGGCGCCTTGGTGATGCATCAGAATATGCAGCTTAAACCCGGTAGTAATGATATTAATGAGGGGCAGGCCGAAGCCAATGACCCTTCCAATCAATGGCAACTGCATTCAAGCCATCAGCTCAGCTCCAAACACGAACTGGATATTACCTTGCGCCACGTTGGTGAGCTGGATCGGCTGGATGTACCGGCCTATACCACCGTCGATATCCGCTTCGGCAGGCATATCACACCCGATACCGAACTTTCCGTGACTGGAAAAAACCTGTTGGATCCTCAGCATCCGGAGTTTGGCGCTTTGGCTACCCGCAGTGAAGTCGAGCGCAGTATTTATCTAAAACTGGTGCACAGGTTCTGAAATGATTAGGAAAACTTCATTTATACTCAGACTCTCTGTTTTGTGGCTGTTTCTGCTCATTTGCCTGCCTGTTTTTGCCTTCGCGAATAACATCAGCCTGGAACATCGGATTAAAGCCGCTTTTTTATACAAGTTCTGTCATTACGTTACCTGGCCGGATGAAGCTTTTAACGGCGCCAACAACCTGAACAAACCCATCGAAATTGGCGTAGTCGGTGTCGATGATATTGCTCAAGAACTACAACGTATCACTCGCGGCCGTGATGTCGGCGGCAGAGCCCTCTCTGTCCACGCCTACACACCTGAGACCGTGCCAGAGAAACTACATTTATTGTTTATTGGCCGCTCAACTGTGCGTAATAATCCAGACTGGCTCACCAGGTTTAAAAGCAAACCGGTTCTACTGGTCACCGATATCCCGAACGGCCTGGATATAGGCAGTGGTATTAACTTTTTGATAGATGGCGAGCGGGTTCGATTTGATATTTCGCTGACAACCATTAAGGCTCACCAATTACAGGTCGGTTCGCAATTACTCTCAGTCGCACGCCAGATTCGGGGGGGAGAAGAATGAAATCGCTATTCGGCTTTCACTCTATCCGCCATAAGCTATTGCTCGGCGTTTTAATGACCACCTTAATCGCTCTGTTTGTTTCAGGAGCCATCCTCATTGTTTACGACTTGCGCGATTATCGTAATCGTACGCTGGAGGATCTGCGAACACAGGCTGGCTTGATAGGTCAGAGCACGACAGCCGCTATACAATTCGATGACCGGGAAGTTGCCAATCAGGCCTTATCACTCTTACGTTTACGTCCTAGAATCATTGCGGCTGCCATCTACACACCCGACGGCAAAGTTTTTGCTCACTATATGGCTGACGGCCAGTTACTGAATGGGCTGTCGCCACTGCCGAAAACCACTGTTTTTGACCTGGAAAACAGTCAGTTAGGCATGCCCAAGCGCATTCTGTTTGATAATGAAATTTTGGGAACTGTTTATTTATTAGCTAAGTATCCTTTTTACGAACGTTTAATGCGAGATATCAGCATTATTCTTGCCATAACCGTACTGGCACTGGCTATTTCGATGCTGTTGTCATTTTGGATTCAGTCACGTATTACCCGTCCAATCCTGACGGTGACCAAGCTGGCGCATGGCGTGGTCGAACACCAGGATTACAGTGCCCGGGCTGAAAAAATATCGAATGATGAAATCGGTTATCTGGTCGAGGCCTTCAACAATATGCTGGCCGAAATAGAGCAACGCACCAACGATCTGCAGCTATCAAACCAATATTTGAACCAGGAAATTGAAGAGCGTAATCTCGCTGAGAAAACCTTGCAAGAAAATGAGTTACGCTACCGAACACTGGTCACCGCACTCACCTCTATTGTCTGGCAGGCAGATAAAAACGGTCATTTCCTGGCGGAACAACCCCAGTGGCAACATTACACGAGGCAATTTTATGAACAATATGCCGGGCTGGGATGGTTAAAAGCCTTTCATGAAGATGATCAGCCCGGTCTTAAAGCGCACTGGTACCACGCATCTGACTCAGGCAGCCCTTACGAGGTCCAATTACGATTGTGGCATGCTGCCAGTGAAGATTACCGGTATGTCAAGCTGCATGCCGTACCGCTGGTAGATGAAAATGGCACAACGCTGGAATGGATCGGCATTATCGATGATATTCATGAGCAGGTGCAGTCAAATGAGGAAATCAAGCGCCTGAATGCCGAGTTAGAGCATCGCGTGGAACAGCGCACCGCCGAACTTGAGCATGCCAACAAGGAACTGGAAGCATTCAGTTATTCAGTTTCTCATGATTTACGCTCACCATTACGCTCAATAGACGGCTTCAGTCAGGCGCTGCTCGAAGACTATGAAAAAGCACTGGATGAAACCGGCCGGAGTTATCTGAACAGAGTGAGGGCCGCAGCTCAGCGTATGGGCGTGTTAATTGATGATCTGTTAAAACTGTCACGGGTCAGCCGCGCTGAAATAAATTGCCGCGATCTGAACCTGAGTGAGATTGTGCAAACAATTGTGAACGAACTCAAAGACAGTGACCCCGAACGTCAAGTATCAATAAACATTGAACCTGACGTTAATGCATATGGCGATGTCCAGTTGCTGTATGTTGCTTTAGAAAACCTGTTGAATAACGCATGGAAATATAGCAGTAAAAAAGCTGCAGCGAAGATAGAGTTTGGCACGGACAATCAGAACGACACGCCGTGTTATTACGTTAAAGACAATGGGGCCGGTTTTGATATGGCTTATGCTGGGCGTTTATTCGGCGCCTTTCAACGCTTGCATGATACACATGATTTTCCGGGAACCGGTGTTGGTTTGGCTACTGTGCAACGTATTATTCACCGTCACGGAGGGCACATTTGGGTCGAAGCAGAAGTCGATAACGGGGCAGTATTCTATTTCACTCTGCCCTTGAGCAAGGAGGAAACAGATGAACAACAAACCTATTTTACTGGTTGAGGACAGTCCCGATGATGAGGCGCTGGCGCTCAGAGCATTCAAAAAAAGTAATATGGGCAATGAAATCATCATCGCACATGATGGTGAGGAAGCACTCAATTACCTATTCGGCCGCGGTCAGTATGCCGACAGAAATGCAGCAGTGATGCCGGCCGTGGTGTTGCTTGATCTCAAGTTGCCCAAAATAGATGGTCTGGAGGTATTACGGCAGATTCGAAGCAATCCGACCACCAAAAGACTGCCTGTAGTCATTCTGACCTCCTCCAAACATGAAGAAGATTTGGTGAAAAGTTATAACCTCGGTGCCAACAGCTATGTACGTAAACCGGTCGACTTTAATGAATTTGTCGATGCGGTCGGCCAACTGGGCATGTACTGGCTGTTATTAAACGAGCTGCCTTATTGATGGCAAATTATTTCAGGCTATTTCAGAAAGTTATCAACTTAAGGTGGTAATTTTCGGGAGGTAACAATGGATAGAACCCCTCTACAAGCATTGATTATTGAAGATGTTGAAGACGACGTTCAATTACTTGTTCGTGCTCTGCAGCAAAGCGGCTATGAACCCAACTATATCAGTGTTGATAACAAAGAAGATCTAAATAAAGCCCTGCACGCGCCCCACTCCTGGCAAATGGTCTTTTCCGATTTCACTATGCCATCATTTAACGGACTCGAAGCTTTACAGGTCGTTCGGGAACAGGATCCGGATCTGCCTTTTATCTTTGTTTCCGCAACCATCGGCGAGGAGCGTGCTGTCGAAGCCGTTAAATCCGGGGCTCAGGATTATATACTCAAAAACAACCTGAAAAGGCTGTCGGCAACCATACCCCGAGAATTGCGTGAGTCGGCCATGCGCAAGGGGCGGCGGCAAGCGGAAGAACGTATACATTTTCTTGCTAATTATGATGAGCTGACGGGACTGGTCAACCGCACAAAGTTTCGCAACCAGCTTAATCAGGCGATAGAAATAGCGACAGCGATGGGACGCTTAGTCGCTGTGGTTCATCTGAACCTGGACAGGTTCAGAAACATTAATAACAGTCTTGGGCCGGGTGCCGGTGACCAGGTATTAAAACAAGTCGCAGAGCATCTGCAAGCAGTCACCAAAGATGATGATACCCTCGCTCGCCTTTCCGGTGATGAGTTTGCTTTTATCCTACCCGGCTTGATGACCAAACAGGAGGTCATTGCTACTATTCATCAAATTAAAGCCGCTTTGGCTCGAGACATTCATATTTCAGGTTATCACCTGCATATCCACGCCAGTATCGGCGTCAGTATTTTTCCTTTCGATGGTGAAGTGGCCGATGAGGTGCAGCGCAACGCCACCATAGCCATGCATAAAGTCAAACAGGAAGGCGGCAAAGGCTACCAGTACTTTACTGACACTTTGCGTGAGCAGTTACATCACCGCGTTAATATGGAAAGAGAACTGGAGCAGGCCGTTTATGCAGAAAATTTTATTCTGCACTATCAACCTCAAACCGAACTGACCACTGGCAAAATTATCGCTGTCGAGGCCTTAATACGCTGGCACCATCAGGACTTTGGTCCGATCTCTCCCGCCACCTTTATTCCGATAGCGGAAGAGTCCGGGCTGATCTTACCGATAGGACAATGGGTGTTGGATGAAGCCTGCGCACAACTTAAACACTGGCAAACATCATTACATACGGATATTGTGCCGAAAATAGCTATCAACTTTTCCGCATTTCAGTTCCGCCAGCTGGGCATCATTAATGATGTGCAAGCATTGCTTGATAAATACGCTCTGACGGCCGAAAGCCTGGAAATAGAAGTGACTGAAACAGCATTGATGCAGGATCCGGATACCGCCAAGCGGATCCTCTCCCAATTTCGTGATATCGGCATAAGTATCTCGCTTGATGACTTTGGCACCGGCTATTCCAGCTTGAGTTATCTCAAACGCTTCCCGGTCAATGTGTTGAAAATTGATCAAAGTTTTATCCGTGATATTCCCGAGGACAGTGATGATGTCGCTATTACCCGGGCTATCATCGCCATGGCGGATCGGCTCAACATCGCTGTTGTTGCAGAAGGCGTGGAAACCAAACAGCAGTTGCAGCTTCTCTATAACGAAGGTTGTGACCTGGTTCAGGGTTATTATCTGCACCCACCCGCATCCAGTGACAATATCACGGCTTTACTGTCCGACAAGGAACCGCTGTCATGCAAACTGCCATGGCTGAGATAAGGTCAGTCACATTGTGCATCTTATGCTTCCAGTTTGTTAGCCCGATCCAGCGGGTTATAGCTAAATAGCCGTCAATTTCAATAACTGGCGCGGCGCTTTATTCTAGAAATATCAACTGCAATAAGCATCAGAGAAATTCCCCATGTAAGGGATGTTGGCTCAACACACCAACACCCCTAGCTGACAGCTTTTATCCCACGTTGAGCTGAAAGGCGATAGGCACGTTCACTTCCAACTGCGGTTGCGACATCTCAGCGGGAAAGGGGGGGAGCGGTTCGGCTTTTTTCAGCATACTCAATACCGCATCATCCAGGCGTCTGGAGCCGGAGCTTTCGGTAATTTTGTAATCGAGGATCTTGCCATTGCGATCAAGGACAAAAAAGAGCTTGACGATACCCTCTTCCCCTCGACGTCTGGAGGCGGCGGGGTAGCGTTTGTGTTTCGCCAGTGTTGCTGCCAGCAAACTGAAATAAGATTGGCGTGCGGCAGTCTGGCCACCGTTAGTGACCGCATTGGACTGGCCGGTAGTTTGCTTTTGCCGGGCTTTTCGGGGCTTGGCATCAGCAGTCGCACGGGCCACTGTTTGCTGTGTCACCTCAAGCTGTTTTACTGGCTCAGGCTCCGGTTCAATCTCTTTTTCCGGCTCGGATTCGGGTTCAGGTTGCGGTTTTGGCGTCGCTTTGACCTTGGTCTCGGTTTGCTGTTTTGGCTGCACTGGCTCCGGTTTTTTGATTGGCTCCGGTGCAGGTTCAGGCTCTTCTATAATCGGTTCTGGTTCCGGCTCCGGCATCTTTTCTTCCGGTTCCACGACGGGCTCAGTTTTTTCTGTTTCACCCAAATCCCCCATCATGCCCAAATCAATTTCTATGCCCTGCTCACCAGGCAGTTCAGCACCTTCTTCCTTTTCATTAGCAAATATTACAAAACCGAGCGCGTGAACCATCACCGCCAGTGAAAGCGCCAAAAACCAGTAACGCATGCGAATCATGATGGCTCCGTTTGCCGTTGTGTTGCCAGCGACACACGTTTGATGCCGGTTTGCTTGATAATGTTGAGTACATCTTGCAGCTTTTCAACTGCCAGATTGGCATCGACCTTGACCAGCAAAGAGAAACCCGGTTTGTTCTCGGCTTGCTCAAAACGCTGATTGACTAGAGGGCCCAATGCCGCCAACTCAATAATATCCTGTTCAAAGCTGACTTGTCCGTCTGTCGCCACAATGATGACCACCGCTTCTTCCTGTTCATGTTTATCACTTACTGAACTGGGTGGTTGTACCTTAATAGGATCGGATTGACTGATATGTCCCGCTACCATAAAGAAGATCAACATCAAAAACACGATATTGATAAGCGGGATCAGACCATCATCCTGGTTTGGTTTCTTGTGCTGAATGGATTGGCCGACTTTCATCAGTTCACTCCGGCCAGCGTCACGGAGTTTGCTCCGGCTTGTTTGAAAGCATCCAGCAGATTGATCATGCTCTGGGTCCGTAATCCCGGCATTACCTTGATCACATAAACGGCTTCTTGATCCTGCTGAACAATTTGTTTAAGCGCCAATTCACTCTTAATCGAAAGTGTTGTGTCATCAATTTTAAAATCGCCCACATCAGATAAAAGCGTGATTACACGTTGTTTTTTTGCCTCGGTTTCTGTCTCGCTGGGTGCCGACACATCGATCTGGCGCCACTGCATAAACGTAGATGACAGCATGAAAAACAGTAACAGGATAAATACCACATCAATCAACGGTGTCAGACTGATGGCCCGGCGATGTACCGGTTGCTCGGTATTAAGCAGCATTGCGAATAGAGGTATTTTCGTCAGACGCAGTTGCCAGTGGCTGGCGTGCAGAAGTAAAAATCTGTGTGACCGTATCGTTCATCAAAGCCGCTATACGTTCTACTTTGCGTTCCATCCAGTTATGCGCCATCACAACCGGAATCGCCACAGCCAAACCTACCGCTGTAGTCAAAAGCGCTTGCCAGATACCGCCTGATAAGACCGATGGATCCACCTGGTTACCGGCTGCTTCCATTTGCTGGAACGCGACAATCATTCCCAATACGGTACCGAGCAATCCCAGCAAGGGGCTCAAAGTAGCAATGACTTCCAGTGGTCTCAGATAGGCACGTAACTGATTAAGTCTGAGTGTGGCGACTCTGTCGAGTTCTTCCTTCAGGGTATGCAGATCGGTATGTGTACTATTGAGACCATTGATTGTTAAAGCAACCAGTTCATCAATCGGACGCTTGGGTTTTAATAAAGCCATGGCTTGCTCTGACTCACCTTGCCGCCAATATTTCAGCACGTGATTAAAATGCTTGGCGGTTTCAGGTCTTGTCAGAACAAACTGCCACAGCTTCATCAAAATAATAGCCAGGGCAATCACGGAAAATGCAGTCAGGATCCAGACAACCGGTCCGCCCACTTGCATGAAATCCTGGATTTTGGCGGCAATAAGATCTGGGCCCGTCATTTGAGTTTGCACGGCCACCTCAGCAGTCGATGAAATGGCGTCAACTGAACCTGGCGTATTTTCTACCAAGCCCTGTACCTGCTGACTGCTTGTTTCCGCTTGTTGCTCCACCAACCTACTCCTTGCTTTTTTTACTAATGATAATGGTTATTATTTAGGTTGGCAAATAATTATGATAGATTGGAGAGTAATCTACGTCAGGCCAATACGATTCTTAGCCTAGAAGCCATTGCGGCGGATATAAGCCATATAGTTTTATAAAAACAGTGACCAAAAGGTTTCCTGACCACACTTTAAATCAAGGCTTTAGAGAACACCGCCGACAGCAGGAACAAGTGTATCAGTGGCTATATCCGGCAGTTCACCGGTCAATGCCAGCATTGCTCCACGAATTTAGAACTATTTGTCAGCCCAATCCAGATTAGTTGTCGCAGATATCGCATCGACAATGTAACTCTATATGCTACAAACACTTTATGGCACAGCTCACAAAAAAATAATAAATTGCGAATAGCTGATATTTTCGATACAGCGGGAGGCAGTATCACATACTTGCCCGACATAATCCGGACTTTTCAACCGCCCTGACAACACATTTTTTATTGGTTTAAGGTGTGTAAACAAGACAAAACAGGAAACCAGGGTTGTCGAATAAAAGATCGGAATATATGTATGTAGATTATGCCGAGAATGGCATGAGATGTATTGCGGAAGCGAGCAGTGACAAACTGACCGTATCTCCAATTTGTAGATTGTTTCTGTTAGCTGCATGCTCTGGAATATCCATCTGCAGCATTTCACCCTCAGTATTATCAACTCGCAATACGACAGTAGAGATGCCTCTCAAACTCAATAATTCGAAAACAATAGCTGTGACTGGATTTTCATGTTCGCCATGGGATGGACGAAGACGTTGATGCAGCAAAACTTTACTGGGAGGAATTGTCCAATAAACCTTACCCGGTAATAATGACCGGGATTGCGAGAGTTCAAACACATAATCATGCCAGCGCAACTTCAACTGACCGCCATGATGCTCGAGTTCTCCCTGAAACAGATTTCTGACGTCGACCTGTCTTGCAATAGCGATATTTTCCGGTCGGTGTAATACTGCATCAGGACTACCCTGCTGCAATGTTTTGCCCTGATGTATTACACACATGCTGTCAGCCAGCATGGCTGCTTCATCCAGGTCATGTGTGACCAGCACAATGGGCATATTCAGTTGCCGACGTAATCCATGCAGTTCCAGGTATAACTTACGACGCGTGACTTTATCCACTGCTGAAAACGGCTCATCCAACAACAATACATCCGGATTACGTGCCAGAGCGCGTGCCAGCGCAACACGCTGTTGCTGACCACCGGATAATTGTGAAGGATATCGCTGCTCCAGCCCAAACAAATGAACTTTATCCAGAAGCGATTCAATGGAAACTGCCCGCCCGTTAGTCGAATGTTGCAGCGCAAGGTGGAGGTTTTCTGCAACGGTAAGATGGGGGAATAAAGCATAATTCTGAAACACCATTCCCACTTGTCGCTGTTGTGGCGACAGGTTCAGGGATCGTGAGCTATCGAACCAGCTATGCCCATCACAGCTAATCAAACCGGAGTCCGGCGTGTTTAAACCTGCAATGCTGCGAAGTACGGTTGTTTTACCTGAACCTGAAGGACCGACTAAAGCCAATACCTCGCCCTGCTTACACCTTAATTCAGCATCCAGCCTCACTGGCGAACTCTGTTTAATGCTCACTTCAAGCATGTTTATCGCACCATAATCCGGGAATGATACCGGTTAAAGGCATATACTGCCGTAATCGTCAGCATCGCTATTATTAGCAACAATAGCGACATTAAACGGGCTTGTTCCTGTTCAAACGCCAATACACTGTCATAGATGGCGATAGACAAGGTGCGCGTTTCACCGGCTATATTGCCGCCAATCATCAATACCACGCCGAATTCACCCAGCGTATGAGAAAAGCTCAGAATCCAGGCTGTCAGAATACCGGGCCAGGCCAGTGGCATCTCAATTTTCCAGAAAGTTTGCCAGTGGGAAAGTCCACTGCACCAGGCAGCTTCTCTTAATTCCGGTGCAATATTTTCCAGTGATCTCAGCATAGGTTGCACGGCAAACGGCAGACTATAAATGATTGAAGCCAGCCATAAACCGGCAAAGGAAAAAGCCAGGGCATGTCCTGTGACACTGGAAAACAAACCACCCAACAGACTTTGACTGTCCATCATCACCAGCAGAAAATACCCCAGAACGGTAGGCGGTAATACCAGTGGCAGCGTGATCAGGGCTTCTACAATATAACTGCCCCGGAAGCGTTTACGTGCCAGCCAATAAGCGATACCTAGGCCTATCGGCATCAGACTGATGCTGGTTAATAATGCCAATTTGATGGAAACTTGCAGTGCCTGCCAATCCACCCCTATTCTCCAGTACTGACATCAAAGCCATGTTGTATAAACAAAGCTCTGCCAGCTTCACTCATGATAAAAGCAGCAAACTGCCCGGCTGCGGCATCATGCTGTTTGAGAATCACCATTTGCTGCTGCAACTTGCTATCAAGCCTGGCATAAGAGCCCCTGGCAGCAATTTTCGGTTGCATCGCATGGGTGTAAGGAATAAAGCCTGCATCGACATCTGGGGTCAGACTGAACTGGGTGACCTGTGAGGCATTTTCTGCCAATAATAAAAATGGTTGAGTGGCTTTGTAGATCCCTGCTTGTTCAAGTACTTTTACTGCAGCCTGGCCATAGGGGGCATGTTGTGGATTGGCAATAGCAATTTTTTTCACCTGGCCGGCACGTACAGATTCAACCAGCCCGTTCAGAGCTTTATCCACGTTGACAGACGAATGCTTGCCGGCAAACAAGGCCAGATAGCCCTGCGCATAATCAACCGGCTGACCGGTTGTCAGATCAAGTTCAATCAGAAGTTTGATATATTTCGGGTCGGCGGAGAAGAACAAATCATAAGGCGCACCATGCCGAATCTGTGTGGCCAGATTGCCGGAAGCCGCATAAGTGACGGCAATATCAATATCTGTTCGCTTTTTGAATTCAGCCACCAGATCAGGCATCACATAACGCAAATCGGAAGCGGCCGCTACTCTGACAGGATCAGCCTGCGCATTGCCTGCAAATAAAAGCAGCAACATCAACCAATAGCCGGACAAACGCATTAAAGAATCTCCCAAACAAAAAAGCCCCGGACCAGCCGGGGCTTTCAGTTTAGCGAATTAAAGACAATTAGTCTTCGCTGGTTTCACTCACTGCTTTCATGCTCAGGCGAATACGGCCCTGGCGATCAACTTCCAGTACTTTAACCTGGATCACATCACCTTCAGACAGTTTGTCACTGACATTTTCCACACGTTCGTCAGAAATCTGCGAAATGTGGACCAGACCATCTTTACCCGGCAGGATAGTGACAAAGGCACCGAAGTCCATCAGCTTGGCTACACGGCCTTCGTAGATTTTACCGACTTCAACTTCAGCTGTAATATCTTCAATGCGTCGCAGCGCTTGCTGACCTGCATTAAAGTCAGAAGAGAAGATCATTACCGTACCATCATCCTGAATATCGATAGTCGCGCCGGTTTCTTCGGTAATCGCACGAATAGTCGCACCACCTTTACCGATAACGTCACGGATTTTATCCGCGTGAATCTTGACCGTAATAATACGCGGCGCAAATTCAGACATTTCCTGACGGTGAGTTGAAATCACTGCGTTCATTTTTTCCAGAATGTGCAGGCGTCCATCACGGGCCTGCGCCAGGGCAGTACGCATGATTTCTTCGTTGATGCCTTCGATCTTGATATCCATCTGCAACGCAGTGACACCTTTTTCGGTACCGGCCACTTTGAAGTCCATATCACCCAGATGATCTTCATCACCCAGGATGTCGGTCAGTACTGCATAGCCGTTGTCTTCTTTGATCAGTCCCATCGCAATACCGGCGACAGGCGCTTTAATCGGTACACCGGCATCCATCAACGCCAGGCTGGTACCGCAAACTGAAGCCATTGAGCTGGAACCGTTAGATTCCGTGATCTCAGAAACAACACGAACCACATACGGAAATTCTTCCGCCGTTGGCATCACGGCTTGAATACCGCGTTTGGCCAGCTTACCGTGACCAATCTCACGACGTTTTGGCGAGCCGACAAAACCGGTTTCACCGACGCAGAATGGTGGGAAATTGTAGTGCAACATGAAGCGATCACGGTATTCACCTTCTACCGCATCAATCATCTGCGCATCACGCTCGGCCCCCAAAGTGGCAACAACAATCGCCTGCGTTTCACCTCGGGTGAACAAGGCAGAGCCATGGACACGCGGCAATACTGTGGTTTCAACAAACACCGGGCGAACCGTTTTGGTATCACGACCATCAATACGCGGATCGCCAGCCAGAATCTTGCCGCGAACCAGTTCTTTTTCCAGTTTGGAGAACACACCTTTAACATCGTCCGCTGTGTATTCCGATTCATCCGTAACCAGCGCTTCAACAGCGGCGTTACGTACAGCGCTCAATTGCTCCAGACGCGCCAGCTTGTCGCTGATAGCATAAGCTTCCTGAATACCGGCAAATGCTTTGTCTTTGACAGCATTGTATAAAGTTTCATCTTTTTCAGGCGCCGCCCAGTCCCAGGCAGGTTTACCTGCTTCCGCCTGCAATTCCTTAACAAGGTTAATCGCAGTCTGTATTTGCTGATGACCGAACATCACCGAACCCAGCATGACTTCTTCCGGCAGTTCGGAGGCTTCTGATTCCACCATCAATACCGCCGATTCAGTACCGGCAACCACCAGATCCAGTGAACTTTTGTCCAACTGAGCCTTGCTAGGGTTGAGTACATAGCTGCCATCAACATAACCGACACGTGCACCGCCCAATGGGCCGTTAAATGGCATGCCTGAGATAGCCAAAGCAGCCGAAGCACCAATCATGGCAGGAATATCCGGATCAATTTCCGGATCCAGCGCCACAACGGTTGCGATTACCTGGACTTCGTTAACAAAACCTTTAGGGAATAAAGGTCGTAGAGGACGGTCAATCAAGCGAGAGGTCAGTGTTTCTTTTTCGCTGGGACGGCCTTCACGTTTGAAAAAGCCGCCGGGGATTTTACCGGCTGCATAGGTGCGTTCTTGATAGTTAACCGTTAAAGGAAAAAAATCCTGGCCAGGCTGGACGTCTTTTTTACCGACCACGCTCACCAATACTGAAGTTTCACCAAGGCTGGCAATAACGGCACCGCCAGCTTGACGCGCAATTTTTCCGGTTTCTAAACTTAAAATATGCTCACCGTACTGAACTGTCTTTTTTACTGAGTTCACTCTTTTTTCCTTCTCTCTTGTCTTAACTCAGTTGCGGACCTGCTCCACAACTGACTGAATACGAATATGCCCCTGAAACTGCAACAGCTTCAGGGGCATATTTTATATTACGAACCCGGCACCCATATTTATGGGCGAGGTTTTATGCATAAAATCGGTCACCAGACTCAACTTAGCGGCGCAAACCTAACTCTGCGATCAAGGCACGGTAACGCTCGATATCTGTTTTTTTCAGGTAATCCAGCATTTTACGACGGCTACTGACCATTTTTAACAGGCCTTGACGTGAGTGGTGGTCATGGATGTTTGTTTTGAAGTGATCGGACAGGTTGGTAATACGCGCTGTTAACAAAGCAATTTGTACTTCAGCTGAACCTGTATCACCTTCAGAACGAGCATGTTTGCTGATGATTTCTTTCTTTTGCTGTGCAGAAATAGACATTAAAAACTCCAACTTTAATTGTAGCCTCTGGCTACCAGTTAAATTCTGAACTGCCCCAGCAACATTTACCGGAACAGCCAACCTTTTAAGGCTAACAAATTCTACCGACTTTCTCCCTGCTAAACAAGAAGTTCGTCAGGATACCGCGTTGACAAACAAGCGTTTTGGCATGACGACGCCATCTGGCATCATTTCACCTAATCCCAGAAACTGCCCGTTATAATCAAACAAACGTACATTTGCGCACTCAAAATCTTGCTCAGTCTGCACGGACTGGCCAAATCCCAATTGCTTTGTCATCGCCTCATCCAGAGAAATAACCGGCCAGTCAGGCAAAGCTTCATGTGCAGGCACCAGCGTATTATCCAGTGACGTCTGTTCGTCCTGCTCAGCCAATGCTTTTAGCTTGTCCAGTGTGATGGCATCTTTAAGTACATAACCCGCCACAGCGGTACGCCGCAACATAGTGACATGGCCACCACAGCCAAGTTGATGGCTGATATCTTCGACTAAAGTTCGGATATATGTACCTTTGCTGCAACGTACTGACAGGGTAAAACCGTCTTTGCCAACATCAAGCAGCGTTATATCGTAAATGTGAATGCGCCGGGATTTACGTTCAATTTCAATTCCCTGACGAGCCAGCTTATACAGCGGTTGCCCTTGATGCTTCAAGGCAGAAAACATCGGCGGTACTTGCTCCTGTTCGCCGATAAAAGCTGACAGAATATCTCTGAGCTGTTGTTCGCTGAAGTCTGGCACGGGCGTTTCATTGATGACTTCACCATCGGCATCGCCGCTATCGGTAGTGATACCCAGTTTGCAGGTCACCTGATATTGCTTGTCTGCATCAAGCAGATAACCGGAAAGTTTGGTCGCCTCACCCAGACAGACTGGCAATACACCGCTTGCTAACGGGTCAAGACTGCCGGTATGACCCGCTTTTTTAGCATCAAACAGACGTTTGACCTGTTGCAGAATATGATTGGAACTATGACCGGTAGGTTTATCAACAATCACAATACCGGTAATATCACGCCCCTTTTTATTGCGTCTGGCCATGATAGATATAAAGTTCAGTCTTCTTTTCGTGGTGCGTTGGCTTTGGCGATCAACTCGTCCATGCGAAAACCGTTTTCCAGCGTTTTATCGTAAACGAATTGCAACTCGGGAATATTTCGCAGTTTAACACGAGCTGCCAGACCACGACGCAAATAACCGGCAGCGCTATTCAGACCCTGAATACACTGCTGGGCATCCTGTTCTGATTCAAAGCCATTAAAGCGTGTGACATAAACCTTGGCGTATTTGAGATCAGCCGTCACATCCACATGTGAGACTGTTACCATGCCGACACGCGGATCCGAGATCTCACGCTGGAGCATCAGCGCGAGTTCTCGCATAATAACTTCACTGAATCGACTGGTTCGACTGTATTCTTTTGCCATTACAATGCCGGTTTCATCAGAACGCGTTCATAAACTTCGATGTGGTCCCCGGGTTTAACGTCTTTGTAGTTTTTCACGCCGATACCACATTCGGTACCCGAGTTGACTTCGTTGACGTCATCCTTGAACCGGCGCAATGATTCCAGCTCACCTTCGTAAATAACCACGTTGTCACGCAATACCCGAATCGGGTTATGGCGTTTGACCACACCTTCGATAACCAGACAGCCGGCAATATCGCCAAATTTGGGTGAACTGAACACATCGTCAACCCGTGCCAGACCAATAATTTCATCTTTGTAAACCGGTTCCAGCATACCGGTCATGGCTTTAGTCACCACATCCAGCAAGTCATAAATAATGCTGAAATATTGAACATCCAGGCCTTTTTCACTGATGACCTTACGGGCAGCATTATCGGCACGTACGTTGAAACCAATCAGGATTGCATCAGAAGCCGCTGCCAATTGTGCATCGGTTTCATTGATACCACCGACACCGGAACCGACTACACGCACTTTGACCAGATCCGTCGACAGTTTCTGCAAACCCTGGCTGACCGCTTCAACAGAACCATGTACGTCACCCTTGATGACGACATTGAGGGTTTTGACATCGCCCGCTTCCATTTTGTTGAACATATCATCCAATTTGGCAGCCTGTTGCTGTGCCATTTTCAATTCGCGTGCTTTAGTCTGACGGAAATTAGCGATCTCACGTGCTGTGCGATCATCCGGCGCAGCTTGTAATTCATCGCCTGCTGCCGGTGTGCCTGACAGCCCCAACAATTCGACTGGCGTAGACGGCCCGGCAGAGTCCAGTGGTTGTCCCTGTTCGTTGAACATGGCACGAACACGCCCGAATTCCTGACCTACGACAACGATATCGCCTTTTTTCAGCGTACCTTGTTGAACCAATACCGTCACAACCGTACCACGGCCCTTATCAAGACGAGCCTCAATCACGGTACCATGGGCAGGACCTTGTTCCGGCGCTGACAACTCCATTACTTCGGCTTGCAGGGAAATGGCATCAAGCAAGTCATCCACACCTTGACCGGTCAAAGCGGATACAGGTACAAACTGTACATCGCCACCCCAGTCTTCCGGAATCACTTCATGGTTAGCCAGTTCCTGCTTAACACGGTCCGGATTGGCTTCCGGCTTATCCATTTTATTAACCGCAACAATCAGCACCGAGTCAGCTGCTTTCGCATGCTGTACCGCTTCAATTGTTTGCGGCATCACACCATCATCAGCAGCAACGACCAGAATAACGATATCGGTTACTTTGGCGCCGCGCGAACGCATCTCAGTAAATGCGGCATGGCCCGGAGTATCCAGGAAAGTGACTTCACCACGGCTGGTTTCGACCTTATAAGCCCCGATATGTTGGGTAATACCACCGGCTTCACCAGAAGTCACTTTGGTACGGCGAATATAGTCAAGCAAGGAAGTTTTACCGTGATCTACGTGCCCCATAACGGTGACCACCGGAGCACGAGCAACGGCTTCACCCAACTCTTCATCAGAGACCTGTAACGCCTGCTCCACTTCATTTTCATGTATGGGTTTGGCAACATGCCCCATTTCTTCAACCACAATCACAGCCGTATCTTGATCCAGCACCTGATTGATGGTGGCCATCGTTCCCAGCCCCATCAGAGTTTTAATCACTTCAGCGGCTTTAACAGACATGCGCTGTGCAAGATCAGACACACTGATTGTGTCCGGCACACTTACTTCATGCACGACAGGGGCTGTCGGTTTAGAGAAACCATGTTCGGTTTCGCGAACCGCTGTTCTCGACTGAGACACCCCTTTCTTTTTCTTACGGCGGCCGGCTTTACCTTCGCTGACATGCAGTTCTTTGCGCTCGAAATCCTCTTCTTTGCGTTGACCGCGACGGCTGGGTTTATCCTTATTGTGACGTACTTCCGCATCTTTGGTTTTGCGGACATCAGCTTTCTGTTCTTTCGCTTGCGCTTCGGCTGCAGCAGCTTTAGCTTCTTCTCTGACTTTCTCCAGCGCTTCTTCTTCCTCACGCGCTTTTTTCTTTGCTTCCAGCGCTTTTTCTGCATCTATACGCGCAAGGTTGGCGGCACGACGTCTGGCATCTGCTTCTTCAAGCTTTTTATGTGCCAATTGCGACGGGCTGAGTTCTTCTTCAGCTTTTTGCTTACTCTTGACCGCAGGTTTTTTGGCTTTGGCTTCTTCTTCCAGCGCTTTCTTTTCTTCTTCAGCTGCCAGTCTCGCTTCTTCAGCGGCCTGATTTTCGGCTTCAATCGCTGCCGCTACCGCAGCTGCTTCCTGCTCCGCTTCCTGCTGACGTCGAGAGTCATCTTCAACCTGCTTGCGCTTGCTTTCCTGCTCCAGCCGTTCCTGTTCCTGACGGGCAACCTCGGCAGCGTGCTCTTCCGCTTCTTTCTGTTTCAACAGATCTGCGGCAGCAGCCGCTTCTTCTGTAGCACTGCGTTTGACGTAAGTACGTTTTTTACGTACTTCAACGCTGACACTTTTACCGCCCCGTGTTGCGCCACCCAGCTTGATTTCACTAAGTGATTTACGTTTAAGCGTGATTTTCTTTGGCGAAGATGCCGTAGCACCATCTGCAGTTTTGCCATGACGTTGTTGCAGAAACTTCAATAAGCTCTGCTTTTGATCTTCAGTGATCATATCATCAGGCTTTGAGACGTTAATCCCTGCTTCGTTCAGCTGTTCCACCAAGCGTTCAGCTGTAATTCCGACTGTGCCAGCCAGGTCTTTAACCCTCATGTCACTCATTGGTTACTCCCCTGCATCTGTTTGTTCGTTAGCAAACCACGATTCTCTGGCTTTCATAATCAGCGCTGCGGCTTGTTCTTCATCCATACCGCCGATTTCAACCAATTCGTCCACCGCCAGTTCAGCGAGATCATCCAACTCTGTCAGGCCTTTACTGGCCAGCGTTAGCGCAAGATCTCTAGTCATGCCTTTCATATCAAGCAGTTCCTGAGTGGGCTCGGCTGATTCCAGCTGTTCCTCACTGGCAATCGCTCTGGTAAGCAAAACATCACGTGCACGTGAACGCAGTTCGGCCACAATATCTTCGTCAAATTCTTCGATATCCAGCATTTCCTGCTCCGGCACATAAGCCACTTCCTCCAGAGAGGAAAAACCTTCCTGAGCCAGGATCAAGGCAACATCTTCATCGACGTCCAGATCCTTCATAAAGGTCTGGATCAGTTCACCAATCTCGGATTCGGCTTTCTTGTCCGCATCGGAAGCTGACATCACATTCAGTTCCCAACCGGTCAGTTGACTGGCAAGGCGGACATTCTGACCGCTGCGGCCGATAGCTTGTGAAAGCTGCCCGTCCTCCACAGCGATATCCATGCTATGGGCGTCTTCATCAACAACAATGGACTGCACCTCGGCAGGCGCCATGGCATTAATAGCGAAACGGGCAGGATCTTCATCCCACAGAATGATATCAACACGTTCACCAGCCAGTTCGTTAGTCACTGCCTGCACTCTTGAGCCGCGCATACCGACACAGGCACCTACCGGATCAATACGTGATTCTTTAGCTAAAACGGCAATCTTGGCGCGCATGCCGGGATCACGTGCAGCACCCTTGATTTCTATCATACCATCACTGATTTCCGGCACTTCCAGGCGGAACAGCTCAATCAGCAGTTTAGGCGCTACCCGGCTGACGATAAGTTGTGGTCCGCGACCTTCAGGTCTGATTTCTTTCAGATAGCCCCGAATGCGGTCTCCCGCACGGAAACTTTCCCGTGGAATCATCTCTTCACGCGGCAGAAAGGCTTCGGCATTGCCACCCAAATCCAGGGTAACATTGCCGCGTTCAACACGTTTGACGGTACCATGGATCATCTGCCCCACTTTTTCGCGATATTGCTCAACAACTTGGGCCCGTTCTGCTTCGCGAACTTTTTGTACGATTACCTGTTTTGCAGTTTGTGCGGCAATTCGGCCAAACTCCACAGACTCCATTGGTTCGCGGATATAACCACCCACTTCAGCGTCTGCCTGTTTTTTCAGTGCATCACTCAATTTAATTTGAGTTTCTTCAGACTCCAGTGCTTCGTCATCATCTTCAACGATCAACCACTGACGGAATGTTTCATATTCGCCGGTTACACGGTCAATTTGTACATGTGCATCTAATGCCATGTCATAACGTTTACGGGTGGCCATGGCCAACGCCGCTTCAATTGCCTGAAAAATGACTTCTTTGCCCACGCCTTTTTCATTAGACATGGCATCGACAACCAGTAAGATTTCTTTGTTATTCATCACGCCCCCAGTGGATTACGCAGCAGACTAATCCAACCTAAGTTTTCTATTATTAACCGCCAATAATACGCTTTTTTTAGGCAACAAGTCTCGCCTTCGCTAACTTGGCCAACGGTAAGGCATAGACCTCACCATCCACTTCTATTAATATTTCGCCATCACTGAAACCCTGCAGTACCCCTTTGAAATTACGTCGTCCCTGCACCGGCAGTTTCATTGAAATTTTAGCTTCTGCACCCGCAAAACGTTCAAAATCCCTGGCCTTGAACAATGGTCGATCAAAGCCCGGGGAAGACACCTCCAGCAGATAAGCGCTTCTGATGGGCTCTTCCACATCCAGAATACCGCTGACCTGATGACTGACTCTCTCACAGTCTTCGATACTGATGCCCTGTTCTGAATCGATATAGATGCGCAGGATCGGATCTGGTCCGCCTTGAATATATTCAACGCCTACCAATTCATAACCCAGGGTCTCTATCGACACCTCAATTAATTGTTCAACCTGATCAGTTACGGCCATAGCTTTTAATCGAGCCTTTCGGGCCCAATTCAAATCTCCAGAAAAACAAAAACCCCATACAGGGGCCCGGAATTAAAAATATTTGTCATGCGGCTCAGTATCATTCGCCGCTCTGCCACAAGCATCTGTGCCGGGTTAACATTATCTCACCGGTACTGATTGCTTTCCAGAAAGCAGGAGATAGTAACAGAAATTGATCCTTTCCGGCAACTGAAACCATGTTTACCGGCTTTTACTGCAAAGGCTTCTGAGTCCGTGAGCATCAGGTCATTACTATCGGGGATTCTCAATTTGATCGGCGCACCATTTATCAGTACATCCCATGCGCAGGAACGTTATAACGAGCATATTAATTTATCTGATATTGCCACAAATGAAAAAGGCTCAAAATAGCGTTTTGTTAAACGTTATTTTGAGCCTTCTTAATTGGTAGCGGGGGCTGGATTTGAACCAACGACCTTCGGGTTATGAGCCCGACGAGCTACCAGGCTGCTCCACCCCGCACCTGATTAGACTGCGCATTATACATAGCTTCATATGGGCATGCAAGCCAGAATCTAATTATCTTTAAGTTTTCTTGTCAGCGTGTTGCGGCCCCAACCCAAAAGCTTGGCAGCTTCCTGTCTTTTGCCTGCGGTTTTTTCCAGTGCCACTTCCATTAACAGCTGTTCGATTAACGGTACCACATCAGCCAAAGCCCCTTCTTGTCCGGACAAGGCTTTATTGGCGGCCCATTGACGGAATAACTGCTGCCAGTCATTGCCTTGGCGGCCACCACCTTCAGCAGTTTCTGCGGATAGCTCTACCGGCAAGTCATCCATTTGCACGACTTGTCCCGGTGACATCACTGTCAACCAGCGACAGGTATTTTCCAACTGACGCACATTACCCGGCCAGGGCAATTGTGATAAATACATATCTACATCAGGCGCTACAGATTTGGTCGCCATGTTAAGTTCTTTGGCCGCCTTATTGAGAAAATAGGCCACCAGCGCCGGAATATCTTCTCTGCGTTCGCGCAAAGCCGGGATATGAATACGAATCACATTCAACCGATGGAATAAATCTTCACGGAAATCACCGCGCTCGACCAGTTTTTCCAGATTCTGATGAGTTGCCGCAATAATGCGTACATCAACTTTGACACCGCTGTGGCCGCCGACACGGAAAAATTCACCATCGGACAATACCCGAAGCAGACGCGTTTGCAGTTCAATAGGCATATCGCCAATTTCATCCAGAAACAAGGTGCCACCATCCGCCTGTTCAAATCGTCCCTTGCGCTGAACGTGCGCCCCTGTAAAAGCGCCTTTTTCATGACCGAACAGTTCGGATTCCAGCAATTCTTTGGGAATTGCCGCCATATTCAACGCGATAAACGGCGCCTGGCGTCTCGGACTGTGTCGATGCAGCGCTTGCGCCACCAGTTCCTTACCGGTACCCGATTCACCGTTAATCATCACTGTGATATTAGAGCGTGCCAGTCGGCCGATGGCACGGAAGACTTCCTGCATGGCCGGTGCTTCACCGATAATCTCGGCACCAAAATTGATGTCTTCCGTCGGCCCCCTCTCCAGTTCACGACTGTGGCTAATGGCTCTTTGCACCAGATCAACCGCTTCGTCGACATCAAAAGGTTTGGGCAGATATTCAAACGCCCCCCCTTCGTAGACTGATACCGCACTGTCCAAATCAGAATAGGCGGTCATGATAATGACGGGCAGTTCAGGATAGCGATCTTTAATTTCAGACAGCAGCTGCAAACCATCAATACCAGGCATTCTAATATCACTGATCAGTACATCAGGTGCCGTTTCCTGTCCCTGCTTGAGTTCATATAACACCACATCGGCAGTTTCGAAGGCCCGCACTGTGATATTTACCGCTTCCAATGCTTTTTGTAAGACCCATCTGATGGATCGGTCATCATCGACAATCCAAGCTATCGATTTACTAGCGTTCACGCTCTAACTCCAAAGGAAATATAACTGAAAAAATAGTCTGTCCCGGATGACTGTTGCAGGAAATGGTTCCCCCGTTCCGCTGCACCAGATTTTGTACCAGGTACAAACCCAATCCGGTACCATCAGCGCGTCCTGTCACCAGGGGATAAAACAAACTGTCCTGTAAAGCTTTGGGAATGCCCGGGCCGTTGTCTTCGACTTCAACCAGCACGCCCAGACGATAATAATGTTGTTCTATGGTGATATTACGCTGTACGCGTGTTCGCAGTGTGATCAAACCTGTACCGTTCAGTGCCTGAACGGCATTTCTGACGATATTGAGAAAAATCTGAATCAGTTGGTCAAAATCAGCAAACAACTCAGGAATACTGGGATCGTAGTCAATTTTGAACTTGAGGCGCTCATCGACTTCAATATCCACCAGCTGTCTGACATGTTGTAAAATCTCGTGAATATTGGTGTCTTTCTTCTCCGGTTGCTGATTAGGCCCCAACATCCGGTCCATCAGATTTTGCAGTCGGTCAGCTTCGGTAATAATGATACGGGTATATTCTTTGAGGTCTTCTGATGCCAACTGTCTTTCCAGTAATTGCGCTGCACCACGTAAGCCGCCCAGAGGATTTTTGATTTCATGGGCCAGACCGCGTACCACCTGCTGCTGTGTGTGCAGGTTTTCATCATGGCTGATGCGCTGTTGGTAATCCAGTTGTGCCAGTTCCAGAATCACATATGGCTCATCAATATCCAGGACTTTCATCGCGCAGTCGACCAGAATTTCACCATTGGCCGGCAGGAATAAGTGCACTTCACGCTCGATTAAGGCCTGCCCGGTAGACACTACCCGTCGCAGGGAATGAAACAGGCGTTTTTCACCGGGTAACAAAGTCTGCAAAGGAATATACTCCGCCTGTCGCTGACTGATTTCAAACAGGACTTCGGTGGCCGTGTTGATATAACAGACACGTAGCGACGCATCCAGAACCAGAACAGCCGTGGTCAGGTTTTCTAACACCTCGTTGCTGGCAAGGGCATCATGATTCATTGTAGTGACACTCATATACATGAACAGCTTTTAGCAAAAAACGCTCCACTTATTAGAACCGTATCGACTAAAAGCTTATAACTCGTTGATTGTCAGGGACAAGAGAATGTTATCAAGTCATTCTTCCCAATACTTCCAGCTAGTCTCATGCTCAAGATAGCATTGAAACTAAGTTGATGCGCACCATTAAGGTGCATTATTGGTGACTGGAGAGGGATTAGGGTTTGGATTAGGGTTAGCAGTAGGATTGGGGTTCGGCCCCTGATTCAGAGTAGGATTGTTACGAAGCGATGCCCTATGCAGATGAAAAACAACCGGTTCGCTGCTGCTCAGCATCGCACCGTTATTATCGACCACGGCTGCTGACAGACTGTAAGTGCCTCTGCTGAGGTTGTTTAATTGAAAAGATGTTAGCGCCTGTGGCGGCCCCACTACCTCGCCGTCCAGCTGCAACAGGATTTTATCGCCGCGAACTTCATCCAGAGCCGGTTCAACAATCATACTCACTGTCACATTACCATTGTTAACCCAGATGCTCTCATCGTTAGCCGGTGAAACAATTCGCAACTGATAATCGGGAACCATCGCCTCATCAGCCTCAGCACTATCAGGTTTTTCGCCGACAGCATCATCCAGCATCGGTTCAATCGCCGGGGTATAGGTGGTAGAAGCCGGCAATTCAATTTGTTCTGCTTGCGGGTGGGGAGGTTCATCTGAAAAAATCACATTACCATTCTCATCCACCCAACGGTAGATTTCAGCCTGTGCCGGAAAAACAAGCATGCACAATAAAAGCAGTGATATTTTCATAATTAGAAGCATATGCCAGTGCTGTCGTATCTGCAACGATCAGGCATAAAAAAAGCGCCCGGAAAGGCGCTTTTTTTGTTCGCTTGAAACAATCGCGGATAAATCAGACGCTGTAATACAGGTCAAATTCAGCTGGGTGAGTTTCCATACGCATACGGGTAACATCTTCCATTTTCAGAGCGATGTAACCGTCGATCATATCGTCAGTAAATACACCACCTTCAGTCAGGAAGGTACGATCTTGATCCAGCGCATCAAGTGCTTGATCCAGCGCATGACAGACGGTTGGAATTTCCGCCGCTTCTTCAGCGGGCAGATCGTAAAGATCTTTATCCATTGCATCACCGGGGTGAATTTTGTTTTTGATACCATCCAGGCCCGCCATCAACATGGCACTGAATGCCAGGTATGGATTTGCTGACGGATCAGGGAAACGAACTTCGATACGACGACCTTTAGGATTGCTAACAAAAGGAATACGGATAGAAGCGCTGCGGTTACGGGCAGAATAAGCCAGCATAACAGGCGCTTCGAAACCAGGGACCAGACGTTTGTAACTGTTAGTGCTGGCGTTGGTGAAAGCATTCAAAGCACGGGCATGCTTGATGATACCACCGATGTAATACAGAGCAGTTTCAGACAGACCACCATACTTATTACCAGAGAACAGGTTATCACCGTCTTTAGCAATAGATTGGTGGACGTGCATACCGCTACCGTTGTCACCAACCAGTGGCTTAGGCATGAAGGTCGCTGTTTTGCCGTAAGCATGAGCCACATTGTGAATGACGTACTTGAGTATTTGTACTTCGTCCGCTTTTCTCACCAAGGTATTGAATCTGGTACCGATTTCACATTGACCGGCAGTCGCCACTTCATGGTGATGGACTTCTGTTACCAGACCCATTTCTTCCATGGTCAGACACATGGCTGAACGGATATCTTGCAGAGAGTCAACCGGGGGTACGGGGAAGTAACCACCTTTAACACTGGGACGGTGACCTTTATTACCGTCAGGGAAAACTTTTTCAGTATTCCAGGAAGACTCATCAGAGTCGACTTTGTAGAATGAACCGGAGATATTGCTGCCCCAACGGACATCGTCCAGAATAAAGAATTCAGGTTCCGGACCAAAGAAGGCGGTGTCACCCAGACCGGTAGATTGCAGATAGGCTTCCGCGCGTCTGGCAACACTGCGCGGGTCACGCTCGTAGCCTTGCATAGTTGCAGGCTCAACGATGTCGCAACGAATGATCAATGTGTTGTCATCCATAAAAGGATCCATCACGGCTGACGTCGGATCCGGCATCAAAATCATGTCTGATTCATTGATACCTTTCCAGCCGGCCACAGAAGAACCATCGAACATAGCACCTTCTGTAAAGGTGTCTTCATTGATGCTGTGAGCAGGGAAAGAAACGTGCTGCTCTTTACCGCGGGTATCGGTGAAACGCAAATCAATAAACTTGACGTCCTCATCTTTAATCATTTGAAGCACATTTTCGACTGACATTTAACTTCTCCAATTTATATTAAAACTGCACTATTGTTATCGCGCAAAAAACACGGGACATTCTACAGCAGATTTCACGCCAACTTTCCACTTCTGCTAAATCAACTATTTAGGTGCATACGCATCAGATAGAAGCACCACAATGGTGCATTACCACATTGCAACGCACCATTAAAGTGCTACACACCAACTCGAACCGTTATTACGATCTCATCGTCATGTTGCACAGAGTCTATAACTTCATGGCCATTAATTCGAGCCCAGGCCGGAATATCATTCAAAGCGCCTGGATCTGTACAAATAACATCAATCACATCACCCGCCTGTAGTTGCGCCACACGGTTTTGTGTTTTAATCACCGGCATCGGACACAGCATTCTTCTCGCATCCAATTGTTCGTGACTCATACATACCACTCCTGCTGCACTGCTTCAGCGGGCAGCGGACGGGTTTTAATCTGAAGATTACCTTGCTGCGGCACAGCAATATCCAGTTCTACCTCATCCGCACTGCGTCCTTGTCCAAAGCGGGCAACAATACTGGCAGCCAGCGCATATTGGTCTTCATTCAGCGTGCCGTCAATCAAAGCCATCGGCCCGCTGTGACTAAGTGCATAAATACTGATGAACTGCTTGCGGTAGCCCTCGAGAAATTTACTCTCACCGGCATCGCGGGCAATGATGAGTTTGAACTCAGGCGCCGGTCTGAGATGCCGACCGACTTTGAGCAGCATGATGTCATCCATTTCATAATCACGACTGTTACGGGCCTGCCATAAATCAACCAGCTTGTCTGAGTAGTTTTTATCGGTCAGAAAACAGCAGCCACCGGCAGGCGTGGCAAAATCATTGAGACCGAATTCTCTGGCCAGCGCAATTTGCGGCTTGCGATTGCGGCCGTGAAAGTCGTAGAGTTTTTCCCGATCCACCCAGCCTTCACGCTCGGGTAAAGTCTCGGGCAGATTTTTGGCGCACAACGGCCTTAACAATAAATCATCGGCACCGGACTCTTGCGAGACTATAGGCATAGTCTGCTTACGCTGGGACATGGGACGCTGCCCGACCACTTCACCGGTGATAATAAAATCAAATCCGTCTTTGTGATGCTGTTTAATCCACTCAACCGCTTTGCCAACCATAAATATTTTACAGTCCAGACAAGGGTTCATATTGGCGCCGTAACCATGTTTCGGATTGAGCAAAACGTCTTTATATTCCTCAATCACATCGACAATATGCAGTTTGATACCTAACTGCTCAGCGACCCATAGCGCGTTATTACGTTTTTGTTTGTTTTGATCCTGATTACGTATGGCATGGGTATGCCCCTCGACACAGAACCCGGTATAGAAATTGATCCCCTCGACTTCTATCCCCTGCTCCTGCATCACCCGAACTGCCAGCATTGAATCAAGGCCGCCTGAGATAAGTGCGACTGCTTTATGTTGTCTTGCCATATTCTTTTCTTACGCTGTTCCGCCTACTGTTAATGCATCCACTTTCAATGTTGGCTGACCGACACCGACCGGCACACTCTGACCTTCCTTACCGCAGTTACCCACCCCGGTATCGAGTTCGAGATCATCGGCAACCATTGAAATACGCTGCATCACTTCCGGCCCGTTACCGATCAAGGTTGCCCCCTTAACAGGCTGTGTGATCTTGCCGTTCTCAATCAGATACGCCTCGCTGGTTGAAAAGACGAATTTGCCTGAGGTGATGTCCACCTGACCACCACCGAAATTGACGGCATAAATGCCTTTATCCACCGAAGCAATAATCTCTTCGGCTTTGTGTTCGCCTGGCAGCATATAGGTATTGGTCATTCTGGGCATGGGTAAATGTGCATAGGATTCACGGCGGCCATTACCCGTGCTGCGCGTCCCCATCAGCCGGGCATTGTGTTTGTCCTGCATATAGCCGGTTAACCTGCCCTGTTCAATCAATGTGGTGTACTGTGCCTGCTCACCTTCATCGTCGATGGTCAGCGACCCCCGTCTGAATTCCAGCGTACCATCATCCACCACGGTACAAAGCGGTGAAGCAACCTGCTCGCCCATACGACCGGAAAAAGCCGATGTCCCGCGGCGGTTGAAATCACCTTCCAGGCCATGGCCGACCGCTTCATGCAGTAATACACCGGGCCAGCCGTTACCCAGAACAACCGGCATGGTTCCCGCCGGTGCCGCTACGGCTTCCAGATTTACCAAGGCCAGTCTAACGGCCTCTTTGGCATACACCACCGCCAGATTATTGTTCTGAAAATAACGGTAGTCCATGCGTCTGCCACCACCGGCATTACCGCGTTCACGACGGCCATTAGCTTCGACAATAACACTGACATTCATCCGCACCAGCGGCCGGATATCGGTAGCATAAGCGCCGTCACTGGCAACGATCAGTACTGTATCCACGCCCCCGGCCAGACTGACATTGACTTGTTTGACCCGGGAGTCAGCAGCTCTTGCGGCCGCATCCGCCTCGCGCAAAAGGCTGAGTTTCTCCTCAACTGATAGTGCCAAAATCGGATCATGGTGCGAATAAAGTCTCGGTATGGTTTGACGCTGCCAGACTGCACAACTGGCCTCTTTCCCCTGACGCGAGATCGCTTGCGCCGCTTTAGAAGCCTTGTGTAAGGCCGGCAGTACTAAATCATCAGAATAAGCAAAACCGGTTTTCTCACCACTGCACGCACGCACACCCACGCCCTGCTCCAGGTGATAACCGCCATCTTTGATAATCCCGTCTTCCAGCACCCAGCTTTCCTGTCGCGACTGCTGAAAATACAGATCGGCATAATCGACACCACGCGTCATAGTGGTGGCCAGCGCATTCTCCAGATCGTTATCAGTAAGACCGGCAGGCAGCAGTAACTGCTGTTGCACTTGTTCAGAAATAGATGTGTTCATTAAAAGAAGTTATGGTTGCTTTAAACCTGTGATCATACCAGATTATAGGGCCTGTTTATCTTTCATCTCCGCCTCTGTTGTGAGCTGAAAAAGCGTCAATTAAGGCGCGAGGAGAGTAGTTTAGCCATTCTAAACAAACGACGAGCAAAGCTTCCGCATCCTGCTCACGCCCCTGACCTACATCCATGTAGGCCACGCAGAGTGGCGCTTTTTCAGCTGACAACCCGGAGGGCTGGGGCTATTTTTGCGCCTGGCGGCGTTGTATGAAATACATCCCTGTATTTCACCGCTTCGCGGCCAGCCCGGCTGTTCAAATGGGTTCCAGACCCATTTGTCAATCGCTTATGTAGGATGGCTACACGGCACTCTTTCCGCCTTGCCGGACACAAAAGTAGCCTCCAGCTGTGGTGGATATGAAAGATAAACAGACCCTAGTTTGCAGCCGGGTTGACAATCTTCATATTGGGATCGTCCCAAGGCCCCGTGAGCTGATAGTTATAACTAATCAGATTCACAATATTGCGGTCAAAGATGTTGCCAGCCAGTTTATCGAACAGCAAAATAGCCGTACCGACACCCAGTCCCACCGGCCCGCCGGCCACGGCGCCGGCCAGCGGCAGCGTTGATGACACATTCGGAGTGATTTTTACCGTCTGATTATAGGTTTTATTAATCAAATCTATCGGTCCCATCACCTTAATCGTGACAGAATCGCCCAGCATGGTTAAACCATCCGTATGTGCGATACCGTTACCAAGCATGAAACTGCCGTTGATTGAACTAAAATCCAGCCCCTTGCCAAACAGATCACTGAAATCGAGCGCCAGCCTGCGGGGAATGGCTGCGATACTCAGCAAACCGAATATGCGCCCTGCTGCGCCCGGTTCGACATCCAGCAGTTGCCCGCGACCTACAGTCAAATCAAGCGTGCCATTGAGGTTATCGCGTGAAAACGCCACCGGGTCCCCCAACCAATTCAGTTTACTGATAACTTGTGTCTGTTGCGCATCGATTGCTTGCAGATAGCCAAAGTGTGCCAGTAGCGCTTTCAAATCCTCACTGGATACAATAATATCAAACTGGCTGCGATCTACCTTGTTATCACGTGTCCAGCTGCCGGTGGCTGAAGCACTCATCACTTCGGATTCCAGACTGCCTGCTTCCAGAGACCAGCTCGACGCTGTGCGGTTTGCTTTCAGGTTCAAGCGTCCCAACGTCACATCATCGATTTCCAGTGCAGCAATATCCACTCGCATACTGGGCCATAATGATGCTGTTATTGTGGGCTCGGAATCGGATGTTGTTTGCGGCAGTTTGAGTTTCAGATAGTCCAGGTCGACAGTAAGTGGCATCGTACCATTGAGTTCATGCGGCAAGCTGATATGACCTTTGAATTGTGGAGAGTCGAGGTCAATCTGCCAGTCAGAAGTCTCCTGTTTGGCAGCAATATGAATATCGGTCAAAGATTGCTGTGCTAATTCTATCTGGGCCAACGTAATGTCTATGGCACTGATATTTTGGGTCAATGCGCTCTCAGCAGACTGAGGCTGCCGTGCTTGCCATGCCAACCACTCATCCAGGGCAAAATCCTGAATATGACCGGCAATTTCTAAACCTTGTGCCCCTGCTTTCGCTTTTCCTCCTCCCAGCATCACTTGTCCATGTGCCTGATTATCCTTGATCATAAATGCGGCATTGAGCCAGTTATCGTATGCCACCTGATATGCAATATCACCGGTTGGCCGCTCATTAACAGACACGCGCAGCGGGCGGTTTTGTGTCGAGAGTTTCCCCAGTGGGGCCGGCGCATCGATTTTGACGCCTTGCAGATCGGATTCAATATTGACATCAACGTTGAACTCACTCGGTTTGGGTTCACTAATCGCGATCTGCGCCAGATAAGCTGCACGTCCTTCAACGAACGCCGGCACGGCGCCAGGCCAGATTTGATTCAATGCTGTCACTTGAGTCAGGCCGTTAATGCTCACCAGGGTCAGACTATCGGTCGGCGCTACGTTAATATCAACAACCTCACCCATTGCCACCGCGCTGATATTTTTGGCTGATACCCCATTATTATCGAAATCAAGCCGCCCCTTGATAGCGGTAACCGACAACTCAGGCACAGCAGATGTAGTTACGGCACTATCTTCAAATATGACGTAACCACTGGCCTGAGATGCACCCAGGTCAGTCAGCGGAATCATCAACGCGAGCTGAATATCGCTTTTGCCTTTTACCTTAACCCAGTCGGCAAGCTTGCCAAAGCGTTGTTTGAGGGGACTATTGTGCAAAAAAGCCAAAGCATCGTGCGTCGTGCCGTTGAGCAAACCATCGACCTTGAGGACTGGCTTGGGTTTAACCAGGTTACTAATCGTGGTAGTAACGTCGTTAACCGCAAAACCAGCGATGCTGCCTGATTGGCTCTTAATTAACAGATTATTACCCTGGCCAGTCACCACACCATTCACATTCATCAGGTCCGGCCAGCCCAATGCATAGTGCAACTGCGCATCCTGTATCTGTAAATTCATATCAAAGCGCCCCTGTTCAGGCGCGTCTTCAAAGGGAAAAGCGCGGGGATTACCTTTCATCGTAATCACACCTTCTGTGATACGCCCTGCTTTGAAGGCATTCTCAGACCATTCACGAAAGTCATCACTAAGAATACGTTGTGGCACATAGGCCTGCCAGTGATTGACCACGACATCCTGCATTGTCAGCTTGATATCTGTATCAAATAACTGCTGGCGCTGTTCAATACTACCCTCAAGCCGCAGACTCAAATCATCATTCCATAACTTCAGCCCAGCCGTACTAAGCTGCCAGTAATCATCCTCTTGTTGCCAGTTTAATTGTCCTGTGAATGATTCCAGATACACCGCATCATCCAGCCATGTCTCGGCATAAACTGTAGTCTGATGGCTGTTAAACCTGATTTTTCCCCGACCCTGCTGCCAGTTCAAATTAAAGCTGAGATTGTTGGCACCCGGATAATCCTGCCAGGGCAGCATGGCAACACCGTGTGCCTGCAATACCAGCTTTTCAAATCCTTGCTCTTGGGAATAACTCAGATCGAGACTGCTGATATCCCCAGCCGGTTTAGTTCCGACCAGCACTTCCGGTACATGACGCATTAACAATGCTACCGCGGTGACATCACTCAAGCGCAGAAAATCTGTTTGCGCAATTAATAAACCTTTCTCATCCTGACCCAGCTTGAACTGGGTTACCGGCCATGACTCACCATCCACTTGCAATAGCAAATCCTGGCCCTGAAGTTGCCAGCCTTGTTTTTGTTTTTGCCATGCCAGCTTGCCTTGCAAACGCTCAACACTGACCTTGTCAAAAACCTCATTTTGCTTGATAGAAGCCAATACGGCCCGATCGAGTTCAAGGTCCATATCGGCTTTATAGTGCCCGGCCCCATTCTGACTGGCAGTTAAGCTCACCGAGACCTTACCCTGCTCGACAGTAATGCCTTGTAAATCCTGTTCCCGCAGTATGGGCGCCAGTTGCAAATCTTCACCTTGCAGCTGCCATTGCCAGGCGTCCAGGGTATAGGCATCCGTCACATCTGCCTGACCGCTGAACATGATCGCATTACCCAGATGGGCAGGCAAACCGATGGTGATATCACCCTGCCATTGTTTGGCATCAAAGATCAGTTCGGCTGCCAGTGCCTGATACTGACCGGACCAGTCCGGCTGCTTATTATCAAGATATTTAACATCGATGTTGGCCAGTTCCAGTTTTTTCAGCCAGGTAAACCAGCGCACGACATCCGGTAAGGATGTGGTTGAAAACTGGCGGGAACCTGATTCCAGTCCGGTCAACCGCAACTGACCTTCAAGACTGCGTTCAATTGCAATGTGTACGCCGTTGATACTGGCATCAGCCACTACCGGCTCACCTTGCTGCAAGGTAGCCAGTATATCCAGGCTGAGATACATATTGTCCGCTGTCGCGATGGGGGTGGCAGAGGTTTTCTGCAACAACCGCACTTGGCGCACTTCCAGCTTGGGAATCAGATCAAACCAATAAAGCCCGGCATCACCGATTTCAACCGGATAGCCAGTCTGCTGGCTGGCCCACTGGGCAATTTCGTCTTTGCGTTTTGTCACCTCATCAGACAGCCACACGGCCGCCAGCATACCCAGTAAACCGAGGATGATGCCGAAGACCAGCAAATAGAACAGCTGGCGGCTGGCAATATGAAGACTGCGCAATAACATAAGGCCGCCTACATTAACACCACATTGAACTGTTCACGGCCATACTGCACTTCGCACTGGAACAGAATCGGTTTGCCAATCAATTGCTCCAATTCCGCCACTTTGGTTGAATCTTCGTCATTGAGACGGTCAATCACATCCTGCGAGGCAAGCACGAGGAACTGCTGGGTTTCGTATTGTTTGGCTTCACGCATGATTTCACGGAAAATTTCATAACAAACCGTTTCCACGTTTTTAGTATAGCCCTTACCTTCACAGCAAGGGCATGGTTCACATAGAATATGACCGAGACTTTCACGGGTCCGCTTTCGGGTCATTTCTACCAGGCCCAACTCAGACACCGCACTGATATTGTGGCGTGCCCGGTCAAATGTCATGGCTTTTTCCAGCGCTCTGAGCACCTGTTCGCGGTGGCTTTTTTCTTCCATATCGATAAAATCGATAATAATAATGCCGCCCAGATTTCTGACCCTGAGCTGACGGGCAATCGCATGCGCGGCTTCAAGATTGGTCTTGAAAATGGTTTCTTCCAGATTTTTATGGCCCACAAAGCCACCGGTATTCACATCAACGGTAGTCATCGCTTCAGTCTGATCAAAAATCAGATAGCCACCTGATTTCAGGGGGACTTTCCGATCCAGCGCTTTCTGAATTTCATCTTCCACGGCAAACAGATCAAACAATGGCAATTCACCTGTGTAATGCTCAAGGCGGGCCGCACACTCCGGCATAAAACCTTCGGCAAAACTCACGGCCTTCTCAAAGGTCTCTTCGGCATCAATGCGGATACGCTCGATATCGGCTGAAAACAAATCCCGTAACGCTCGCATTGCCAGCGGCAAATCTTCATGCAGCGGTTCGCCGCATTTGACTGATTGTTTACGTTCTTCCAACTTGGACCACAGACGGTAGAGAAACGTCAGATCAGCCTGCAATTCCGTTTCAGATACGCCTTCCGCCGCTGTGCGCAGGATATATCCGCCCGTCCCTGCTTCCAGCAGGCCGGTCAGGCATGTTTTCAGGCGCTCGCGTTCTTCTTCAGTTTCGATTTTCAGCGACACGCCGATGCCTTCCGTCTCCGGCATGTAAACCAGATAGCGGGACGAAACAGAAAGTTGTGTGGTCAGACGGGCGCCTTTGCTGCCCATCGGATCTTTGATGACCTGAACCAGAATTTCCTGCCCTTCACGCAAAAGACTGCTTATAGTCGGTTCTACATTGGGCGCTTCTTTCAGATCGCCGGTCTGGCCTTTAGGAATGGAAATATCAGAGACATGTAAAAACGCGGCTCTGGACAGACCAATTTCAACAAATGCAGCCTGCATACCGGGTAATACCCGGCAAACCTTCCCTTTGTAGATATTGCCGACTAAACCACGATATTCATTTCTTTCTATGAATACTTCCTGCAATACGCCGTTTTCAACAACGGCAGCACGCGTCTCACTGGGGGTAACGTTGATTAATATTTCACTGCTCACTGTCGCTATCCATCCGAATTAATAATTGTCCTGTTTCCCTGATCGGCAGCCCCATAATACCCGAGTAACTGCCGCGTATCTGCTCAATGAACAGTGCGGCCAAGCCCTGCACGGCATAACCGCCAGCTTTATCTGCCCCCTCTCCCGTTTGCAAATACCAGTCAATTTGTTGTTCACTCAGCTCAGCAAAAGTCACCTCACTGATCGAAACACTACTTTCAAGTTGTTGTTCAAAAGCCAAAGCAATCGCGGTCATGACCTGATGGGTTTGACCCGATAGCTGTTTTAACATAGTTCTGGCATCTTGTTCATCGACCGGTTTGCCGAATATCTGCTTGTTCAGCACCACGGCGGTGTCTGCGGCCAGTACCGGCTTCCGGTCTGCGTCTGAAAGCAGTGCCTTGCCCGCTTCTGCTTTAGATAATGCAATACGCCTGACATATTGTTCCGGCGCTTCTCCATCAATAACAGATTCATCCACTTCGGGACTGATTACAGCAAAATCGACTGCCATTTGCTGCAGAAGTTCACGTCGCCGGGGTGATTTTGAAGCGAGATACAAAGAAGGAAATTTCATGAGCGGTGATAAGGGTGATTCTGCAAAATGGTCCAGGCGCGATAAAGTTGCTCTGCCAGCACAATTCTCACCAGCGGATGCGGCAAGGTCAGCGCAGACAAGGACCATTGCTGCCCGGCACGTTGCAGGCAGCTGTTATCTAAGCCGTCGGGACCGCCTACGATTAGCGACACATCGCGGCCATCCGCCAGCCAGTTCTGCATTTGAGAAGAAAGCTGTTCCGTGCTCCAGGGTTTACCGGTGACTTCCAGCGCTACCACATGGTGACTGTCCGGAATGGCTGCGAGAATACGTGTCGCCTCGTCTTTTTTCCATTGCTCAGGTTGGCCGGTTTTACCGCGCTTTGCCGGTCCGATTTCGATCAGTTGCAGCTGGCACTCTCGAGGCAGACGTTTGCTGTATTCTTCAAAACCTTGTGTGACCCAGCCCGGCATTTTACTGCCAACGGCAACCAGGTTTATTTTCATTCCTTGTCAGCCGATACCTGCTCGTTGTTTTCGGGGACACTCCACAGTTTTTCCAGGTTGTAGGTCAGGCGGGTTTGCGGGGTCATGATATGAGCAATCACATCACCCAGATCAACCAACGCCCATTCACCGATGTTTTCACCTTCCACACCCAGTGGCTGAATGCCTGCTGCTTTAGCCTGCATCACCACTTCATTTGCCAAAGCTTTGACCTGTCGAGTAGATTTACCCGTTGCAATAATCATGATGTCAGTCACATCGGTCATTTCGGTGACATCCAGCACTTGAATATCTTCTGCCTTAATATCCTCCAAAGCGTCAATAACCAATAATTTGAGTTGTTCAGCCTCCATAGGGCTCTCCGTTTAGATATAGTTAAATATAGTGTAACGCAAGGGCAGTCAGAGTTGTTTTATCCGGCTGCATTCTTATCGTCTTTATTGTGCGGTTTGATCGTCAGCCGGCAACCATTCAGCCGTTTTCCCGGTTAAAAAATAAACGCTCAGTCCCAGCCATTCGTGCCAGGCGGACTCCAACACTTGCAAATGCGCAAACAGATCAAAATCCCAGTAACGGTACTGCGGATGATTGCTGCGAAAATCCACCGGATAAGGCACGACATTGATTTGCTGCTGACGGGCAACACCTACTGAACGCGGCATATGAAATGCTGAGGTGACCAGTAAATAGCGGCCATCGGCTTGCGGTAAAACCGGTTTGATCCTCAAAAAGTTTTCAAAGGTATTACGTGAGTCTGATTCCAGAATCAGCCTGCTTTCATCAACCCCTGCCTGTATCAGCAAGGCTTTGGAGATAACACCTTTTTTATCCAGATCCTGCATCTGCACCAGATTACTGCCACCGGTGTAAATGATCGGTACATCCGGATAATGTTGCGCCAGCTTGGCAGCCGCCAGAATACGCTCTGCCCCTTGACCGACTTCAGCACTGTTCCAGCTTCTGGACAGTTTTAATTCTTCTGCCCCCCCTAATACCACAATGCCATCAATTGACTCGGGCAGAATTTCCAGCTGGCTGAAACGAGTTTCCAGTGGATACATCAGCCAATCACTGACGGGGTAGGCCAGCATGAAAAATCCCGCCAGGCTGAGTAGCAACAATAAACGTTTAGTTTGACGCACATAATTCAGCCACAGCAGCAGCGTGGTCAGTAGCAATAACCAGATCATCAGACTGCTCGGGCTTAAAAAACCCCAGGTGATTTTTGAGATAACAAAAAATAGATTATCCATTCAGTTTGACTGTTCGCCGCGCTGATACAGCCCCAATTGCTCAATCAGGGCAATCACGGCATCAGGCAATAAATAACGTACATCGCGCTGTTCTGATAAAGCCTGGCGAATCTCTGTCGCTGAAATAGCCAGCTGTGTCACTGGGACTGGCCAGATTTTACCTGCTGGCAATGCGCTGTCATTGGCTGTGGCCAGGTGTTGCTGATACCAGCGGGCAAAATCATCAGCTAAATCCATTTCTTCTTCAGGCCGTTGCATTACCACAATATGTGCCAGCTCCAGGATCTGTTGCCAGCGAGACCAGCTTGGCAGCGTTTTGAAGGCATCGGACCCCATCAATACAAACAGCGGATTATCGGTAAAGTCCTCACGCAGACTTAGCAGCGTATCTACCGTGTAGGACGGCCCTTGCCGCTGTAATTCCCGATCATCCACCACCAGCCGTGGATGATTTTTAATCGCCAGCTCCAGCATCAAACGCCGTTGCTCTGGTGTCGCCACCGGTATGACGCGATGAGGCGGAATGGCGCAGGGTATCAGCCGGATCTGAGCCAGCTGCAGTTTTTCAACCACATCCAGCGCCGTTCTTAAGTGTCCAAAATGAACCGGATCAAAGGTCCCGCCCAGAAGGCCTATGGCTGGTTTATTCTCTGATTTGGCCACTGCCCAGCACTATCCATTTTTGAGAGGTCAACCCTTCCAGCCCTACCGGGCCACGGGCATGAATCTTGTCAGTCGAGATACCGATTTCAGCGCCAAGACCATATTCAAAGCCATCAGCAAAACGGGTTGAGGCATTGACCATTACTGAGCTGGAATCCACTTCGGCCAGGAAACGTCTTGCGTTGTGATAGTTCTCAGTCACGATTGTTTCAGTATGACCTGAGCTGTGCAGATGAATATGTTCCAGCGCGGCATCCAGCCCTTCAACAATTTTGATCGACAGAATCGGGGCCAGATATTCAGTATCCCAGTCTTCATCCGTTGCCGCATTAATATTTTTAACAATGGCACGTGTGCGGGCACAACCGCGTAACTCCACGCCTTCATCAGCATAGCGTACCGCCAGCCGGGGCAAAATTTGATCGGCAACAGCCTCGTCGACCAGCAAAGTTTCCATCGCGTTACAGACACCATAGCGATGGCATTTGGCATTGACCGCAATAGCTTCCGCCATATCCAGATCGGCGGCGGCATCAATGAAAACATGACAGATCCCATCCAGGTGTTTGATCACAGGCACCCGTGCTTCCTTGCTGATGCGCTCAATCAGGCTTTTGCCACCGCGGGGAACTATCACATCAACAAATTCAGGCATGGTAATCAGTTGGCCTACCGCCGCCCGATCTGTTGTCTGCACAACTTGCACAGCCGTATCAGGCAAACCGGCCTGCTCCAGACCACGGCGGATACAGGCCGCAATAGCCTGATTGGAATGAATGGCTTCACTGCCGCCTCTGAGAATAGTGGCATTGCCAGATTTCAAGCACAAAGCAGCAGCATCCGCAGTCACATTGGGTCGTGATTCATAAATAATACCGACCACTCCCAGCGGCACACGCATACGTCCCAGCTGTATGCCGGAAGGGCGATAAGTCATATCACTGACTTCACCAACCGGATCAGGCAATGCCGCGATCTGCTCCACCCCTTCGGCCATGGCTTCAATCCGCTCATCAGACAATGTCAGTCTTTCGAGCAGCGCAGGTTCAAGCCCCTTGGCTGCCCCCGCTTCCAGATCACGGGCATTTTCCGACTTGAGCGTATCAACTGCAGCGCGAATTTCAGCAGCCATGGCCAGCAAAGCCTGGTTTTTGACCTGAGTACCCGCTCTGGCCAGTACGCGACTGGCTTGCCGGGCATGTTGCCCCAACGTCTGCATGTACTGATTAACGTCCAAGAATTTCTCCTTACAAATTTTCTGTGATAAGCATCGCTAGTACAATGAGTCTAAGTACTAGCTGCCTGCCACCTGCAGGCAGAGTTTTTCCAGCAAGCGCCATGGGCAGCTTTTCACGACCCCTTTGGCAGCCTGATCGATTTCTGCCATCTGTTGCAGGAATTGCTGCCAGCGCATACTGTCATGACGTTGCAAAGCCTGACGCATGGTGGGTTTGTTTTTATCCCACACCGGCGGTTTCTGTGATGCAAAAGCCTGATCCAGCTGCACGCCCTGCTGCAGTTGCACGGCCATATCCACTGCACGATGTATTGACCACGACACAGCAGAAAAAACTGCCAGTATATCAACACCTTCAGCGCGTAAACGTTCAATTATACGCGGGACTTTGTCACGCTGTCCCAAAAACACACTGTCCATCAATCCAAAGGCTTCAAAACGGGCGTTATCGGCGACAGATTGCAGGATGGTCTTTTCATCAAGCTGACCATCCGTAACAAGCAGTTGTAATTTGTCGATTTCCTGTGCTGCAGCAAACAAATTACCTTCGACGCGTTCAGCAATCAGTGTTGCCAACTGCCTGTCAATTTTAAGCCCGCGTTGCTGTACGCGCTGACTGATCCAGCCAGGTAATTGCGCAGCATCGACTGGCCATAGCGGCACGGTAACACCCAGCTTGTCGAGCGCAGTGAACCATTTGCTTTTTTGCGCTGCCGCAGCAATTTTGCCGCTGATAATCAGCACGGTTGTATCTGCGGGAGGCGCTGCGGCGAGTTGGCGTAAGGCTTCACCACCGTCCTTGCCGGGGCTGCCTGAGGGCAGGCGGATTTCTATCAGACGTTGACTGGCAAACAGCGACAGGTTTTGATCCCGCCACTTGATCTGAGACCAGTCGAAGTGACCTTCCACATGCCAGACCTCGCGGTCATTAGCACCGGACTGACGGGCGACTTGACGGATTTTATCCGCAGCTTCCTCTACCAGCAGCGCCTCATCACCATAGACCAGATATACAGGTTTGAGCGCTTGTTGCAGTGTGTTGTCTAACTGTTCTGCTTTGAGCCGCATAGCCTATTGCATGGCAGACAGACGTCTGAGAATGCTGTTGACCAGTTGTTTATTGAGCGCTTCACGCAAAACACGTTCCTGCTCGTCCATCGCCAGCACCTGATTGCGGTCAAACTGATAATCACGCCGGGCTTCGACACGCTGAACCTCACTCATCGGCTTGCCTTTATCATCGGTGACCTGAAAACGCACCCAGGCTTCCAGCTCGAACTCACGCACTTTTGCATCTGAACCAACTGACAACACATGACGCTGATAACGGTTTTCAAGCACCGTGAAAATGGCGGCGCCTTCCTGGTATTCATCCAATACAACAATGCCATTACGAGTCAGGGCACGCTTGAGTTCGAGACCGAAATAATCCTGTTGTGTATTGACCCCTTGCAGGTACATAGTTTTCAGTGCTTCCGGAACGGTGGCCTCGCCGCGTAAGTGAAAGCCGCAACCGGCCAGGGCAAGCAGTAAAAAACCCAACCCTACTTTCGACACAACATGCTTCATGGATTCTATCCTTTGTTAACCTTAACCAGCGACGACGATATTAACCAAACGGCCCGGTACCAGAATGACTTTACGGACTTCTTTTCCTTCCGTAAATCGCTGCACGTTTTCGTCGGCAAAGGCCACCCCTTCAACAGCCTGCTGATCCGCCTCTGCAGCAACCGAAATCTTAGCTCTCAATTTGCCATTGACCTGCACCATCAGTTCAATCTGATCCTGTACCAGCGCTGCTGCATCAACCTGCGGCCAGTCCATATCAACAATCGCAGTTCCGTATCCTAACAACTGCCATAGCCGATGACAGATATGCGGTGTAATCGGGGACAGCATCAAAACTATCAGCTCCAGGCTTTCCTGCACAACGGCACGGACCTGCTCGCTGTCATCATTCACTTTGGCAATCGTATTCATCAATTCCATCACCGCAGCAATAGCCGTGTTAAAGGTATGGCGACGGCCGATATCATCTGAAACTTTTGCCAAAGTCTGATGGGTCTGACGGCGCACGGCCTGCATCGCTTCATTCAAGGATCCGGTATCAAGCGTTTCTGTCGCGCCCTTTTCAGCATGTTCGCAAACATGACGCCATAAACGTTTAAGAAAACGGTTAGCACCGTCCACTGCTTTGTCTGACCATTCCAGAGACATTTCCGGTGGCGCGGCAAACATCATAAACAAACGCGCGGTATCCGCACCGTACTGGTCAATCAATGCCTGAGGATCAACGGTATTACCTTTTGATTTGGACATCTTGGCCCCGTCTTTGAGCACCATGCCTTGTGTCAGCAGGTTCTTGAACGGCTCATCACCGGATACCAGTCCCTCATCGCGCATTAGTTTGTGGAAAAAACGCGCATAAAGCAGATGCAAAACGGCATGTTCGATCCCGCCGATATATTGATCCACCGGCAGCCAGTAATCGGCACGCTCATCCAGCATCGCTTTGTCATTATCCGGACAGGTAAATCGTGCGTAATACCAGGATGATTCAAAGAAAGTATCAAAGGTATCGGTTTCCCGTTCGGCATCAGCCCCACATTTGGGGCACTGGCACTGGTAAAACTCAGGCATGGATTTAATGGGCGAACCGGAACCGTCGACAATCACATCTTCCGGCAAACGCACCGGCAAGTCGGCTTCCGGTACCGGCACTGAACCACAATCAGGACAATTAATAATAGGTATCGGTGTACCCCAGTAACGCTGGCGTGATACGCCCCAGTCACGCAAGCGGTAATTGACCTGACGCTCACCCTTGTTGTGACTACTGAGGAAATCCGCAATCGCATCAAACGCTTGCTGGCTACTGAGGCCGTTGAATTGTCCCGAGTTCAGCAAACGGCCCTTGTCGGTAAATGCAGCTTGATTCAGATCGCATTCTGTTTCATCCATCGGCTCGATAACCTGCTTGATAGCCAGGCCATATTTCCGCGCAAACTCATAATCGCGTTGATCATGAGCCGGCACCGACATCACCGCACCGGTGCCATACCCCATCAACACAAAATTAGCGGCCCATACCGGCACCAGCTCACCACTGACTGGATGAATTGCCGTCAAACCGGTCGCCACGCCTTTTTTCTCAGCCGTTTCCAGCGCCGCCTCCGAGGTTTCCATCTTGCGGCATTCGTCGATAAACGTTTTCAATTCAGGATTGGTTTCAGCCGCCTGCAAAGCCAGCGGATGCTCTGCAGCAACGGCCACATAACTCACGCCCATCAAGGTATCAGGACGGGTGGTATAAACTGCAATGCTGTCGTTACTGTCGCTGATATCAAACTGAATCTGCACCCCTTCCGAACGCCCTATCCAGTTTGCCTGCATAGTGCGGACCTGCTCAGGCCAACCATCCAGCTGCTCCAGATCCGCCAACAGTTGGTCAGCATAATCAGTGATTTTCATAAACCACTGCGGGATTTCGCGCCGTTCGACTTTAGTATCACAACGCCAACAGCAACCATCAATAACCTGCTCATTAGCCAGCACGGTCTTGTCATTCGGGCACCAATTAACCGCAGCGGTTTTTTTGTAAACCAGCCCTTTTTCAAACAAACGGGTAAACAGCCATTGTTCCCAGCGGTAGTATTCCGGCGAACAGGTCGCCAGCTCACGCTGCCAGTCATAACCCAGCCCCAGACGCTGCAATTGGCCGCGCATGTAATCAATATTCTTATAGGTCCAGGCGGCCGGCGCCACTTTGTTTTTGATCGCCGCATTTTCTGCCGGCAGGCCAAAGGCATCCCAGCCCATCGGCTGCAGCACATTTTTGCCCTGCATGCGCTGATAACGGGCAATCACGTCACCTATGGTGTAGTTACGTACATGGCCCATATGCAGCTGGCCGCTGGGATAAGGAAACATAGACAGGCAATAAAACTTTTCCTTGTTTGCATCTTCAACGACGCGGAAGCTGTTGTTGTTCTGCCACCATTGCTGGACAGATGATTCCACTTCATCAGGGCGGTATTCGTGTTGCATGGATTCTCTTTAAAGTCGGGAACGTGAAAAGCGCTAAGGATACCTCAGCACGGCTGTGGCTCAAAATAATCTCTGCAATGATAATGAACTGGAACAAAAAAGCAGCCCGCAAGCTGCTTATTTGAAAGGATAAGTAAACTGCGAAATGATCAGCCGACTTTGAATTCCGCCAGCGAGCGCCCCTTGTTCAGTTCCTCAACCAACCACAAAGGCCGCTTGCCAAAACCTTTCCATGTTTTAGCCGGATCCTGCGGATGCCGGTATTTCACCGCACTTTGCGCCCGTGTTTTCCGTTTGGGCGTCATCGCCACCCGCATGTTTTTTGCCACGGCAGTCAACGCCTCAGCAGGCGTGACATTCTTGTTCTTCGCCAGCGCTCTGACCGCATCAGCGACTTCAATGACAGCCGGATCTTTACTGTTGATCTGGGTAACTTTTTTCTTTTTCAGTTTTTTGATTTGCTGTTTGGACTGGCTGATCAACCTTACCAGCTCCTGCTCGGACAGCTTGTTCAAGTCGATTTTATCGGTCATTAACTGACTCCTGAGTCGTGACTAAAATATGAAAGAATGATTAGTTATTTGCCCGCCGCCATCAGCATTTCATATTTGGCATAGAGCTGATCGTGGGTTTCTTCGTTGTCAGGATCTTTCGGAATGCAGTCAACCGGACACACCTCAACACATTGCGGTGTATCGAAATGTCCGACGCATTCGGTGCACAGATCGGGATCAATTTCATAAATTTCAGCACCTTGCGAAATAGCCCCATTCGGGCATTCCGGCTCACATACATCACAGTTGATGCATTCATCGGTGATAAACAGAGACATTTTTTACTCCAAAAATACTATGTATGAGATCTTAGCGCTGATGCCCGGCATCTGGCAATTTGGCATTTAACGCAGCCTGGACACAAGGTGCCACAAATTCGGAGACATCGCCCCCAAGCATCGCAATCTCCTTGACCAGAGTAGAAGAGACAAAGCTGAGATTTTCTGCCGGCGTTAGAAACAGTGTCTCAACTTGAGACTGCATGCGCCGGTTCATAGTTGCCAACTGCAATTCATACTCAAAATCAGACACGGCCCGCAGACCACGGATAATAATATTGGCGCCCATGTCCACCGCCACTTTAACCAGCAAGCCATTAAAGCCACAGACTTCGACATTAGCGAGACCCGGCAGGGTTTCCCGTGCCAGTTGCACCCGTTCATCGACTGTGAAAACCGGTTTTTTCCCCGGATTCACCGCTACCGCCACGATCACTCTGTCAAACAGCGAGGCTGCACGGTTTATCAGATCAATATGTCCGTAGGTAATCGGGTCGAATGTGCCCGGGTAGATCGCCGTGGTGCTCACTCGCTTGCTCCTGACTGATTTTCGAATAAGCAGTATTTTACATCACCGGCCTGCTTTTCTTTTAATAATTGCCATTGCACCGGCAAACCGGGCATAAGCTGGCGGCGTGGAAATTCGAGATAAATACGAGCACCCTCGCTGAGCAAATCACGGCTGACCAGCAAATCCGCCACTTCTTTCCACAAAGCCGACTGATAGGGAGGGTCGATAAACACGATATCAAAAGGCCCGCTGGCTTTAAGCAAAAACTGTTGTGCCTGTTTATGCCAAAGCTGACATTGCTCTGCCTGCAACAACACCGCATTGGACTGAAGCTGTCGGTAAGCGTTGCTATCGGCTTCAACCATATCTACAGCAGCGGCACCACGGGAAGCCGCTTCAAACCCAAGCGCACCGCTTCCGGCAAACAGATCCAGACAACGACTGCCGCCAATAAAAGGTTGCAGCCAGTTGAAAACCGTTTCCCTGACACGATCCCCTGTAGGCCGGAGACCGGCGACATCGGGAAAATTCAGTTTTCTGCCACGCCAGCTGCCGCCAATAATCCGCAGAACACCGCCGTTACTCGTCTTAATTTGTTTCGCCACCCACCAGCACCGTTAACATCTTGTCGGCGTTGATCCGCCGGGAAAAAGCCGCTTTGATATCTGCCACGGTGACGGCATTGACTTTGTCGTTGAAGCTGTCGAGATAATCCAGTGGCAAACCGTAGAATCCTATCATAGACAGATAATCAGCAATCTTACTGTTGCTATCAACACGCAGGGCAAAACCACCGGTGATATTT
>NZ_JAPDMV010000018.1 GCF_026319305.1 Methylophaga sp. OBS4
CGGCATTGATGGAACCTATCATTATGGTTTTCCTCGGTGGTATTGTCGGTACGCTGGTTATCGCGATGTATCTGCCCATCTTTAAACTGGGTGCAGCCATCTAGGGCCTGCTAACACTAATTGCATTGTCACTGTTGTGACTAAAATTTTGCCAATTGAGGCATGAGGAGTGCGGTTTGTTTATTCCAAATAAGCGACGAATAACGAAAAGTGGCGGAATTTTAGCCGCAACCCGAAGGGCTGGGGCCTTTTTTACCCCCAGCGGCGTTGTCAGTCGTTCATGTAGAACCACTAGATTTCACTCCTTCCGCCGTGCTGGGAGCAAAAATGGCTTCCAGTAGCGATGATAATGCAATTAGTGTTAGCAGGCCCTAGATGGCTGCACCCAGTTTAAAGATGGGCAGATACATCGCGATAACCAGCGTACCGACAATACCACCGAGGAAAACCATAATGATAGGTTCCATCAATGCCGTCATATTATCCACGGCATCATCGACTTCACGCTCAAAGAAGTCTGCCACTTTAGCCAACATCGCATCCAGTGAACCGGACTCTTCACCGATGGCGACCATCTGAATTACCATGTTTGGAAACAGTTCGGTTTCCAGCATGGCTTTATTTAATTGCGTACCGGTGGAGACTTCATCACGCATCTCCAGAGTGGCGTCACCATATACGATATTACCGGTTGCGCCTGCAACAGACGTCATGGCTTCGACCATCGGTACACCGGCTTTAAACATGGTAGAAAAGGTGCGTGAGAAGCGGGCAATGGCTGCTTTGGTCATGACCACACCGATAACGGGCATTTTTAACAGCAATCTATCCAGAAAGTGCTGCAGTTTTCTGGAACGTTTTTTCGCTGCCATAAAACCAACAACCGTGCCAATAATGATTCCAAATATCAGCCACCAATATTGCTGGAAGACCTCGGAAACGCGAATCACCAGTTTCGTCAGGCCGGGCAGATCGGCCCCAAAGCCTGTAAACAATGACTGGAATTGAGGAATAACAAAAATCATCAAAATGGCAGTGACCAGGAATGCGACCACAATGATGGCGGTCGGATAAACCAGGGCTTTCTTGATTTTGGCTTTCAGGGCTTCGGTTTTTTCCTGATAATTGGCGATTTCGTGCAATAAGGTCTCGAGTGTACCGGACTGCTCACCGGCATTGACCAGATTGATGTAGAGATCATCAAAATGCAAAGGGAATTTGGACAGCGACTCGGCCAGGCTGGTGCCCGATTCAACATCTGATTTAATGGCCAGTATCATTTCCTGCATACTGGCATTTTCATGACCTTCACCGATGATTTGCATCGATTGCATAAGTGGCACGCCCGAAGACATCATCGTGGCTAACATGCGACTGAATACGGCAATGTCCGCCGGTTTGATCGGCGGTTTGCGAGGCTTGAACAGGTCTTTTGGTTTCTTTTTTACCTTGAGCGGAGCAACACCTTGGCGACGCAGTTCGGCACGAACCTGATTAACATTTTCGCCACTCAGCCGCCCTTTAACACGTCGGCCCTGCTTGTTGGTTCCCTGCCATAGATATATGTCAGGGACTTTGACTTTTTTTGCTTTGCGCGCTTGTGCTTGTGCCACAGGCTACTCCTTGATCACACGGTTGATTTCTTCAAGGCTGGTCAATCCGGCAGCCACTTTTTTCAGTCCTGATGCACGTAAATCATCAATGCCTTCTTTTGCTGCCTGATCGGCCAGTTGAATGGAGTTGCCTCCCTCCATAATAATACGGCCCATAGCATCGGATACTGGCATAACCTGATAAATACCGATACGGCCTTTATAACCTTCCGTGCAATTATCACAGCCGACAGCTTTATAAACGGTCACGCCGTTGTCGATTTGTTCCTGAGTAAATCCTTCATTCAGCAAGGTCTCGTTTGGAAGAGTCTCCGGTGCTTTACATTTGTTGCATAAACGTCTGGCCAGACGCTGAGCGATGATTAACGTAACAGCGGATGCAATATTAAAAGCAGGTACACCCATATTGGCAAGACGGGTCAGGGTTTGCGGCGCATCGTTGGTATGCAGGGTAGAGAAAACCATATGACCGGTTTGAGCGGCTTTGATGGCAATCTCGGCCGTTTCCAGATCACGAATCTCACCGACCATGATGACGTCTGGATCCTGGCGCAGGAAAGCGCGCAGTGCCTCTGAGAAGGTGAGGCCTATTGCAGGGTGCACATTGACCTGATTGACGCCGGGCAGACTGATTTCAGCCGGATCTTCCGCCGTGGAAATGTTGCGATCACCGGTGTTGAGAATATTGAGGGCAGTGTAAAGAGATACGGTTTTACCACTACCGGTAGGGCCGGTTACCAGCACCATGCCGTAGGGTTTGTGCATGGTTTCCATAAAGATCTGTTTCTGATCTTCTTCATAACCGAGTGCGTCGATGCCCAACTGGGCGCTGGTGGGGTCGAGAATACGCAAAACAATTTTTTCGCCAAATAAAGTCGGGCAGCTGTTAACACGAAAATCAATGGCTTTTGTTTTGGACAATTTCATGCGCATACGCCCGTCCTGGGGTACCCGCCGTTCAGCAATATTCAGGCGCGACAGAACTTTCAGGCGGGCTGCAATACGGCCGCCCAGGGCTACCGGCGCTGTTTTAGCTTCATGCAGAATACCGTCGATACGCATACGCACGCGGTATTTTTTCTCATACGGTTCGAAATGAATGTCCGAGGCACCGGCTTTGATGGCGTTAGTCAGAATGCCGTTGATAAACCTGACGACGGGGGTGTCATCAATATTGGCCTCGGTGATATCTTCAGCTTTGTTTGAGTCGTCCGGACCCAGATCGAGATCATCGAGATCGGCATCCCCGAAGCTGTCCAGCTGTTCGGCGGTTTTATCCAGCGCTTTTTCGATACAAGCTGAAAGTCTTTGCTCATCCACCAGAATAGGATAAGTATTCATCGCCGTATTGAACTGGAATTCGTCCAATGCCTGCAGGTTGGTGGGGTCAGATACGGCGATGTAGAGACGTTTGCCGCGCTTGAACAATGGCAAGGCATTGTGCTGGCGAATCATTTTTTCCTGAATCAGGCTGGTGGCCGCCATATCCAGGTTCATCGAGTCAATATCAAACAGGGGAACCCCGAATTCCTGCGAAGCAATAGCGGCGATATCCTGGCTGCCCAGAATTTTGTGGTTAACCAGGTAGGTGACAAAAGGTTGTTTGGCTTCTTTTGCGGCGGTCTGAGCAGATTGAGCCTGCTCTTCATTCAATAACCCCTCATTGACGAGACGTCGTGCCAAACCGCTGAGTCTGATAGATGTTGCCATATTTGCCATGACTAATTGCGATTCCTCAACATAAGCTTAAGCTCATAAATGCTAATAGTATGTAAGTTGCGCTAGAAATTCTAGTTTCAGATGTTAATAGCCTGTGTATGATTTCGCGATAAATCGCAGCGGAAATACATTTTCCGCAGAGTAAGGCAGGCTGTTTCGTTACCCTTGATAAGAGGCGTTAGCCACAGTAGGTATTCTGCCTGAACCATTTTCTGGCAGCAACGCGGTTAGCGGGAGAATATCATCAGCCTCTTAGGCGGGTAAGCCTGTTCCCGTATATACTGCCGGTTAAAAATCATTGGGGAAAACAAAAAATGCAAAAAATAACTCGCTGGAACACGCTGGCGCTGTTGATTTGTGCACTGCTGATGCTCAGTGCCTGTGGTCAAAAGGGTGACCTTTATCTACCTGAAGGACAATTTAATTCAGTAGAGGCAAGGTAAACAGATGGATTATTTTGAGTATCAGGCAGGGGTGCTTTATGCGGAAAATGTGCCTACGGCCAACATCGCTGAGCAGTTCGGTACGCCTACCTATGTCTATTCCCGCGCGACGCTGGAACGTCACTGGCGTGCTTTTGACAACGCTTTTTCCGGACAGCCTCACCTGGTGTGTTATGCGGTCAAAGCCAACTCCAACCTGGCGGTGCTGAATGTGCTTGCGCGCTTGGGGTCGGGCTTTGATATTGTTTCAGCCGGTGAATTAGCCCGGGTTCTGGCTGCGGGAGGGGATGCCGGACGTACCGTCTTTTCCGGTGTCGGCAAAACTGGCGCAGAGATTGAGTATGCACTTAACCAGGGGATTCGCTGCTTTAATGTGGAATCAATTCCCGAACTGAGCCGTATCAATGCTGTGGCAGCCTCGTTAAACATGATTGCGCCCATCTCAATTCGAGTGAATCCGGATGTTGACGCGCAGACCCACCCTTATATTTCTACCGGTCTTAAAGAAAATAAATTTGGTATTGCAATCGAGGATGCCCGGCAGGTTTATCAATCTGCGCAAAATATGTCTCATCTGCAGCTAGTCGGCGTGGACTGTCATATCGGTTCGCAATTGACTTCGGTGTCTCCGTTTGTCGATGCATTGTCACGGGTGTTGGAGTTGATAGACCAACTGCAACAAGATGGCATTGTGGTCAAACATCTGGATATAGGCGGGGGACTGGGGATTCATTATCGTGATGAGATCCCGCCTACTCCTGCCGAGTATGCAGCGGCGCTGCGTGAGCTATTAACGGGCAGAGACCTGGAAATTCTGCTGGAACCGGGCCGGGCGATTGCTGGCAATGCCGGAATTTTATTGACCAGAGTTGAGTACATCAAACCGACAGAAGCCAAACAATTTGCTATTGTTGACGCAGCGATGAATGACTTGCTCAGACCTGCGCTCTATCAGTCCTGGCAGGATATTCAGCCGGTGATAAGCAATTCTGATGCAGAAAAAGTCACATATGATATTGTGGGACCTATCTGTGAAACAGGTGATTTTCTGGGTAAAGATCGAGAACTGGCAATAAAAACCGGTGATTTGTTAGCGATTCGTTCAGCCGGCGCTTATGGCTTTACCATGAGTTCCAATTACAATTCCCGTCCCCGTGCCGCGGAAGTGATGGTGGATGGTGATGAAATGCATCTGGTGCGTGAGCGTGAAACGGTCGCTTCGCTTTTCGCCGGTGAACATATTTTGCAGGCATAGATATGTTGAAATTCAGCAAAATGCACGGCCTTGGCAATGACTTTATTGTCATTGACGCCATTAACCAGGAAGTGAATCTGAGCAACGAGCAGATTCGTTTTCTGGCTGACCGACGCTTCGGTGTCGGTTGTGATCAGCTTTTGCTGGTGGAGGCGCCACAATCCGCGGATGCCGACTTTCGTTATCGTATATTTAATGCCGATGGCGGCGAAGTGGCACAATGCGGTAACGGTGCGCGTTGTTTTGCCCGTTTTGTCCGAGACAAGGGGCTGACCGATAAAGACACCATAGCGGTGGAAACGGTATCGGGTCTGATATACCCCACCCTGCAGGCGGATGGCTCGGTGACAGTAGACATGGGAAAACCCGTATTTGAGCCTGCCGATATTCCCTTTGTGGCAGAAGAACTGGCCACTACTTACATGCTGGCTATTCCAGAGCATGGCAAAGTGGAGATCACGGCTTTGTCGATGGGTAATCCCCATGCCGTGATGCTGGTGGATAATATCGATACGGCACCAGTTGCCGAAATCGGACCATTGGTTGAAGTGCATGAACGTTTCCCTGAGCGCGTCAATGCCGGCTTTATGCAGCTGGTCAGTTCAGAAGTTATCAAGCTCAGAGTTTATGAAAGAGGTGCCGGCGAGACTTCTGCTTGTGGAACGGGGGCCTGTGCCGCCGTGGTGAGCGGTATTAGACGTGGATTGCTGGCTAACAATGTGACAGTCAGTCTGCCCGGCGGTGAATTGCAAATCAGCTGGCCGGAAGACGATGCCTCTGTGTGGATGACCGGGCCGGCTGAACATGTGTTTGATGGAGAAATTGCGTGGGCGACACTAAACCAAATGTAACCACCACTGATATTGAAGCCTACCTGCAGCAGCATCCGGATTTTTTTCTGCAAAACCCGCAGCTACTGGAATCGTTGGAGCTGAATAGCTCTCCCGAGGGGACTATTTCCCTGGCACAAAAACAGCTGCAGCGCTTGCAAGACAAAAATAAACAGCTGAACGAACAGCTGCACGCCTTGCTTGACAACGCCCACAGCAACACACAGCTTCAGCAGCGGGTTCATGCACTTTGTCTCAATCTGCTCGATGCCCCCGATCTGGCCAGTTTGATCAAGACGCTAGTCACCGAACTCAAACATGAATTTGCGGCTGATGATGTGGCATTAAGATTATTTTACAGTGCAGACAAGGAGCTGACGCTGCCGGAGCTGGCTGCCAATGTCTCCCAGCTGCACGCCGACGATAAAAGTTTGCGCAGTTTCGACAATCTTTTCAGCAAACAGAAACCGGTCTGCGGCCGCCTTACCAAAACACAAAAACAATTATTGTTCCCCGAGCAGGCTGCGGCAATACAATCGGTAGCATGTTTGCCTTTGGGCCATGAGCCCTGTGCCGGATTACTGGCGATTGGCAGCCACGATGCCAACCGTTTTCATGCCGATATGGGCACTGACTACCTTAGTTTCCTGGGTGAGGTGTTTATGCGAATTGTCAGAGAATTTTGTCACGCCCATCATGACTAGTTACGCATCAATGTATGAGTGAACTGCCGGAAGACATTAGCGCGTTTCTGCAATATCTGGCCGGTGAGCGTCGTCTTTCCGCCCATACCGTCAATAATTACCGTCGGGATCTGGAACAACTCAATGATTTTTGTCGTCAGCAGGAACTGAACGGCTGGCAGCAAATCAAGACCAGCCACCTTCGTCAATTTATCGCCTTACTGCACCGGCAGGGGCTTTCCGGCCGAACCATTCAGCGCATGTTGTCGGCGGTGCGCAGTTTTTATCGTTTTCTTATCTGTGAAGGGCTCGTCGAGAATAACCCAGCGCAGGCCGTGCAAGCACCTAAAGCGGAAAAACGGCTGCCCTCCACCCTGGATGTCGATCAGATGAATGCGTTACTGGAGCGCACTCAAGCAGATACTTTTGTGGCCTGTCGTGATCGGGCGATTATGGAATTGTTTTATTCCTCCGGCCTGCGTCTTGCCGAGCTGGCTGCTTTGAATATCCGGGATATCGACTTTGGCGATTATCTGGTTTATGTGACCGGTAAAGGCAATAAAAGCCGAGTCTGCCCGGTTGGCAGTCAGGCGATAAAAGCTTTGCAAAACTGGCTGGAAAAACGTGACCAAACGGGTTTTTTCGACCAGCCGGCTTTGTTTATTACCCAACAAGGCAGACGTCTGGGCGTGCGCTCGATACAGAAACGACTCAGTTTCTGGGGCAAAAAACAGGGTATTTCTGACCATGTGCACCCACACCGGCTGCGCCATGCTTTTGCTTCGCATATGCTCGAAGCCAGCGGCGATTTGAGGGCGGTGCAGGAATTACTGGGCCATGCCGATATTGCCACTACCCAGATCTACACCCATGTTGACTTTCAGCACCTGGCGAAAGTCTACGATGCCGCCCATCCGCGGGCTAAGAAACGATCAGATTCTTAAACTCTGATTTACAGTCATTACTGGCCCGCAGGCCGCGGCAATCTACAGCACTGATGATTTCGCCTTGGTGGCGAGTTCATTTATTTTGCGTGCCCAAAATAAACGAACCAAACAAAAGGGCAGCCCGATGCTTGCCCTTCGGGTTCCCTGCGCTTCTCAATCAGTTTGGAACACGACGAAAACTCGCTGCACTCAAACACTCGCCGTGTTTAATCCAAACTGATTTGCGATGCTCGGCTGCGCAAAAGGGCATATTGGGTACATAAATATCTGCTGTTTCAGATCTCAAAAATTCCCCTGTTGCGCTGATGAGTAGCGGCTTTTTGTCAGGATACATGGGCGTGCAATTTCTAACTCGCCGTCTAAGCGAAATAGATGCCATGATTGAGCAAACGCATCCACAATGACAGCTCAATAGAGAAAATAGGGAAGATTTGTTATGAAAACCTACTTTATCGACTTAGCTGAGGCAATGCCTACACCTGACTTGTCAGATTGGTGAACTCACAATTCTATTTGGTCGGCTAGAACATATGGTATTGCTGGCAATAAAGAGGACAAGAAACCTCCCTCTAAGCGAGATTCAAGAACGCTATAGAAATCATTCATTAGGTGTTAAGCTGAATGGATTATCAGCATGTCGTAAAGCAGGTGAGCATTGTCGCAATTATGATTCTGAACCCGGTCTAAGAGAGTTGGTAAAAGGTGGTGAAGCTCTTGAGAAACTTTGTGACAGAATAGAAGAGCTTACTATGCGCAGAAATAGTCTCTTGCACGGACTGATAACAAAAGTCAAAGAGGAGTCTACATCTGTAGTCATTAATCAAAGTCTTAAGAAAACTTTCGAGCTGACCGAGAAAGTTCTAATGGACATCAAGGATGATGTGATCCAGGCAATAGAAGATTTGAATGAGCTAATTCCCGTTCCTGGTGTAATTGCTTGTTATGCTTCAGGTCCAGACCTAGATTTGCATTACGATGAGTTAGCCTTAAACACAGAAGATCCTCTTGTAAGTCTTGTGGAGAACCTCCGAAACAATTGACACTGGATAATGCTAGTGGGCTTGTTCCCAATTATCCCCAACACCAATCCCCACCTCTAACGGCACTCTCAAGTCCGCTGCACCATCCATAAACTTCTCAATGGTGGTTTTGGCCATATCCAACTGATCTTTGGGCACTTCAAACACAAGTTCATCGTGCACCTGCATGATCATGCGAATGCCGTTATCCGTTTGGCATAACCAGTGGTGGATATTGATCATGGCCTTTTTGATAATGTCGGCGGCACTGCCCTGCATGGGCGCATTAATCGCCGTACGCTCAGCATATTGCCGGCGCATGCCGTTGCTGGAATTGATTTCCGGCAGGTAAAGGCGGCGGCCGAAAATCGTTTCAACATAACCTTGCCGTTTGGCTTGTTCACGCGTGTTATCCATATATTTGCGTACGCCCGGATATCGTTCAAAATAGGTTTGCATATATTCGGCCGCCTGATGGCGTTCGATACCGAGCTGTTTCGACAGCCCATGTGCGGACATACCGTAGATTAGCCCGAAATTAATTGCTTTGGCACTGCGGCGCTGATCACTGCTGACTTCATCCAATGCGATATTGAAAATTTCCGAGGCGGTATGGCGGTGAATATCCTCGCCTTTGGCAAACGCCTGTAACAGACTTTCATCACCGGACAGGTGCGCCATGATGCGTAACTCAATTTGAGAGTAGTCAGCGGCCAGCAGGATATAACCGTCGCTGGCGACAAACGCCTCGCGGATGCGGCGGCCGTTTTCGCTGCGAATCGGGATATTCTGCAGGTTCGGATCCGATGACGATAAACGCCCGGTGGCGGTCACGGCCTGATGATAAGAAGTATGTACTCGCCCCGTGGTTTTGTTGACCTGTAGCGGCAATTTGTCGGTATAGGTCGATTTGAGCTTACTTAAGCCCCGATACTGCATAATGATCTGCGGTAACTCATAACCGTCATCGGCCAGTGCCTGCAATACCTCTTCCGCTGTAGATGGCTGGCCTTTCGGGGTTTTTTTCTTTACCGGCAGTTGCTGTTTGTCGTACAGGATTTCCTGCAATTGTTTGGGAGAGCCCAGGTTAAATTTTTGGCCTGCCGCTTCATGGGCCTGTTTTTCCAGTTCTTCAATTTGCCGCGCCATATTGTCGCTTTGCTGTTGCAGCATCCAGATATCGATATTGACGCCATTGCGTTCCAGCGTATTGAGTACCGGCAATAAAGGCATTTCCAGCTCTGTGTAGACTTTGACCAGAGAAGGAATAGCCTGGATTTTCGGCCACAATACATGGTGCAGTTGCAACGTGATATCGGCATCTTCAGCCGCATAAGGGGATGCTTCTTCAATACCGATTTGATTGAAGGTCAGCTGCTTTTTGCCTTTGCCGGCAACATCTTCGAAATGAATCGTGTCGCGGTCTAGGTATTTTTTTGCCAGCGAGTCCATATCATGACGGGTGGCGGTGCTGTCGAGTACATAGGATTCGAGCATGGTGTCATGGGCAATGCCTTGCAGATCAATGCCGTGGTTCAGTAATACGTGGCGATCATATTTGAGATTCTGGCCGACTTTGAGTTTTTGCGGATCTTCGAGCAACGGTTTCAGATCCTGCATGACCTTGTCGAATTCCAGCTGTTCAGGGGCGCCCGGATAATCATGAGCCAGCGGCAGATAGGCTGCCTCTCCGGCCTTAATGGCAAACGATACACCGACAATACGTGCCTCCAGATAGTCGAGGCTGGTGGTTTCCGTATCAAAGGCAAATAACTCGGCTTGGTTCAACCGTTGCAGCCAGTCCTGCCACTGCTTGTCAGTCAGGATGGTTTGATAGTTTTGTTCGGTTGTGGTGGCATTTGAGTTGTGCACGGCTGATGCTGCGGTGACGGTCACCGGATTGGAGCCGGATTCCAGCTCAGCCGTCCAGGTTCTGAACTCAAACCGTTTGAACAGCGAGAGTAAGGTTGCTGTATCTTGTGGCTGCATATGCAGACTGACGGGGCTGCAGTCCAATTCAACATCAAGCTTGATCGTCGCGAGCTGATAGGACAACGGCAGATCTTCACAGGCTTTACGCAGATTTTCGCCCAGCTTGCCTTTGACTTCATCAGCGTGTTTGATCACCTCTTCCATCGTTTGATATTGCTGCAATAGTTTGGTGGCGGTTTTAGGACCGACATTAGGCACACCCGGAATGTTATCGACTTTATCGCCCATCAAAGCCAGATAATCGATAACCTGATTCGGACTGATACCGTATTTTTCTTTAACGGCGTCGATGTCCGTGATGGTGTTGCTCATCGTGTTGATCAGCGTCACATGCTCGTTGACCAGCTGCGCCATATCTTTGTCGCCGGTGGAAATGACCGTTTCAATGCCGGCTTCAGTTGCCTGGCGGGCCAAAGTGCCAATCACATCGTCGGCTTCGACGCCATCAATCATCAGTAGCGGCAATCCCATTGCTTTGACAATTTCGTGAATAGGCTCGACTTGCTCGCGCAGATCATCCGGCATCGGTGGCCGGTGCGCTTTGTATTCGCTGTATATATCGTCACGAAATGTTTTGCCTTTGGCATCGAAGACCACGGCGATATGTTCCGGCTGATAATCGCGCAATAATTTACGCAACATATTAATCACACCATAGATGGTGCCGGTAGCTTCGCCTGCGGAATTAGTGAGCGACGGCATGGCGTGGTAAGCGCGATACAGATAAGAAGAACCATCGACCAGAATAAAAGGGGCAGTTTGAGTCATAAGCGTTGTTGATTACCAGTTCAGTGAGCGACAGACTGCTTTTCTCATGGCAGCGGAAATGCTATCTTTGTGTTAAATGACACGGAGCATTCACATGTTTAACAAAATCGCTATTGTATGCGCAGTTGCGGTATTAATGACAGCCAATGTTTGGGCGGCTGATGAAGAATCGATAATGGAAAAGCCACCGGTGATTCCAGAGCCTTTACAGAGTGGTGAGAGCATTGAGCCTGACATTACTATCATTCAAAAAGAAGATCGCACTATCGAAGAATACCGTGTCAGTGGTCAGCTCTATATGATCAAGGTCACGCCATCAGTTGGTAGACCTTATTACCTGATGGATACGGACGGTGACGGATCGCTTGAGTCCAGACAATTCGAGCTGGATTCCGGTTTACTGATACCCAACTGGATCCTGCTGGAGTGGTAAGCAGCACCATAATCTGAGCAGTTTTAATGTCGGTTTACACTGAAGTCGGGCGCGACGATCTGATCGCGTTTCTGGGTGATTATGCGGTTGGCGATCTGGTCTCTTATGAAGGGATCAGCGACGGTATCGAAAACACCAATTATTTTGTCTCCACTACTGAAGATCAGTTCGTGCTCACGCTGTTTGAGCAGCATGATTTCGGTGAGTTGGCCTATTTTCTTGAGGTGATGACCTTTTTTTACCAGCATGGTATTCCTTCCGCACACCCGGCGGCTGATCGGCAGGGGCATTATCTGAAAAAACTGTGTGATCGCCCGGCGGCATTGGTGCTGCGGTTGTCCGGACGTGGTGTCGCCACAGTGGCAACAGCTGAACAATGTGCTGAAATCGGCCATATCCTGGGTGAAATGCATCTGGCAGGTCAAGAATTCCAGTCGCGCCGTCAAAACGAGCGTGGCCCGCAATGGCGTCAGGACACCGCTCATGCCCTGCTTCCTCATCTGGATGCGGATAGTGCTGCTATATTACGAAACGAGCTGGCTTTCCAGGCCGGTTATGCCGATCTGGATTTACCCTGGGGCGTGACCCATTCAGACCTGTTCCGTGATAACGCTTTGTTTGAGGGTAATGAACTCAAGGGCATTATTGATTTTTATTATGCCTGTGATGAGTACCTGCTGTATGACTTGGCGGTGGTGGTCAATGACTGGTGTGTTGATGACCATGGCCTGCCGGAGCAAACCCGTTATCAGGCGCTGATGCGAGGTTATCTCAGCAAACGCCAACTTACCGAAGCCGAGCAGGCAAACTGGAATCTGCTGTTGCGTGCGGCCGCGTTGCGCTTCTGGCTGTCACGGTTACAGGACCAGTTATTTCCGCGTGAAGGCGAGCTGACTCAAATTAAGAACCCGGGTGCCTTTCTCAAAATTTTGCAACAACATCGTGACCATCCACTGAGTCTGGACTTCGCCTGAGCTCATGCGCGTTTTAATTATCAAACTGACCTCGATGGGCGACTTGATGCACGCTTTGCCGGCGCTGACTGATGCGGCTGCGGTTTTTCCTGATATCCGCTTCGATTGGGTAGTGGATAAAGCTTTTGCGGCTGTGCCCAAATGGCACCCGAAAGTAGATAAAGTGATCACGACGTCTCATCGCAGTTGGCGCAAGCAATGGTTAACCAGCTTTAGAAGCGGCGAAGTGGGGCAATTCTACAAGGCTTTGAATGCCGATGATTACGATGTTGTCGTCGATATGCAGAATAATCTGAAAAGCGCTTTTGTCAGTGTGCTCAGAAAAGGCCCGGTTTATGGCCTGGATAAATTCAGCTGCCGGGAAAAACCGGCGCACTGGGCTTACCGTCATACGATTAACGTTAATCCCAATCAGCATGCCGTAGAGCGCATGCGGCAAATCCTGGCTTCCGCGCTGGGTTATGCGGTGCCTGATACTGAGGCTGATTATGGTGTTGAGCTGAAACACTGTCAGTTGCCCGAACTCGACTTCACGCTTCCGGAGCGTTATCTGATGCTGGTGCATAATGCCAGCTGGCTGACCAAATTATGGCCGGTCCAACATTGGCAGACATTGATCTTGAAAGCCGCAGCACAGGGATACGGTCTGCTGTTACCCAGTGGTAATGACGAGGAGTATCAGCGCGCACGCCAGATAGCTTCGGTATCTGATAAGGCGCATGCTTTACCCAGATTGCCGCTCGATAATGTGCTGGCCTTGATGCAGGGCGCGCAAGCCGCAGTGTGCAGTGATACGGGCCTGGCGCATATGGCAGCCATGATCGGCAAGCCGGCAATGACGCTTTACGGCTCGACGGATACCCACCTTATTGGCACGGCAGGAACCCATCAGCAGCACCTTATCACCGGCATGACCTGTTCACCTTGTTATAAACGGCAATGTCCTCTGCCTGAGGCCGTTGCCGGGGCGCCGGTATGTATGGCTGAGATGGACGTAGAGCAGGTCTGGCATAGACTGCAAGCTGTTTTACAAGCACAATAACGTTTTGCTTTATTACTGCAGCGACTGACTTACAGCTATGAAACACACATTTCCGGAATTCCATCAGGCCAGAGTGGCCGTTGTCGGCGACTTGATGCTGGATCGGTTCTACTTCGGCAAAGCCAGCCGTATTTCGCCGGAAGCCCCGGTGCCGGTGGTCAATGTAGAAAGACTGGAAGATGTGCCCGGCGGGGCCGGGAATGTGGCGATGAATATTGCTTCACTGGGGGCAAGCTGTGATGTTAGTGGCGTTACCGGACAGGACGAAGCAGCTGATATGCTCAGACAGCGGCTGAATTCGGTGGGCGTTAATTGCTTGTTTCACCAGAGCAGCCAGGCAGGCACCATTATCAAGTCCCGCATTGTGAGTAGTCATCAGCAGCTGTTAAGACTGGATTTTGAAACCTTTTTTGCCGGTGAAGTCGCGAAAGAGCTGCATCAGCTGGCGGAAAAGGTATTCGATCAGGCTCAGGTCATGGTGCTGTCGGACTATAACAAAGGTACCTTGGCTGATCCGCAGTTCTGGATCCAGGCAGCAAAACAGAAAAACATTCAGGTGCTGGTAGATCCGAAAGGTAATGACTTCAGTAAATATCGCGGCGCGGATCTGATTACCCCCAATATGAGCGAGTTTGAAGCCGTGGCCGGTACAGTGGAATCTGAAGCCGATTTGATAAGCAAGGCGCAGACGCTGATCAAACAGCTCGATATTAAGGCCATTCTGATTACCCGCAGTGAACATGGCATGTCGCTGATTCATGCCGACGAAACGGAATTCCATCTGCCGGCCATCGCCAAAGAAGTGGCGGATGTGACAGGGGCCGGCGACACCGTGATTTCGACGCTGGCAGCGGCGCTGGCGGCAGGAGAGAGCCTGGAAAACGCGGTCACTTTGGCCAATGTGGCTGCCAGTATCGTGGTCAGTAAACTGGGTACTTCGACGGTCAGCGGGCCTGAGTTACAGGCCGAATATCAGCGACACCAGGGCATTTATAATACCGATCACAGCATCGGTGGCGCGGTCACCATTGAGCAGCTCAAGATCGCCGTTGATCAGGCCAAAAAACGCGGTGAGAAGATCGTGTTTACCAATGGTTGCTTCGATATTTTGCATGCGGGCCATGTCAGTTATCTGCAGCAGGCCAGGGAGCTGGGCGATCGGCTGATAGTCGCTATCAACACCGATGAGTCGGTCACCAAGCTTAAAGGGGAAGGCCGTCCGATCAACACGGCGGAACGTCGTTTAACCGTGTTGGCCGGACTGTCGGCAGTAGATTGGGTCACTTGTTTCCCTGGTGATACGCCGGAACAATTACTGCGCCTGATTCAACCCGATATCCTGGTCAAGGGCGGCGATTACGATAAAAAAGGCGTGGTTGGCTGGGAAATTGTTGAAGGCTATGGCGGTGAAGTCAAAGTGATGGGGCTGACCGAAAACTGCTCGACTACCGCGATCGTGAACAAGATTAATCAGAAAAATTAACCTCAGAGACACGTGAAATCTGGTTCCCATGCTCTTGCGTGGGAACCCCGTGGCATTTCCCAGCACATGTTCGTTCCCACGGGAGACCGTGGGAACGAGATGATGGCATGCGCATGGACTCGTATCAGCTCCCAAATACCAATGCGCCCAGAATCAAAAGCAAGAAACCGCCTCCAACGATCCAAAAAATTACTGTCGCCACTTTGTTTCCGATCGAAACAACCCTACTTGCATCAATGTCGTCAGCAGATTCCACCCTGAGGACAATTTGCCCAGCTCTTACACGAATATAAATCCAGATCAAGCAAAGCATAATCAAACCGGGAGAAATCACTGTGCCAAGCATTGCTCCCATTGATACGCTGTTGTTGAATTGTTGCACGCCATCGGTTGCCACCTGGGCGGGTATGTTCGAAAAGTGGCTTATAACGAGACCAAGAAGCAGCACGTTTAAGGCCACAATAGACGCAATTCCCCATCGTATTGGGTGTACTTTTTCACGCTTAGATAAACGCCGTACCACCACTTCCGCCAATATTCCGAATAGAAAGAAGCCGATGTTTAAACTGTAAAGCAAGATGCTGCTTGCCTCCGAGCTGCTACTCATAAAACTCTCCCCTTTAATCTCCTATCAAGTCTGTACCTGTCACATGTGCTCATCGGGAAGTCTGTTGCCCGAGTTCTTGCGCGAGCCCGATGAGAATTCCTTCAGGGCCCCGGATATAGCAGAGCCGATACGTGTCTTCGTATTGAACCACTTCGCCGACGAGCTCCGCGCCGCGTTTGCCGAGTCGGGCGAGCGTATCGTCGATATCCTCCACGGTGAACATGATGCGTAGGTAGCCGAGAGCGTTCACCGGGGCACTGCGGTGATCGGCGACTACAGGCGGTGCGAGGAATCGGGACATCTCGAGCCGGCTGTGACCGTCTGGTGTACGCATCATGGCAATTTCTACGCGCATGTCCCGCAATCCAGTGACGCCATCTGCCCAGTCTCCTTCGATTGGGGCGCGACCCTCGAGCTCGAGGCCAAGTTCGGTGAAGAACTCAATGGCGGCATCGATGTCTTCCACCACGATGCCGACGTTGTCCATACGTTTGACCGTCATGATGTCTCCTTGGTGTCTAACAGTCTGTTAATGAAGTCTTCGACCTCATAATATTTATTAACGTGAATGGATCATAATTATTTATCAAACTTGTACAGCCATAATAAGTTATTGAAAACTAGATTTTTATTAAAAGCTAACTTGAGCCAATATAAATAATCGTGAATGATTCACGATTATTTTTTGCCTGATCCGAGTGGAGTGAGATGGTGATGTTAGTCGAGCGCCCATGTCTTTATCCATCTTGAATGAAGGCTTCGCGTTTAAACCGATTTAGCCTGAAATCACAAAGTCTTTTATTTTCAGACTATTTCTGGAATTTCAATTTAAGGTCATCGCCGTGCCCTCTGTGTTTAATTCTTTTTAATTGCCTGTATGGCCTTTGCCACATTATCCGCCAGATGCATCGGATTAATGGTTCCAATAATCACACTGGTCACGGCCGGTTCGGCAAAAATAAAGTCGAAATTGGCCTGCACGATATCGGTTTGTGTCTGAACCTGATCCGGATCTTGGGCCAGATGGCCGCTGCCCAGGGCTTTTTTGATAAAAATGCCTTTATTGTCGCGCGCGGCCTGTTCCAGCACGGCCCGTTCTTCCTGATAAAACAGGTTATGCATCACCATCACCAGATCGGACTGCTTTAAGGCCAGCAAGCCACCTGCCACCGTTTTGGTCGACATGCCCGTGGCTCTGATCAGACCGCGCTGTTTAAGGTTGTTCAAAGTATCCAAAGCACCCAGGCGCTGAATGATATCGCTGTCATTTCCATCGGAATGAATCAACACGATATCGAGCACCTCACGTTGCAACAGTCTGAGACTGTTTTCCACGCTGGCGGTTAACGATTCGGGGGTGAAATCGTAATGTGATTGGCCGCTGGCGGGATCAAAATATTCACCGGCTTTGGTGGCGATAATCCAGTCGCGGTTTTGTTGTTTCAGCAGTTGTCCCAGCCGCTGCTCACTATGGCCGTAGGCCGGCGCCGTATCAAGCAGGTTAATGCCCAGAGCCCAGGCCTGGGATAACAGATCGGCGGCTTGTTTATCGTCGGGGATTTTGAAGCCCTGGGGATATTTCACCGCTTTGTCCCGGCCCAGTTTTACGGTGCCCAGCCCCAGTGGTGATACGGCAAGGCCGGTATCGGCAATGAGGTTGCGTTGCGACAGGTAGCTCATAAAAAAGCCCGGTCCCATAATGGCTCGGCCATTTTCGGCTGTTCAAAAGGCGGATTATGATGTTCGCCAGTGGTCAAATGGCCTGCTTGCAAAGCCGTAATAACTTGATCAGCCAGGTCCGGGGCCAAGGCCAATTTGGTCGGCCAGCAAATATGCAGATTACTCTGAGTGTCGACAAAAGCGCTGTCCGGGCGAGTGAGGCTGGATTGCTTCGGTTCAGCCCGATTAACTGAATGTGTGGCCCACTCAAGATCCGGTAATTCAAACCAGGGCAGAATGGTTTGCAGTAGCTGTTTGGCTTCATTGATCAAAGTCTGCTTGGCTTTGCCGACGCCTTCTTCGGCGATATTGCCGCCGATGTACCAGACGATATTGCCGGTTTTGTCCTGATGACTGGATAGGGTCGCAATAGGCTTAGCGCCCGAACCCAGGCTGTGGGCATAAATCATCGGCAGCGGCTTATCGGCCTGCCTGCTTTTACACAGCACCATTTGTAGCGGACGTCTTTGCATTTCAGGCTGTGTCAAGCCGAGACTGTCCAATAAAGCTTCATTTCCCTCACCGGCGGCCAACACAAAATGCTGGGCCTGGATTTCATAATCTTTGCCGATAAACACGGCCCGGGTTTGATTATCCTGCTTAAGCCATTCAAGCGGTGCCTGCGCAGAAATGTGCAGCATACGTGAATGCCAGGGCGCCACCAGATTTTGCAGCAGGCTGGGCACATCCAACACCGGCTCATCCAGTTGATACAAGGTGCCTTTAAAAGCCGGATCTTCAAATAAAGCCGGACGTGCACCACTTTTGAGCGGTTGCATACGGCTGCGTAAAGCCTTACTGGCAAAAAAAGACACCAGTTTTGACGATAATTTGTCTTTTGACCACAGCAACTGGTGGTCTGCCAGTTTGTTGACCTGATGCAGATTGATCTCGCCTTCGCCATCCAGGCAGGCTTTCCAGCGGGCGGGCATGAGGCTTATCACCTGCGAGGCTTTGGACAGAATACCGTTCAAGGCATATTTGCTGCCGCCGTGAATAATGCCTTGTGAGCTTAAAGTCTGCCCCTGGCCGAGTCGGCCATTCTCCAGCAGCAGGGCGTGATAGCCCATATCGTTGAGACGGCGGTGCAGCCACAGGCCGGCAATGCCGCCGCCAAAGATCACAACGTCGGTGGTGAGGCGTTGACGGTTCATGAATCGGTTTGTTCGGCTTCGTCCAATGCTTCACACAGCCAGTGGCCAATCAGAATATGACCTTCCTGGATTCTGGCGGTTTCCCGGTCGGGCACACAAATACATTCGTCAGCTAAGGCTTTCAGCTGGCCGCCTGAGTCGCCGGTGAAAGCGCAGGTCCAGACATCATTATTCTGAGCGGTTTTAATGCCATTGATCACATTGGCACTATTGCCGGAGGTCGACAGACCAATGGCAATATCGCCGGGTTTGGCTAATGCCTGAATTTGTCGATCAAAAATGGTGTCGAAACTGAAATCATTACCGTGCGCGGTAATAATCGAGGTATCGGTGGTCAAGGCAATCGCTGCCAATGGTTTGCGCTCTTTGTGATAACGCACGACAAATTCTGCAGCCAGATGCTGGGCATCAGAAGCGCTGCCACCATTGCCGAAAAACAGGACTTTGTTGCCGTTAGCCAGGCTTTGAGCGATGCGTTTAACTAACTGAACTAGCTGAGGCTCAAGTGCAAACAAGCCCTCGATCATGGTTTGGTGGCGAATCAGCGTCGATTTGAATGACACGGCTTACCTCGGTTTAATCCAGGTGGTACTATTGCGTCTGGTTCAGAGCCAGTCAGAGTCCGCAGATAGCACTGGGATATGATAAAAATCATTATTCTAGTGCAATGCCGAGAAAGATGTTAGGGGGTGGGATATTTTTGTGCTCACCTGTGATGAAGCTGAAACATCAACCGACCCTGATACCCGCTGTGCTTTTTTCAATCCGGGATATTTGATTTCATGCATTTTGCTTTTGCCATCACTGAATATTTTCCTTACGGTGGCGCTCAACGTGATTTTTATGCCGTGGTTGCGGAAATGGCTCAGCGAGGGCACCAGATCTCGGTGATTACGCTGGGATGGCATGGTGACAAGCCAGAAAACTGGACTTTGTTTGAATTGGAAAAAAGCCAGCCCACTAATCATGGCCGGATCAAAGCCTTATCTGATTATGTGGTGTCTTTGAAGCAGCAAGGTTTGTTTGATGTGGTGGTGGGGTTTACCAAGCTGGCCGGACTAGATATTTATTTTGCTGCCGATCCCTGTTTTACGGCTAACCGATATCGAGGTTTAAGACGGTTATTACCCCGCTACCGCACTTACGCGGCTATTGAGAAGAAACTGTTTGAAAATCAGACATTGAAAGTGTTTTTCCTGACCGAACATCAACGCAATCAGTACCGGCAAAATTTTAATATTGCCGATGATAACCAGCTGTTGCTGCCGGTCTGTGTCGAACCGGCATTTCATTTCACCCCGGCCACTTTTGAGCAGGCCCGATCCTGGCGGCGGCAGGAACTGCAAGACCAACAACGGATTTTATTATTGTTTGTTGCGGCTGATTTCAATACCAAAGGCCTGGATAGGGTGATAGATGCCCTGGCGACACTGACAGAGCAGCAGCGGGCCCGGTTTGAATTATGGATCGTGGGTAATGGCAAGCAACAAAGCTATGAAAATAGACTGGCACAGCTGGCATCGGTCCGCTACCGCTTCTGGGGAGGGCAGACGGACTTGTCCCATTTTTATCTGGCTGCCGATTATCTGGTGCACCCGGCCCGCAAAGAGGCGGCCGGTATGGTGCTTGCCGAAGCGGCGGCTGCCAGACTGCCAATGTTGATCAGTGATATTTGTGGTTATGCTTTTCTTGCCGGCAACGATACGCTGTCGGCCATCATGCCTGAGAAGAATGTGATTGCCGCGCTGGGCACAAAGTTGACAACGATCGCCGGGCAGGAAAAACCTGTCGGACGAAGTGTGGTCAATCCTCAAGTTTCAGCTGCTTCCAGAGCAAAATTGTGTGCCGATCAGATTGAGAAATGGTGCCGGTCATGAAACAGACTTTATTTTTGCGTGAAGAGCTGGCATCGGCCTGGCAGGGTAAAGATGTCTTTGCGTTGCTGGCGACACAGCAAGGCGAGATCTTTCGTGATAAGGAAGGCCGCCGCACGTTGCGTTTTCAGCTTAACGGCCGTAGTTATTTTCTTAAATACCATCACGGCGTCGGCTGGGCGGAAATAGTTAAGAACCTGGTGCAGGGCCGCTTGCCGGTGATTAGTGCCAGGAATGAATGGAGGGCGATCAAAAAACTACAGCAGCATGGCATCGATACCATGCAGCTGGCGGCTTTCGGGGAGCGTGGCTGGAATCCCGCCAGACGGACTTCTTTTATCGTGACCGATGATCTGACTGATACCATGAGCCTGGAAGATCTGGGCAAACAGTGGCAGCAACCGCCCAGCTTCAAAACCAAGCAGTATTTGATTCAGCATATCGCGCGTATCAGTAAAATCATGCATGAAAGCGGCCTTAATCATCGTGATTATTATCTATGTCACTTTTTACTCGATAACAGCTTTGCACGCACCAATTTGATTGATGAAGATACCCGTTTATTTGTCATTGACCTGCACCGGGCACAGATTCGAAAAAAGGTACCGCAACGCTGGAAGGTCAAAGACCTGGGGGCTTTGCTGTTTTCAGCTCATGAAGTGCCGTTGACACAACGTGATTATTATCGCTTTATGCAAGCATATTCCGGTTTGGATTTGCGTGATTTGTTACTGACTCAGGGCGTGTTCTGGCATAAAGTGGCACAGCGGGCGAAAGCCTTGCTGGCCAAGTGGCAGAGGTAGGCGGGATGTCTGACGTTATCCAGCAGTTTCTGGCCGGCGGTGAGGATATCAAAGCGCCTTTTGAGCTTTGTGTTGAGGGCCAACATTATCTTTGTACCGATATCCTGCGCTTCCTGCCTGGCAGACGGCTGGTGGTCAAAGCCGAACATAACAACTTGTCGCTGTTGCTCAAGCTGTTTGTGCCATCGAAAAAAGGCTGGCGTGAACTTTCCAGAGAACAGCACGGCTATCGTGCCTGCAGGGCTGCTGATGTGGCTGTGCCGAAAGAGATTTTTCTCAGTGATAATTTTGCCGGTTGTCTGGCGGTAGCCTACCAATTCCTTGATGAGGCCCGGTCGTTTTCGCTGCAAGACGTGACTGACTATCAAGCCGCAGAGGCGTTACTGGATTTGATGCTCAAATGCCATAAAGCAGGCATCTATCAACATGATATTCATACCGATAATGTGCTGATGACGCCAAAAGGCCTGTTTTTGATTGATCTGGCGTCAATACAAGGGCAGTTTGGCAAGCCCCTGCCAGCGTCAAAAAGCCTGAAAAATCTGGCCAGATTAATGGTACAGTTCAAACCGGATGAGCAACAGCATTTGCTGGAAAGACTTGAATATTATTATCGGGGGCGGGGCTGGCGGCTGGATAAAGATACCCAACTGCATTTTATAAACCTGCTGGATAAAGCCTGGCAGAAAAGAAAAGACAATTACCTTAGCAAACGTTTCCGAAGCTGCACGATGACCGTTTATGAGAAAAATAATCGTCGGGAGTTCGCTTTCAGGCGCTCGTTCTACCAGCAAGCCGCTTCCGGCTTTGTGGAGAATATTGACCAACTGGTGAATGCAGGCGAAGTACTTAAAGCGGGTAACAGCGCGACGGTGGTGAAAACCTGGCTGGGCGGCCGACAGGTGGTGATTAAGCGTTACAACATTAAATCTCCGTGGCATTTTGTGAAACGCTGCTGGCGGCGCAGTCGGGCGGCCAATGCCTGGCAACATGGCAATCTGATGGAGTTACTGGGCATTGCGACACCGAAAGTACTGGGGTTTGTAGAGCAGCGTTTGGGGCCGCTCAGAACCAGGGCTTACCTGATTTGCGAATTCAGTGAGCAGGCGCAGGAGCTGTCAAAAGTCTATGCGGATCGGGCGCCTTCCGAGGCGGAATTGAGGCAGGTAGGACGGATTTTCAGGCTGCTGGCACAATACCGTATTAGCCATGGTGACTTGAAAGCCAGTAATTTATTGCTCACGGCTCATGGTGAAATAGAATTAATTGATCTTGATGCGATGCAAGAGCATCGCCATCACTGGTTTTTTCAGAAAGCATTTGCGCGGGATCAACGCCGGTTTATGAAGAATTGGCAAAGTACGGATACAAAAGACAAGTTCAAGGCCATGTTATCCTGAGTATCAACACTCAGATTCATTATTTATTTATAGACAGAACAATTATGACCGCAAAGCATATACACATCGTCGGATGTCTGCCCAGGAGTGGCACTACTCTGATGACAGAGATCATGATCAATTGCTTCGATATCGACGCGTTTACCGATCACGAATACAGTATTTTCAAGGAATTCCCGCGCCGATATGATGTGCTGTGTACCAAAAAGCCTAACGATATCAAGCGTGTTGATTATCCGCTCAAGGTGAACCCGGATCTCTACGTGATTTATATGTTGAGAGATCCGCGTGATGCGATTTCAAGCAGAAGTCACAAAAACAATAGTCAGAGCAAAAAGATCTGGGGCAATCTGGCGGATTGGATAAGACATCATGAAATCGCAACATCGCTGTCGTCTCATCCCCGATTCATTACGGTCAAATATGAGGATTTAGTCACTGATCCTGATAAGGTTCAGCTTGCATTACAGCAACAATTGCCGTTCCTGAACGCTAAAGCCAAGTTTAGTGAATACCATCTACAAGCCTCACCATCTGGTAAGTCTGATGCGGCTCTGGGCGGGGTAAGACCCATCAGTCCCGTGAGTATTGGAAACTGGCGAAACGCCAAATCATACCTGAAAGCGCAATTGGAAAAATATGGTGATATTACAGATATTCTGATTAATTTAGGTTATGAAAAAAACGAACAGTGGCTCAATGAATTGGAAGGCGTAGAACCTGACAATACAGAGGAGCCGGTCAAACTTAAATCCGCTGTCAGAAAATGGCGTGAAAAATACATCACTCAGCCCAGGCGCCATTTGCTATACAGATTGTCTCAGTCACATAACTGGGGACAGATAACAAGCAAGTTGAGACATTTGTTAAGGCAGCTTTAGTTCAGTGGACACTGTTCTATCGTTTATGAATACTGTTTTGTAGTGGGCTTTTCTGGAGAGTTTTGCAGCATTGTTTGCGAAATTGTCGACATCTTCGAAGTCGATAGCCTTGAGTTCGGAGAATTCATACTCCCACCACTGCGTTGATAATAATTGTTCGACTATATCTTCCGGGAAACGTAGCCTGATTTTCTTGGCCGGGTTGCCTGCAAAAATTTCATAAGGGGCTACGTTTCTTGTCACTACAGCATCACAACCTATTACTGCGCCATGGCCAATAGTAATGCCCGCCATAATCACAGCATTATGGCCAATCCAGACATCATGCCCAATTTCAAGGGGTTTAATTTTTCTTGAGTAGTTTTGACTGAACTGACTGTTGGTAGATACCCATGACACAGGATGGTTTCTGGGATTTAAGCCCAGAGTGACATTACGCCCAATTGAGCAAAAACGGCCAATGCTGGCGACACTTAATATTTGCGAACCACTTCTAATATAGCTATAGGCGCCGATTTGCACTCTGTCATGTTCAGAAAAGGCAAGATCGACCACGATATCACTTAGCCTGCAAGGTGCTTCCAGGCAGAGTAGTGAGCCACGTCCAAAATGACGAATATTACTGAGCTTGATCCCCAGTTTCTTGGCCTTTATTCGCTGGTATAGCTCATACAAATTCAACATTGAATCAAATTTTCTCGAAAATGGCAGTAGACTCAGGGTAGGTTTTATTAAGTAATTGTTTAAATCTGTTCCACTTTCTGGCTATTTTTTTCTTGCCTAAAAAGCTTAGGTATGAGCAAAAAGGAATTAAGTCAGCGTTACCGATATTATCAATAATCAGTACTCTGCCATTATTTTCGTTCATCCGTTGAAATAACAAATTTTTAGGCTTGAGTGACATGCTGAGTACATTGTGTTGCACCTGATATGCTTTCAATGCTTTTAATGCTTCGATAATGGCCTGGCTGTATTGTTCGAGCAATATGGTATCGCTGAGGTAATGGTCGAGTGTTTTGGCGACTTGCCCATCATGATCCCGTATCAGGTCAAACACGGCGCCCCATCCCATATCGGTCTCCACATTACCGTGGAAGCGTGGCAGGCCTTGCCAGTCAGTCAACCGTTTCTGTAACAGGCGATAGTAGGCCTGCTCCCGTTCAGTTTCCTTGTGATTACCATTAACCACGACCTTGATACATAAGTTGTTATCCTCCGGATGTTGGTAACATTCCCGATGCCAGCCTTTGCCGATAGGATCTTCAGTTTTAAGTTTAATCATATTGTTATTTCGTGATCAGAATATCTTCCATCACCAGATATTGCAGATCGGAGCCAAAGAACATATTCAAAGCATCCGTCGGCGTGCACACCATCGGCTCACCGCGGCGGTTCAGCGAGGTGTTGAGCACCACACCATTACCAGTCAGTTTTTCCATTTCCTGTAACAAGGCGTAATAGCGCGGATTGGTCGCCTGGGTCACAATCTGTGCCCGCGCGGTACCATCTTCATGCACCACTTCCGGAATACGCGACTTCCAGCTTTCGGCGACATCAAAAGTAAACGTCATATACGGGCTGGGATGATCGGTCTGTAAAATCTCGGCCGCCACTGTATCCAGCATACTGGGGCAGAACGGGCGCCAGCGTTCGCGGTACTTGATCTGGGCATTAATCCGGTCTGCAACACCGGAGTGGCTTGGGCTGCCGAGAATACTGCGATTACCCAATGCTCGCGGACCAAACTCCATACGCCCCTGAAACCAGGATACCGGATTGCCATTAGCAAGCAGCTGAGCGGTTTCGGCAGTGACATTCTGCATAGGTTGCCATTTCACTGGCTGTGAATATTGTTCACATGCCTGAATACATTGTTCGGTAGTGAAAGAGGGGCCGAGGTAGGCATGTTCCATCTTCTCAACCGGTACGCCCGCCATCTGAGATGCATAACTGGCCGCACCGATGGCGGTGCCGGCATCACTGGCTGCCGGTTGTACAAACAGCTCTTTGACACCCGGCATGGCAATAATGCGTTGATTAAGTTTGACATTGAGTGCGACGCCGCCGGCGTAAGCGATTTTGCCGGTTTCTTTGATAATATCGCCCAGATAATAATCAATCAGATGCAAAGCGGTTTTTTCCAGCAAGTTCTGAATGCTGGCGGCGTAATCAATATAAGGTTCATCTTTTTCATCGCCTTCACGCATCGGACCCAGCCATTCGATCAGTTCAGGGCTGAAGAAATAACCTTTGCCGTTTTTCTTATAACGTCTGAAGCCGACGGTATTGACCAGCCGGGTATTGACCTTGAATTGACCGTTGTTGCAGTCAATCAGAGGCGAAAAATCGAAGCGTTCCGGGTTACCGTAAGGCGCCATACCCATGACTTTAAACTCACCATCGAGCATTTCAAAACCCAGGTATTCAGTCAGGGCACCGTAGACCCCCCCCAAGGAATCCGGATCATAAAACTCTTTGATTTTATGAATTTTGCCGTTTTCGCCGTAGCCGAAGAAAGTGGTGGCATATTCACCTTTGCCATCGATGCCGATAATGGCGGTTTTTTCTTTGAAACCGCTGAGATGATAAGCGCTGCTGGCATGGGCCAAATGATGTTCGACCGGCACAAACTTGACCCGATCCGCACCGATGCCCAGATCATCGAGCAGTTTCATCACATTGCGGTGGTTGCGCCAGTAACGGCGGTTACCGCTGAACAAAGCGGTTAAAGCACGGTCAGGTGCGTACCAGTGACGTTTGGCATAATGCCAGCGGGCCGGCGATTTCAGACCGATTTGGGCATAGGGAAACGCGACGATATCGATTTGTTCGGGACGAATACCCGCCTGTTCAAGGCAGAACCGTGTGGCCTCGTAAGGCATTTTACCTTTGGCATGTTTATCACGCAGAAAGCGTTCTTCTTCAGCTGCGGCAATCAGTTTGCCATCGATATACAGTGCGGCGGAGGCGTCGTGATTGACGGCACCGGACAGACCTAAAACTATCATATTGGGTATCGGAGTCTTTAAAGTTAAACAGCGCTAAGTATAGCAAGCGCTGTGATAAGGGGGCCAGAAGCCTGTCAGCGTTATGCTGGATCGGTTGTAAGTTCGCTTGTGCGGTTCAGTATTTGCTGCTTTTTTGCGCTAATAAAACGCCTGTTGACAAATGAAAGCTGTTCTCACCCGGCCAGCATTCCGCTTTGCTGCCGTTTATTGCGGGATTTACGGGCAATTTGTCGCCATAATTTTTTTGATGACGGCGATAGTCGGCATTCCCCGCGATAGGCTTTGAAAAAACGCAGTTTGTCTGTTAGCGACCAGGCATTACCAGTATGACGAAACAGCGTTGACAGATCCCTGATCATGGCGTGATGTTGCAACAACGTGCGCTTCATTTTCTCCAGATCGATGATTTTGATATCCCAGCCAGCAGCTGCTTGTCTGACAAAGATATGTTTGGGATAAAGGCAGTTATGCTGGAAATGATAATGATGCATCTGGTGGATGACCCCGGCGACTTTTGCAATCAAAGCATTTTTATCTTTTCCGGACAATGCAACAGGATCTACGCTATCCAGACCCTGATAACCCTCAAGTGCTTTGGTGATTAAAATCGCCCGTTTTTCATGCACACCGAAATAGACCGGTTCAAGCGTAGGGATATTGTTCCGAGTCAACCTAAGAATATTGAAATATTCTTTCTGAAAAGTGGGAATGCCGCTTATCAGATGGTTCCAGGTTTTGGTGATGTGGTTTTCCTGGCGTTTAATAAAGACATTGATCTTGCCGCTGGCGGAATTCAGAGCATATTTGATCACTCCGCTCCAGCCGCCGCGGCGCACATTAGGCGGTTCAAACCAGTCTGATTTTACCGTCCATAAACGGCCAAAACTGTCCAGATCATCTTCATCCAGAGCATGGGGCTGGCTAAGGCTCGGCTTTTTTTCCATCGCTGATCACTCGATATACACTGGCTTGATTGTTACGTTTACTGGTTTCGTGGTAGATCAGCTCAAGTTGCATCTGCTCCAGCCTTGTTAATAAGTCCCGGTAACGTTTCTTTTCAACCACAATAACATAATCATAAGCCTGATAATATTTGAGGCCTCCCGGCCGATAATCCAGCGTTGCCTGTGATGGCCGGGTGTTGAAGTAGTACTGGATGAATTCATCATTTGTCAGTACCCGGCTCTCTGCTGCCAGATTCTGGCCGGCCCAGATAGCGGTATTTTTAATATAGGCTTTTGAGCTGGTTGTGTGAAAAGTATCGATTACGCCCGCTAGAATGATCAAACTGCTCAGGCCAAACAGCCACCACTTTTTCTGTTGCCAGCTTTGTTCGATAAGTTGCGTCAGGCGGGGCAGGATTAACAAAAATACACCCACGATCGCCATGATGCAGTAGCGCGAAACAACAAAATAGTGTTTAAACAGGAAGGCCGTCAGAATCAGAATATTGACGATGGTGAAATAGACAATGAGCCCACGCCATGGGATGCGGGGGGCTTGTTTTTGCTGCCAGACGGCAAGGCCCAGCAGTAACAGATAACTGATGGACAGACCTTTGAACAATTTGTAGAGCATCATCACCGACAGACCCGAAAACAGAATTAGTGTGCTGTAATCGGCGGAGAACGGGCTCAGAATTTCTTTTTCGAATAGATTGAGCTTCTGCTTCAGTTGTTGCAGCTCCGATGCTTCGGTATTGAGATAGCTGAGATAGCTGCCAAGCTTGTCAAATGCCTGCACCCAGCCGCTATAACTGAGACTGATCATGATCAGCAATATCGTCGCGGGAATAACAATCGAGTTAAGCTGCACCAGTTGCTTTAGCGCCGGTCTGCAAGGTTGCGTAACAAAGACATACAAAGGCATGGCAAGCAGAATGACTAAGCCTTCGACACGGAATAATACGGCGGTAATGACACTTAGTTGCCAAAATATGGCATGACGATGATCGGCATGCTCCAGAAAACGAATCAGCTGATATAGCGCCAGGCCGGAAAAAGCCCAATAACCAATATCGCGGATAATAAAATCACGATAGTCGTTTATGGTGTAAAAACTCAAAATCAGAATTGCAGCAATCAATACCTGCCTCAGATTAGGCAGAATACGGTGACTGATAAGCAGCAAGGCATCCGTAAACAATACAAACAAGACTGAGTTAATAGCACTTGCGGTTAATTCAAGTGGTGAAGACAAGAGTTTACTGATACAGGCGACAAGGATGGCAAACAAAGGCCAGTTGTAGATTTTCGCCATCGCTTCCAGGCCGCCATCCAGATAGGCCTGCGCCATTTCCATATACATCACGCCATCGCGGTTGATAACGTCATCAAAATAAAATGCTGCCACCGAAAACAGCAGGCTGATCAAAGCCGTTATCATTCGGATCTGGTTAAATCCTAACGGGAATTTAGCGTTGTGATGAATCATGAACAAGTTCTTGTATCTGCTGAATAACCCTATCAACGGAAAGATCCTGCATGCAACGGTGATGTCCTTCCGGACAATGACGCTGGAAGCAGGGGCCACAGTCAACCTCAATTTGAACAATGCGGGCATTGTCCGCCAACGGGGGGGTGAATGCCGGTGATGTCGGGCCATAAACCGCCACTAGCGGGATTTGCAGCGCCGCGGCAATATGCATCAGTCCGGAATCGTTTGATACCACACAGTCAGCGCTACCCAGTAAATCAATTGCATCTTCCAGCTGTGTTTGCCCCGCCAGGTTGAACAGCTTGGATTGATACTCAGGCAGAATCTGAGAAAAAATCAGTTCGGCGCTGCCCCGGTCGGCTTTTGAGCCCAGAATCAGCACTTGCCAGTTTTCTGCTATCAGCCTGTTGGCGACTTCCGCGTAGTATTCCGGCGGCCATTGTTTTGCCGGACCAAACTCGGCGCCGGGGCAGAGCACGAGTCTTTTCTCATGCTGATTACGGACGGGATCGAATTCGGTTTTTACCGGCTTAGCCAGCATCAGCGGTGGCTGGTAACTGGGGGCGGCAGATGATTGTGAAGCCGGATACGCCAGTGATACAAAGCGCTGTACCATCATCGGCAAAACATCTTTGTTCAAATTGCGGAGGTCATTAAGCAAACCATAACGCATTTCCCCCCGCCAGCCGGTGCGAACCGGAATATTGGCGAACCAGGGAATCAATGCAGATTTCCACGAGTTGGGTAACACAATCGCCTGATCATAATTTGCGGATCGGAGTTGATGCCCCAGTTGCTTACGCATTTTCCAGCTGAATTTGCCATGACTGACCGGCATGCTGATCGCCTGATTTACTTCAGGCATTCGCTGTAACAGCGGTTTGGTCCAGTCCATGGCCAATACATCAATCTGAACCTCGGGATTGTCTGCTTTCAGTGCCCGGAACAAAGACTGCGCCATCACCATATCACCGACCCACGATGGGCCGATAATCAGTATTTTGCCGATGGTTCTGTGCTGCTGTTTGGACATGGACTCAGTGCAAAGTACTGTGAGCGACAAAAATAAAGATAACGCCGGCAGCAATTAACGAAATCTGCTGTAAGGTTTCTGATGGTTTGATGCGGGCATGCAGACCCGGGATCAGATCGGCTACAGCAATATAGATGAAGCTGGAGGCCGCGATCACCAGAATATAAGGCAGATAATGCTGCATATCGGCCAAAGCAAAATAAGCCAGCAAGGCGCCCGCCACGGTGCCGAGACTGGACAAGATGTTGAAATATAAGGCTTTGCTGCGGCTAAAGCCACTGTGCAGCAGAATCACAAAATCCCCCAGTTCCTGTGGAATTTCATGGGCCGCGATTGCCAACGCAGTGACAATACCCAGATGGATATCTGTCATAAAGGCCGCAGTGATAAGAATACCGTCGACAAAGTTATGGATGGTATCGCCAATCAGGATCAGCGAGCCTGCCGCTTGATGTTTGTGATTATGGCCGCCATGATGATCGGGACGATCCAGTTCCGGAATATGCTCCTCGCCGTGATGCGTATGGCAGTGTCGCCATAACACCAGTTTTTCCAGCAGGAAGAAACTGAGCAAACCCAGCAACAGCGTCAGACCGATTTCATGGGAATCAACCGTATACTGATGTTCAATGGCATGCGGGATTAAGCCGAGGAAGGACGCGCCGAGCAGGGCGCCGATTGCAAAACTGACCAGATGCGGTACCGCTATAGTGCGGTGATTACTGGATAACAGCAGAAACGAGGAGGCAATCAGGACGCTCAGCAGCCCTCCCAGCAAGCTGAAACCGATGATCCAGGACAATAGTTCCATATCAAACCATAAGTAAAAATTAATCAGCAATGATACCTTATTTAGGCATCATCCAAATAACCGTTGCCATTCTGCCGGTTTGGCCATCGCGCCGATACGAAAAAAAGTGCTCAGGGTCTGAGACGGTGCATAAATCGCCACCAGAGACTTGCGTGATGCCTGTTTTGTTCAGGCGTTGTCGTGCCAGCTGAAAAATATCTGCCAGATAATGTTCGGCATCAGTCTGCCGGAATGCAACCGCCGCTTTATTATCAACACGGGTAAAAGCCTGAAAAACTTCACTGCCCACCTCAAACTGCTGCGGGCCAATGGCCGGTCCCAACCAAGCCAAGATGTTTTCATGCGGGCCGCGGAATTGCCGGACCGTATTTTCAATGACGCCGGCCAGCAAACCGCGCCAGCCAGCATGCACCGCGGCAATTTGTTGCCCGGCCTTATCACACAGTAAAACCGGCAGGCAGTCCGCAGATAGCACGGTACAAACATGGCCGGGGATATCGGCAAAAATGGCATCCGCTTCACAGCCGCTGTACCAATTCTGGCTGTTAATCACTGTTGTGCCATGTTTTTGAGTTAACCACAAAGGATCAGCCGGCAAGCGGGCCATTTGCTTGAAACGCCGATGGTTTTGTTTGACCGCCTCCGGGGCATCGCCTACATGCGTACCCAGATTCAGCGAATCGAAAGGAGCTTGACTGACGCCGCCATGCCGGGTGCTGCAATAGGCACGGATATGAGCGGCAACAGGCCAGTCGGGTGTAATCAAGTCAGCCACCGGCATCATCCCGGTAATCCGTCGAGATAACTGCGCCAACTATCGAATAAAGCCTTGTCCACTGCGGCACAGGTAGAACGTTGTTGCAGAGAATTGGTGAATAAGGCTTCACCTTCCAGCGTGCAGGCATAAGCGCCGGCTTCTGCGATGATCAACTGTGCTGCTGCATAGTCCCACAGCTGTTGGCCGCCATGTAAATACAACTGAGCGCGGCCGGCAGCTATCCAGCACAGTTCCAATGCAACGGAACCCAGACTGCGTTGCGAGCCAAAAGGCCGTTCACTGACCAGGCGCGAAGCTATTGTTGCCGGCAGGCGTTTGAAATCGATAAGCGCAATGGATTGTTCCAGCGTTAAGCCGGTCTGTTCTGCCTGCAACGGGACATCATTAAGCCAGGCGCCTTGCCCTATTTTGGCGGTGAAACTTTCGTCCATAATGGGATCATAAACCAGCCCCAGGCTGACCTGACCATTTTCAATCAAAGCCAGAGAAATGGAAAAAAAAGGCAGACCGGATGCAAAATTACTGGTGCCGTCAATCGGATCCAGACACCATAAAAGCTGTCCGGAATCCAGCAGTTGCTGCTGTTGTTGCAGCGGCATTTCCTCGCCGAGCAAGGCAATATCGGGATACGCCTCAGCCAAAGCGGCAGTGAGCTGATGTTGCATAGCCTGATCAGCGATGGTGACAATACTGCCGTCTTTTTTGTACTGACGTTTAACGTTGTTGAATTGCGGCAGCAACGTGGTGTCAACCACATCCCTGACTAGCCGCTGTAAAAGCCTGAGGTCGATTTCCATGCGCCTGAGTATATACCGAAACAACCTGGAAATGCGCGTATCAGAGTCCATGTAAACAGTCAGAACAAGGCGCCGCCTGCCGCGAAGGGCCACTCCCTTGGCAAAGGCTGTAACGCCGTGCTGACTGTTTACATGGGCTCCCACAGGGCGAGACAAGAAGCTGCCTTATTCTTTGCCATAACATCTTGCAAGAGAATAACTATTGCTGCGATATTCTGGCAAAGAATAAGGCAGCTTCTTGTCTCGCTGATATCGTGCATTTCCAGGTTGTTTCGGTATAGCAGCGTCAATTAATTTTTTGATTCAATCCTGCGGCGACAATCTGTAAACTGCATAGACATTTCCTTTCGTCCAGATTGTTGATTACATGCGCATTCCCAGATTCTTTTGTCCTGAACTCAGCCTGGAGCAGACTACTATCCTGCTGCCGGAGACGGTGCATCGCCATGCTATACAGGTATTGCGGCTGAAAACCGGTGCGGAGATCAGGCTGTTTAATGGCGAGGGGCTGGAATATGAAGCCAGGCTGACCGAGGTGCAAAAGCGCCAATCTCAGGCGGAACTCGGGCAAAAACTGACAAAACAAGCCGAATCACCCCTTAATATCACCCTGCTGCAAGGCATTTCTCGCGGTGAGCGTATGGACTATGCGATACAGAAAGCGGTGGAGCTGGGCGTTAATACTATTATTCCCGTGATCACAGAGCGTTGTAATGTGCAATTCAGTGGTGACAGGGCAGATAAGCGTTATGCACACTGGCATGGGGTGATGACCAGTGCCTGTGAGCAGAGTGGCCGTTGTTTTCTACCCACGCTGGCCGCTGTGACCACGCTAGATACGGTGATCAACCAGGCTGACAGTGATTTGAAACTGGTGCTTGATCCGGAAGCAAATACCGGATTCGGTCAGTTGCAAAAGCCCCGAAATCTGACGCTGCTTATCGGTCCCGAGGGTGGGCTGACAAACATTGAAATAGCGCAGGCTCAAACCGGTGGATTCACTGCCGTCCAATTTGGGCCACGTATCCTCAGAACGGAAACTGCCTCTACCGCCGCACTGGCTGTGGTGCAGACGTTATGGGGAGATCTTGGATGAATGAGAGCGGCATCATTATTATTATATTGGCCGCTATCGGCTGGTTGTGGTGGGACAGCCGCGGTGCGGCCGAACGGGCGACCCTGTCTGCCAAAACCTATTGCAGCAATGCCGGTGTCAGTTTTCTCAACGATACGGTGGCCTGGAAGAAAATCCGTCTCAAACGCAATCGGGCAGGCCGGGTGCAGCTGCAGCGTACCTATTTTTTTGAATTTGCCAGTGACATGCAACAGCGCTATCGTGGCGAAATAGTCATGCTGGGAAAAAAAGTGGAGTCAGTCAGTCTGGATGCTTTTCGCATTAGCTGACGGTCAACAGCCCCTGGAGGGAAAGGAAATCTTATGCATATCAAAAAGGCTTTAGTGGTGGATGATTCGCGGGTAGCGAGAATGACGCTAGGTAAACTGCTTAAGGCGCAAGACTTCGAACTGACTGAACTGGGTAGCGGAGAAGAAGCAGTCAGCTGGTTGCAAGCGGCTGAGCATGAACCGGACATTATTTTTATGGATGTGATGATGGATGGCATGGACGGACTCACCGCTACCCGTCAAATCAAGTCCAACCCCCGCTTGGCTCGGATTCCGGTGGTGATTTGCACCGGTAATGAGAGTGAGGCGGATCTGGACAAAGCGCTGGCTACCGGCGCTGTGGCGGTATTATCAAAGCCGCCGGCTGCCGAGGCTTTAACCGCTGTGCTCAATGATGTGAGCAGCCGGCTTGAAACAGCTGATATCAGCGCAGAAGCAGGAGAGGAAACACCTGTTGCAGCCGGTATTGATGAGCAGGTGTTATTCGCTAAACTGATGCAATCGATACAGCAACAGTTTTTACCTGATTTGCATCGGCAACTGCGGGAAACCGCTGAAGACATCAGCCGTCAGGTTGCCGAACAAACCGCCGCGGAGGCCAGCAATAAACATGTTCAGATCCTGATTCCGGAAATCAGCCGTCAGGTCAGTGAATCTGCGTTAAGCAGTATTCAGGAACTGAAAGGCGAACTGTCAATACAAGCCCAAGAGCTGGTTTCACGCACGGCTGCGCAGGCAGTGGATAAAGCGTTTCAGGATTACGGCCTCACTGAAAAATTGATGGTTGCTTTGCGCAGTGAAGGTGCTGAGTGGCTGAAAAAACAGCAACAACCCCTGCGCGATGCTGTGCAACAACAGCTACATGATGATTTGACGCCGGCGATTGACCGTTACCTGGAGCAGCAGCTGAACGTGCGTTTACAGCCGTTGGTGAAAAGCCAGTTGAGCGATGTACAGGCAGAGCTTGAAAATAAACAGCTAGATCAGTTGTCTCAACTACAAGCACAATTGACCCTGCAACGTAATATCAGTTTCGGTGCTGCGGGTGTGGCCGTGCTGGCCTTGATTATTGCCTTCATCTGAAACTTGTTGCCCTGCGGATGACTTATACTCTGCGCGACGCGGTTGAATTCGGCCGCGCACAGCTTGCTGGCGGCGTGAGCCCGGATATTGATGTGCAAATGCTGCTTTGTCATGTAATGCAGTGTTCTGCGACCAGATTACATACCTTCCCTGAAGCCGAGATGACTTCGCAACAGTGGCAACAGTTTTTGCAGTTGATTGCGGCGCGAAAGCAGGGACGGCCGATAGCGCATCTGACCGGCACCCGCGGTTTCTGGACGCTGGATTTAGCGGTAAACGAATCGACATTGATTCCAAGAGCGGATACCGAACTGCTGGTGTCTCTGGCATTGAGTAAGCTGCAGCCCGGCATGCGGGCAGTGGATTTGGGCACCGGCAGCGGGGCCATTGCGCTGGCACTGGCGGCAGAGCGTCCGGATGTGTATATGCTGGCTACAGACTTTTCCTGGCCTGCTCTGCAACTGGCGCAACTTAATGCTGCCCGGCATCAGATCAGCAATGTAGCTTTTCTGCAAATGTCGTGGCTGGGCGGTTTTAAACCTCGTCAGTTTGATTTGATTGTTTCCAATCCGCCTTATATTGAAGCGGCTGATCCGCATCTTTTGCAGGGAGATGTGCGATTCGAACCGCTGTCAGCGTTAATTTCCGGTGCGGATGGACTCAATGATATCCGCCAGATTGTGGCGCAGGCCCGAATCTGTTTGAAACCAGGTGGCTGGCTGCTGGTGGAACATGGTTTTGATCAATCCGAACGGGTGCAAACGGTTTTTGCCGATGCCGGATTTGAAAATATCAGTGCTCATCAGGATCTGGGTGGTCAAGACCGGGCAGTGATGGGGCAACTGACGTTATAATGGCTAATTTTAAAAGCAACCTTTGTTATTGATGAACGACGAACAGCTACTTCGCTACAGCCGGCATATTCTATTGTCGCAAATGGATATCCGCGGCCAGCAGCAATTAATCGACAGTCATGTGATGATTGTCGGCCTGGGCGGTTTAGGTGCGCCGGTGTCGATGTATCTGGCAGCTGCCGGCGTGGGCAGACTCACGTTGCTTGATGATGACCAGGTTGAACTATCCAATTTACAGCGTCAGATTGTGCACAGTGAAAACGACATTGGCCGCAGCAAAGTGGCTTCTGCGGCCGATACGCTGCGTAGTCTGAATCATGAAGTGAATCTGCAACTTATCGATAAACGTCTGGATAAAGCAGAACTGCTTGCTATCACTGACGATGTCGATGTGCTGGTGGACTGCAGTGATAATTTTGCCACCCGTTTTCTGCTCAATGAAGTCAGCCGTGAAAAAACCTTGCCGCTGGTGTCCGGTGCCGCTATTCGTATGGAAGGACAGGTCACAGTTTATGATCCCCGCCAGGCTGACAGTCCTTGTTACCGTTGTTTGTACGAGAACAAGGGTGAACTGGAACAAACCTGCTCGGAGAGTGGCATTCTGGCACCGATGCTGGCTATGATTGGTGGCGTTCAGGCCGTGGAAACGGTTAAATTACTGACCGGGATCGGTGAAACGTTAGCCGGGCGGCTATTATTGCTCGATGCTTTGTCGATGACCTGGCGCGAAATCAAGTTAAAGCAGGACCCGAACTGTCCTGTCTGTTCCAAATTTCAGGTAAAACAATGACAACGAAAACAGTACAAATTCCACGCACGCTGGTGAACCAGCTATTGCATCAGGCTCAACTGTCTCCGGCCCAGGAAGTCTGCGGACTGGTCGGTCGAGATCAGGACGATTGTGTCTGTTATCCGATAGAAAATGTGGCAACAGATGCCAGCGTGCTGTTTGCGCTTAATGCCAGTGAACAACTGGCTGCCTTCAAAAAAATGAAGGAGAAGGGCCAGGAATTATTTGCGATATACCATTCCCACCCCAGCAGTCCGCCGATTCCTTCTGAGATTGATATTGAAGAGGCTAATTATTCCGAGGCACTTTATTTGATTATTTCGCTTAATACCAAAGGGGTGCTGGAAATGCGCGGTTTCTATCTGCGTGATGGAACAAACGAAGAAGTAGAGCTGATTATATGAGTCAGGAAATTGTTAACACAGGGCTGGAACAGGCTGCAGAAATTGCACTGGAGCAGGCTAAAAAACGGGGCGCCAGTGCCGCCGAGGTCGGGGTGAATCACAGCGAGGGTTTGTCAGTTACCGTGCGCCAGCGGGAAGTAGAAACACTGGAGCACAATAATGACACCGGCCTTGGGGTCACGGTGTATTTCGGCCAGAGCAAAGCCTCTGCCAGCACCTCCGATCTCAGTCCTGAAGCGATTTCCGAAGCGGTTGCTGCGGCATGTAATATCGCCAAACATACCCAGCCTGATGAGGCTGCCGGTCTTGCCGACGCCGATTTGATGGCTGATTTTTTGCCTGATTTATCGCTTTACCATCCCTGGGCATTGACGGTCGAGCAGGCAATTGATCTGGCCACAATTTGTGAACAGGCCGGTCTGGATTATGATGCAGGCATCAGCAACTCTGAAGGGGCGACCTTGTCCAGTCACAGCGGGGATCGTGTTTATGCCAACAGCCACGGTTTTATCGGTGCCACCCAAAGCAGTCGCCACAGCCTTTCCTGCAGTCTGATTGCCCGTGATGACAGAGGCATGCAGCGTGAATACTGGTATGACATTGCCCGTGATAAAAATGATCTGAACACCGCGGAATCCATCGGCCTGAAAGCCGCGCAAAGAACCATGGCGCGGCTGGGCGCCGGTGAAGTAAAAACCGGTTCCTATCCTGTGTTATTTGCAGCGGAAGTCGCGCCTTCATTATTCGGCCAGTTGATAGGCGCGATTCGTGGCAGTGCGCTGTACCGTAAAGCCACGTTTTTGCTTGACAAGAAAGGTGAGCAAATCTTCCCGGCCTTTGTGCATATTCACGAACAGCCTCACCTTCACAAGGCCCTGGGCAGCGCTGCCTTTGATGCTGAAGGGGTTGCTACGCAAAACCGCGACATTATTCGCGACGGCGTATTACAGGGTTATGTGTTGGACAGCTATTCCGCCCGCCGCTTGGGGATGAAAACAACGGCCAATGCCGGCGGCGTGCATAACTTGACTGTGGACAGCAGTGCTGACCAGGACTTTGCGGCTTTGGTCAAACAGCTGGACAAAGGCATTATTGTTACCGAAACCATGGGTATGGGTGTCAATATTGTCAATGGTGATTATTCGCAGGGTGCCGCCGGCTTCTGGGTGGAAAACGGCGAGATACAGTTTCCGGTTGATGAGTTCACCATCGCCAGTAATCTGCAGGATATGTTTATGGGCATTCAGGCCATTGGCAATGATATCGATCTGCGCGGCAACACCCGCTGCGGCTCCGTGCTGCTCGAAAATATGATGATAGCGTCAAGCTAAGTCTGATACAGCAATTTGAAGATATCACTGACATCAGTGAGTTCGGCCATACCGAACAGATTGGTGAGTTGCTGGCGGATTTGTTTGACCCGGTGCGCTCGTTGCTGACGCATCTGCATCAGTTGTGCTGACAGGTTTTTTTCTGCTTCGCTGTCTTTAGCCGAAAAAGGCATTAATACGCAGAGATAAATCCGGAAATCAGCAGCAGCTAAGGCGCGTTGCATAAACACCGCTTTTTCCCGACTATGATGGAAATCGGTTTCCAGTGCGGTTGTCCAGTTACCGTTTGTATTCTGATAGGCATATAAGCCGGTAGTATGATGGGCGCTGTCGTCTGCCGGCAGGTTTTTAATGATCTCACTCAGCCGGGTGAGTTCATGGCTGATGGCTTGCCAGAATGAATCGTCTAGTGTCCGAGCCTGATTGACGCGGGTGGCAGCAATGGTTTCCAGATGACGGTGGCCATTGTTATCAAGCCCGAAAAACAGGCCGGTAGAGTCGAGCGTCGGTGTCAGCAGTTCACTGAAAACTCTGCTTTCTGCCGCATCAATCACATCATCGTTATTGGGTTTCAGTGCGCTTTTATTTTGCGCGATGACCCAGTCAAAAAAGCTGTTAAGACTTGCCGGGCAATTATTCTTGATGCGTTGCAAGCCCAGCCTGATCTCGCCGTTCCATACCAGTTTATTTTTGATCTGATAGGGAATGTCCTGCAATTTGACCTTTTTGGTCAGGGTTTGCCAACGATCAAAATCAATCAGCACACGTTTGTTAAGTTCAAGCTTCTCCGTGATGGGAATTTTCAGTGCCAGCCCGCCTGCCGATACGTCCAGTGTTTCCAGTTGGTAATGCTTGTCACCTATATGCAGGGTGATGGGCGTGCGGATGTAAAAACGCACGGCATCACGCTGGATTGGTTGATGCAGGGGTTTGGGTAAGGGCGGTTCTTTATCAAAAAAGGTTTTCAAGGTCTGAAAAGTGGATATTTGCCGGCTATTGATAGTGGGACCCGGGGCGATATTGGCCGTTAACGCTGTTAAATCGATTATGCTGACCTTTTGCTGCAGCTGTGTCAGCCGGTGTTGCAGGTTTTTTGCCTGTTCACTGTCTACTGCCGCAATGGTTGTCACCTCATGGCTAAAGTCCCGTGGATTGAACTCAAGTGCGTGTGCTTTAAGTAACAGCAGTTGACTGCCCGGATGCTGCAGATGCCACAATATCAACTTATTAATAGTACTGGTCTGTCCGAGAGGTGCCGCATGGCTTTGCTCCTTATCAATGACGGCCAGCACAGCTGTTTGCTGCTTCAGTAATGACAGCGGTAATTTTTCCAGCAGCGTGGTCTGCTTCGTTTGCTGCCAGGGCTCGAAAATGGCTGCGGCGGTAGGCATCATATGCAAGGCCAGCGGTGGCTGCATATCGCTGCTATCAGCTAACCATAACAAAGGCGCTGACAGTTTTCTCAGCCACAGGCGCAGGTATATCTGGCTGACCAGATTAATGAGTTCGTTATCAATATCAAGTTGCCGGCTGCCTGCATGCTGGGTTACCCATTGTTCAAGCCAGTCATTGGCCGCCTGGTCGCTGTTATCCGTTCGCGATAATACAATGGTGGTGTAGGTGGCATCGTGATCGAGCTTGATAATGTCAAACGGCAGCTGTTGCAGAAAAGGCAACGAGGTCTGCTGATAGAAATCAACAAACTCAACCAGAACCCGATCGCCAAGATGCAGAGAATAGCTGCGTTTCAGCGCGACCCTGATAGCACGGCTGGCAATATCCACCGTATTGCCGTTGTACAGCACATCTTCAAGTCGCAATCTGACCGGAGTGCTGAATACGACCCGTTGGCCACTGCGTTGCAAAGCCTCATCGACTTGAATCAGCTGTGGTCCGCTATGAGTTGGGGGAGGAGGAGGATCAGACTGAGCCAGTTTCTTCAGTGCCTTCAAGACCGTTTCGTATACGCCGATCGTGTAGCGGCCATCAAAACGTGCCATTAACTGCCGGGCAAGCAGGTAGGCGCGATCATCCAGATAATGCGTTCGTTCGCCGAATTGATAGGCCTGACACTCACCGGCCACTTTGCCGCGCAGGTCAATCACCCGATTACAAGGTTTATTAAGACGCTGTCGTTCCAGCTCCTGCAGAAAGGCCTGGTTCTGCTGCTTGCGATCGGGTTGCTCGGCCATGATCAGATGATACCGGCTACCGCTGGATCTCTGCCGGTGTTTTAGCCTGAATGCTCAAGGCATGTATCTGTGTCTGCATCAATGTATCAAGCTGGTCGTAAACCAGTCGATGACGTTTGATAAGTGGCAGGCCTTCGAAAGCCTGACTGACTATCAGCAAATTATAGTGGCCGCCGCCGGTATTGCCTGCATGGCCTGCGTGTTTGTCGCTGTCGTCTTCAATTTCAACCCGCTCGGGATCAAGCTTTTGCAACGCCTGTTTGATTTGTTCAACTGTAGTCATGGCAGCACTTTTTTGAATGGTTTAACAGTGACTTGAGCATATACATCCGCAGCAAGATAAGGATCGGCATCTGCCCATTGCTGGGCGGCTTGCAGATCAGAAAATTCGGCGACCACCAGACTGCCGCTGAAGCCAATTTCACCGGGATCCTCGCTGTCTACAGCCGGGTGGGGACCGGCCAGAATCAAGCGCCCTTCATCCTGCAGCGCCTGCAAACGGGCCAGATGGGAAGGACGGGCCTGCAAGCGTCTCGGCAGACTACCGGGTTTATCTTCACTGATGATGGCGTAGAGCATAATAAAACCTTGTTATTGCTTGGGTACTTCGACGGCGTGTCTGGCCAGATAGATCGACTGGGCGATGACAAAGGCGATGGTTAAACCCAGCATACCGAATAATTTGAAATTCACCCAGGTGGCTTCCTCGAAATTGAAAGCAACATAAAGGTTGGCAAGGCCGGAACCGATAAAAAACAGGATCCAGGCCATATTCAGCCTTGTCCAGACTTTGGCGGGTAACTGGATGTGTTCGGCCATCATTCTTTCAAGCAAGGATTTGTCGGTAAACAAATAGGCGCCGACAAATACCAAGGCAAATAGCCAGTTGACGGCTGTGGGTTTCCACTTAATAAAGTCTGGATTTTGCAGCCACAGGGTGGCACCACCGAGCAATACCACCAGAACCAGCGTGATGAGATGGGCGCGTTCCACTTTGCGATGGCGCAGCCAGGAATAGCTTACCTGTAACAGGCTGGCCACGATCATCACAGCTGTCGCTGCGTAAATGCCTTCTACCTGGTAGGTTTGGCCGTTGAAGACATAATCGCCACCGCCGAATTTATAGGCGACAAAGAACAATACAATGGGTAAAAAATCAAAAAACAGTTTCATTACATTCGCTACATTAATACAGACATCAGCATTCTAACGTATACCGAAACAACCTGGAAATGCACGATATCAGCGAGACAAGAAGCTGCCCTGCGGGAGCCCATGTAAACAGTCAGCACGGCGTTGCAGCCTTTGCCAAGGGAATAGCCATTCGCTGCAGACTGCGCCTTGTTCTGACTGTTTACATGGGCTCTGATACGCGCAGGTCCAGGTTGTTTCGGTATAGAATGTGAACTATGGCCCAATATGACTTACACACACATTCCACCGCATCCGATGGCTCATTAACGCCGCAAGCACTGGTAGAACGCGCTCATAATCAAGGTGTCACTCATCTGGCACTGACTGATCACGATGGTACCGAAGGAATCAAGGCGGCGCGGGCAGCTGCGGAGCATGCAAATATAGAACTTATTGCCGGTGTGGAAGTTTCTGTCAGCTGGCACGGTACGACCGTTCACATTGTCGGATTGAACATTGATATTGGCCATGCGGGTTTGCAGCAGGGCCTTGCCGGTTTGCGTCGCTATCGTAAGCTTCGGGCTGAAATCATAGCCCGGCGCTTGGAAAAAGCCGGTATTGCCGGGGCGCTGGAAGGGGCAAAGCTTTATGCTTCTGAAACCATGCTGGGACGGGTGCACTTTGCCCGTTTTCTGGTAGACCAGGGTCACGCACGGGATATAAAAGACGTATTCAAACGATTTCTGGTGAAAAATAAACCTGGCTATGTGCCCGGAGAATGGGCATCGCTGACCGATGCAGTGGGCTGGATCAATGCCGCTGGCGGACAGGCTGTGATTGCGCATCCGGCACGTTACAAAATGACCGCGACAAAACGCCGCCGCCTGCTGACGGAGTTCAAAGCACTTGGCGGTGCCGGCATCGAAGTCTCTTCCGGTAATCAGCATCCTGAAGAAGTCAGGAATATGGCCAGGTTGGCTAACGATTTTGAGTTACTGGCTTCATGTGGCTCGGACTTCCACAGTCCCGACAATGCCTGGACCGAACTGGGTAAAAGCACAGCGATGCCGCCGTTTGTGACACCTATATGGAGTCAATGGCAATGAGCTGCACGGCTTTGTGTATGATGTGCCTTTTTACGGCAGAAAGTGCAGGTAAGTCATGAGCCAATTTTTCCAGATCCATCCCCAGAACCCGCAACTGCGGCTGATAAAACAGGCCTGCGATATTATTCGAGGTGGTGGCTTGGTGGTGTATCCCACTGATTCAGGCTATGCACTTGGCTGTCACCTGGGGGATAAAACCGCGATGAACCGTATTCGCCGACTGCGCCAACTGGATGAGGAGCACAACTTTACCCTGGTCTGTCGTGATCTGTCCGAGCTGTCTTTATATGCAAAAGTGAATAATGCCGTGTTTCGCCAGTTAAAGGCCCATACCCCCGGTCCTTATACCTTTATCCTGCCCGCCACCAAGGAAGTGCCCAAACGGTTGCAACATCCGAAAAGAAAAAGTATCGGTCTGCGTATTCCTGAGCATTCCATCGCACTGGCTTTATTGGAAGAGTTGAACGAACCTTTAATGAGCTCAACCTTGATTTTGCCAGGCGATGAACTACCAATGACCGATGCCGAGGATATTGTTGAGCGTATCGGCAAGCAGGTAGATCTGGTCATCGATGGCGGTGCCTGTGGCGCTGAACCGACCACAGTGATTGAATTTATCGACGATTTGCCTGAGGTGATCAGGGTCGGCCGCGGTGACCCGACTCTGTTTCAAGATTGATATGTGGCTGCTGATTCTTGCGCTGCTTGGTATCGCGGCCTTTATTGTCTGGATTGGTGAACGCCATGCCGGTGCCGACTGGGGCAGTGCTTACATTAACTGGTTAGACGGCTGGACACGGCTGATTTGCCGTTTTTGGCATGGCTTGAAATATACGCAATTGAATCTGCCGGACAAGGGGGGCGCTATCGTGGTCGCGAATCATGTTTCCGGTTTGGATCCGTTCTTGCTGGCCAGTGCCAGTCGCAGACCGCTGCGGTTTCTGATCGCCAGAGAGCAATATGAACGGCGCGGACTGCGTTGGTTATTTAAAGCGGCGGGTTGCATTCCTGTTGACAGGGCCGGTAAGCCCGAACAGGCTTTAAGACAGGCATTGCGGGCATTGGCGCAAGGTGAAGTGATCGCCTTGTTTCCCCATGGCACGATACATCTTGATACTGATCCGCCACGCCGGATTAAAGGTGGTGTTGTCCGTTTAGCTGCCTGGTCTCAGGCACCAGTGTATCCGGTGCGTATTGATGGCGTTGCAGCTGAAGGTAAAGTCATGCTCGCCCCTTTTAAACCCAGTCGGGTGACTTTGACGCTGACGCCGCCTATTCGGGTTACCGGAACTGAGCTGGTTAAAGCCTTGGAGGAGATTACCCTGGCAATAGAAACACCTGTTACCAAATGATGTTTTATTGCGGCCGCTCTTGATTTTCCGATTTATTTTCCCCACTTTCCTGATGACACACTTTTTCAAGGGAAATAACCCATGCAAATTGATAAATTAACCAGCAAGTTTCAGGAAGCGTTGGCAGCGGCCCAAAGCATGGCAGTCGGCCGTGATCATCAGTTCATCGAACCGGCTCACCTGATGCTGGCATTGCTGGCTCAGCAAAACGGCAGCGTCAAACCGGTTTTGGCACAAAGTGGCGTTAACGTGCCGGCATACCAGGCTGATCTGGAGCAGCAGTTATCGCGCAGTGCCCGTGTTGAAGGCGGCAGCGGTGATATTCATGTGTCACAAGACCTGAATCGTCTGCTCAACCAGACCGACAAACTGGCGCAGCAAAGACAGGACCAGTATATTTCCAGCGAACTGTTTGTGCTGGCGGTGGTGGCAGACAAAAATCAGGCCGGTGAGTTATTGCGAAAACATGGCGCCAGCAAAGCCGCGCTGGAAGCTGTAATCGAAAAAATGCGTGGAGGCGAACGTGTGACCGATCCCAATGCCGAAGAACAGCGCCAGGCGCTGGAGAAATATACGATTGATCTGACTGCCCGTGCCGAGAGCGGCAAGCTGGATCCTGTTATCGGCCGTGATGATGAAATACGCCGTACTATCCAGGTATTGCAGCGTCGCACCAAAAATAATCCGGTGCTGATTGGCGAACCCGGTGTTGGTAAAACCGCCATTGTCGAAGGACTGGCCCAGCGTATCGTGAATGGGGAAGTGCCGGAAGGCATGAAACACAAACGCGTCTTGTCACTGGATATGGGCTCATTGATTGCCGGTGCTAAATACCGTGGCGAATTTGAAGAACGTTTAAAAGCCTTATTGAATGATCTTTCCAAACAGGAAGGTCAGATTATTCTGTTTATCGATGAACTTCACACCATGGTCGGAGCCGGTAAAGCAGAAGGCGCGATGGATGCCGGTAATATGCTCAAACCTGCGCTGGCACGGGGGGAGTTGCATTGCATCGGGGCGACAACATTGGATGAATATCGCCAGTATGTGGAAAAAGATGCAGCTCTGGAGCGACGGTTCCAGAAAGTGTTGGTAGGTGAACCGACGGTAGAATCCACCATTGCGATATTGCGTGGCCTCAGTGAGCGTTACGAACTGCATCACGGGGTGGATATTACCGATCCGGCGATTGTCGCTGCCGCGACTTTGTCACACCGCTATATTACCGATCGCAATCTGCCGGATAAAGCCATCGATTTAATTGATGAGGCGGCCAGTCGTATCCGTATGGAAATTGATTCCAAACCGGAAGTGCTGGACAGACTCGAACGGCGTCTGATTCAGCTTAAAATCGAGCGGGTGGCACTGAAGAAAGAAAGCGACGAGGCCTCAAAAAAACGGCTGGAAACACTCGAAGCCGAAATGAAGAAACTGGCACGTGAATACACCGATCTTGAAGAAGTCTGGAAATCGGAAAAAGCCGCCTTGCATGGCAGTCAGCACGTCAAGGAAGAACTGGAAAAAGCCAGATTGGAACTGGATGCCGCCAATCGCAATGCTGACTATGAAAAAATGGCCAAACTGCAATATGGCCGCATTCCGGAACTGGAAAAACAACTGGATATGGCCACCCAGGCCGAGATGCAGGAGTTTACGCTGCTGCGTAACAAAGTCGGTGAGGAAGAAATTGCTGAAATTGTTTCCAAGTGGACCGGCATTCCGGTATCCAAAATGCTCGAAGGTGAGCGGGATAAGTTACTGAAAATGGATGAAGCCCTGCACCAGCGGGTGGTGGGACAGGATGAAGCCGTTACTTCCGTGGCTAATGCAATTCGCCGCAGCCGTGCCGGTTTATCTGATCCAAACCGTCCCAATGGATCTTTTCTGTTCCTGGGACCGACCGGGGTTGGTAAGACGGAACTATGCAAGGCGCTGGCAACATTTTTGTTCGATACCGAAGAAGCCATGGTCAGGATTGATATGTCCGAGTTTATGGAAAAACATTCGGTCGCCAGGCTGGTTGGAGCGCCTCCTGGTTATGTCGGTTATGAGGAAGGCGGCTATCTGACGGAAGCTGTCAGGCGGAAACCGTATTCGGTGATTCTGCTGGATGAAGTGGAAAAAGCGCATCCGGATGTGTTCAATATTTTGTTGCAGGTGCTGGATGATGGCCGTCTGACCGATGGTCAGGGCCGTACCGTCGACTTTCGCAATACCGTGGTGGTGATGACTTCCAACCTGGGTTCCAATCTGATTCAGGAAATGGCAGGCGAGGAAAATTACGCCCAGATGAAACAGGCGGTGATGGAAATTGTAGCGCAGCATTTCCGCCCTGAATTTATCAATCGTGTTGACGATGTGGTGGTGTTTCATCCCCTTGAACAAGCACAAATCCGCGTTATTGCCGATATTCAGCTGGAGCATTTGCGTGCAAGGCTGGCCGAACGTGAGATTAAGCTGGAACTGTCAGACGAAGCGCTGGATATGATTGCCGCCGCCGGTTTCGATCCGGTTTATGGGGCTCGGCCGTTGAAACGGGTGATCCAGCATGAACTGGAAAATCCGCTGGCACAGGATCTGCTGTCAGGCAGCTTTAATGCAGGCGATACGATTAGCGTGTCGGTAGACAACGATAAACTGGTCTTCAAGCACTGATAAAAAGCCCTGCGAGTCAGGGCTTTTTATATTTATTTCTACTAAATAGGTATCTACCTGGTTGTATAGATTAGGTGCTTGATATAATTGTCAGCTTTTGTTTGAAACTGAGAAGCTGTGATGTCTGATTTTGGCAAGTTCGTTGATGCTTTCACGCCAGCGGAAGTCGCTGAAAAAGTGAAAACACTCGGTGTGGTTAAGGCGAATATGCCCGCTTTCCCGCTGGTGATATTGTCTTTGATGGCTGGTGCGTTCATCGCTTTTGGTGCCATGTACTATAACCTGGTAATTACTGACAGTCATGCCTCATACGGCATAACAAAACTGGTGGGCGGCCTGGTGTTTTCATTAGGCTTTATCCTGGTCGTTATTGCCGGTGCCGAACTGTTCACCGGTAATACGCTGGTCATCATGGCCTATGCAAAAGGCGAAGTGGGATTCTGGGGGCTGATGCGTAACTGGGGTATCGTCTATATCGGTAATGCCATCGGCGCACTAGTTATGGTTTACCTGGTTTACTTGTCAGGTTATCTGGACAATGCCCATCACCTGGTAGGTGCGACGGCCATTAAGGTGGGTCTGTCAAAAGTCGATCATACGATGACGGAAGCCTTCGTGCGCGGTCTTTTCTGCAATGTGCTGGTGTGTCTGGCGAGCTGGATGGTGTACGCATCAAGGACAGTGACTGATAAGGTCTTGGCGATTCTTTTTCCGATCTCAGCTTTTGTGGCAATGGGCTTTGAACACTGTATTGCGAATATGTACATGATCCCTGTTGCCATCCTGGCTTCAATGGATCCGAGTATTGTTGCTGCCAGTGGTATTGATGCAGCTCTGTTGGCGAACCTGTCTTTGCATGGCCTTATCAGCAATATTATTCCGGTGACTTTGGGTAATATTGTCGGTGGTGCCGGCTTTGTGGCGATGGCTTATTATCTGGTGTTTGTGTTCTCACGGCCCAACGAATAAGCGATAAAGCTGGTGTTCTTTCAATTTGATATTGTTGCGTTCAGTTGGTCTGTCAGCGTTCAGGTCAAAACGTCACAGGGTTGCGGAACCCGGCATGAAAGAGCACCAGTCAGTCCAGGGGAGAAGTAATTACGGTTGGACTGGCCTGAGAAGGATGCCAGTTCTCATCTTTTCTGATAGCGGAGTCAGGCCGCCCTATGTAATAGCCCTGGGCATAATCAACGCCATATTGGCTGAGCATGTTTAACACGGCCTCATTTTCGACAAATTCAGCGATGGTTTTGCGTCCCAGACCTTTTGCAACGTCAATCAATGCTTTGACAAATAACTGGTCATCTGCATTTTTATCAAGGTCTTTAATGAATATGCCGTCTATTTTGATGATATCAACGGGCAGTTCACGCATGTAGTTGAAGGAGGCAAAACCGACACCGAAATCATCCAGCGAAAACTGGCAGCCGAGGGCTTTGACCGCAGTCATCATCAGTTTCGCTTGCTGCAGATTCGAGACTACCGCCGTTTCCGTTACTTCAAATATCAATCCGGTTGGATCAATGGCCAATTTCTTGATGAGTTTTTTCAGCAGCGGCAACAGTACCGGGGCATCGACAATAGAGCCCGACAGGTTGATCGCGAGTTTGGTTTTCATGCCTTTTTTCTGCATTGCCGCCAGTTTCCGCATCCCGTGTTGAATGACATAGTGATCAATGCTCTGAATCAGGCCCACCTCTTCGGCAATCTCAATAAATTTACCGGGCATACGCACTTCCCCTGTATTAGGATCACGCATGCGTATCAGCACTTCATAATGCTGAATGGTGTTTGCTTCGATGTTCAAAATCGGCTGGTAGTGCAAGACAAACAGATTATGTTCCAGCGCCTCTTCGATTTTGTGTTTCCAGAACACGCGGGTTTCAAGCTGTTCGATAGTGTGGTCATCACCTGAGAAAACATGGTAACTACCTTTGCCGTTGGCTTTTGCCTTGTACATGGCCAGATCGGCAAAGCCCATCAACTCATGAATACTGGCATCATGGATCGGAAAGTTAACAATACCGATACTGGTAGAAACTTTATGTTTAACGCTGCCATATTCAAGCTGGATTCTACTCAGCTCACTGATGATTTTTTGGGACAGTATCACCGCGCCGATTTCATCACTTTCAGGCATCAGCACTGCAAATTCGTCTCCGCCTAATCTTGCAACCAGATCTGTGAAACGGGTAACACGCTTAAGTGTTTTGGCTACGATTTTAAGTAATTCGTCGCCAGCGCCATGGCCACTGGTGTCGTTGATATCCTTGAATTGATCCAGGTCAAGAAATAACAAGCTGTTGTTGTGATTGTAGCGTATGGCGGTACGCAGGGATTTCTCAAACTCTTCAGTAAACTTGCGGCGATTGCACAGATCCGTGAGCGGATCATGTTCTGCCATCCATACGATGCGTTTCTCGGCTTCTTTTTTCTCGGTCATATCCAGACCGACCGACAGCAAAACGGCCTTTGATGCGTGATTTTCCAGTCTGGAATGCAACCAGGATATGTGACGGATGCGGCCGTCCTTGTCAATGAGTTCTGATTCCTGCTGGGCGATGGGCAGATTGCCAGCAAATAATTCGTGAAAAAACGTCTGTGCCTCAGTCCAGTTACCGGCAGGGAAAAAACGCGCGACATCCGAGTTGAGGACTTGCAATTCGGTATAGCCGGTAATTTTTTCACCGTAGTCGTTAAACATGGTGATTTGAAAATCTTCATTAATAGTCAGAATGATAAGCTGTGCAGTATCAAGCAGGTTTTTTACAAAGTCCCGTTCACCGCGCAGTTCTTCATTGGTAGCGTTGATTGTGCGTGTGCGCTGAATAACATTGGCATCCAGCTGTTCGAGAATACTCGATAACTGCAATGATGCCGCCTGCAGTTCACCAATTTCTTTTAGATGGGTCTGATTCTCGATTTGCTGGAAAATCTGTTTGGCTTCATCGTATTTTTTGGATGATAGCAATGGTAAGGCATGGGTGATGCGTTCCAGGTTGTCCAATGGCCGCGCCAGGGCCTGATAATTTCTAATAGCAAAAAGTCCGGCAAAGACCAGTAAAACCAATGCTGCAAGTGAGTAGTAGAGTACAAAATAAAGCCAATTGAGATTGGCATTAGTCGCGTGTTGGTAATAGAGGTAGCTGGATACTGCCAGCGCCGTTACACCAGCGAGTAGCACACTGATAAAGGTTCTTACGGCTGTCTGCCATTGAAGGCTGTCACGCGAGATTTTCGCCATATATAAAATCCGTTCCTATGCGAATACGACACGCCCCCAGGCGTTAACTATGATCGCTTTTCATTATCAGACACTTTTCTCAATACCCAGTCAAGTGCATTAACCGGCAAAATCCGTTTCAGAATCGCAAACAGATAGGTGGGAAATGTCACGTAGTATCGAATGCTCGGTTTTTTAGCCTGCAACGCATGTAATAGTTTGGCGACCACGGCTTCCGGCGGTAAGGTGAAAGGTGCTGTAGGGCCTTGTTTGTTGAGGCGGGCCTCCATTGCTTCATAGACTTGGTGATGGGCACTGTTGTGTTTGTCGATATTTTGCTGATATTTGGCAAAAGCATTGGCGCGAAAGTGGCTCAAGATCGGCCCCGGCTCAATCAGACTGATATGAATGCCACTGCCATGCAGCTCCAGTCTCAAGGTATCAGCCAGACCTTCGATGGCATATTTGCTGGCGTTGTAGGCACCACGATAAGCCAGCGCAATAAAACCCAGTACAGAACTGTTATAGATGATACGGCCATGACCCTGTTGCCGCATTTGTTTGATGACCAGGTTGGTCAGTTGCTGAGTACCGAATACATTGGTTTCAAATTGCTCCCGTAATGCCGATCTGGACAGATCTTCTACCGCGCCGGGCTGACCATAAGCGGCATTATTGAATAAGGCGTCTATACGCCCGTTAAAAGTGTCCAGTGTGAATTGAAAAGCCTGGCTGATACTGTTTTCATTGTTCAGATCAAGCAGGGTGACGGTCAGACCCGTCTGTTCAAGTCGGGTTTTGTCATCAGCATTGCGTACGGTGGCGATTACATTAAAACCACGTTGATGTAAAATCTGCGCAGCAGTAAAACCGATGCCGCTGGAACAACCGGTAATCAAAATATTCTTCATGGATGAATCAGCCCGGCCATATTTATAAAGTATAGGTTGCACTTTAACGCATGTTTGGGTAAATGTTTAAGCATTGCGGCCGATACATGGGATATATTCTGTCAGTTTCATTCATAAAGCCTCTTATGCTGCAAACGCAAGAAATCAGTTCAGTTGATTATCAATGCTTCAAGCAATTTCTTGAAGATGCCTGCGGTATTCTGCTGGGTGACGGTAAGCAATATCTTATTGTCAGCAGGCTGACCAAGCTGCTCAGAGAAGAGAAAATCAGCAATGTAGCTGACTTGCTGGTCGCTATCAGGCTTGGACAGCCCCGCCATTTACGCGATGCGGTTATTGATGCGATGACCACTAACGAAACCTCATGGTTTCGCGATGGCACACCTTTTGAAACATTAGGGCAGGTCGTTTTACCCACGCTGGAGCAGCAACGACCAAGCCCGCTGCGCATTTGGTCATCCGCCTGTTCGTCGGGTCAGGAGCCTTACACTATCAGCATCACATTAAGCGAGTACGCCCGTAGGGTGCCAAACAGCCGGCTGGCTGGCAGTCAGATTATTGCCACCGATATATCCACTTCGATGTTGAGTCAGGCCAGGCTGGCCGAGTATGAGAGTGTGGCATTGGGAAGAGGACTGTCGGAATCACGGCGGCAGCAGTTCTTCACCCGTGTGGGTGAAAGTTGGCGGGTAAAAGAGGATATCCGGCAGCGCGTCAGTTTCAGAGAACAGAATCTGCTGCAGAGCTTTGCAACGCTGGGCCGTTTTGACATTATTTTCTGCCGTAATGTGCTGATTTATTTCTCGGCTGAGCGCAAGCAGGACATTCTGAAACGTATGGCGCAAACACTGAACCGGGGCGGTTATCTGTTTCTGGGTGCCTCGGAAACCATCAGTGGCTATTCTGATGCTTTTGAGCTGGTTCGCACACCGTTTGGCAGTGTTTATAAACGAAAAGATTAACTGGAATCTTTCGTGATTCTGGTTTGCTCGTCAGTCGATGGTTTTGGCTCTGCCGGGGGCGGCGGTTCACATAACCCCAGCCAGCTGCCGATACGGCGGAAAATCACCTTGAACAGCCGCCACAGCCTGGGTAACAGCCAGATCATCAAAATGATGAACAACACCAAGGCCATCAGGAACAGCACCGGATGATTCAACGCGGCCCACAAACCGCCGATCACCAGCAAGTCTTCAGTAATGGATGCGCCCCAGTTGCTAACCGGTTCGGGCGAGGTGTTGATCAGCAAACGGCTGCCTGCCTTGGTGGTATGACTGCCTGCTGCAAGCGCGCCACCCAGAATCGCCGCGGTTAATTCCACCGCCGGCGTCACATCACCGACAGCGCTGGCAGCCAGCATGGCGCCTGCCGGGATACGGATAAAGGTATGCAAGCTGTCCCAACCGGAGTCCACGCCCGGGATCTTGTCGGCGAAAAACTCAACGCAGTACATGAAACCCGCTGCCGTCATGACCATCGGGTTGCTCAATACCTGTAATTCTTCTGGCAGTACGATGTTACCGGTCATGCCCATATAGCCGAGCATAAAGATAGTGGCGTATAGATTGATACCGCTGGCCCAGGCCGCGCCCATACTGAGAGCGATGATACTCACTGCATCCATCGTTTTATTCTCCGTTTTGCTATAGTGATGGCTTATTGGTCACAAGGATTACGTTGATGATAACCCGAACTGAACTTCTCGCCTATCTGGACGAGACGCTGGAGCCGGGACGCTTTCAGGATTACTGCCCCAACGGGTTACAGGTTGCCGGCCGGGAACAGGTGACAACGCTGGTGAGCGGGGTAACCGCCAGCCAGGCTTTGATAGAGGCTGCACTGGAACGGGAGGCTGATGCCATTCTGGTACATCATGGTTATTTCTGGCGTGGTGAAGACCCCCGGATCGTCGGTATCAAACAGCGACGGCTGAAACTACTGCTGGAAAACGATATCAACTTACTGGCTTATCATTTGCCTTTGGATGCCCATCCTTCTCTGGGCAATAATGCCCAACTGGCCCGCTTACTCGACATCGAGATTGACGGCCGCATCTCCGGTACCGGTGACCCGGCGCTTGCGCTGTGTGGCTGTCTGCGGCAATCGCTGACATTGACCCGGTTTGCTGACGAAGTTCGTCAGACGTTGCAGCGTGAGCCGCTGGTGATTCAGGGGCACGACCGGCCTATTACCACGATAGGCTGGTGTACCGGTGCCGCACAAGGCTATTTGCAACAAGCGGCGGAGTTGGGGCTGGATGTGTTTGTCAGCGGAGAAATATCAGAGCCAACGGTGCACCTTGCCCGCGAACTGGGTATCAACTACATTGCTGCCGGACATCATGCGACTGAGCGCTATGGTGTGCAGGCGCTGGGGCAGGAGCTGGCACAAAGATTCAATATCCGCCATCATTTCATTGATATCGACAATCCGGTGTAAACAGTATTATGACTAATCCTTATTCGCAACGACTCCACGCCAAACTGATGCAGTTGCGACACTTTTTCCATGTATCGCTGTGGCAGGAAATTCCGGAGCAGGCCTCCGCCTTGTGGCAATTGTGGCTGAATACGCTGCGGGTTTCCTACATTATGATCAGGGAGCTGGCTACCGGTGAACTGAATCTGCGTGCGATGAGCCTGGTGTTCACGACGCTGCTATCGCTGGTGCCGCTGATTGCTGTTGCTTTTTCTGTGCTGAAAGCCTTTGGTGTACACAATCAGATGGAGCCGTTATTGCTTGGATTACTGGAGCCGCTGGGAGAACGAGGGCCGGAAATCACCGCCAATATCATCGGCTTTGTGCAAAACGTTAAAGTCGGTGTGCTGGGGTCGCTGGGTCTGGCGATGCTGTTCTACACTATCATTGCCCTGGTGCAGAAAATCGAAAACGCCTTTAACTTTGTCTGGCGGGTAAAACGGTCACGCTCGCTGGCCCGTCGCTTTACCGATTATCTCAGCGTGGTGATGATTGGGCCGGTACTGGTGTTTTCGGCGCTGGGCCTGGCGACGACAGTGCTTGATCACGAAGTGGTTCAACAACTGCGATCCATTGAACCTTTCGGCACATTATTGCTCATTGTCACTAAATTACTGCCTTACATCATGATTATTCTGGCATTTACCTTCCTTTATAAATTCATCCCCAATACCAAGGTCAATTTTAGTCCGGCACTGATCGGTGCCACGGTGGCGGGTGTGTTATGGATCTCGATTGGTACTTTGTTTGCGTCATTTGTTGCTTCCTCAACTAACTACACAGCGATTTATTCCAGTTTTGCCATCCTGTTTTTCTTTATGATCTGGTTGTATCTGGCGTGGTTTATCTTGCTAACCGGTTCGCAGGTGGCGTTTTATCTGCAGCATCCTAAACTGGTACAGATGGCGGGCAAACCGCTGACGCTGAGTCCCAGATTACGTGAGAAAGAAGGTTTGTGGCTGATGACCGTTATTGCCAGACGTTTTTGTAAAAACCAGCCGCCTTTGACTGTACAGGCATTGGAAGAACGATCCGGATTGACTAATAACGCCGTGCAGGAGCTGCTTAATAATCTGGAAAAAGGTGGCCTGCTGGCCGAACTGGCCGGTGAAGAAACCCGTTATGTGCCGGCACAGGATGTTGCCTCAATTAAAGTGGCCGCGGTTTTGAATTGCTTGCGAACGTCGGAAGAAAACAGCAACTGGACGATAAAAAGCCTGGCCGACCAGGACGTGAACAAACTGTTACAGGATATCGGCAATGCCCAGGCTGAAGTGTTGGGTGATCTGACCTTGCGTGAGCTGGCTATGGGAGTAAAAAAGCATGAATGACCAGCGCTCGCTTGCCGGCAAGCATATTGTTGTCGGTGTCAGTGGCAGCATCGCTGCTTATAAATCCGCCGATCTGATCCGTCGTCTGCGTGACGAAGGGGCTGAAGTGCGGGTGGTAATGACCCGGGGTGCCGCAGAGTTTATTACGCCGTTAACCTTGCAGACGCTGAGCGGTCATCCGGTGGCGATGGAACTGCTGGATGCCGATCAGGAATCTGCTATGGGCCATATCACATTGGCGCGCTGGGCCGATTGGGTTTTGATTGCACCGGCCAGTGCAGATACCCTTGCCCGATTGTCCCAAGGGCGGGCGGATGATTTATTAACGGCCTTATATCTGGCAACGGCCTCTCCGGTAGCGATTGCACCGGCAATGAATAACAAAATGTGGTCTCACGCGGCGACACAGGAAAATCTCAACAAACTGCGGTCTCAGGGCGTGCAGATAATCGGCCCTGCCAGTGGCGATCAGGCTTGTGGCGAACAGGGCGAAGGGCGTTTGATGGAGCCGCTGGATATCGTGAAAGCCTTATCGCATCTGGTGGTACCCGGTCGTTTGCAAGGGAAACGCGTGTTGATTACTGCCGGCCCTACCTATGAACCCATTGACCCGGTCAGGTTTATCGGTAACCGCAGTTCCGGAAAAATGGGCTTTGCCATGGCCCAGGCTGCGAAGGAAGCCGGCGCTGAAGTGCAACTGATAGCCGGTCCGGTTGCCTTGACCACTCCGGCAGGTGTCGAGCGGTTTGATGTCGAAACCGCTGAACAAATGCAGCAAGCGGTCATGGATCACGTTGGACAGAGTGATATTTTTATCAGTTGTGCGGCCGTGGCTGACTTTAAACCGGTGGCTTTTGAAGCCAACAAAATCAAGAAAACCGTACACGACAAGCTGGAATTGCTGCTGGAGCCGACGGTGGATATTGTCTCCAGTGTGGTAAACAGCGAGAATAACAGTGCTTTTATCGTTGGTTTTGCCGCCGAAACCCGCCATGTTGCGGATTATGCCCGGGATAAATTACAGCGAAAAGGCCTGGATATGATTGCCGCTAATCAAGTGGGTGACGGTTTAGGTTTTGCGGTTGATGACAATGCCTTGCAAGTGTTGTGGGCTGATGGTGAACAGATTTTGCCGCTGGCAGCTAAAGGTCAGTTGGCTCGGGATTTAATGACTCTGATAATAGAAAGATTTTATGCAAAAAATTCAACTGAAAATTCTTGACCCACGTCTCGGCGACAGCATAGAGTTGCCGGACTATGCGACGACCGGCTCTGCCGGACTGGATCTGCGGGCCTGCCTTGAAGAAGCGGTGATACTCAAGCCCGGAGAAACTATCCTGATCCCGACCGGCCTGGCTATACATATTGATGAGCCGGACCTGGCGGCGGTGCTGTTACCCCGCTCCGGTTTGGGGCACAAACATGGTATTGTGCTGGGTAATCTGGTGGGCCTGATTGACAGCGATTATCAGGGTCAGGTATTTGTTTCATGTTGGAACCGGGGGCAGGAAGCTTTTGAAATCAATATCGGCGAACGCATTGCGCAAATGGTGTTTATTCCCGTTGTCCAGGTCGGGTTTGAACGTGTGGAGGAATTTACCACATCAGAGAGGGGCACGGGTGGCTTCGGTCACACCGGACGTCACTAAATTAATCCTTTGCGTGGGCGGAGGTGAGCGGTGAAGCTCGCACGTAAAATCGGCCAGAAATCGATCAGTTTTATTTTATTGCTGATCACGGTGGCGTTGTTACTGAGTCTGCTCAGCGCGTATCACGGTTATTATCTGGCTAAACAAGCAGAGCAAAAATCGCAATATCAACAGCAAACCTTGCAGACCATGGCGGTGACGGTCGAGACCAGAGTCGCTGATTGGCAAAACCAGTTGCAACAGCTGGCCAGCCTGCCGGACACGCAGCAGCTGGTCGCGTTGAATGATCCTGATCGCATTAATCAATGGCAAGACCGTTACAGTGCTGCGCTGCCTGAGGTGTCCAAGCTCTGTTTGCTGATCGGTGATATATCGGCGCCTACGGATTTGGGATGCCTGCCAATCACTTTCGCTACACTGAACAGCCTGCGTCAGCTCAAAGATAACAAACAGGCCGATGCCGCGATGATTCAGCCAGGTAGCGATGCCGCCCACATTTTGCTGGTGCACAAGGTTGAAACTTCCGCCAGTCAGCAGCCAGCCGCGTTGTTAATGGCGATCAAACCAGAACGGGTGGACAGCCTGATTGACGATAAATTTGTTGCCCATGGTTATGCAGAATTAACGCAGGGAACATCCAACCAGGCGGTATTGACACAACTCGGCAATCCTGAGTACAAGCAGGGTGCCGCCCCCATGATTCAGCCTGTATCAGGCAGCCATTGGCAGCTGCACTACTGGCCCAAACCCGAGGGTGTTGCCGATATCGGGTTATTGATGGTGGTGATAGCGGTGTTACTGGCGGTGGTGTGGCGGTTAAATCAGCACTGGTTCAGCAAGATTGTATCGATGGATGCGGATTCTCTGCGGCAGCAACTGACCGATCTGCAACGGCAAAACCTGGAAAAAAATTATCCCATCGTCCTGACGCAATTAAGGCCCGTCCGCGATACCATTCAACAACTGGCCTTTCCCAAAAAAGCCGTGAAAGCGGCATCAGTTGTCAGTATGCCTGAGCCTGAAGTTACAGCGGAAGAAAGCCTGCCGCTATCTCCCGATTCGGAATTGATTGTTGACCAAGCGCTGGCGGAGGCTTCACAGAAGTCAATGAATCAGTCAGCCGTAATGACGCTGCCGGATGAGGAAATTTTTAAAGCTTATGACATTCGGGGGATTGTCGGACAGCAGTTGAATGCCGAGGTGATGCAGCAACTGGGGCAGGCCATGGGCAGTGAAGCTGTGGATCAAGGCCAGACAAAACTGGTTGTGGGTCGCGATGGCCGTCTCAGTAGCGACAGTCTGACACAGGCCTTTGTCAAAGGTGTGGCAAGCGCTGGCTGTGATGTGATCGATATCGGCTGTGTTCCTACCCCCATGGTCTATTTTGCCTGCGAATATCTGCAGACAAACACCGGGGCCGTGATTACGGGGAGTCATAATCCGGCTGATTACAACGGTTTGAAAATGGTGATTGCCGGTAAAACGCTGGCGGGCAAAGCCGTGCACCGTCTGTATGAACGCATTAAAGACAGGCGGCTGAAAACCGGTCATGGGCAGGTATCACAACAGGATATTACCGCTGACTACATAGAGCACCTCAAATCCGACATCACTATCAGACGCAGCATGAACGTTGTGGTTGATTGCGGCAATGGGGTTGCCGGTAGCGTTGTGCCTGAACTGCTGCGGGCTTTGGGCTGTCAGGTGACAGAACTGTTTTGCGAAGTCGATGGGAATTTTCCGAATCATCACCCCAATCCCGGCCAGCCTGAAAATATGCAGGATCTCATCAAAGCGGTGCAGTCACATGAAGCTGAACTGGGGCTGGCATTTGACGGTGACGGCGACCGGCTGGGCGTTGTTGATGCGGAGGGCAATATTATCTGGCCGGACCGCTTATTGATTTTGCTGGCGCAGGATGTATTAGCACGAGAGCCGGGCGCGACCATTATATATGATGTCAAAAGCACCAATTTGCTCGAAGAAATTATCAGTCGTGCCGGTGGCCAGCCCATAATGTCACCTTCCGGTCACTCGGTTATCAAGAACAAGATGATCGAAGTAGATGCCAAGCTGGCAGGCGAAATGAGCGGACATTTGTTTTTCCGCGATCGCTGGTATGGTTTTGATGATGCTTTATACTCGGCGGCGCGCTTGTTAGAATTCCTCGCCGCTGATCCACTGGAGCGGACGCCGACACAGGTATTTGCCGCTCTTCCCCGGCGCGTGACGACGCCGGAAATAATAGTGGATATGCCGGTTGGTGAAAGTCATCGGTTTATCGAACAGTTGCAAGCGAACATTGAATTTATCGGTGGACAAATATCGACCGTAGACGGCGTGCGGGTAGATTATCCCAATGGCTGGGGGCTGGTAAGGGCATCTAACACCGTGCCGGGACTGACTTTGCGCTTTGAGGCCAGCAGCAAGGAAGAGATGGAACAGATCAAACAAGCCTTTATTCAGCAAATGTTGCAGATAAAACCGACGCTGTCTTTGCTTTTTTAAGAAGAATGGAATAATGAGTTTAAACACACAACGTGCCACACATATCGCCCAGGTTTTGACTGAAGCTTTGCCTTATATTCAGCGTTTTTCAGGGAAAACGCTGGTCATTAAATATGGCGGTAACGCCATGGTGGATGAGGCGCTGAAAAACAGTTTCGCCCGCGATGTGGTGTTAATGAAAGCCGTGGGCATCAATCCTGTTATTGTGCATGGCGGCGGCCCGCAGATTGGTGATCTGCTGGAGCGGGTCGGTAAGCAGAGCGAGTTTATTAACGGTATGCGGGTTACTGACCGGGAAACCATGGATATCGTCGAAATGGTGCTGGGCGGTCAGGTGAACAAAAGCATTGTTAACCTGATCAACAACCACGGTGGCAGGGCCGTGGGCCTGACCGGCAAGGACGGTAGTCTGATTTATGCTGAAAAACTGCATGTGGCGCGTGACAATACCGACCCTTCGGTACAGGTTTCCGAACTGATTGATCTGGGGCATGTCGGTAAAGTTGCCAGCATCGATACCAGTGTCATCGATATGCTGATTCACAGTGACTTTATTCCTGTTATTGCGCCTATCGGTGTCGGTAAAGATGGCGAGTCCTACAATATCAATGCCGATCTGGTGGCGGGCAAAATTGCCGAGGTATTACAAGCGGAAAAACTCATTCTGTTGACAAATACCGCCGGGCTGCTTGATGCTGACGGCAAGTTGCTGACAGGGCTGAATGCCAGACAGGTCAATGATCTGATTGATGAAGGCGTCATTTATGGCGGCATGTTGCCAAAAATTGGCTGTGCGCTGGATGCGGTGCAGGCAGGCGTAACCACGGCACATATAATTGATGGCCGGGTTCAGCACGCCGTATTACTGGAAATGTTTACTGACGAAGGTGTGGGCACCTTAATTCGCGGAGGCGGACGATGAGTGAGGTCGAGCAAACAAGCAGAGCGGAAGCAAAAAGCTCTCGTCGTCAGCAGATCCTGGAAGCTTTAGCTTCACAGCTGGAACAAAATCCCGGAGAACGTATTACTACTGCCAAGCTGGCTGCCAGCCTGAAGGTGTCTGAAGCTGCACTATATCGTCACTTCCCCAGCAAGGCCAGAATGTTCGAAGGTTTGATAAGCTTTGCTGAAGACACCGTATTTGGCTTGATCCGGCGTATACTAGATGAAGATAATAATGCCGTGTCACGGATTGAAAAAATCATGGCATTAGTGCTGGGGTTTAGTGCTAAAAACCCCGGTATCAGCAGTGTACTGGTCGGGGCTGCGCTTACAGGGGAGACTGAGCGTTTACGGCAACGGGTCAGCCAGTTTTTTGATCGGCTGGAAACGCAGTTCAGACAGATCCTGCGTGAACGTGAACTCAGTCTGACCGAAGCCGGCGGACGTCCGGTGAATGAAACTGCCAATTTATTGCTGACGATTATTGAAGGCCATATGCAGCAATATGTTCGAAGCAGTTATCGCCAATCCCCTTTGACCGGTTGGGAGCAGCAATGGCAACTGATAACAACCCTACTGAAAGCCTACACATGATCAATGTCTGCTTGATCGGCGCAGACCTTGAACATGAAAAGGCTTTGCTGATCAATCAGCCCAATATTGCAGTGACGATGCTGGATGATGCTGAGCCCGAACCCTTATTATTGAGGCTGAGTGAGATCACGCCCGATATCGCCATTGTTTCAGATGAAGCCAGTCCCATCAGTGCTGATGAACTTTGTTTGCTGATCAGCCTGCGTAGCCCGCAGACCAAGACGCTGATTATCAGTAATGACAGTCCGGATTTCGAACGCTTGCAGGCTTCAGGATTTACCTGCCGGGGTTATATTACCAGTCAGCAGCGGTCGGCAATTGTCAGAGCCGTACGCGTAGTGTTTGATGGTGAAGCCTGGTTGCCCCGTAAACTGGTCACGGAATTGTTGGATCGACTCGCCGTGAGGGCGATGACTGAACAGCAGCAACTGAAATCAGTCAAAAAATGCTGATTTGTTTTCTAGGCTCCAATACACCGCAGTGGCGGGGCTTTAAATCAGAAAAAGATTAAAATTTAGTTAGAAATTTTATCCCCGTTATGAGCGTTTTTAGCGCTGAAGCCAGTACCACAGCACTTTAGACTCAAATTATCCTGCCATAAAAAATTTCACAATTAGTACCAAGGTACAATAGATTTCCCTCTCTCAGCAGAGCAATATGACAATCAAGGAATGGACTGTTGCCAGCCCGTTTATGGATGTTGAGCTTTCTTGGGAGAGAAATATGGCTACTCAAATTGGTGTTGTAAAAGCTTTAATTGGTGAAGTCACGGCTACGGCTGCTGACGGTTCGATAAGAACATTACAGGTTGGCGACAGGGTTTACGCCGATGAACTGATTACTACCGGCGCGGCGGGTGCAGTCGAAATCGAATTTGCTGACGGCAGCATTATGGACTTGGGTAGAAGCTCTCAGGCATTGCTGGACAGCGAAGTCTTTGACCCATCTGCCCCTATTATTGCCGAGTCTGACGCAGACGTGCCAGACGATGTTGCTGCTATTCAACAAGCCTTGCTGGAAGGCGCTGATCCCACTGAGCTGGCCGAAGCCACTGCCGCTGGTGCAGGTGTAGAAGGCGGTAACGAAGGCCACGAAGCGGTATTTGTCGACTATCTTGGTCCACAAGTTACGCCTGATGCTGGTTTTGACACAGTTGGTGTCACTAACGAATTCGACCTGCCGGAAGAAGACATCATTATTCTTGATGAGGAAGAGCCTCTTCCCGTTGTCAGTGTCTCGGTTGAAGTCGAAATTGATGTGGAAGATCCACAAAATCCACCGCCAAGTGACGGCGAACCTACCGAAGATTTCCCGGTTATTGTTAACGGCAATGCAGTGAATGTGCTGGAAGGCACCGATGGTGTGAATGGTGGTGGCGAAACACGCGATGTGACCTTCCTGATCACCCTCAGCGAAGTCTTTGATCAGGATGTTCAAGTTACTTATGAACTCAGACCTATTAGTGCAGACCATCCGGATGACTGGTTTAATGGTTCTCTAACCGACACAGTGACAATACCTGCCGGTACTACCAGCTTCCCGGTGACCATTACCATTGTTCAGGATCACCTTGATGAAGGCGATGAAAGCTTCGAGATTATGTTGCTGAGTGCAACTAATGCCACCATTAATCCCGATGCCGACTCTGCCATCGTCACCATCTTTGACGATGACACTACCCCTGTTGCGAATGATGATTCCAACCAAATCACTGACAACTCTGATGAAATCTATTCTGTAGATGGCAATGTTTTAGATAACGATACTGATGAAGATGGTGATGCAGATCCTGGCAATGGTGTCCTGGAAGTCTTAAATGCACCCATCGTCATCAATCACGAATATGGAACTCTGACTATCCAATCAGATGGTTCATATTCATTTGCTTTGAACTCTGTTGGTATTGATTACCTTGTTTCTCTTGGCGAAGGTGTTGAGGGTGATCCAATCAACTTTGTTGATGCCTACCAGGTTAGTGATGGTGTCAATGATGGTAATTTTGCAGATTTAACAATCAATCTTCAGGGCGTTAATGATCTGGATGATGCTGATGAAGCAGCCAACACAGACGAAGACACACCAGTATCAGCACCGAATTTGCTGGCTAATGTAACTGATCCGGATGTGGGTGATACACACAGTATTACGCAATTCCAGGTCGCAGGCGATGGCACGGTGTATACAGCGGGCCAAACTGCGGTGATGGCTGGAGTAGGCAGTCTGACTATCAATGCAAATGGTACTTATACCTTCACGCCTGAAGCGGATTACAACGGTGATGTACCAGTTGCGACCTATACGGTGACAGACGGTACAGACACTAATGATTCGACGCTGACTATTACCATTAACCCAGTGAATGATCTGGATGATGCTGATGAAGCAGTCAACACAGACGAAGACACACCAGTATCAGCACCGAATTTGCTGGCTAATGTAACTGATCCGG
>NZ_JAPDMV010000019.1 GCF_026319305.1 Methylophaga sp. OBS4
CATCACTACCTGACGCGGGTGCTGGCGGTTAATCTCAAACAGGGGCGTTGGGACAAGCTACTTTATATCATTGCCCTGTCAGGGCTGGTCCATGCCGCAATCGGCATTGCCCAGATCTGGTTAAAAGCGGATATGCCTTATCTGTTACCCAAATCACCTAATGGTGTGCCTTCCGGTTTATTTCAGCAGATTAACAATCAGGCCACTTTTCTGGTGGCGGTGATCAGTCTGTCGCTGTTCCTGGCTGCCAGACCTTTGTTGTATAAACGCCGGCTGTTTATGCAACTGTTGCTGGTCATCACGGTGTTGTTGTCAGCGTATATTGTGGGTGTGTCAGGTTCGCGTATTGGCGCCCTGACGTTGTTTATTTCCGTGCCGTTATTAATTTTTGCTTTACGCAGACCCTTACTCAGAAACAGTCGTTTCTCTGCGGCCATTTTACTGGCCATCGTGATGGGTTTTTCAGCAGGCCTTCTGCCCGGAACTTCAAAAGCGATTGATAAAACGGTAGCCATGCAATCGGGCTATTCCGGTTCAGCGCGGTTGGGTATTTACAAAATCTCACTGGATCTGGTGGCGGAAAAACCTGTTTTCGGACATGGCGTTGGCAGTTTTGCAAGCGTTTTCCAGTTTGCCCGGCCAGCCTTTTTTGAACAAAATCCGGATGGCACATTACCCAAGCAAATAGTCAGCCATCCGCACAATGAAATTATCCAATGGCTAGTGGAAGGCGGCCTGATAGCCCTGATGGGGATCGTTCTGGTTGCTATTGGTGTTTTGCGGGCATTACGGCAAACAGGCTGGTCAAGAGGGCTGGCTTATACAGGCTTGCTGTTGCCCATTGTTCTGCACACCCAGGTGGAGCTGCCACTCTATACGTCAATTTTGCACTGGTTTGTGTTGGTGATATTGCTGGCGCTACCCTTCAGCCATCAACTTACAAACAGAAATAACAGCCTGACCATTTATGCCAATAAACTGGCTGCCATCAGTCTCTGGGCGATAGTGGGCATATTTATCTTGTTCTTATTGCATACTGTCCGCTCAAACTGGGACTTTGTCGCTTTCTATAAAGGCGAGCAGCGGGAAAATCCATTACAAATTGCCAAGCAAAATCCGTATTTATCCGACCAGGCGCAATGGATAGATATGAGCGCGATGATGTATTCCAGCATGCAGTATGGTTTAAAAGACAATGTCGAGTTTTACACCAACTGGGGCGAACAATACCTCACTAAACGCCCGGATGTGGATCTGTATCAAAAACTCACGGATGCCTATGAGTTTCTGGGTAATAAACCGGCATACTGTGATGTAGCAAAGCGTGGCTTTGAAATCTATCCTCAGGCTGAGCGTCTTCAACGGGCAGTGGAATATTGCCGGTACTGACAAATATGGTCACTTTATGACGTTGATGGTTGCTTTTAATTATTAAGCCCTGGACTAAACCAATATAAAACAGCGTGTTGGTTATTGGCATAAAAGTAGCATCAATTTAAACAGCAAATTTGGGTTTGCTGGTTTCATCAACAAGGAGATTGAAATGAAAAAAACACAACAAGGTTTTACATTGATCGAGCTGATGATCGTGGTTGCGATTATTGGTATTTTGGCGGCTATTGCGATCCCTGCCTATCAGGACTACACCATCAGAGCAAAAGTCCAAGAAGGTGTTAGTGCCTCTTCACCGGCAAGAACATCGCTCGGCGTCGCATGCAGTGAAGCTGAGAGTTTAGCAAGTCAAACTAATGCTACTCTGGAGTTGCCAACAAATACTGACTACGCTAACGGCAATAAGTATATCGAATCTGTCACTGTTGCAGGTGTCGATGCCTCAACTGCTACTGTGACCATTGATTATAACACCGCAATTCCACAGTTAGCCGGTGGCCAAGTAGTTTATACTGGTACTTGCCGAGACACTGGTACAACCTGGGCCATCACAGCAACAGGTGGCTTCCCAACTAAGTATCTGCCTAAAGAGTAAATCAAAAATCAAAGGAATCAAAGGAATCAAAGGAATCAAAGGGGTCAGACACGATTGATTCTGATTTGATCTGAAAGATGCGAAAAAGCCCTGGAGCAATCCGGGGCTTTTTTGTTTGTAGAGCAGACGTTAGGATATGAAGGAATGTTTCAAAAGGATTTGAAGATGGCACGTCTACCAAGATTTGAACTACTGGGTCATTCCCAACACGTTATTATCCGTGGCAACAATCGTCAGATTATTTTCGTTGCTGACGAGGATTATGTTTTCTATCTCGAAAAACTGGCAGAGGCCTGTGACCGCTATGACTGTCAAGTGCATGCTTATGTATTAATGACAAACCATGTTCATCTGTTGATGACGCCACTGGAGTCAGGGGCAATCGGCAAGGTTATGCAGAGTGTTGGTCGTCGTTATGTTCAATATTTCAATCATTGCTATCAACGCACCGGGACATTATGGGAAGGGCGCTATAAGTCGGCACTGATTGACAGCGACCGCTACGCACTCACCTGTTATCGTTATATCGAAATGAATCCTGTTCGTGCCGGGATGGTGCAGTCTCCCGCAGAATACCGTTGGTCGAGCTATCATACCAATGCTCTGGGTAAGTCTGATGAGTTGATAACTCCACATGAGCTTTATTCTGAGCTGGCTGAAGATGATGTCCGTCGTCAACAAATCTATCGGGAGTTAGTCAGTGAGCAAGTCGATGCAAGTGTGATAGACGATCTGCGAAGAGCCACAAACAAAGGTTGGGCGGTGGGTAGCGAACGATTTAAAACGCAGGCTGAAAAGTTGATTGGCAGACGTGTTTCACCCAGTGCGCGGGGAGGGGATCGCAAATCTCAACGATTCAAAGACAAAAAAGCGTGAGATATTTTCGATCGTGTCTGACCCCATTGATTAACCCCATTGATTTTATTTTTGATTTTGGCATTGATTTGCCATTGATTCCCATTGATTAAAAAGCTTTATTAAGTGTACTATTAATAGTACTGTTAAGGGGGCGATAAGATGATTACTGCAAACGATATTAAAACCAAAGGTGTGTCGAGTGTAGAGGAAGCACTCCGTGGCCATAGCGAGGCGATGATTACGGTACGTGGCAAGCAAAAGTATGTCGTGATGCGCGTGGAGGACTATCAGCAGCTTCGTGAGGCAGAGCTGGAGGCCGCCTTGTGGGAAAGCCGCCGTGATATCGAAAACAAAGCTTTTAAAACGCAATCTGTTGCTGAACATATTCAAGAATTGTTCGATTAATGGCGTATCAGCTGCTTTTTACGGAAAGCTATCTGAAACGCGCCAAACGCTTTGCAAAACGTCATCCTGAGTTGCGATCGCAATATGAAAAAATATTGTTGCTATTGGAGCAAAACCCTTTCCATCCATCACTTCGCTTGCATCCATTGACGGGGCGTTTATCCGGCCTGCATTCGGTCTCTATCAATCTCAATTACCGCTTGACGCTTGAGCTGATTATTCATGATGAACGGATTATTCCGATTAATGTTGGCAGCCATGAAGAGGTGTATCGGTAAACAAACTTGCAAGCTGGTATTTTTGATAAATCCGCAGATTACGCAGATGGTCGCAGATTATTCTGAAAGAAAAAGCGTTTCATCTGCGAAAGAAAATCAAAAGGGTCATCCATAAGTCGCTCCTGGCGAATTTGTCCCGCCAGGGGAGAGGGAATGGGATTCTTTCTCAAGGACAGGAAATGACCATAGACTGAGAATGCATAAGCCTGTGCTGGAATTTGCTCAGGCGACTTTCATATACTGAACATGAAGGACTGGCAAATCTAGATAATATCTTTCTGATTTTAATGAGTTATTCGTGGGGGTCCCTCAGTGTCTGACCCCATTGACCTGGCGTCTGAGCCTACTGATAGCTGTACTGGCTATGAAAGCGTTGTAGTTTAATGTGGCTGGCTATCTTCGCGATAGCGTTCTGCCACAGCCTGGCCGCGGGGGAAATTGACCTTTAGACAGACTATAAATGCCAGGGCAAAGAAGAGTGCGCATAGCAGAATGGCGTTTTGCAAACCGACCCAGGCCTGCATCAGTCCGACACCGACCAGACCGATAATGGCGGCCAGTTTGTGGGACAGGCCCCAAAAACCGAAGAACTCTGCCGCTCTTGCTAACGGTGTTAATTGCCCGACAATGGCGCGACTGGCCGACTGGGTCGCCCCCAAACAAAGTCCGGCAGCAACGGCTACGACAATAAAGACATCCTGCATCTGTAATTCATGACCAAACTGGTTGAGCCAGGCTGTGAGTTGTGGCGTTTGCCAGATTAACAGGATGGCCAGGATCCAGAAAAGCAGGGTAAAGCCGTAGGTAAAACGACTGCCCATACGATCCTGTATCCAGCCAAACAGGATGGCACCGGCAGTGGCGGTGACTTGTACGGTGATAAAGGTCAATACCCGCATCCGCTCATCCCAGCCGATAACCTGAGCACCATAGATAAAGGTAAAGGCGATGATGATGTAGATGCCGGACATGGCAAATAAAGCTGAAAGCAGGAAGATACGCAGATCATGATAATCGGTCAGATAGGTCAGGCTGCTACGGACCCGTTTCAGTCCTTGCTGCCACATATCTGCCTGACCGACGGGATGCGGGGTGCCGTTTTCTTTTAGCCAGAGGAAGGTGGGTATAGCTGCCAGCAGAAAGAAGGCAGCGGCAAACGGCCCCACCCAACGGACATTGTCAAAGTTGTCGGCACTGACTTCGCCAAGAAATAACAGCGCGATACCGGTTGCTACCAGACCGCCAACATAACCGAGCGCCCAGCCGAAACCAGAGATCCGTCCAAGGTCTTTGGCTGGTCCCAAATCGGGCAGAAAGCTGGCGATAAAAGATTCACCAATTGAATAGGCATAGTTGGAGACCACAATTAACAGCATGCCGAGCAGGATGTAGCCGGGAGCAACAAAGTACAGCAGCGTGGTTGTTATCACGGTAACCAGATAACTGATAAACAGAAATTGCTTGCGCCGGGCGCTGAGGTCCATCACTGCGCCCAGAAAGGGCGCGGTTATTACAACAAGCAGGTAGCCAGTTGCCAGTGACAAACTCCACAGCAGGTTACCCAGCCGGTAGTTGTTTTCTGCATCACCGACAATGAGCCGGGTAAACAGATCACCAAAGATGACGGTAATGATAAGTAGAGTATAGGACTGATTGGCAAAGTCGAACATTGCCCAGCCGAGGATCTCTTTTTTGGAAGCGCGCTGGCGTGTCATGGCATGGTCACCGGGCGTTTATTTTTGTGGTGGTGGTGGGCTAATGGTAGCAGTTGATCCCCTAAAAGAGATGGTTCATGGCGCTAATGTTGCGTTAGATGCCAATGTTTTGACCACAGAACAAGTATTTTCGGTATTTTATGAATTCCCGCCTGCGCGTGAATATCAGCTTAATTTACAATTCGGGTGGCTTGGTAAACCTTGTATTCAAGTTTAGACAGGCAGCCATAGAAATCATTGATGGTGTTATAACGATACATTCGTCATTCCCGCGTGGTCGCTGCCTACACGGGAATGATGGGTGTCCGGGAATTATTTAACCCGCATACCCGGCTGGGCGCCGGCATCAGGGTTCAGGATAAACAAGTCTTTACCGCCCGGACCGGCAGCCAGCACCATGCCTTCCGACAGACCGAACCGCATTTTACGCGGTGCGAGGTTGGCAACCATCACGGTCAGTTTGCCAATCAAGTCTTCCGGTGAATAGGCCGATTTAATACCGGCAAACACCTGTTTTTCTCCCAGACCGATATCCAGCGTCAGTTTCAGCAGTTTGTCGGCGCCGTCGACATGTTCGGCATTAACGATTTTAGCGATACGGAGATCGATCTTGGCAAAGTCATCAAACTGGATTTCAGCGGCAATCGGGTCGATATAGCTGTCAGCTTGTACGTTGTCGGTTGTTTTTGTTTTGCTGGTCATATTTTCTTTTGAAGCTTCCAGAATGGCATCGAGTTTGTCTTTTTCAATGCGGGTCATCAGCGGTTTGAACTTGTTGATGGTGTGATCCAGTAATGGCGTTTCAATATCAGCCCAGTTCATAGGGGCAATATTGAGGAAGGCTTCAGCCTGCTCGGCAGTGCGGGGCAATACCGGTTTCAGATAGGCCAGCAGAACGCGGAACAGGTTCATGCCCATGGTGCAAATAGCTTGAACTTCCGTCTCCTTACCTTCTTCTTTGGCCAGCACCCACGGTTTCATTTCGTCGATGTACTGGTTGGCGCGATCAGCCAGTGCCATGATTTCACGCATGGCCTGACCGAATTCACGCTGCTCATAACGTTTGGCAATGGCTTCTGCCTGATTGCTGAAATCTCTGAACAAAGCCGGTTCACTTAATTCAGCCGCTAAGCGGCCGTCAAAGCGTTTGCTGATAAATCCGGCGCAGCGGCTGGCAATATTCACCACTTTACCCACCAGATCTGCATTGATACGGGTCTGGAAGTCATCCAGGCTCAGGTCGATATCCTCAATGCCACTGCCGAGTTTGGCGGCAAAATAGTAACGCAGATATTCGGGGCTGAGATGATCAAGATAAGTGCGGGCCTTGATAAAGGTGCCGCGGGACTTGGACATCTTTTTGCCATCAACCGTCAGAAAGCCGTGGGCGTAGATGTTGTCGGGTTGGCGGAAACCGGCACCTTCCAGCATCGCCGGCCAGAACAGGGCATGGAAGTAGATAATGTCCTTGCCGATAAAGTGGACGAGTTCGGTATCACTACCCGGCTTCATAAATGCGTCGAAGTCGATGCCGGTGCGGTCACAGTAATTTTTGAAGCTGGCCAGATAGCCGATAGGGGCATCCATCCACACATAAAAAAACTTGTTGTCTGTATCGGGTATCTCAAAGCCGAAATAGGGCGCATCACGGGAAATGTCCCAGTCCTGCAAGCCACTGTCGAACCATTCATTGAGTTTACGGCTGACTTCCGGTTGCAGATGGTCACTTTGCGTCCACTCTTTGAGGGTTTGTTCAAAGTCACCCAGCTTGAAAAAGTAATGCTCTGATTCTTTGGTGATCGGCGTGGCGCCGGACACTGCTGAAACCGGATTTTTCAGTTCAGTCGGATCATAGGTGGAGCCACAGGCTTCACAGTTGTCGCCATATTGATCGGCGGCGCCGCACTTGGGGCATTCGCCACGAATAAAACGATCCGGCAGAAACATTTCTTTTTCCGGATCATAGGCCTGACTGATGGTGCGGGCCTCGATATGGCCGGCATCACGGTTGGCGAGATAGATCTGGCTGGCCAAAGCCCTATTTTCAGGGCTGTGGGTGCTGTAATAATTATCAAAACCAATTGCAAACTCGGCAAAATCCGCTTGATGCTCTTTGCTGACATCACTGATTAATTGTTCGGGCGTAATGCCTTCGTTGTGCGCCCGCAACATGATGGGGGTGCCATGGGCATCATCAGCACAAACATAGTGACATTCATGGCCACGCATTTTTTGAAACCGCACCCAGATATCGGTTTGGATATACTCCACCAGATGACCGAGGTGAATCGATCCGTTGGCATAAGGCAGGGCGCTGGTGACCAGAATTTTTCTTTGCATGAGTGATTCGCAACAACCGTCTGAAAAAGCGTTTAAAGATACCAGAAATGGGTATTTTGTACTATGTAACAAAATATATAAATTGCTTGTCTATTGAAAACTTGCCGGCTTTAGTCTAGATTGGATATTTGCAACTCTTATATAAGATATATGACACTAACGGGGGAAGTTGATGGATCTGACATTACACGATATTCATGCCGATTCGATTGATCTCGCCCTGGACAAAGCCCGCCAATACCGCTCACTGCTGGAACCGGAAATTGCCGAAAGTATCTGCCTTGATATTCTCCATATCGATCCTGATAACCAGCAGGCACTGGTTTTATACATTCTTGCGCTTAGCGACCAACTGCATCACGCCGGTAAAAAAACACAGGTCAAATCGATAGAAGATGCGGTGGAAAAACTCCACAGCGAATACCAGCGTTATTATTACACCGGCTTGCTGCATGAAAGGCGTGCCCGCTTTATGCTGACACAGAGTATGGCGCGTGTATTTGCCTATGACTATTTTATCGAAGCCTTGCAGTTTTACCAGATGGCCGAGCAGATTCGGCCCGAGCATAATGATGAATCTATTCTGCGCTGGAACAGCTGTATCAGGACAATCGAAAAAGAAAAACTGAAACCGCGTCCGGACAGTAAAGATGCCAGACAGGATATGGAAAGCTGAGCATGAAACTGTTGCAACTTCAAAAACGCACTATGGCGCTGGCGGGCATGGCGATGACTGTTTACCTGGTCTTTCATATGCTCACTAACTTGAGCTTCTTTTCCAGTGAAGGCTTTAGCCGCTTTTATGATTTTTACAACCAAACCTGGGTTCGATGGCCTTTGCTGATTATTGTGTTGGTATCGTTGCTGATTCATGTCAAAGCGGCAGTTGTTATCAGAATCAAGAACAGCCAGGCGCGGGGGCAAGGCTACCGCAAGCATGACAAATTGCATGTGCCGGCGCCACTGGTTTCGATCAGCATTGCGTTGTTGCTGCTGTTTATTCTGGTGCATATCGGCCAGACTTTGTTCATGGATACCACCAGGGTCAGAGCAGAACTGGTTCACTGGTTCAAATCGCCGCTGATGGTGTTGTTTTATTTGTCGGGTTTGTTAATCCTGGCGATGCACCTACAGCATTCGCTGGTTAATGTGCTGCAAACCTTGGGCATCACTTCCCGTATGTACAAAACATTGATTATAAGTAGTGTGGTGTTACTGACGGCTGGCTTTGCAAGTGTGCCTGTTTATATCTGGATAACCGCATGAACGATTTTGAGCTGGACAGTCACGCACCCAAGGGACCACTTCAGGATCGCTGGACCCAGCATAAATACAACGCGCGGGTAGTCAGTCCCGCCAATCGCAAGAAGTATACGGTGATTGTGGTCGGCACCGGTCTGGCAGGCGCTTCAGCGGCAGCTTCACTGGGCGAAATGGGCTACAAGGTGAAAACCTTCTGTTTTCAGGACAGCCCGCGCCGCGCGCACAGTATTGCCGCGCAGGGGGGGATCAATGCCGCCAAGAACTATCAAAACGATGGCGACAGTGTCTGGCGCCTGTTTTACGATACTATCAAGGGCGGAGATTTCAGAGCCAGGGAATCCAATGTCTTTCGTCTGGCGCAACTCAGCACATCGATCATTGATCAGGCAGTCGCACAAGGCGTGCCTTTTGCCCGTGAATACAGTGGTTATCTGGCTAACCGTTCATTCGGGGGGGCACAGGTCTCACGTACATTTTATGCCCGCGGCCAGACCGGTCAGCAATTATTACTGGGCGCTTATCAGGCGATGAGCAGACAAGTGGCTGCGGGTACCGTGACCCATTATTCCCGTTGTGAAATGCAGGATTTGATTATGGAGGGTGAACGGGCCATCGGTATCGTCACCCGCGATCTGGTCAGCGGTGAACTGGAAAGTCATCTGGCTGATTGTGTGGTGTTGTGCACCGGTGGTTACAGTAATGCCTTTTTCCTGTCGACCAATGCCAAAGGTTGCAATACCTCCGCTATCTGGCGTGCGCATCGCAAAGGGGCTTTGTTTGCCAACCCGTGTTTTACCCAGATTCACCCGACCTGCATTCCGCAGCATGGTGAGTTGCAGTCAAAACTGACCTTGATGAGTGAATCTTTGCGTAATGACGGTCGGGTCTGGGCACCTAAAAATATCGCCGATTGTGATAAACGTCCGGAAGAGATTCCCGAGCAGGATCGAGATTATTTTCTGGAGCGTATGTATCCGGCTTTCGGCAATCTGGTGCCGCGTGATATTGCTTCACGTGCAGTCAAATTGATCTGCGATGAAGGCCGCGGTGTCGGTTTTGAGATTGATGGCAAAAAACTGGGTGTCTATCTGGACTTTGCCGATGCCATCAAAACCCAGGGGCTGGAGGCTATCAGCGAGAAATACGGCAATCTGTTTGAGATGTACAAACGTATTACCGCTGAAGATCCCTATACAACGCCGATGCGTATCTACCCGGCGGTGCATTACACTATGGGCGGCTTATGGGTGGACTACAATTTAATGACTACCATCAATGGTCTGTTTGCCGCTGGCGAAGCCAACTTTTCCGATCATGGTGCCAACCGTCTCGGTGCCAGCGCCTTAATGCAGGGGTTGGCGGATGGTTATTTCATTCTGCCTACCACGGTGTCAGATTATCTGGCCAAACAGCAGCCATTGAAACCGGAGAATTATAGACAGCAGGCACAACAAACTTTACAGGAAGCGCAGCAACGCATTGAGCGCTTGATGAATGCGCCGGCGCCGTCAGTCACGCCCGATGATTTTCACCGGCAACTGGGGCAAATCCTCTGGCATGCCTGCGGAATGGCACGCGAAAAACAAACTTTGCTTAACGCCATTGATGAGATACGTGAATTGCGCCAGCAGTTCTGGCAGAAAGTCAGAATCAGCGGCGATAGCCGCCAGATGAATCAGACTTTGGAGCGGGCAGGGCGCGTGGCTGACTTTTTTGAGCTGGCGGAACTGATGTGCCTGGACGCGCTGGAGAGAGAAGAGTCATGTGGTTGCCATGCCCGGGAAGAGCATTTGACCGAGGCGGGTGAACCACAACGCAACGATAGTAATTATTCCTTCGTATCAGCCTGGCAGTACAGTGGCGATATCAGTAAACCCAAACTGTACCGTGAGGATCTGCATTTTGATTTTGTCCGACCCAGCATAAGAAACTATCAATGATTTTCAAACTGAATATTTGGCGACAAGCCAGTCCGGACGCGGAAGGCTATTTCGAAGCGCAAGAAGTCGATGCCAGTGAGGATTCTTCTTTTCTTGAAATGCTGGATGCCCTCAACGAGCAGTTGATTCTGGAAGGCAAAGATCCCGTTGCCTTTGATTTTGATTGCCGGGAAGGCATATGTGGCTCATGTAACCTTGTTATCAATGGCACTCCACATGGCAAGCAACAGGCGACCACGACCTGTCAGCAATACATGCGCGACTACAAGGACGACAAAGAATTGTGGATTGAGCCATGGCGGGCAAAGGCTTTTCCGGTGATTAAAGATTTGATTGTCGACCGCACCAGCTTTGATCGCATTATCCAGGCAGGCGGTTATATTCCTATCCGCACCGGCTCTGCCTGTGAAGCCAACACCTTACCGGTAGAAAAACATGTGGCTGATGCGGCCTTCGATGCCGCTACCTGTATAGGTTGTGGCGCTTGTGTCGCCGTGTGTCCCAATGCTTCGGCTACCTTGTTTGTGGCAGCGAAAGTCGCGCATTTGTCGACTTTGCCGCAGGGAGACATGGATAAAAAACGGCCGGCAAAATTGTTAAAAGCAATGGAGCTGGAAGGTTTTGGCAGTTGCAGTAATTACCGTGAGTGTGAGCGGGTTTGTCCGAAAGAAATCAAGATCAGTACTATTACCACAATGAACTATTTGTTATATCAAGGCAGATAGCGCCATTCTCTCTCCCACTAGCCAAGTGCGACGGTTGTAATCTGCCATGCTTATTCACATGGATGTGATGGCCGCTATCACTATCCCTGCTAACGCGGCGTTTGGGCATCCGGCCCATCATTGCCTGGAAATAACATACAAGGAGCAGTTATCGGTCTGCGTGAGACCCTGTTTGGCCGAAGGACTACGGCGGATCAGAAACCCGTTGACAGTTAAAGCTTGCCAGTCTTCAATCAGTTCATGACAATGAAGTTGAAACGTTTTCCAAGCGCTACAATCCGGTTACATTGCGTGACTTATAGAGGAGACACTAATGGCTAGGGTTATATTGACGCACCTTTACGTTATTTTTATGGCGATCTTTGTGGTAATGACCGGTAATATTCTCGCTGATCGTTATGGTGATGATATTGTTTCCGGTCTCAAAAGCATGGTGAGCGGCGCTGATAATGAAATTTCCGAGATGAAAAATAGCGTCAAGGATTGGAACAAAAATATGTTGGATTAAAAGTGAACGTAACAGATCAAAATGAAGTCACAGCGGTTGGCTGGCGGGAGTGGTTATCGCTGCCGGATTTGGGCGTAGACAGAATCAAGGCGAAGGTGGATACCGGCGCCAGAACTTCCGCGATTCATGCCTTTGAGGTCGACCCGTTTGAAAAAGACGGCAGGCAATGGGTACGTTTTGGACTGCATCCCAATCAGGATGACACTGACACAGTGATCTGGTGCGAAGCTGCAGTTATTGATCAGCGCAACGTCACTGACTCTGGTGGTCATACCGAACAACGTTATGTGATTCTGACCAATGTAAAGCTGGGACAGAAGATGTGGCCTGTAGAAGTTACACTCACAAACCGCGATAATATGCTGTTTCGCATGCTGCTGGGCCGTACGGCGATGACAGCAGGCAATATTGTGGTCAACCCCGCTTTGTCCTTTTTGTCCGGGCAAAGCTCACTGGAACAAGATGAACAGCCACACAAAGAAATCCTTGATGGAGAAAGTTGATGAAAATAGCCATCCTGTCGCGTAATCCCAAGCTCTACTCTACCAGCCGTCTGGTCGAAGCAGCTGAAGCGCGCGGCCATGAAGTGCGTGTACTGGATGTGCTGCGATGTTATATGAACATCACATCGTTGAAACCGGAAGTACATTACAAGGGCGAGAACCTGACCGGTTTTGATGCGGTGATTCCGCGAATCGGGGCCTCGGTGACTTTTTACGGCACAGCGGTATTGCGCCAGTTCGAAATGATGAGTGTCTATCCGCTTAATGAATCCGTAGCTATCAGCCGCTCCCGCGACAAGTTGCGTGCTTTGCAATTATTGTCACGCAAAGGCATCGGTCTGCCGGTGACCGGTTTTGCCCATCGTCCCGACGATGTGGATGATTTGATCAAAATGGTCGGCGGTGCACCGCTGGTGATTAAATTGCTGGAAGGCACGCAAGGCATAGGAGTAGTGCTGGCCGAAACAGAAAAAGCGTCGGAAAGCGTTATTGAGGCTTTTATGGGCATGAAAGCCAATATCCTGGTGCAGGAATTTATCAAGGAAGCCGGTGGTGCCGATATTCGCTGCCTGGTTGTTGGCGATAAAGTTGTTGCAGCGATGAAACGGCAGAGTAAGGAAGGCGAGTTTCGCTCCAACCTGCATCGTGGCGGCAGTGCCAACTTGATTCGAATCACGCCTGCCGAGCGGGCCACCGCGGTGCGAGCGGCAAAAACCATGGGGCTCAATGTCTGTGGTGTTGATTTGCTGCGCTCCAATCATGGTCCGGTGGTGATGGAGGTCAACTCTTCGCCGGGGTTGGAAGGCATTGAAAAAGCGACCGGCAAAGATATCGCCAATATGCTTATCGAATTCATCGAAAAGAATGCTAAAGAAGGTAAAACCAAAACCCGGGGCCGAGGCTGACAATATGGCAGATTTGCTGGTGATTGCCGGTGAGGAAGTCAAACCTGGCCAGAATAAAATCATCGAAATTCCTTTACCGGATCTCTATATGCATACGGCATTGAGTATGCCGGTTCAGGTCATACGGGGGCGACGAAAAGGGCCGGTTTTATTTGTGTCCGCTGCCGTTCATGGTGATGAAATCAACGGCGTTGAAATCATCCGCCGCCTGGTCAAAAGCAAAAGCCTGAAAGGCTTGCGCGGTACTTTGATTACTATTCCCGTCGTGAATGTCTACGGCTTTCTCAATCAGTCCCGATACCTGCCGGATCGGCGAGATCTTAACCGTTGTTTTCCCGGCTCTGAGGAGGGTTCGCTGGCGGCACGGTTGGCTAATTCCTTTATGACCGAAGTAGTTAGTCAGTGCACGCATGGCATTGATCTGCATACGGCCGCCATTCACCGTGACAACTTGCCGCAGATAAGAGCCGACTTGTCCAATCCGGAAGTAGAGACGATGGCCAGGGCTTTTGACGCGCCGGTAGTGGTTAATTCAGGGCTGATAGAAGGTTCTTTGCGCTATGCAGCTCAACAGAATGAAGTCGCTGTGATTGTTTACGAGGCGGGGGAAGCACTGCGTTTCAATGAATTGTCGATCCGCGCGGGCGTTAAAGGCGTTTTGACTGTTATGCGCAGTATCGGGATGTTGGCTGCCAGTCGCCGCGCTAAGAAAAGAGAACCTTTTGTGGCCCGCTCCAGTGCCTGGGTTCGTGCGCCACAAAGTGGTATTTTCCGTATGCTGGTACCGATGGGCGCTAATGTCAACAAAGGCGATTTACTGGGTATGGTCGCGGCCCCATACGGCAAAGAAAAGTCAGAAACCGAAGTATTTGCTACCAGTTCAGGCATCGTTATCGGCCGCACCAACATTCCGCTGGTCAATGAAGGCGAGGCCTTGTTCCATATCGCACGCTTTAATCGACCTGATGAAGTGGCCGATAGTGTAGAAGCATTTCATTCCGATCTGGATCCGGCTACAGACACTGCTGTACCGGAAGAATTGCCGATAATCTGAAGGGCTTGTCACGACGTTGTAAAGTGACAGTTGTTACAATTGTAATAATTCTTTGCATTTTCGATCTAAAGTATAGAAAATCCCGCGTTTTGATAACGGTTACGAGAGTCAGTCCATGCAACCCCCTTTAAATTCAACACTGGAAAATGAGCTGGACCTGAGTCAGGAATGGAGCGCTGAGCTCAGCGCCCGTCTCTATGGCGTGCGTGACTGGGGCAGTGATTACTTTGATGTTTCAGAAGATGGTAATGCCGTCGTCTCGTTGCAGTTTGGCGATAAAACCATCAAAGTGCCGATTATCGATATCGTCAACGGCATGAAACAGCGCGGGCTGGACATGCCGGCTGTCTTGCGCATTGAAAACCTGCTTGATCTGCGTATTACCCAGCTTAACGAGGCGTTTGCCCGGGCTATTACAGACGCGGGTTATCAGAACCACTATCGCGGCGTGTTTCCTATCAAGGTGAATCAGCAATGTCATGTTATTGAAGAAATTGCTGATTATGGCAGTCGCTATCACCATGGGTTGGAAGCGGGCAGTAAGGCGGAACTGATTATTGCCCTGTCGCAATTACGTGACCATGACAGCCTGATCATCTGTAACGGCTATAAAGATGAAGAGTTCATCGAACTCGGTTTGTATGCGCGGCAGATGGGCATCAAATGCTTCTTTGTCTTGGAAACAGCAATGGAGCTGGAAACCATTCTTGAGCGTAGCCGTGCTTTGGGCATCGATCCGCTGATCGGCGTCCGTATCCGGCTGGCTTCGATGGTCGAAGGTCACTGGAATGAAGACAGCGGTGACCGTTCAATTTTCGGTTTATCGACCAATGCCTTACTCAACGTGGTCGAACAGCTGAAAAAAGCCGATATGCTGCATTGTCTGCAGTTATTGCATAGTCATCTCGGCTCGCAAATTCCCAACATTCGTAATATCCGTAGCGGTGTGATGGAAGCCTGCCGTTTTTACGCCGGGCTCATCGAAGAAGGCGCACCGATGGGTTATATCGACTTGGGCGGCGGCCTGGCGGTGGATTACGAAGGAACACGCAGCAACAGTACACACAGTATGAACTACGGGCTCGACGAATACTGTTACAACATTGTTGAAACCCTGCAGGAAAGTCTGGATCCGCTGGATATTCCACATCCGGTCATCGTCTCCGAATCCGGCCGTGCGCTGGTGGCGTATTCATCCATGTTGTTGTTTAACATTCTGGAAGTGCGTGAGCACAAACCAGAGATTATTCCTGAACAAGCGCCGGATGACAGCCACGATCTGATCGTCAACCTGTTTGGTGTGCTCGATTACGTCAATGCCGATAACTTGCAGGAATGCTACAACGACTCGCTTTACTATCGCGATGAAGTCCGTGAACTGTTCCATCATGGCCAAGCCTCATTGCGCGATCGGGCGTTGGCGGAAAACCTCACACTGGCCATTCTGGAAAAAATCTCCGATCTGTTGCCGCAGGCGCGGCGCGTTTCAGCGGAACTGGAGAATCTGCCGGAGTTGCTCTCTGATATTTATTACGGCAATTTCAGCCTGTTCCAGTCTTTGCCTGATATCTGGGCTATTGATCAATTGTTCCCGATCATGCCGATCCACCGGCTCAACGAGGCACCCATTCGCGATGCAGTGCTGGCCGATATGACCTGTGACTGTGATGGCAAAATCGATAACTTTATATCCCCGGATGGCGTGCGTAGAACCCTGCCGTTGCATCCGCTGAAAGAGGGTGAAGAATATTATCTGAGCGTATTTCTGGTCGGTGCTTATCAGGAAACCTTGGGCGATCTGCATAACCTGTTTGGTGACACCAATGTAGTCAGCGTGCATATCAATGAAGACGGCAGCTTTGATTTTGTCCGTGAATTCCACGGTGACAGCATTGCCGATGTGCTGAGTTATGTTGAATACGACCCGAAGCTGATGCAGGAGCAGTTCCGCCGTATAGCAGAACAGGCTGTGCGTGACGGCAAGATCTCGGTGCCGATGCGTCAGCAGATGTTGCGCGCATTTCGCGAAAGCATGAACGGTTATACTTTTTTTGAACGTTAATTCAGCCCCTGTTCTGAACTTGGTTAAAGGAATTCAGCTATGTCTAAAGTCGTGATTATTGGTGCCGGCGGTGTCGGTGGTGTGGTCACCCATAAATGTGCACAATTGCCGCAAGTATTTTCCGAAATCTTGTTGGCCAGCCGTACTGAAGAAAAATGCAAAGCTATCGCTGCACAGCTGGATCGTCCCATCAGAACCGCACAGGTTGACGCCGATAATGTGGCTGAACTGACTGCGCTTTTGCAACAGGAAAAACCGGATCTGGTCATTAACGTCGCACTGCCTTATCAGGATTTGAGCATTATGGATGCCTGTTTGGCTGCGGGTGTGGATTACCTGGACACCGCGAATTATGAACCGCTGGATACCGCCAAGTTTGAATATAAATGGCAGTGGGCTTATCAGGATAAGTTCAAGCAGGCTGGTTTGACGGCCTTGCTCGGCAGTGGTTTCGATCCGGGTGCCACCAATGTGTTCACGGCTTATATTGCCAAACATTATTTTGATGAAATCCATGAACTGGACATCATTGATGTCAATGGCGGCGATCACGGTTATCCGTTTGCGACCAACTTCAACCCGGAAATCAATATCCGTGAAGTCACCGCGGAATGCCGCCACTGGGAACAGGGCGATTTTGTGACCACGCCGGCAATGTCGAAAAAAGCCAGCTTCACCTGTCCGGAACAGGTCGGTACTTTTAATATTTACCGTATGTACCACGAAGAGCTGGAATCGTTGACCAAACATTTCCCGACCTTGAAACGGGCACAATTCTGGATGAGCTTTGGCGAAAGCTACCTGAAACATCTGGAAGTATTGGGCAATGTCGGCATGACCAGTATCGAGCCGGTTGAATTCCAGGGCCAGCAAATCGTGCCGATTCAGTTCCTGAAAACCCTGCTGCCGGATCCGTCTACGCTGGGACCGCGAACCAAAGGCAAGACCTGCATCGGTTGTGTGGTCAAAGGTATCAAAGACGGCAAGGAAAAAATTGTCTACATCTATAACATCAAGGACCACCAGGACTGTTATAAAGAAGTGCAATCACAGGCTATTTCCTACACCACCGGTGTACCGGCGATGATCGGTGCCAAAATGATTTTGGAAGGCAAATGGAAACAGCCGGGCGTGTGGAACATCGAGCAGTTTGATCCGGATCCGTTTATGGAAGATATGAATAAATACGGTCTGCCTTGGCAAGTGGTCGAGCTGGATAATTTTAATCTTGATTAAAGGTTTATAAATCCGCAGATTACGCCGATTTTCACAGATGAAAAACCGTTTCAAAACAATCTGCGTCCATCTGCGTAATCTGCGGATAAAAAATAAATTAAATGCAATTCACGGATTTTTCGAAACTGGACCTGTACCGGCTGCCGTCCCCTTGTTTTGTGGTCGATGAAGTAGCCGTCGAGCGAAACCTGCGGATTCTCAGTGAAGTCGCTGAAGCCAGCGGTGCCAAGATTCTGGGGGCGTTAAAAGCTTTCTCAATGTGGTCATTCGGTCCGCTGACGCATCATTATCTCAGCGGCACCTGCGCCAGCGGTCTGCACGAAGCCAAACTCGGCCATGAGGAATATGGCGGTGAAGTGCATGTGTTTGCGGCGGCCTTCAGTCAGGCTGATATTGATGAGTTGCTGACTTTTGCCCACCATATCGTGTTCAATTCCTGCAGTCAGTGGCGGCGTTTCCGTGAACAATGCCTGGCCGCACAACAGCAACGGCCCGAGTTGCATTTCGGCCTGAGAATCAACCCGGAACACTCCGAGGGCACGGTGCCGATTTATGATCCCTGTTCACCGGGGTCAAGACTGGGTATTCCTTTATCGCAGCTGGATGAGAATGTGCTGGAGGGTATCAGCGGGCTGCATTTTCATACTTTGTGTGAGCAGGGCTTTGCCCCCCTTGCCAGAACGGTCGCGGCGGTTGAAGATAAATTCGGTCATTTGCTGCCAAAAATGCAGTGGATTAATTTTGGCGGTGGTCATCATATTACCGCTGAAGGTTATGATATCAACGGACTGGTAGCGTTGATCCAGCAATTCAAAAATCGTCATCAGCTCGAAGTGTACCTGGAACCGGGCGAGGCGATGGCTATAGGCACCGGTATTCTAAGTTGCGAAGTTTTGGATATCACTTGGAATCAGTTGAATCAGGCGATCCTGGATACTTCGGCCACCTGCCATATGCCGGACACGCTGGAAATGCCATACCGGCCTGATATCACCGGTGCGGATGAAGCTGAGGTGTTGCCATATACCTATCGTCTCGGCGGTTTGACTTGTCTGGCGGGTGACGTGATTGGCGATTACAGTTTTGCCGAACCGCTTGCCATCGGCCAGCGGCTGGTTTTTGAAGATATGAGTCATTACACCATGGTCAAAACCACGACTTTCAATGGCACCAAGCTGCCCGCGATAGCCATCTGGAATTCGGAAACCGATGCCTTGCGCGTGGTCAAAGAATTTGGTTACGCCGACTTTAAACACAGACTCTCGTGAGTAAAAACATGAACAAAGATTATCCCTTATTTCTGGGCTCTGAAATTGAGCAACCGCTGCCAACGCAAGCCATGTTCCATGTATTGCCGGTGCCTTATGAAAAGACCGTCTCCTATGGCGGCGGAACCCATGAAGGGCCTTCAGCTATTCTGAAAGCTTCCTGGCAGCTGGAAGAATGGGACGGTAAAAGCAAACCGTGCGTTGAAGGTATTTACACTTGCGAACCAGTCGATTGCAGTGTCGCTGCCGAACAGGTGATCGAAAACATTGCCAATGCTACCGCCGAGATTGTTGGTCATGGCGCGATGCCGGTAGTGTTGGGCGGTGAACATACGGTGACTTATGGTGTGCTGAAAGGTTTGCGCGAAGCCGGCTTTGATGATTTTGGCATTGTACAAATCGATGCCCATGCCGATTTGCGTGAAGCCTATGAAGGCGATCTGTTAAGCCATGCCTCGGTGATGAAACGCGCTGTTGATATGGGCATTCCGCTTTATCAACTGGGCATTCGTGCTTTTTGTGAAGAAGAAATGGCTTATCGTGAACAGTTCGGCGTGTTGTATCAGGATGGTGACGAACTGGTGCCGAACAATATCAACAGCATCACCTTGCCGGATGATTTTCCGCAAAAAGTGTTTTTTACGCTGGATATTGATGGTATGGATCCATCGGTGTTTCCTTCGACCGGTACACCGGTTCCCGGCGGACTTGGTTGGTATCAGACCCTGAACCTATTCGAATCGGTGGCCAAACAGCGCGAGATCATCGGTTTTGATATTATGGAGTTTGCGCCGATTAAGGGCTTCCATGCCTATGATTTTGCGGCGTCTATGCTGGCTTACAAAATGATGGGTATTGTGCAGCGCAACCGCCGCTAAAAAGTGCTGGACGAGGTTTCCACGGAGAGCCCGTGGGAACCAAGTGGAAATTTTTTATAAATCCGCAGATTACGCAGATGGACGCAGATTATTCTAAAAGAGATGAGCAGACCTATCCGTAATCGGCGCGGCGACCTTAATCGGCGAAATCTGCGGATAAATATTCATTTTGAACGATGCTGTGGTTAGTCAAATCCTACAGTCAAAATTTTATACTTTTCTTTGAGTCATTTACGGGCTAAAATCCGCCGTTTTTCTCTTTTTGGGATTTTTCTAATGAATCAAGCCACTGTAAAACTGTTGCAAGATTATTATGCTGCTTTCAACCGTCAGGATATGGACGCGTTTCTGGGCATGCTGACCGAAGATGTCGTGCATGATGTCAATCAGAGCGGTCGTGAAGTCGGTAAAGAAGCGTTCTCCAAATTTATGGATCGCATGAACGCCCATTACAAAGAAGAAATTGTTGATATTTCCATCACCACCAATGACGAAGGTGATCGCGCTGCAGTTGAGTTCACCGTATTAGGCCAGTATCTGTCGACTGATGAAGGTTTGCCGGAAGCCGCTGGCCAGACTTACCGTTTGCCGGCCGGGGCTTTCTTTGAAGTCCGTGACGGTAAAGTGGCTCGTGTAACCAACTATTACAATCTGGAAGATTGGATCGCGCAGGTCGCAGGTTAAGAGATAGCAATGTTAAGACTGGAACGACTGTCAGGTGATAAGCTGACACAGTATATTCCGGAACTGGCCCGGCTCCGGATCGAGGTCTTTCGTGATTTCCCCTATCTGTATGATGGGGACCTCGCTTACGAAGAACGCTATTTGCAAACTTACATCGAAGCGCCGGACAGTGTGATCGTATTGGCATTCGACGGTGATAAGGTGGTGGGCGCCTCGACCGGTATTCCGCTCAAGTATGAAACCGACGAAGTCAAAGCGCCGTTTATTGCCGCGGGTTACGATGTCGACAAGATCTTCTATTGTGGCGAATCCGTGTTGTTGTCTGCTTATCGTGGACAGGGCGCGGGTATAGCTTTTTTTGAACATCGTGAAGCACATGCAGCCGAAATCGGTGGTTTTGAATACAGCTGTTTCTGCGGTGTGCAGCGCCCGGATGACCATCCGCGCCGTCCCGTCGATTATGTGCCGCTGGATAATTTCTGGCGTAAGCGCGGTTATGAAAAATATCCGGATATCAATACCTCCTTCAGTTGGAAGGAACTCGACGAAGATGTTGAGTCGCCCAAGCCCATGACCTTCTGGATGAAGAAACTTTAAAAGTCACCTAGTCCGTTGTTAAATACAGACTCCTGGTGGTAACTGGATTCCCGCCTCCATGGGAATGACGTGATGTTGTTCCAGGCATGTCATCCCCGCGTGGTTCCCGCCTTCGTGGGGATGAAGATATTCATTCCGTCGTTCAAGCTTTAGCGGCTACTTCAACGTGATTATTTTGGATTTTATATATGAGCAAAGTCAAAGCGGCGGTTGCCCAATACGATATCGGCTTCTTCAGCCACTGGTCAGAGTTTGAGAACAAGCTGACGCAGTGGGTGAGTCAGGCGGCTTTGCATGATGCCAAGCTGCTGGTGTTCCCGGAATATGGCAGCATGGAACTGGCGTCTTTGTTCGGCGAAGCGGTTTACAGGGATCTGACTAAACAACTGCATGCGATGCAGGATGTTTATGCCGATTATGAAATGCTGTATCAGCAACTTGCCAGACAATTTGATGTGATGATTCTGGCCTGTTCCTTTCCGGTTCTGCAATCAGATGGCTCATTTCGCAACCGCGCCAATCTCTATGGCGTCGACGGCCAGATTGATTATCAGGATAAATTGATCATGACCCGCTTTGAGAATGAACAGTGGCTGATTCATGGTGCTTCGCAGATCAAGGTCATTGATACTGATATTGGCCGTATCGGCATTAATATCTGCTATGACACTGAGTTTCCGCTGATTGCCCATAAACAGGTGGCTGCGGGCGCTGATTTGATTCTGGCACCAAGTTGTACCGATACCGAAGCCGGTTTTCATCGCGTGCGTATCGGTTGTCAGGCGCGGGCGCTGGAAAACCAGTGTTATGTTTTGCATTCACCGACTTTTGGCAAGGCGCCGTGGTCGGAAGCGGTGGATATCAACACTGGCCGCGCCAGCATCTACACCCCCGTTGATTATGGCTTTCCTGATAACGGTATCCTCGTTGAAGGCAGCCACGATACCGCGCAGTGGGTATACGCGGAACTCGATTTGGCTGAAATTGCCCGGGTTCGCAAAGAAGGGCAGGTGTTTAATTATCGTGACTGGCCCTTGCAAAACAAGTTGCAGGCCCCCAAGTAAACTTCATACGCCATCAATGATGGCGTTTTTTATCCGCTGAAAAGCCCTAGAATATATGTGGATGAAGCCCCCCTACAACGGCAAGTTCAATATGTTTCCAACGGGCAGTTCGTAACAACAGCGAACCGACTTTCCATCCGTCATTTTGGATTTCGAGAGAAAGTCGAATATGGCGAGTCCACCAACAGGGTGAATCTGATGACGGTGTACGAAATGACGGAGATCCTGGGGACACGCCTGAGAGTGTGAGCCGTATTCTGGCCTAATTCAAACGTAGTGATACCTTGCATAAGCGGGGTAGTTGCCTGCGCGACATCTACGAAATAGATGTTCAGCGTCTGCAATATGGGGTACGGCAATAATCTACCTAAACAACATCGTTGCTCAGGTTTGTCACCACGGCGGGGATAAGGTGTAAAGTTAAATGGTGGTTTCTTACTAAGGCACACGCTTATGAAGCTCCCGATCAAAGACCGAACAACGGCAGGTCAACATCTGGCCCAGGCGTTAAGCGCTTATCAGGATCGCGAAGATGTACTGGTGTTGGCGTTGCCACGCGGCGGTGTGACGGTGGCTCACCAAGTGGCGAAAGCCTTAAATGTGAAACTTGATATCTTGCTGGTGCGAAAACTCGGCTGTCCGGGGCAGAAGGAACTGGCGATGGGGGCGATTGCCAGCGGCGGATTACGCGTACTGAACGACGATGTGGTTAGGCTCCTGGCGATACCTGATAAAGTGATTGATGAGGTCGCCGCCGAAGAACAGCGGGAACTCGAACGCCGGGAGCGGGCCTACCGTGGTGAGCATTCCAGACCGGAAATCGCAAGCAAATATATTATTTTGGTCGATGATGGCATTGCCACCGGAGCAACGATGCGGGCAGCTATTGCCGCATTACGTCAACAGAATCCGGCCGGAATTATTGTTGCCGTACCGGTGGCGCCTGCAAAAACGATCGAGCTCCTGGCTGGCGAAGCCGATAAAGTCATTTGTCTGGCTACGCCCGAACCCTTTACGGCCATTGGCAACTGGTATATGGATTTTTCCCAGGTTCCGGACCAGCAAGTCAACCAAATTTTGTCTCAAGCCTGGATGGATTCATCATGAACCTGTACGGCCTGTTTTTAAGGTTTAATTGTCCATTGACTGGTCATGAAAATGATTAAACGACAGAATTATCAGAAGACAAATTCGGACATTGAGAGTCTCATTACTAAGACCTGGATGTAGACACCTATTATGTTCGATAGCTAGGGGAGTGGTGCTAATGATTAATAATAGAAATAGAACCGTCATGTCGAACCTGCTCGCGCTGTATGACGACTACGGTCAATCCGTGTGGATTGACCAGCTTGAACCCCGCTTTTTTGAGGATGGTGTACTCAGAAATCTTGTGTCAACGGGTATCCGCGGTCTCAATATCAGTCTATCGACATTTTGTGCCGAGTTAGGTACCGCAAATACTTACGATGGCGTGATTCGTGATCTGATACAGGCCGATCATGCCATCGATCTGGAGCAGCTTTATCGTTGGCTGCTGATCCAGGATGTCCAGGCTGCTGCCGATATGCTTGAGCCTGTTTATGACAGTAGCCATGGCGTTGACGGTTACGTCAGCGTGGCCATATCACCGCATCTTGCCTATGACACGGCCGGCACAATAAAGGCCTCACAACAATTATGGCGAGAGATCGGCAGACCCAATGTGCTTCTCAAGATTCCGGCGACGCCGGAGGGGCTGCCTGCTGTGGAGCGGCTTATTGCGGAGGGAATCAATGTCGATGTGGTGGCACTGTTCGGCATATCGCGCTACTGCCAGGTGGCTGATGCCTATCTGCATGGGCTGGATATGAATACGGATCCCGCAGCGGTCAGCTCAGTAACTTCCTTTGCTGTCAGTGGGCTGGACAGCAAAGTGGACGCACTTCTGAAAAAACTCGATGCTCCTGAGGCCAAGCAGCTTATCGGCAGGATTGCTGTTGACAATGCCAGCCTGATCTATAGCGAATTCAAGATGTTCTTTCAGGGAGAAATATTCAAGCCTTATCAAACACGCAACGCCCGGCCGCAACGTTTACTGTGGACGGATACCCGCAACTCAGACTATGTCGACGTTCACTATGCCAATGACTTGATTGCGACTGACACGATCAATGCCATGTCGAGGCAGACCCTGGATGCCTTTCAATATCATGGTGAGTTGCGTGTCAGTCTTGAGCCACAGCTTGGCAAGGCCAGGCATGATTTGCATTTGTTGCAGGAATGGGGGATTGACCTGGGGAAAGTTACCGACGAACTGGAGCAAGAATACATTGCCAGGCAAGTGCAGGATTATGATGCTTTGCTGAAAACACTGGAGGACAAGCGCAACCGCGTGGCCAAGGACTTTGCAGGCTGAATGAGGTGGGTCTAGGGGCTGCCGATAGTGCACGTTACACACTCATAACAGCGAGCATCAGGCCTTTTCTGCGTGGTCCCGATTCTTGCTGGCAAACGCCTGCCTTTTCTCTGCAAAATCGATCAGACGTGCGGTGATGCGCTGGTTCAGACTGCCTTCGGGAAAGTGGCCGTCCTTGTCACGCTCGCCGGCGTCGATGCCGGTCAATACCGACATGCATTCATCAATGTGATTGACCGCATAAATATTGAATTGGCCCGCCGCAACAGCATCAATTACCGGCTGACGCAGCATTAGATGTTTGACGTTGCTGGCGGGGATAACGACGCCCTGATTGCCGGTCAGCCCCCGCGCCGTGCAGAGGTCGAAGAATCCTTCTATCTTCTGATTGACGGCCCCGATGGCCTGAATATGGCCATACTGGTTGACTGAACCGGTAATGGCGATCGTTTGTTTGATGGGCGCTCGGGCAAGTGAAGAGAGCAGGGCGCAGAGTTCGGCAGCCGAGGCGCTGTCGCCTTCGATAGGGCCATAAGACTGTTCGAATACCAGGCTGGCAGACAAAGACAGCGGACGGTCGGCGATGTAATTAGATGACAGGAAACCGGACAGGATAAGCACACCTTTGGAATGAATCGGCCCGCCGAGTTCGACTTCGCGCTCGATATCGATGACCTTGCCCGACCCCATCGACAGGCGAGCTGTGATGCGGCAGGGGCGGCCGAAGATGAATTCACCCAATTGAATGGCGGCGAGTCCGTTAACCTGGCCGACTGCCTCGCCTTCGGTATCAATCAGTATCGTTTCGCGCAAGGTTGCACGCAGAAGTCGATCATGGATGCGGCCCATACGGCGTCGTTGGCCATTGATGGCACTGAGTATTTCTTCAACACCGATGATGTTTCTGCCATTTTTCGCTGACCAGTAATGCGCTTCGCGCACAATATCGGTAACCCGTCGCACCTGGGTTGATAACCGCTGGGCATCGTCAGCATGGCGCGAACTTTCTTCGATGACTCTGGCCATACCTTCCCTGTTCAAAGGCGGAAGCTTTTCTTTGCGGGCAATGGCGCCAATCAGGCGGGCAAGTTGTTGTGTATTTTTGACGTTACGTTCCATGTCATCCTCAAAGTCGGCGGCCACTTTGAAATGTTCCAGAAACTCCGGATCGTATTGTTGTAAGAGGTAATAGAGCACTCGATCACCGATCAGAATAACTTTGACTTTGAGTGGGATAGGTTCAGGCTCGAGAGAAATAGTGCTGACCAGGCTGTATTCCTGGGCGATGGACTTAATATCGATTTCGCCGGATTTCAGCGCACGCTTCAGCGCATCCCAGGCAAATGGTTGCATCAGAATCTTACGCACATCAAGAACCAGATAGCCGCCATTAGCGCGATGCAGAGCACCCGGTCTGAGCAGGCTGAAATCGGTGAAAAGTATGCCCTGTTTTGCAGTGTGTTCTATCTGCCCGACCAGGTAGGCGTAGCTGGGATGATCTTCAAAAATAACCGGCGCACCTTTCAGGTCATCACGGTCAACGAGAAGGTTGACTCGATAACGGTGTACTAATGCGGAATCATAATCAACGGCCCGTTCACCGGTAAAAACCTCTTTCAGACTGGTCATGTCCATGTCGGATGCTTGCCTGAACAATTCGACATGGTCTGCGATATCCTGTTGCAGTTCTTTAAGAAAGACGATGATTCGGGGAAAGGCTTCATACTGTTGTATAAGTTCCTCGATGAGGCTGCCTACGGCAAACAGTGCGACTTGACGATCCAGCTTCTGAATCTGTTCCCGTACCTTTCTCACCCGCCGTGGAATGGCTTGCAGCATTTTGCGCAATTCCTTGCTGACTTTTTCGGTTTCCTGTTGCAGCCGTTGTTGTTCATCCTCGGAGAGTTTTCTGAATTCTTCCGGTGTGATGGCTTCACCCTTGTGCAGGGGAACGAAGGTAAACCCGGTTGCGGTTTGAATAATACCAAGGCCGTGTTGTTCAGCCTGTGATTGCACTTCCTGGAACGCATTTTCCTGCTCCTGACGGGCCTGCTGCTCTATCTGCTGCCGACGCTTGTGATAGTCCTCGCTTTCAAAGGCGTCAGGAATCGCGGAGATAGCCTCTTCAATAAGCCGTGCCAAATCATCACGGAAACGTCGCCCCATGCCAGCGGGTAATTCAATTGCTTTTGGTGTGCGCGGATCGTAGAAATTATTGACATAACACCAGTCGGATGGGGTGGGTTCGGCACGGGCTTTTTCTTGCAGAAATTGCCGAATAAAGCTGTGGCGTCCTGTACCGGGCGGGCCCAGCACAAACAGGTTGAAGCCTGGCAAATCAAGGCCGGTGCCAATTTCTATGGCCTCCACCGCACGATCCTGCCCCAGCATCTGATCAAGATCTTCGAGTTCTGCCGTGGTCTCGAAAGTGAATTCGTCAGGATTACAACGATGGTAGAGGGTATCTGCGGGAAGTGGCGCAACAGTATTCATATCTTTCGCCTATCTATCTGATGAAACCGACAAACATCTGTTACCGAAAGACCAGCCTGACAACTGTTACCGTTACACATCGCCGCCGTCTGGTCAAAAAGCATTTAAATGCCAACAGGCCCTAAGTAGCATAGCTTTGAATTTATTGTCCAGCTTGGCTAAGGTTAGAAAAGATCGTCATAACGGTCGGAGGCGGACGATTCCTGCTTCTGCTTTAGCATTTATGATTGTGGCATAGCCGTTGTGATCATTGAGATTTATTAATGCGGTTGCCGGCAGCGAAATTTAAGCTTATTTATTCAGCACATCAGGGGGGGGTATGAAAAGACAAAACAGGCCCAAAAGGGTCATGATCATTCAGGGCCATCCGGATGCAGAGGGCAGTCATCTCTGCCATGCACTTGCCAGGGCTTATGAACAGGGAGCAAAAGAGGCCGGGCATGAGGTAAAATACATTGATATTGCAACGCTGGACTTTACTGTGATCCGCACAAAACAAGACTGGGAAAGCGGAGCGCTGGCTAACGATATCGCCAATGTTCAAACTGCGATCATTTGGGCCAATCATTTGGTGCTAGTCTACCCACTGTGGCTCGGCACCATGCCAGCGCTGCTTAAAGTGTTTCTTGAGCAGGTACTGCGTCCCGGCTTTGCCTTTGAAATGTCGCCGGACGGCAAACGATGGACAAAGAACCTGACCGATAAAAGCGCCCGCATCGTCGTGACAATGGGTATGCCGGCTTTTGTTTATCGCTGGTATTTTCGCGCTCATGGCCTTAAAAACATGAGACGCAATATCCTCGGTTTTTGCGGTATTAAACCGATCCGGGAGAGCCTTATCGGCATGGTCGAAGGCGCTGAGAGCGCCAGGATCAACAAGTGGCTGGCAAAGATGCGGACGCTGGGCAGCAAGGGTGTCTAAACGGGTTTCCAGTGTCAGCGCTATGAACTGGCAGTATTGTTATTCATACGGTGTTCAATCATTTACCAACAACGCCACCGGAAAGTACCTGAGCAGCGCCGCCGCGTCGAGCCAGACGCCACCTTTTTGTTTGTTCGCCGGCACCATTTCATCGGTAAAGATATTGCGATAGTACCCTGTTCGAACGTTGTTGGAGACTGCGATCCGGGTCTTGTCCCAGGTTGGACTGCCTAGCGGGAGTTGCTCTGAGTTGCCTGCCAGACGCATGAACCAGCGTGCAGCGACGACCAGTACCTCTTTGTCATCAAAGCGACGGGAAAAGGCGCAGATATGATCGGCGTTCTCTCCCTCAACCTCAAGCTCGTGGTATTCACCCTTACCGAACAAGTCGGGCTGTTGACGGCGCAAGGTCAGCACTTTCCAGGTCAGATAAAGTTTGGCCCGACCGTCTTCGATATGTTCCAGTAAATCTGACAATAAGTCAGGCAGGTTGCTACTCGTCTGGCAAGTGGTTACGAGCGCATCCAGTTTTGCCTGGCTGGATTGATACGCGACCGGTCTGCGGTTATCGGGGTCGACCAGGTTAAACGCCCACAGCTCGTTGCCTTGATAAATGTCAGGCACGCCGGGTACCGTCAGTTTGAGCAAAGTTTGTGACAGACTGTTGAGCAGGCCGCAACGGACGATATGCTTGTGGAAGGGGAGGAAGTCGACAAGAAAAGCGCTGTGTTCGGGGGATTCCAGCAAGGCAGCGACGAAATGCCGCATGGCCTCTTCATATTCGGTGTTGGGGTTGATCCAGGAGGTGTGGATTTTGGCCTCTTTGATTGCCTTGATCATATAGGTTTCGATGCGTTGCTTGAACAGATTGAGCTCATCGCTGTTAACAGGGGTGAGCGGCCAAGCGCCTATCAGTGTCTGATAAAACAGGTACTCGTCGTTACGAGACGGCATGTAGCTATCATCATCCGCCAAGAGTTTATGATGAAGATTTAGTTTGCTCCAGCGAGTCAGGTGCCTGCGCCATTCCTGCGGTACTTCGGATAACACGTTGATCCGTGCCCTTACATCTTCGCTTCTTTTACTGTCGTGGGTGGAGGTCGTTATCATCGTTTGCGGCCAATTTTCCAGTCGCAGGCGGTTTTCATGGTGAAATGCCTTAACTGAGATACCGAAAGCACGCGGGTCGAAGCCGACGTCGTTCAGTGATACCAGGCGGTTATAGGCATAATACGCCGTGTCTTCCATGCCTTTGGCCATCACCGGCGCAGTATATTGCTGGAAGCGCAGGGCGAATTGAGTGATTTGGCGCTGTATTCTTGAACTCTGCCGTTCCAGATGGCTGAGGGTAAGCAGTTTGTGGATGAAATCGAAGATCTGAATGTCGGCAGCGGGGCTGCGTTTTTTTGCCTGTGCGATGGCCCAGTGAATGTAACGCTGATCTTCGTCACTGATGCGCTGCCAGGTGATGTAGGTTCGATAAACCGGAAAACAGGCCACGACCTCGGCCAAGGCTTCGCGCAGGCTTTGATAGGTGAAATCGCGAGTGTAGCGATCTGTCTGGGCGATGCTGCCTGCCAGGTTGGCAAGTACGGTCAGTTCACTGGCAAGCGCGCTGCGGATAATGCGCTTCTTACAAGCATAGAGGACCTCATCGAAATCCTGCGTATGGCCGGTGAAACGGTTATAGAGCCAGTTGAGAGAGTGTTCTGAACCGGTATAGACGAACAGGCCATTGAGCAGGTGTGCAGCCTCATAGCCGGTTGTGCCGGCAACAGGCCAGTCGGCGGGTAGACGCTCGTGGCTCTCCAGAATCTTCTCGACCAACAGATAACAGGGTTCGTCGTCCTGCGGGCGGGGGCCATCAAGTGACTCAGCTATCATTTTTCTAAGATTGCAACAGTATTGAAAAGGATCGGATAAGCCATCGATATGATCGATACGCAATCCATTCACTTGACCGTTGCTGAGCAACGTTCGAACAAAGCGATGCGTGGCATTAAAGACTTCATTGTTTTCCAAACGCAAACCAGCCAGTTCATTAATATCAAAAAACCGCCGGTAATTGATTTCATCTGATGCAACCTGCCAGTATGCCAGCCGGTAAGCCTGTACTTCCAGCAAGCGATGGAGGGGATCGAAGCTATGACGCTGACCGGGTGTACCGTTGAATTGTTTGATGTTGTCATCCAGGTAGGCCAGGACTTGGGGATGGTGCTGGCAAAGATCGGCCAAACCGTGTTTGCATGCTGTTATCCCGTCGCGCCGCTTTTGCCGGTGTTTGGCGGACAGATCGGTACGACGGGGCAGGGCCTGGCAATCAGCAATGAGCCTGGTAAAGGCATTGAACGTATCACGATCGCTGTTAAGTTGTTGATCTAACTCATCAAGGTGAAAGCCAAGGATTTTCGGATAACTTTTCGGATCGATCGGGAACAGGTGTTCGTAGTAGCGGACGCTGAAAGTACCGTGGTCAGGGTCCAGTGACAGTGTTAACTCGCCTTGTTCAAGAACCGTTCCATAATGGTTCCCTAAAAAAGGCAGCAGAACCTTATTGTGCAGGATGGGGTTGACGGGATGCCAGTCGATATCGAAATAGGCCGCATAGAAAGAAGCTTCGCCGTTTTCGAGAACATCCAGCCACCAGCTATTGTCATCACCCCCCACCCCCATATGATTGGGAACAATATCGAGAATCTGCCCCATATTATATTGATGCAGGGTGTCGACATAGCTGGCAAAGCTGGCTTCGTCCCCAATCTCCGGGTTCAGGGTGTTATGGTCGACGATGTCATAACCATGAGGACTGCCCGCACGGGCCTTGAGAAAAGGTGAAGCATAGACATGGCTGATGCCGAGCATATGCAGATAGGGAATGAGTTTGTTTGCATCGGCGAAGGTAAAATCACGGTTAAATTGCAGGCGATAACAGGCACTGGGTATGGCTGAGGCGGTCATGTTGCGGTGTCCGTATGCATACACCAGGCTACCGACCAGGGCGGTAAGGCATGGAGGTCAGGGCCGGCCAATTCTGAGGTGTGTGTTGTATACAGGACATGATGCAGAGAGAGCTCAAGGCCAGTGAGTATTTGTGGGCCTAGATTAGCGATCAGCAACAACTCGGAGCCATCACCCAGGATCCAGCGTACGGACAGAGCTCGCTCACTTAGTCGACTGTACGACTTTTGTTGGTTTGCGATGTTGTAAAGCCGTGGTATCACCTCGTGTCGTCGCAGTGTCAGCAGTTCACGATGCAGGGCCAGCCACTGTCTGTGAAGTGGCAAATTGCAGGCATCCCAATCAAGTACGGATTGTTCGAAGGTGGCTGGATCTTGCGGATTGGGTATACGTTTACGCCACTGTGGATTGTTGAACTGCGGAAAACGGGCAAATTCCTGTTGGCGGCCAACGGCAACTTGTGTTGCAAGCTCCGGACTGAAGTCACAGAAGAAGGCAAACGGCTGGACACAGCCCCATTCCTGGCCCATAAACAGCAGTGGCGGCGAGGGAGAAAGCAACAACAAAGCTAACACTGCCCGGATTGGAGCCGGTTCTGCCAGCCTGGCCATTCGCTCGCCGAAAGCGCGATTGCCCACTTGATCATGGTTTTGCAGGAAGCAGACAAAGGCGGTGGGCGGCAGGTGATGACTGGCTTCGCCTCGTGGCCGGTCGTCACGATAGCGGGATGGTTCGCCCTGGTAGGCGAAACCTTCAGTTAGACAGCGACCCAGATGATGAATTGGATCGTCGGTATAATCCATATAGTAGCCATCCGACTCGCTGGTCAGCAGTACGTGCAATGCGTGGTGACTATCATCATTCCATTGTGCGCTGTACCACAGCGGCTGTGCAGTCTTATCACGACTCAGGTAATGGGCCGCATTATGATCATTTTCCAGCACCAGATGAACGTGGCGAGAATTGCCGAAGTATTCGTGAACGCGCTGCGCGAGTTCAGTCAGAATATCCGGTTGCGAGTCATCCTTGATCGCGTGCACGGCATCAAAACGCAAACCGTCGAAATGATATTCCTCCAGCCAATAAAGCGCATTGTGGATATAGAATTGCCGTACCGTTTCCCTGTACTTGCCATCGTAATTGATGGCCGGCCCCCAGGGTGTCATATGTTGTTCAGTAAAGAACTGGGGCGCATAAAGGTGGAGATAATTACCCTCCGGACCGAAATGGTTGTAGACCACGTCGAGAAAAACCATCAGACCGCGCCTGTGGGCGGCATTGATTAATGACTTCAGATCTTCTGGACGTCCGTAGCGGTGATCGGGCGCGAACAGGTAAGTGCCGTCGTAACCCCAGTTATGCTTGCCGGGGAAATCTGCTATTGGCATCAGTTCAATTGCGGTGATGCCTAGTTCCGCCAGATAGTCGAGTTTTTCCTGCACCGCAGCAAAGTTGCCCTGAGGCGTGAAACTGCCTACATGTAACTCGTAGATGATGACTTCTTCCCATGGCCGGCCCCGCCAGTCGGTATCCTGCCATGACCAGCCAGCCGGATCGATGACTTCGCTTGGCCCATGCACATCTTCAGGCTGAAACCGGGAAGCGGGATCGGGTATCCGTTGGTCACCATCGATACGAAAGAAATAAAGCGTGCCTGTTGCCGCCAGGTCGGTCGTGATGCTGAAACAGCCTTCCGCTCCACTTTCCATCTGTAGGGTGACATGGCGAGCAGCGATATTCTTATCACTGTCATCGACATGACGATGAGTCAAACAGACATCCACCTGTGCTGCTGCTGGGGCCCAAAGCTGAAAACTTACACCTCCGTCAGGGAGTGGCGCAGCGCCAAACGGCATATTATGCTGGCGCTTATCTGTTGTCATCGCGCTGCCCTTGTGTATTAACCGAGTTCGATACGACCTTGCGATCTATGTAACAAAGCCACCATGAGTGCCAAGTACTCGCGAAGATGACGAGTGAGCAGAAAATTATCGCGCACGAATGCCTGCGCTATTTCGCCCATCGCCTGGATCTTCTCGGGTTGATGCAATAGATACCGGATCCGTAACGCCGCTCCTTCAGGCGTATTCACCAGAAAACCCGTATGGTGATTGAATATTTGCAGGCGTATGCCGCCGACATCACCGCCTATCACCGGTTTGCCTTTCCACATGGCTTCTGTGACTGTCAAACCGAAGCCTTCGCGGATGGATTTCTGCAATACAATGTCAGCGGCACGCTGCAGCGCATTGATTTCCAGATGAGCATCGGACGGCAGCAGCAGTACATGAATATCCGGATCGCCATAAGCCGCGGCTTGCACTTCATTGAGAACGGCTTCACCTTCCGGATCATCAGTGGCACCGCCACCGGCAAGTACCAGCTGAATCGGCGGCAGAAAATGCTTTGCCAGCTGATAAGCATGAATAACACCGATCGGGTCCTTGAACCGATCAAAACGTGAGATTTGAATCACCAAGGGGCGCTGCGGGTCGAGCTGATACTTTTGGTAGAGATGCTGAATGGTTGCCGGTTCAAGTTCCTGGTTTTTCTCGCTGAGCGGATCGATACTTGGCGGAATCAGATATTGCGGATGGGGTAGTTCCTGGGCAAAAGCGGCCAGCGAGAAAATGCTGGCGTCGTAAGGTTCTACGAACTGGCGCAAATATTTCCATACCGACCGGTAAGGATGGCTGGCGTCGATATGACAGCGCCAGATCCATTTGCCCTTGCGTTTGGGAAAATGTCTGAGCAAGGCGGCGGGTTGCGGATCATGGATGAAAACAAAGTCCGCATCTTCAAGCTTGTCATGCAGTATTTCCGCATTGCGGGCGTTGGTTTCTTCATAGACTTTGAGCAGGCTTTCGGCCAATGGCATTCGTATCCCCTGCAAGGTGTTATGCATGCCTTTGGTACACTCAAAGAATTCACTTTCACCGGTAATGATTTCCCACTGGGCGTTGATACCCAGCTCCTGGGTGAGAGGAATAATCTTGGTCAAAATCTCGGCAACACCACCGCCGACACGTGTCGAATTGACATGTACCACTTTCGCGCCTGCCAGCGGTGCAGCGAGCTGACGCAGGTGAGCGATAACATCTGCGCCGGTAACTTGTGAATAGTCTTCTAACAGGCTCATTTTGCTGCCTCCTGGAAGTAAGATACCAACACGTGTGCAAGCCGCTGGCGTAACTGACTGAGACTATCGAAGTAAGGATCGACACTGGCGATCTGTTCCTGCAACGGAGCGAATTCCCCGCCGAAAGTGGTCAGCCAGTCACTGAAATCGTCGCCCCCGTCAGGAGTACGTCGCCGGGCATCAATAAAATGATAGAAGATGCTGCCGAGCGAGAGTTCCATCATGGCAGAGGCCAAATCTTTCGGATGTTTAAACTGCCTTTCGGTATCGAATACGACGATTTGTGATTTGACGAATTCAAATTGTTGGGTGGCACGCGTCCATAATAAGTGTTCGACTTCATCAAAGCGGGCATCGATAAGTTCGATGATTTCCCAGCGCAGTGCATCAAGACTGGAAAAGTTGGTGGGGTCCAAAGCGGACAACTGCTCTGCCAGCACACCATCGTGAATACCGTGCCTTACCCATTCGGCAAAGTCGTTGTTGTATTCACGTTCACTGAAATGTGATTGCAACAACCCTCCCCAAAAGTGATGGTAAATGCTTGCTGTTTCTATATCAGCCAGCTCACGGCGAAGTTCCTGTAGAAGACGTGCTTTTTTCCCGGTAGCTAAGGTGAGCAGGGCGCAGTCTTTGATTGAGAAAGGTGCGCGGTGATCGGGGGAAAGTGAGTCAGAATTAACCATCATTTAACTCCTTGCTTTTGCCCTCGGTTGCTTGGACTGTTAATGACATGATGGAGCGGAATTACGGGTTATACCTTGTAAAAAAGTGTTTTTTTCAGGTATCGCCATTACTGACAGGTATGAATATTTGAACACTTACATAAGTCTAAAGTTTAAGCAATGAAATTTATCAAACAGGCACAGGATTTTATCAGCACGGCAATGTGCTTTTAGAAATAAAAGTCCATCCGGCGATGTATGCAATAAGCGATACTCGGATTAAAATCCGCCACCATGATCTGTAACGTTACGCTACCCGTCTATCTGTCAAATTCTAAAACTTATGTGGATGTAGTTTCGGACTGCAATGTAGAATAGATGGTTATTTCCCTTTGCAGGGAACTCTCTGAACCCGAACAGGAGTTATGAATGTTAGATCAGTCTCAAATCAAAAAAATTGTTAACGATTATCAGGATCCGTCCACGTTGATGACGCTGGAAGAAACCAAATCAATCGTTAAAGTGGAACAAGAAGCCGGTAAAGTGAATGTGAAGGTCACGCTTGGTTATCCGGCAAAAGGCTATATCGAGCAGCTCCAGACTGATTTGACTCAATTGCTCAAACAGCAAACCGGTCTGGATGCGGTTACAGTAGGCATTGACAGCAAAATTATCAAACATAAAGTCCAGCAGGGCGTGCAGGCACTGGAAAATGTGAAAAACATTATTGCGATTGCCTCAGGTAAAGGCGGTGTCGGTAAGTCCACGACAGCGGTCAATCTTGCTCTGGCGCTGGCAGCTGAAGGGGCACGTGTCGGTGTGCTGGATGCGGATATTTACGGTCCCAGTCAGCCGCGTATGCTGGGCACGACCAAACGGCCGGAGTCGGCAGATGGTAAATCTATTGAACCGGTTGAGAGTTATGGCCTGCAAAGCATGTCTATCGGTTTTCTGATTGATGAAGAAGAGCCGATGATCTGGCGCGGTCCGATGGTGACTCAGGCTTTGCAACAGATGCTCAGTGATACCAATTGGAGAGAACTGGATTATCTGGTCATCGATCTGCCGCCCGGCACCGGTGATATCCAGCTGACTTTGTCGCAGAAAGTACCGGTCAGCGGCGCCGTTATTATCACCACTCCGCAGGATATCTCTTTGCTGGATGCCCGCAAGGCATTGAAGATGTTTGAAAAGGTCAATGTGCCTGTTCTGGGTGTGATTGAAAATATGAGCACGCATATTTGCAGCCAGTGCGGCCATGAAGAACATATTTTCGGCAGTGGTGGTGGCCAGAGTATGGCCGATCAGTACAATGTCAATCTGCTGGGCAGTCTGCCGCTGGATATCAAAATCCGGGAAGATGCCGACAGTGGTCAGCCTAGTGTGGTGACTGATCCTGAAGGTGAAATCGCGATGGCTTACCGCGCCATCGCCCGCCGAGTTGCGGCCCGACTGGCAATACAGGGTAAGGATTATTCTTCTGCATTCCCTGAGATCGTTATCAAGAACGATTAATCACGGCATACCGAAATCACATTGGAAGAGCACTAACTGCCTACATGAGCTCCCGCAGGGCGGCTTCTTGTCTCGTTGATATCGTGCATTTCCAGGTGGTTTCGGTATAACATTGGGGTCTTTTAAACAAAGCGGCCGAGATATGATCAAATCAGATAAATGGATTCGCCGGATGGCGGAGCAGGGTATGATTTCACCATTCGAACCTGGGCAGGTTCGGGATGAGGGCAACGGCAGAATCATTTCCTACGGTACGTCCAGCTATGGCTACGATGTGCGCTGTTCCAACGAGTTCAAGATATTCACCAATATCAACTCGGCGATTGTCGATCCAAAGAATTTTGATGAAAGCAGCTTTGTTGATGTGACGTCTGATGTCTGCATTATCCCGCCTAATTCCTTTGCCCTGGCACGTACTGTTGAAACCTTTCGTATTCCCCGCAATGTTTTAACCGTCTGCCTGGGCAAGTCCACCTATGCCCGCTGCGGCATTATTGTGAATGTCACGCCGCTGGAACCGGAATGGGAAGGTCAGGTTACCTTGGAGTTTTCAAATACCACACCGCTACCCGCAAAAATCTACGCCAATGAAGGTGTAGCCCAGATGCTGTTCTTTGAGTCGGATGAAGTTTGTGAAACTTCTTATGCAGACCGCGGAGGCAAATACCAGGGCCAGGCCGGCGTGACTCTGCCAAGATCCTGATTGCTGCCATGTCTGTGGCAGTGCGTTTTCTACGTGGTATCAAGCTGATTTTTATCAGTGGTTTGTTGCTTGCCTGTACTGGTGAACGAGCTGCAATGCATGAATGGCAACACAGTCATTTAGGCAGCTACGCAGCGGCGTTTTCGCCGGACAGTCGTTATGTATTGGTGGGGGATACTGATTTACCTGCCAAACTGTGGGATATTGCAGCCGGTAACATCAAATACAGCTGGCAGAACCAGCCCGGTAAAGCCGGTACCACAACTGATGTGGGCTTCTCTGCTGATGGTAAAGTCGTTGCTACCTGTGAATCCGAGACCATCGTGTTATGGGATATGGCAACAGGTGAACCGATGCTCAGACTGGAATTCCCCTTCACGGTAAAAGATTTGGCATTATCGCCGCAGGGTGATTACCTGCTTTTGGCATTACAGGACCGCACGGCGGTGTATTTTGATGTAATCGAAAACCGGGTCGTCCATGTGTTTGAACATGATGGTGAAGCGGTCAACTCACCGATTAACCAGCTGATCAACACCGTTGCTATCTCAGCTGATGGCAAATACGGCCTGACCGGCGGCGATGATCACACGGCCAGGTTATGGAATCTGGACAGCGGTGAACAAATACGGCAATGGCTACACGGGAGCAGTGTCAGTCTGGTGTCATTTGATCCGCTGGGCGGATTTGTTATCAGCAGCGCCGGCAACGATCAGGCCCGGTTATGGAATCTGCACAGCGGAGAGCAAATCGCCGTACTCAATACTTCACCGTTAGGTATTGATGGTATCTGGGCCGACTTTCCGGTTTTTAAAACCACCACTACAGCGGTTAATTATTCTGCCGATAATCGGTTTATCGTCACCGGGCATCCCAATCAGCAGATCTGTGTCTGGCGTGCGCAAAATGGTGCGAATGTTGACTGCTGGCAAACGCCCAGACGTCAGGCTTTAAGACCCGGTGTGGTGTTACAGGCCGTGGCTTTTGATGCTGAGGGTCAGGCGGTATACAGTGAAGCAGGGAACGGGCTGGCACAAAAGTGGAGTTTTGATCATGACTGAAGCTTTGTTGAAGTTGGTGTTTTTTGTACCTGAATCACACAAGGAAGTCGTTAAACAAGCTATTTTTGCCGCGGGGGCCGGGCGTTATGAAGGCTATGATTGCTGTAGCTGGGAAACACAAGGACAAGGCCAGTTCAGGCCTTTGACGGGCAGTCAGCCCTTTATCGGTGAACAGGACAAAGTCGAGATTGTGCCCGAGTTTCGGGTGGAAACTATCTGTCCCGAGTCGCAGATAAAAACCATTCTGGAGGCATTGATCGCCGCCCACCCCTATGAAACCCCGGCCTATGAGGTCTGGTCTGTAAAGACACTGGACGATTTCTGAATAGAAGAGCAAATTGAAATGGATGAATCGGCAACTGAACAGCCACCCAAGGTGACCCTGCTGGCAGATTATCAAAAACCCGCCTATTTGATTGATGAGGTTTTACTGCAATTTGACCTGGATGCTGCCACCACCCGGGTAACCAGTACGCTCAAAATACGTAAAAATCCGCAAGGCCCCCCTCAGGCCGATTGTGTTCTCGACGGTGAAGACCTGACTTTGCTTGCTATCAGACTCAACGGCCAGGAGCTCAAAGGCAACCAGTATCAGCGCACGGCTAAGCAATTATTACTGCCACAGGTGCCGGACAAGTTCGAACTGGAAATTGTTACCGAAATCCATCCCGAGCAAAACACCGCTTTGGAAGGGCTTTATTATTCCGGTTCAATTCTGTGTACGCAGTGTGAAGCGGAAGGTTTCCGCCGTATAACCTACTACCCGGATCGCCCTGATGTGATGGCGGTATTTACCGTCACTATTGTGGCTGAGCGTGAAAAATGGCCGGTGATGCTGGCCAACGGTAACCTTGAAGATCAGGGGTGCTTTGATGACGGTCGTCACTGGGTTCGCTGGCATGATCCGTACCCGAAGCCCAGTTATCTGTTTGCGTTGGTAGCCGGTGACCTGCATTGCCAGCAGGACAAATTTGTCACGATGAGTGGCCGTGAAGTGGCACTGCGCATCTATGTCGATCCGGAAAACAAACACAAGTGTGAGCATGCCCTGAACTCGCTCAAACAGGCGATGCAGTGGGACGAACAAACCTATGGCCGTGAATACGATCTGGACGTGTTCATGATCGTCGCAGTCAATGATTTCAATATGGGGGCCATGGAAAACAAGGGTCTGAACATTTTCAATGCTGCCTGTGTGCTTGCCAGTCAGGAAACGGCCACGGATGATGATTTTTACACTATCCAGAGCATTGTCGGCCATGAGTATTTTCATAACTGGTCAGGTAACAGGGTCACCTGCCGTGACTGGTTCCAGCTGAGTTTGAAAGAAGGTTTTACCGTGATGCGGGATCAGAGTTTCAGCGCTGATCTGAACTCTGCCGCGGTGCAACGCATTGATGCCGTCAATCAACTGCGCAGCATGCAGTTTGCCGAAGATGACGGTCCCATGGCCCATCCGGTTAGACCTGATTCTTATATCGAAATCAGTAACTTCTATACCGTGACCATTTATGAAAAAGGTGCTGAAGTCGTACGCATGATCAAAACACTGGTCGGTGATGAAGGTTTCAGACACGGTACGGATTTGTATTTCGAGCGTCATGACGGGCAGGCCGTGACTACCGATGACTTTGTCAAAGCGATGGAAGACGCCAATAATATCGATCTGAGTCAGTTCAGACGCTGGTACGAGCAGGCGGGTACACCTCAGCTCACTATCGCCACCGATTATAATCCACTGAAACACCGCTTCAGCTTATCAGTCAGTCAAAGCTGCCCGCCGACACCGGGGCAGCCCACTAAAAAACCGTTTCATATCCCGCTAGCGGTGGGGCTGCTGGATAAAACCGGACAGCGCCTGCCGATGCAGCTGGCAGGAGAAGCCAAGCCATACAACGGCGATACGCGGGTGTTATCGGTTACCGAGACGAGCCAGACATTCGAATTTATCAATGTGAATTTTGAACCGGTCGCCTCCGTACTGCGCGGTTTTTCGGCACCGGTCAAACTCAATTATGCTCTGAGCAATCATCAGCTGGCATTTTTGATGGCAGAAGATCCCGATAGCTTTAACCGTTGGGATGCCGGACAGAAACTGTTTATCAATGTTTTATTATCGTTGCTCAGCGATATTCAGCAGCAAAGACCACTGATTCTGTCACCGTTACTGGTCAACCAGTTTCAGCGGATACTGACAGATCAACAAACCGATCAGGCATTGATTGCCAAAATGCTGACCCTGCCCAGCGAAAATTATCTGGCAGCGCAGATGAAAACCCCCGATGTTGATGCGATTCATCAGGCCCGTGAATTTGTTAAAAAAACATTGGCTACTGCTCTTGCTGAGCAGTTCAATGCCGTTTATCAACGCCTTAGCGGTAAAACCGAATATCAGTTCAACGCGCAGGAAATGGCAAAACGCAGCTTGAAAAACCTGTGCCTGTCCTATCTGGTCGCCAGTGGTGATCCGATGCAGGTGCAGCGTTGTCTGCGGCAGATGAAGCTGGCGGATAATATGACTGATCTGCTGGCCGGTTTACGATTGATGGTCGATCAGGCGGGACCTGAACGGGAACACGCTCTGCGAGCGTTTTATGAACAATGGCAGCATGACCGTCAGGTGGTCGACAAGTGGCTGTCAGTGCAAGCCTTGTCAAAATTGCCTGATACCCTGCTGCGGGTAAAAGGTCTGATGAAACATGCGGCCTTTAATATAAAAAATCCGAACAATGTAAGAGCGCTGATAGGGTCATTCTGTCGCAATAATCCCTTACATTTCCATGCCAAAGACGGTTCCGGTTATCGGTTTCTGGCCGAACAGATCCTGGTTCTGGATAAACTCAATCCTCAGGTGGCCGCGCGTATGCTGGGGGCGATGAATTCCTGGCGCCGCTATGATAAACAACGACAGCAACTGATGAAGCAGACACTGGAGAATATTGCCGAGCAGAAAGAACTGTCGGCTGAAGTTTATGAGATTGTGACCAAATACCTGGCGGACGACTGACGATGTTTTCACTACATGGCAGACTGGCACAGGACTGTTTCACTTTAGGACAATTTGCGTTGTCCGAAGTGTTGTTAATGAATGATTATCGTTATCCGTGGGTGATACTGGTGCCTCGGCGTGCCGATATCAGCGAAATTTATCAGCTGACGGTAGCGGAACAGCAGCAACTGCTACACGAGTCCAGTTTCGTGGCGAGCCAGATGGCAACTTACTTCAAGGCGGATAAAATGAATATAGCCGCATTGGGTAATGTGGTGCCGCAACTGCATTTGCATCACATCGCGCGATATAAAACCGATGCCAGCTGGCCGGATCCCGTGTGGGGCAAAGGGCAGGCTGAACCATATGGTGAACAAGCCAGGCAGGATGCAATTCAGCAGTTACAGGCGTTATTTGCCGATTTGATGCAAGATGGTCAATGAACTTCGTTTTTATCTCCATCTCAGCCGCACGCAAGCATTAAGCTATTATCAGGGCCATGCCCGATCAGTCGTGGTGACCGCTGAAAACGGGCAGCGTATCCGCTTTCCGGCGGAACATATCCGGCCTTTTGTCGAAGCCGATGGTGTGCAAGGTTATTTCAGCATTCAGTTTGATAAAAATAATAAACTGATGGGGCTCAAGCGCCTGCATTGTTAATCAAAATCAAGGGGCCGGACAACATATGTTCCTGTGGTTTGCCGATGTAATAGCCCTGAGTGTAATCAACACCAAGCGCCTGTAACATGGCCAAAGTTTGTGCATTTTCAACAAGCTCGGCCACCATTTTGTTTCCCCAAGCCTTTGGTAATTGTGACTTAGGCCTGAACGAACAGGCGATCCTCGGCATTGGGCTGGTTCCCATGGTCCTCCGTGGGAACGATTTAGACCTGATTATTTGCTTTTGTTTTTGACGACGATTAATTGTGTTTGTGAAATCATATCGGGCCAGCTTTGTTTGTCTTTCCCCAGCCATTGCCACCAGAAACCAAGGCCCAGGCAAAGCCATGAAACCAGTGCGGCGGCAAATCGCAGACTGGCTTGTTTCCAGGTGACTTCACGCTGTTGCTGACCAATCAGATAAACTTTCCAGGCGCGCATACCCAGCGTCTGACCGCCGTGCGTCCAGAACCAGCCATAAAAAAACAAGCTCACCATCAGCAGATAAAACAGAAACAGTGGATTACTTGCGCCGATAGCCTGCCCGCCATTGATAACAACGGGGATAACAGTTGCCAGGAATAAAGCGGACAGTAACAACAGTAGGTCATAGAGCATGACCATCAGCTGGCGGAACAAGCCGGGACGGGGATAAGATTCAGTCATTATTAACCTGATTTTGGTGTAATTTATTTGGGCATTAAAGCCGGGTCCATAGACTCATAAATTATGAGTTTCATTACCAGTTAAAGTATCATTATCGCTTTAATTTATCTGAATTGGGATCCGCATGCTGCAATTGATTGGCCGTCAGGCTTTTTCTGCTTTCCGTCTGGAGAAATTACTCAGCGCGATTCAGGCTGAAGTAGCAACCGTATCAGCTATCAGAACTGAATACCGTTATTTTGTCGAGATTGATGGTGAGTGCAGACTACCCGCTGCAGAACAGAATATAGTCGAAACATTGCTGGAAGCGCAATCAGGCGACAGCGAAGCGATGGCTGGCGAAGCCTTTTTCCTGGTGACGCCGCGTCCCGGTACGATTTCTCCCTGGTCAAGCAAAGCTACCGATATCACTGTTAACAGTGGTGTGAAAAATGTCGAGCGCATCGAGCGTGGCGTAGCCTTTTTTGTCAAAAGCAGTGAAGAACTGAACGCTTCTCAGAGGCAGCACATCGCCAGACATCTGCACGACAGAATGATCGAGTCCGTATTCGAAACAGTGGATGACGCTGATCGTTTGTTTATGCATGGCGCATCGCGCCCGCTGGTGTCAGTGGATATTCTCAATGGCGGCCGTGAAGCGTTGGTGGCCGCGAATAAGAATATGGGGCTGGCGCTGGCGGAAGATGAAGTTGATTATCTGTTTGATAATTTCACCATGCTGGCTCGCAACCCCAATGACATTGAACTGATGATGTTTGCGCAGGCAAACTCCGAACATTGCCGCCATAAAATTTTCCGTGCTGACTGGATCATTGACGGCGAAACCCAGCCGCATACGTTGTTTAACATGATCCGCAACACCCATGATAAAAATCCGGAAGGTGTGGTAACGGCATACAGTGATAACTCATCGGTGATTGAAGGGTTGCGCAGCCACCGTTTTCAGGTGGATATGGCCACAGGCCAGTATCACTATGAAGGCGAAGTGCAACACATCCTGATGAAGGTGGAAACCCATAACCACCCGACGGCTATTTCGCCCTTTCCCGGTGCTGCAACAGGGGCGGGCGGTGAAATTCGTGATGAAGGGGCTACCGGTCGTGGCTCCAAACCCAAAGCCGGTCTGACCGGATTCTCCGTATCCAACCTGGAAATCCCCGGTTTTGAACAACCCTGGGAAACCCCTTACGGCAAGCCGGCACGTATGGCATCCGCACGTGAAATCATGATTGATGGCCCATTGGGGGGCGCGGCATTTAATAACGAGTTTGGCCGCCCTAATCTGTGCGGTTATTTCCGTACTTATGAAGTTCATATCCCCAGTAAAGACGGTTTTGAAGTGCGCGGTTATCACAAACCGATCATGGTCGCGGGTGGCATGGGGTCGATTCGTCCGCAGCATGTGAAAAAAGGCATTATGGATCCGGGCATGCAACTGATTGTGTTGGGCGGCCCGGCGATGCTGATTGGCCTTGGCGGCGGTGCGGCTTCATCTGTCACGTCAGGCACCAGTGACGAAGGTCTGGACTTTGCTTCTGTGCAACGTGGTAATCCGGAAATGGAACGCCGTTGTCAGGAGGTGATTGACCGTTGCGTCGCCTTGGGCGAGGACAATCCGATTATTGCCATTCACGATGTCGGTGCCGGTGGCCTGTCCAATGCTTTCCCTGAACTGGTTGATGACAGCGGCCGTGGCGGACGTTTTGAGTTGCGGGTGATTCCTAACGACGAATCCAGCATGTCACCGATGGAAATCTGGTGTAACGAGTCTCAGGAACGTTATGTGCTGGGTATTCATCCGGACCGCGTTGATGAATTTCAGGCGATTTGTGAGCGTGAACGTTGTCCTTGGGCCATTGTCGGTGAAACTACCGAAGAAGAGCATTTATTGCTGGGCGATGCCGACAATGAAACCTTGCCGATTGATATGCCGTTGTCTCTGCTATTAGGTAAACCGCCTAAAATGCTGCGTAATGTAACCCATCAAAACAAACAGTATCCTGAACTCGACTTCACCGGTATTGCAGCTGAACATGCCTTGGAGAGGGTGCTGAAGCTACCCACCGTGGCCAGCAAAAACTTCCTGATCACCATTGGTGACCGCAGTGTCACCGGCCTGGTGGCCCGTGATCAAATGGTAGGCCCATGGCAGGTGCCGGTTGCCGATTGTGCCGTCACTTTGGCTGATTATCATGATTACCTGGGTGAAGCCATGGCTATGGGGGAGCGTGCCCCGCTGGCGGTGATTAATGCACCGGCATCAGGCCGTATGGCCGTCGGTGAGGCGATTACCAATATTGCCGCGGCCAGGATTGAAAAACTCAGTGATATCAAACTGTCGGCCAACTGGATGGCAGCCTGTAGTCATCCGGGTGAAGACGCCTTGTTGTATGACACGGTAAAAGCGGTCGGCATGGAGCTGTGTCCGGAACTGGATATTGCTATTCCGGTCGGTAAAGATTCACTGTCGATGAAAACCGTCTGGGATGAGAAGGGCGAGACCAAAGCCGTCATCTCACCTTTGTCTTTGATCATCAGTGCTTTTACGCCAGTTACCGATGCAATGAAAACCAGCACGCCGCAACTGCGCACTGACAAGGGTGATACCGATCTGATTTATATCGATTTGGGTCATGGTCAAAACCGGCTGGGTGCGTCCGCGCTGGCACAAGTATTCAACCAGGTCGGCCGCAAAGGACCGGATCTGGATAAAGCCGTCATGCTCAAACAGTTTTTTAATGCCATTCAGCAATTGAAACAGGACGATCTGATCCTTGCTTACCATGATCGTGGTGATGGCGGTCTGGTGGTGACGCTGGCGGAAATGTCCTTTGCCGGTCATTGCGGTGTGGACATTGAATTCGACGGTCTGGGTAAAACGCTGCCGGTTTTGTTCAACGAAGAACTGGGCGCCGTGATTCAAGTGCGTCATAGCGATGTGGAAGATGTGTTGTCTGTACTGAGGGAACATGATCTGGCCGGCATTTCACACGTTATCGGTACGCTCAATGACCAGCAGCGTATCCGCATTAAGGTCGATGGCGAATTGGTGGTCGATCAGTCGCGGGTGACCTTGCAACGGTTCTGGGCGGAAACCAGCTACCGGATGCAGGCTTTGCGTGATAACCCTGACTGCGCCAGGCAGGAATTTGATGCCTTGCTGGATGACAAAGATCCCGGTCTATTTGCCAAACTGAGTTTCGATGCGGCTGAAAATGTGGCAGCACCGTTTATTGTCAGTGGTAACCGCCCTAAGGTCGCCATCCTGCGTGAACAAGGTGTTAACGGGCAGATGGAAATGGCTGCATCATTTGATCACGCCGGTTTCTGTGCTATCGATGTGCATATGAGCGATATTCTCGAAGGCCGCGTTGATTTGGCTGGCTTCCGTGGTCTGGTCGCCTGTGGCGGTTTCTCTTACGGTGACGTATTGGGGGCCGGTCGCGGCTGGGCCAGCACCATTTTGCACAATGGCCGTGCCCGTCAGCAGTTTGCCGACTTCTTCCAGCGCGAAGATACCTTTGCCTTAGGTGTCTGTAACGGCTGTCAGATGCTGTCGCAGCTGAAAGAACTGATTCCGGGCAGTGAGCCCTGGCCGCGTTTCTCACGCAATCTGTCGGAACAGTTTGAAGCCCGTTTCTCATTGGTCGAAATTGTTGATTCACCGTCAGTATTGCTGAAAGGTATGGCCGGTTCGACAATGCCGATCGCGGTGGCACATGGTGAAGGCCGTGTCGATTTCTCTGAGACCGGCTCTCAGACTGATGCGATTGTGGCGATGCGATATGTCGACAACTACGGCAAAGTGACAGAAGCTTATCCGTTTAACCCGAATGGTTCGGTTGCAGGTATTACCGCGCTGACAACGGCAGATGGCCGTGTCACCATTATGATGCCGCATCCCGAGCGTGTAACGCGTACGGTGCAACATTCATGGCACCCTGATAACTGGGGTAAAGATGGTCCGTGGATGCGTTTGTTCCACAATGCCAGACGTTGGGTAGGTTAATAAATTAAAGCCGCTCACCTTGGGATTCATCGAAAGGTGAGCGAATTATATTTTTTTTCCTCTGGCAGGTGTGCTCCCGGTTTAGGGTAAAACTCTGGCCTGGATGCCACGGAGGACCGTGGCATCCAGATGAGAAAATATTTGAAATTCGTGGGGATCCCCTCAGTGTTTAAGCTGATTGAACTTAAAATATCAGGCTCCCATGGATAAAAATACCTTCGCTTCGCTCAGCAATTACATCGACTTACTGCTCGATGCGATTTGCGTTGTCGACAAGGAAGGCCGCTTTATGTTTGTCAGTGCCGGCGCCGAGCGGATTTTCGGTTACACACCGGCAGAGATGATTGGCCAGCCAATGATTGAAATGGTTCATCCCGACGATCGGCAGAAAACGCTGCAGACGGTCGAAGAAATCATGGCAGGTGTGCTGAAGGTTGATTTTGAAAACCGTTATCTGCGTAAAGACGGCAAGGTAGTACATCTTCTCTGGTCTGCACGCTGGTCGGAAGCCGACAAGATGCGGGTTGCGGTCGCCCGCGATATCAGCAAAAGTAAACGTGCGGAAGCAATGCAGGTAGCGTTGTTTGATATTTCCGAGGCGGCACATACAGAAGAAAGCCTGCTTTCTCTGTACCAGCGTATTCATCAGATTGTCGCGGATTTGATGCCTGCAAAACAGTTTGCCATCGCCCTCTACGAGCCGAAATCCGGCACAGTCAGTTTTCCCTACAAAACGCTTGAATCGACCACAGATGCGGCAATGCAGCAATTCGATGCTACGGCACTGTGTGCTGACGTGATTCATAACGGTAAAACGCGATTGATACCGGGCGCGGCAAGCGTTGATTCTTCACCAAACTGGCTGGGTGTGCCACTCAAATCCCAGAACGGCATTATCGGTGCGTTGATGGTGCAGACCTACGAACCGGATCAACTGTACACGTTCAATGATCAGGAACTTCTGGAATTTGTTTCAACCCAGATTGCTGCAGCTATTGAACGTAAACTCATGCTGGATCGCCTGCAGCATCTGGCGCTTTATGACCAGTTGACCGGGCTGCCCAATCGCGAATTGTTCCATGACCGTGTGCAACAGGCATTAGCCAGGGCACGGCGGCAACAGCAACAACTGGCGTTGTTTTATCTGGATCTGGATAAGTTCAAACAGGTCAACGATACGCTGGGACATGCTGTCGGTGACAAGTTGTTGCAGGAGGCTGCCAGACGCATTTCACTTTGTGTCCGGGAATCGGATACGGTGGTGCGTTTCGGCGGGGATGAGTTTGTGATTCTGCTAGACAGAATTGCCAAGCAGCAAACTGCTCTGGTTGTCGCGGAGAAGATCCGTACCGAACTGAGTCAGCCGTTTGAATTAGACGGTAATGTTATTGATATGTCTGCAAGCATCGGTATAGCGCTGTTTCCTGCTAATGGCGACAGCGAACAGCAGCTTCTTCTCTATGCGGACGAAGCGATGTATTTCGCAAAACGACGCGGTGGCAATCAGTTCCAGGGTTGATGCCTGCGGTGGTGAATCCAGCTTAAACGGATTAGTGCGCAGCCGCAGATATCAAGTTCAGCTATCAGCCACGGAGTCATAAAAAAGGGACAACGAGTGTCCCTTTTTTTATCAGACTTTAAATCGCTGTACGATGATATCGAGATCAGACGCCAACTTGGCGAGTTCATGACTTGCGATAGAAATTTGCTCGCTGCCGTTAAGGTTTTCCGATGACAGATCAGAAACATAGGTGACATTACGGTTGATTTCCTCTGAAACCAGGCCTTGCTCTTCCGCTGCGCTCGCAACATGAGTACTCATATCAGCAATCTGTGTCATTGAATTGACAATATTCTGCATTGACTGCGTAGCGGACTTGGTATAGTGCGACATGTTCTGCGCATTTTCTCTTTCTTCTGCCATCACCGCTGCGGCCTGCCGGGTATTTTGTTGCAGATTATCAACCATGACCTGAATCTGTTCTGCCGAGTCCTGGGTGCGTGTGGCCAAGGTACGAACTTCATCAGCGACGACAGCAAAACCACGTCCGTGTTCACCTGCCCGGGCGGCTTCGATAGCGGCATTCAACGCCAGCAGGTTGGTCTGCTCTGCAACGCCTTTGATAACCGTGAGCACGGAACCGATTTCATTACTGCTCTGGGTCAGCTCCTGTATCACATTCGCCGCGTTACCGACACCTTCAGCAAGTTTATTGATTGAGCGGATAGTGTCATTAATAACGGCCTGTCCCGACTGGCTGTCGGTATTGGCATTTTTTACCTCCGCAGCCAGCAATTCTGCATTTCTGGCTATCTCCTTGACGGTACTGGACATTTCATTCATCGCGGTGGCGATTTGTTCGGACTGCGATCGCTGTTCCAACGAATTGGTTTTGGCTTGGGTCGTCGTGGAGGACAGTTCCTCCGAGGCGGTCGCCAGCAGAGATGCATTATTACGTAACTGATGCACGACCTTGTTCAGGTGTTTGGTCATTTTATTCAAGGCATCAACGATCTGGCGGGTTTCATCCTGGGCTTCAACTTCGACTTCTATGGTTAAATCGCCATCAGCAATCTGGTCAGTCGCTTTGACCAGACGCTGAATAACGTTAATGGTAGCGCGATAGAAGCCGGCAAACAGATATAGTGACACTGATAAAGCGGCGATGATAATAAGGATCAGCAGCATGCGTTGAGATCTGAGATCGTCGATACGGTTTTGCAGCAGTTCATCAAGTACGGGAACCAGTGTGTCGAATAACTGATAATTGGCCGCGATGGCCTGAGTGCCCAGATCGAACACCTTGGCCGCATCAGCCTGAATGTAATCACTTAACAGGATGTCCCGGTTGATAATGGTGGAGAATGCGTCATGTGCTGTAACACTGTTATCAATATATTTACTCAGTTTTTCGTTCAGGCCCTCATTCTCTTGCAAAGAAAAGGAAAGCGCTTCATTAGCCGCATCAAAATCGTTTTCAATCCGGCCCAACAATGAGCCTAGCTGAACACGCTCCGTGATATCAATATCATGCTTGGCGGCCAATCCTGAACCAAGTCCGCGCGCCTGGCCCAAGTTTTCGGTGACATGGGGTATTTTGTAAACTAAAGCTTCAATAATAAAAGTCGTGTTGAGGGATGGATCCAGAATAAGCCCCGATTTGTTACTGATGCGCTCAAATAGTGCATAAACTTTGGCGATCAACTGGGTATGTTCCTGAAACACCTGTTTACTGGGGGCGGAAAAAGCCCGTTTTTCGACTTGGGCCCATTCATTTTTTATGTCTGCCCATAAAGCATCAGTATTGAATTCGGCACCCAGTTCGGCATTGACCGCGTCAATGCCCGCAATATCGGCGGCAATTTCCTGCCGTTTGGCCATGATTTTGCTTTCAAAGGTAGTATTGCCATTGCGGTAAGTGTTAGTCATGCCACGATGTTGGGGCAGGTGCTGATAAAGCTGACGAACTTCGTTGATATAACGCAGGCCTTTTTGTTCCTGTTTGCCGGCTGTAATGCCCGTGCTCAGGCTGCCTACCAGAAGCAGAAAGGTAATGGTCAGTGGGACCAGAAATATTACTGCTATTACCGCCATTTTCTTGGGGTAGGATAATTTATTCATCAATGAAACGGCTAAGCTCATACTTTAAGTCCTTTAGTGTTCAGCACGGGTTTTGTCAGAGGCGTTTAAATAAGCAAAAACTATACCTATTTATAAACGCATTATTGTTATTTTTGGTGTCGCAACAAATTATAACCGCACGGACGTTGTCGAAAATGCGGCATATCTGTTTATCGTCAGTGGTAGTAAATTCTGAAGTACCAAACAGGCAGAGCATTAATGTTGAGATGAAAATACCCACTTTTATTTGTTGATGTGCTGATGGCGGCGGGCTGGAGGTACAGCTTTGCACAAAAATCGTGCATATCGAATGAATACCGGTAATCGAGATATGTTCCAGTCCAAACAGGTTGCGGGCGAAAACCGTACGGGTTTCGAAACCCCAGGCGTAATACTGATATGACGCATGATAGCCGTCACACAAGTGGATATTGTTGATTTTATCCACGTGGGAGGCACAACCAAAGGCGACGGAATTGATTGATTTTTCTGACTAAATGGGGTGTAGTTGATTGATTTTTATAATTTCTTTGAAAAAGAACGCACTTTTAACCTGCATCACTGTCGCAATTGACACAATCTGCAAAAACAGGAGGCCTTATGATTAAGTCAAAAACTCTAATGATAAGCACCTTGTTAGCTGGTTTGATGACTATGAACACGGCCATGGCAGCAGAACATACAGTGACTGCCGTGGGTCTGGTGTTTCAGCCGCTCGTGATCAAAATTGCCCCGGGTGACACTGTCCAGTGGACCAAAATGAGCACCCATAACGTTGAAATGATGGATGGGCTGATCCCTGAGGGTACGGAAGCTTTTACCTCACCGATGAGTCAGGACGTCTCACATACCTTTGAAAAAGAGGGTATTTATGTCTATCAATGTACCCCGCATATCGGGGCCGGTATGGGCGGTGCCGTTATTGTCGGTGAGCCGACCAACCTTGATACGATCAAGTCGCAAGATGTATCAGGCGGCCTTGGACGTGTAGTTGATAAAGCGGTTAAAGAAGCGGAAGCGATGTAGCTTTGATTAAGGCTTTTAAAACCGGTTGCTTTTGCAGCCGGTTTTATTTGTAAAAGGCCTCAAGCTATTGATTAACTGTAAAAAACAGCCAGCCAGATAGTAGGCTCATCGGGGGCGGTCGATAACACCTTATGGCGGGTATGCGCTGGAATATTGATATAGTCCCCTTTGCTGAGTACGAATTGGTCACCATTATCAAACAGCAACGAACCTGAGCCGCTCAGCACAATCACCCACTCATTTTCATCCTGGTCGTACCAGCCTTGCTCTGGTGAGGCATGGCCGTGAGAGATAATTCGCTCTATCCGAATGTTTTTGCCATTAACAATATCCTCAAAGACTTCATCTTCGAGGTTTGATGGCAATGATGAAAAAATATTATTCATAAAACTCTTTAGGGCCTGTTTATCTTTCAGTCCACCACTGCTGGAGACTATTTTTGTGTCCAACAAGGCGGAATGAGCGTTGATGAAAAAGCGGGAAGCAATAATATGAATAGAGATAGGTAACTTGTCTGAGGCAAGGATTTCCGCATATCGATAATCTTTAAGTTCTGTTCAGTCATGCCGAGGCATGGTTGGGTTGCAGGGCAGTATGGCCAATACATTAACAAAGTTCCCTTGTTATCATTCAAGAATCAACCCCTTTATCGCTTATTCTGAAATCTCACGCTGGCGGTAGTGCCTTGACAGCCGGAAGTTCATATCTGAAGTGTTCAGCAACAAGAAGTGATTGCTGTTGTCTACTGTTTATGTGATTGGGTAACTCTGAATAGGGAGAAGCTCCCATGAAATTTAATTTCGATGAATGGGCCCAGTTAGCCAAACAAGACGAAGCTGCCTTTGAAAAAAAACGCGCAATCATACTCAAGCAGGAAATAGAGAACTGCGCCAGTAATGACAGAGAGTTGCGTATCCTCAAGGGCTTACAGTTTAGAATCGACATGATACGGCGGAAACATAAAACGCCTTTGGCAGCATGTATGGCAATATCAGAGATGTTAATGGATAAGGTTTATCAGTTGGAGAGCCTGGACGTCGCCGCGATCATCCGGAACTCTGCAAAAGAGGCAGGTCAGAATACAGATACCTGCAATATCATTCCTTTCGACACGTTAAGAAAATAGAACTGGATTGACCGTTACAAGTCACTTGGTATTACTCTAGATTGAAGCGTTCAATATAATCACTTCATTGTTATCATTGATTTTTTTAGAGTAATTATTATAAAAGAGTTCCTAATGGGGAGGGCTTGCGTGTGATGGCAAATAAACCCTGTGTAGACGATATCTGGGTCAATGGCTAACCGCAGATATTTGTGTGAAGGCGCTGCCGATCTGTTGTCTCTCTGGCGTTCAGTCTATTTCATCACAACTCTGAATCACTATGAGTATGAATGACAAAATAGCCAAGAGTCTCTTCCTCGTCACGTTGATCATTATCGGCTACGGTTACGGGTATTACAGCCACCGTTTGCAATTATTCCCAGCTAAGTTCGTCGCTTACATTGAAGACGGTGTCCGCAAGTTTGTAGTGAAGTCCCAGGAAAAACTGCCTTTCCAATATTCCGAAACCAAACAGCGCGAGGCTATCGTCAATCCTCATCCTGAGGCGATGGCTCCCGGCCTGACATTAATCAGCCGGGTAGGTCGCGATGACAAACTGCTGGCCGAGGTTATCGATGCGGATGGCACGGTTATCCATCGCTGGTCGCTGGATTGGTTTGATATCTGGCCCAACGCCACTCATCTTCCTGACGAGCTCACCCCCAAGGAACCTCCCGGCAGCCATATTCACGGCATGGTGCTGACGGAAGATGGCGGGCTTATCTTTAATTATGACCAACTCGGCATGGTCCGCGTCGATGCGCAAAGCCAAGTCGTCTGGCGTCTCCCTTATAGGACACATCATTCAATCTACCAGGCGGAGGACGGGAATATCTGGGTGCCGGGCATGATCACGCACAAGACACCGCTTGATTGGCTCAGCTATTACAAGCCGCAGTTTGACGAATATACGATTTTGGAAGTGGAGCCAAGCGAGGGCCGTGTCCTGCGTGAAATCTCACTGTTCAAGCTGTTTCAAGAAAATGAGCTTCACGGTCTGTTGTACCTTTCATCGCTCGGTTTGCACCCCGAGTCGCAGGGCGATACCCTGCATATGAACGACGTGAAACTGTTTCCCGAGGATATGACGCCTGGATTCTTTAAACCCGGCGATATCATGGTCTCACTGCGTAACATCAACACCGTTCTGGTCTTTGATCTGAAAACAAAAAAGAAGAAATTTCTCTCCATCGGGCCTTTTGTGCGCCAACATGATCCTGATTTTGTTGATGGAAATACGATCTCGGTATACGACAACAACGATTCCGCACCGGCCGAATCAGGTGTTCAAAGCCGCATCCTGTTACTCAAAGCGCCAGGCGGCGAGGTGTCCGTGGCCTACCAGGGCACATCGGAGCAGCCTTTTTTTTCCTTTCTGCTGGGCAAGCATGAATGGCAGAAAAATGGAAACCTGCTGATCGCTGATTCCCGTAACGGAAGAGTTTTCGAAGTTACATCCAGCGGTGAAATTGTCTGGGAGTACTATAATATAGTTGCTGAAGGTGTCGTCGGCCTTGTGGAAGATGCGCAACGCCTGCCGAAGCGATTTTCTCGCGAGTTTTTCGAACAAATCCGTTCCTCGGAGACGGAACAGAGTTCGTCTGCCGAAGGTCATTAAAAGGCGGTTGCGTATTCATAAACCAAACACGTTGGTGCCTCATTATGAAAAGAATCCTTTCGCTTGTATTGTTCGTCTTTGCATTTGCGGCCATTCCAGTTCAATCTGCCTACGCCTACATCGGACCGGGTGGGGGACTGACGGCCATTGGTGCGATACTGGCACTGATAGCAGTTATAGTTGTTACCTTTTTCGGTTTTCTCTGGTACCCGATCAAACGCTTCCGCAAGAAGCTGCGTGAGCGTAAGAATCAGCAAAACGTCGATCCTGAACCATAACAAGAGGACTGAATCGTGTGAGCGAGTTGTTGGGAGCGTCTTTTCTCGTTGCCGGCTTCCTCATATTATTCCAATTGTTGAATCTGGTACGTTGGGCGGGTGAAGCCGTTTCGCTGTCGCGCGAATCGTTGTTTGAAATCAGCCGACGTGATATCGACGACGATGAGAAAGAGCGGAATCTGCGCTCGCACGCACTAAGACTGATTGGGGTTTTAGGCATTCTCCTCGGTGGAGGCGTGGCGGCTGCCGGTTTCCCCGTACTTATTCTTTGGGGCCTTGACGGTCTCGGCTTTGTGTCCCTGACTGCAACCTTGGCGTTTGCGTCCACATGGGAATTTCTGGTCGGGGCTACGCTGGTGACGACCCTGGTACTGTGGTTGTCGTGGCGGCTTAAGCACAGCAAAAAACAGTCGGCTGATAACTTCGAAAATCGCTATTCGGCGACCACCCGCATTTTACACAATCTAGCGTTTGCTACCACACCAGCCCAATTGGCGGTTGCTGACCTGGAGGACCGCTGGGCGCTCAAGCGAACTGATCCCCAACATGCAGAAAATGCGGTATTCATTACTGCTTTGCCCCGTGCCGGCACCACGTTGTTACTCGAACTGTGCGCGGCCACCGGCGAGTTTGCCACTCACAGTTATCGGCATATGCCGTTTCTCTATACCCCGCTGCTTTGGCAGTGGCTTACGCGTTCCATGCAAACAACGGGCGAGCTACGGGAACGCGCCCACGGCGATGGTATGCTGGTCAATGAGGACAGCCCCGAGGCATTTGAGGAAATGCTTTGGGTCGCTCATTGGCAGGATCAGTACGACAAAAACCGGATCCAGCCATGGAAGCAAACTGAATCTGCAGATTTTGTCTCGTTCTTTCGCAACCATATGCGGAAAATCGTATATCTAGGCAACGGCGAACAAGGTGTATCGCCGATGCGTTATATTTCCAAGAACAACCTGAATATCGCCCGGATTGACTGGCTGCTATCTGCGTTGCCAACGGCGCGAATTCTCGTTCCATTTCGTGACCCCGTGCAACATGCTGTGTCTCTCTGGCGTCAGCATCAAAACTTTCTATCCATCCACGAGGCGGATTCGTTCGCCCGTCATTATATGGCGGCGATAGGCCACTTTGATTTCGGCGCGAACCTTCGTCCGGTCAATTTCGACGGTTGGATGGAAGCCGAAGATCTGTTGCCTGCCACTGACATCAACTTTTGGCTGCAGTACTGGATTGCGGCCTACAGCTACCTGTGCCAACGAAACAGCGATAGGCTCGCTTTCATCGATTACGACCTGTTATGTCGGGAACCGTCGATGTCTCTGGAGCGATTGGCCGGCTTTCTTCAACTGCGCGAACCGAACAAGCTGGTTGAGCAACATACCCGGTTGCAGGATAAGCCGCCTCATGCGATTGACAGCACTAACCTTGACACCGAACTCCTTGATAGAGCACAGACTAGTTATGCCCGACTTCAGGCACAAAGCCTTGTTACACATGACTCGGCTCATTGAATCTCGCGGGTTTATGGTAACTAAAGAGGCAAGTCAGAATACGGACACCTGCAAAATGATTCCTTTCGACACGTTAAGAAAATACAATTGAATTGACCGGTATAAGTCACCTAGTTTTACCCTGATTTAAGCGTTAATATAATCACTCCATTTTTATCACTTAACCTGAGCTGCGCATAAGAAGCTTTGAAAGTTCAGCAATAAAGCACTCGCTCTTCGACGAGCTCAGAACGAACGGTACTATAGGGCTCCGTTCGTGCTGAGCCTGTCGAAGCATGAACAACAACTCTGCGGAAATAAATGATTTCACCATGCGAGCGTGTTGCTTATCCAAACCTCAGGTCACCTAAGAATCAACTTGGGCTGACCTCTTGATTAGCCTTGATTCCGACCTGACCAATTGACATCAATTTTATGAGTATTCTCGTTATACAAATAGTGATTAAACAGTGGGATAAAGGTCAACGGTCTGAAGAACATATCAAGGCCCGGCAGCAGATACCCGATCGTTATCCGGTCACATCGCCCGCGGCGCAATATTTTTCCGAGCATCAAATCGTGCTCGATCAACACGGCGATGATGTGATGGGTAACCGAATTCGCTATGAACTTACTGATGACAACCAGTTCATCATCGATCGCTTTTGCTTTGATCTGAACAAGAAAACCGTCGAGTACATTGCCCAGCCAGACTCCATGCTGCCGCCCAAACTTATTACGACCTTAGAAAATAACTGGATTCAATGTAAATACAAGTGGCGCTATAAAGTCTTTGAAGGCGGACTTTTTTACTGGCTATATGAAGAAATGATCGTCAATGCCCATTTTGTCGACAGCCTGACAGAGGATGTGTTTATGACTTCAGACCCGGCGCTTGTTTTTCAAGGGGGAGGGGAGTGACTTATGGGGCATGAGATCCTCTTGACTTTTCTTTCAAGTGATCTGGCCCCTTGAACGGGCCCCTTGAACGCTTGAACGAATTACCCAGCCAGCACCTCCAGCAAGTAACTATATAACCCGATACCAATCAAGACGTTAAATGGAAAAGTCACACCGAGAGAGGCCAACATGGCCAGCCCGATATCTGCCTGAGGAATAGCATGTCGCACTGCCACGGGTGCGGCAATATAAGAGGCACTGGCGGTTAAAGCGCCCAGGATGACAATAGTGCCAGGCTCCAGCCCCAGCCCCAGACCAGCCACCAGCCCCGGCAAGGACAATAACGGTGGCAAGCAAAGCGCGAATGCAATCACCCGCCAGTGACGGAGCTGGATCTTGCGGAGGGTTTCTGCCGCCACCAGGCCCATTTCCAGCAGGAACAAAGAAAGCACCAGAGAGAAAGCACCGGTCAACGGCGCTGTTACACCCTCGCCCTGAACGGGGCCGTAGAGCATACCAATGATGACACCACCCACTAGCAGCACCACACTACGGTTGGTCAGGGTTTCCTGCCACAAGGGCGCGGCCTCGCCTGCCTCTGGGGGCTGGTCTCGAGTATATCTGCGATACAACCACAGGCCCGTCAGAATGGCCGGTAATTCCAACAGAACCAGATAGAGCGTGACCTGGCCGTCGGTGGCCATACCCCGGGCTTCCACCCAGGCCAGTGCCACCGCAAATGTACCGGCACTGACGGAGCCATAATGGGCACAGAAACTGGCGGCATCCGCCACATTCAGGCGCACCAGGTGACGCAGGATCGGGAACAGCATCAGGGGAATTGCAAAGCCCAGCGCAACAATCGCCAGTACCTCGGTTACCAGCCCCCAGTGCATGTTGCCATGAAGGGCCATGCCGCCTTTCAGACCGATGGTCAGCATCAGCAGCAGGCTGAGAATATCGTAGACCGACCGGGGAATGGCGAGATCAGATCGCAGAGCGCCGGCAACCAATCCCAGCAGAAAGAACATTACGATGATGTCGGGCATGAACTCAAAACTCCAGACAAAAAAAAGGCCCTTCTGGGCCGATCTTTATGAAGACGAATATTATAGATTATTAAAAAATAATCGGCAGATGATTTTCAATTGACTCTGAAAATCATAAGTCGCTGCCTCTCCCGAAGAGGCGCCTTATAATTCTTCATGTCCACATTGGGTGTGAGTGAATATTTTTGATTAATAAAAGGTTATTCTTCATTGTGTTGAAGGTTTCAGAATTATAAGGCCAACTTGAATACTGCTTGGTTGACAAATAAGGCCTGAAGATTATTGTGTTGATTATCAGTATCAAGGATGAGGCTGCAATCATGACGAAGTCTCCTTTTCTCCAATCTGTTGAGTCCTTTATGATGACGGGCAGATCCAGTCGCCGTACTATTTCAACTTACTTGCATTGGATAAAATATTTCATACTGTTTAATAATAAGCAACACACCTCTTGCAATCAGGTGCAGATATACGAACTGTTCAGCAGCAACTCGCGGACATGCAGATGTAAAAACAACAAAGATATATACGCATGTGCTCAAGCAAGGGGCAAAGGGTGTTAGGAGTCCATTGAGTTGTCCCTGAAAAGGTTAATTCAGATGACAGGCTAATTTATTCCTGATACTGCCTTTTCAGTAAGACATACAAAGCCCCGGTCCCACCATCATCCACAGTGGCACTGCAAAACGCCAACACAATCTCACTCTGACGTAGCCAGAAATTGAGTTTGCTTTTCAACACCGGTTTATTGTCTCTGGAACCCAATCCTTTACCGTGAATAATGCGTACACAGCGGATATGTTCCTGCTGGCAGGCTTCCAGAAACTGGCCGAGGGTGGGTTCGGCAACAGCGAGGGTCATGCCGTGCAAATCCAGTTCAGCTTCGATATGGATTTTGCCACTACGCAGTTTTGAAAATAGTTTGTGCTGGATGCCGGAGCCACGATATTCAAGATATTCCTCATTGCCAACGGTGTCCGGCACAAACATATCGGAGAAGGCTTCACCACTGAATTCCGGGTCGGTTGGCCGCTGGCGGCGGGTTTCCGGTTTGGGCTTGGGTTTTTGCTGCAACAGGTGATCATGACGAATAGGTTTGGTATCGCGCATTTCTGCCCGAAACAGTGCTTTTTCATCATCGGTATTATCTTTTTTTGTGTCTGTCATGATCGGTATGGAGTCAGTGTTTAACAGTGTTATATAAATAGCATTGTGCCAGATAAGACTTGTATAAAAAATCGTTTTTGAATTAACATGGCAGTCACTTGTCGGGGTGCCCCGCCGGAATTTTCCGGACTGGGCTGAGATGAAACCCGTTGAACCTGAAGAGGCTCGTACCTCCGTAGGAAACAAGCAGGATATATGCACTGACCGTTTTATCGGCCCAAGATCCGTATCCGCCACCTTGTTTGCATCCGCGCAACAACCTCATCTTCCCCGGCTACTTTTCAAGCAAGGGGGAATGACGTGTCCACACAAAACAACAAGGTAATAGACCTCAAAGACCGTACCGGTATCACCACTAAACCACTGCCAGGTTCTGACAAGATTTATGTTACCGGCAGTCGTGATGATATTCGCGTGCCTTTTCGTCAAATCGCGTTGACCGATACACCCAACAGAGATTCTGCTCTGCCGGGTATACCGAATGATCCGGTTTTGGTGTATGACACTTCCGGTATTTATACCGATCCTAATGCCACCATTGATATTGAAGCCGGTCTGCCAGCCATTCGTCAGAGCTGGATTGAGTCGCGCGATGATACCGAACAACTGAGCGAGTTCAGCTCGAAATATACCCGTGAGCAGGACGAACAGGATTTTGATATTCCGTTGTTTGCGCATCGCCGTATGCCACGTCGTGCCAAACCGGGTAAGAACGTCAGCCAGATGCACTACGCGCGTCAGGGCGTTATCACGCCGGAAATGGAATATATCGCCATCCGTGAAAGCATGGGCCGTGAAGCATTGGCGCAGAAAGGCGAGTTGCCTGAAGGCATGGATCATCAGATCACTGCCGAATATGTGCGTAAAGAGGTGGCTGAAGGCCGGGCGATTATTCCGGCCAATATCAACCACCCGGAAGCGGAGCCGATGATTATCGGTCGTAACTTCCTAGTCAAGATCAATGCCAATATCGGTAACTCGGCCACTACTTCATCTATCGAAGAAGAAGTCGAGAAGATGGTGTGGAGTACCCGTTGGGGCGGTGATACGGTGATGGATTTGTCCACCGGTAAACATATCCA
>NZ_JAPDMV010000020.1 GCF_026319305.1 Methylophaga sp. OBS4
GCTCTGGCTCTGGCTCTGGCTCTGGCTCTGGCTCTGGCTCTGGCTCTGGCTCTGGCTCTGGCTCTGGCTCTGGCTCTGGCTCTGGCTCTGCAGTATTGTCGATTACTGGATTATTTTGTGTCAGGTTTTTCTTGTCACTGTCTGTAACTTCAAGTTGTACGGATTCAGTTTGTTGTTCGGTGTCATCCTTATCTGACAGTGCGGCTTGTTCATTTTGGTCTGCTTCGCTGGCAACCGCTTGTTGCTCAGAAACATTATCCATTAACGCATCAATATCAGCTGTTAATAGGTTGTCAGCTGCTGTCGATATAAGTTCTTCTGCGGGGATAGAAGACGATTCGGTTGGCTTATTAGCTGCTGTATCAACCGGTATTTCCGGTTCGGTAACAGTCAGGTCTGTCGCCGCTTGCTTGCCATAAATACTGCTATCAATAGTGAAAACATCTTTTTTCAGATAGTCTTTCAGGCTGTTGCTCGGGCCCGGTTCTGCGGATATTTCAACTTCGTCTTCTGATATTTGTTCCTCGGCTATTTCAACATAAACAGCCTGTTGCAGCTCAGCTTCGATATCACTGAGTTGTCCGGGAATTTCAATTTCATCGCCGTTTCTTTCAAATCGCTGCAGATCTTCATCAAAAGGGATGACGGGTTCAACCGGTTCTGAAGACGCCAATTCGCCATCGATTTCTGTGATTTCGCCCGCGATATCGCTATCATCGCCGCTAAGCGGTTTTTGTTCAGTTTTATCATCAAGTTGTACAGTTTCCTCAAAACTGAAGAGCTGTTCTGAGTTACCTTCAATTTCAGTGAGCTCAGCTACTGATTCATCCTGAGTACTGGCCTCGTACTTTTTTACATCCGGCGCCTCACTGGCTGAATCCGTTTCCGTTGCAACGGGCTGTTCATCCATTTCAGGTTGCCGGGTTTCAAGGTCAATATTTGCCCCCTCCAGCAAAGCTTCAATATCGTCCGTATCAAGCTTTTCCGGTTCAGGTTCTGGCTCCGCATCAGCTTCTGCCGGCTCGATATCGAAACTGCTATCGTCGAAAATCTGTTCCAGTGTTTCAGCTTCCGAGCCTTCTGCAGAGATGTCGTCTGCACTGGCATCGATGTCCGTTTCCGGCTTATCTTCCTCCACACTGTTTTCGTAATCATCAAGCAGGGAGGCATCGCTGAACACGGTATCGTCAGCGGTTTCCGGTTCATCCGCCACATTGGATTCAGGTTCAGTAACCGAAAACTGTTCTTCATCTGTGTCGTCTGCTGCTGGAGCTTGTGCCTGATGGTACTGGGCCAGAAGCCTTTCCATGGTTTCGGCAGCTTGATCAATCTGCTGTTGCAGAGATTGGCTATCACCACTGTTGTCTGCCTGGTTTTGTGGTTCTGGCTGCGGGGTGCCGACAGGTAACAGCCCCAGACTGGCATCTATCGCGGCTTCTATTTTTTGCGGCAGTTCTGCCAGCGTTTTGCCATCCTGCTCTACGAAAAGCTTAAGCAACCCTTTATAAAGCAGGCGTTCACGCTCGATAAAATCATTGACCTCAGCATCCAGTGCTTCACCATTGAGGTTATATTTTTCGCTGAGGATCGCTTTAATCTGGTCGGCGCGATGGTCTTTGTTTTGTTTGATTCTTTTTACTGCGGCAGTTGTATCATTTCCAAGCTGACGACTTTTTTTACGGCTATGAAATAACAGGCTGGCCGCGATGACGGCAAAAATAAACGCGACTTCATAGGCCAGCAGTTCAAGGATAGGATCAGCTAAATTCATCTAGATAAGATCTCCTGCTGCTACCAGCGTCGTTGATTGGCGGCGCCACCAGAATACGCCTGCTGCCAGCAGTATAAGAATGATGCCGTTACCTATCAGCAGTTTGACTGTTGAGGACATACCGTTATCAGTTTTTTCGTCGCTTACTTCATCCATGCTGATCAGCTCATCAGCCGTTTCAACCATCGTTTCAGTGGTTTGTGTTTGTTCCGTTTCCACCGCTTCAATGGGAGACTCGGTTATGGCCTGGTCAGGCTCGTCCACTGGCGGCATCGGTGGCTTGTTATCCTGCAATACGATTGGCTCGGGTTGGAGAAAGATCTGGCGGCCTTTTTGCGTTTCGCCGCGGATCTGCAATGACAGTTCATATTCCTGTTGTGGTTGCAGATCAGTCAAGGTCAAACGCCAGTTGTTTGCATCTGTTTTTAACATATCGTAAGGCCACTCGCTGCCGGTTTCTTCCTTCAATAAAGCTGTTATCGTCAGCGATTCAGGTTTTATGAGTTTGGTGTCTGCCTGCACTTGAATCCGATGGCCGCGTGTTTGCTGATCAAGTTGCTCGGTGGCTACCGAAATCGGCATCGCCACCACGTTAATACTCTGCCGCCGCTGGCGTTCAAAGGTGGCGCTTTTCATGGTCACAATCACATCATTACGGCCCGGCATAAAAGCGGAGCCTAACGTGGCGCGATAAAGACCTTTTTTATCATCACGTTGCAGTTCTTCCCGATAGGTTTTTTGATCTTCGACATCCTGCTGCAAAGAGGCATCGACCAGATCGAGGAAAGCCGGACGGGTAATCGTTTGGCCTTTATCGGTCAGACTGGCTTCGAAATCGAATTTCTCTCCTATCAGAACATTATTAGGCAAATCGCTGGTTTGCAGTTTCATATCCGTCACCACCATGACCCGGTTATCGGGATCCAGTGCCGCATCAATTTTCCAGCCACCGTCCACGGGTTGCTCAATGGTAATCAAATCGTAGCTGTTTTCATGCAACCAGCGAATGTTGTTTGCCTGATCCTTTTGCGTCAGGACTTTGCCGTCTGGCAGATGTAATGTGGCCGCGGCTGAGCCGGGTTCTCTGAATACCAGCACCGTCATTTCACTGACACTGCCGTCAATACTGAACTGGTTGTCTTGCAGCGGTACCGTGTCACGCTGCGCTGCTTTCTCGAACAAATGCAGGAAAATACGTTGCAAATCATCAGCCGTCTCGGCTTGCTGATACCAGCCATCGGTGGCCAGTGACAAAGCACGCAGTAATTCATGATCGGCATGTTCCGACAAAGCAATAGTGTGCACGGCAATATTGGCCTGTTTAAGCCGGGGCACCAGTTTATCGAGGATACGTTGCCGTGACGCCTGACTGCTCGCTTTATCAGGTTCGATATCAACAAAGCCATCTGATAACAGAATCAGGCTGCGACGATAAGCAGGATCCGGCTGTTTCTGATTTGCGGTCGCTTTTTGCAAGGCCTGCTCAATATTGGTGAACAAGCCATAAGAATGGATTTTTTCTGAGTTTTTTTCCGCACTTTTTCGCCAGGCATCATTCACATCTTGCCAGGACACCAACATGTTGACGTACCTGGCAAAAGTCCAGACACCGGATTTGGCATCTTCGGGCATCAATCCCACCAGCATGCGTAACGCTGGGGCCCGTAGATTTTCAGGATCATTCTTTTTCATGCTGCCGGAAACATCGATCAGCACCCGAATATCACTGATTGGTTCTTCCGGCACGGCCAAAGCTTGCCGCTGCGGCAATAATGCCAGACAAAGCATGAGCAAAAAGTATTTAAGAAAAACTGGCATAACTTCTTAACCTATTGTTTTATATTGAAATCAGGGGCGTCACCGCTTGAAACGGGACAAAATCCTGACAGCAAATCGCAAGTTAAGTGTGTTATGCAGGTTTTATGCCGCTGAGCTAGGAGAGGATGTTGAAGGCTTGCGCCAGATCAGCCTGAATATCTTCGATACTTTCCAGGCCGACAGAAATCCTGAGCATGCCGTCAGTAATACCTGTCGCCTCTCTGGCTTCCGGGGTCAAGCGGCCATGCGTTGTGGTGGCCGGGTGGGTTATCGTGGTTTTGCTATCCCCCAGATTGGCGGTAATCGAAATCCATTCCAATGCATTAATCAACTTCCAGGCCTCTTTTTGGCCGCCTTTGATTTCAAAAGCGATAATGCCACCAAAAGCTGATTGCTGCTTTTTAGCCAGTTCATGCTGTGGATGGCTGGGCAGGCCGGCGTAAAAAACCTTGTTTACCACTGGTTGTTGTTGCAGCCACTGCGCCAATGCCAATGCAGAAGCAGAATGGGCTTTCATGCGTAAGTCCAGCGTTTCCAAACCTTTCAGGAAAGTCCAGGCATTGAACGGGCTCATGGTCGGTCCCGCAGTGCGCAAAAAGCCATAAATTTCTTCACCGACACGCTGTTTATCACCCACGACCGCGCCACCGATACAGCGGCCCTGTCCATCAATATATTTTGTCGCTGAATGCACAACAATATCGGCGCCCAAAGCCAAAGGCTGTTGCAAAGCCGGTGTGCAGAAACAATTATCCACCACCAGCAAGCAATCATTCGCCTGCGCCAGGGCTGATAAAGCTTCAAGATCAGCAATTTCATTAAGTGGATTGGAGGGTGTTTCCAGAAACAGTATTTTGGTTTCGGGTTTGATCGCTGTCTGCCAGGCATCCATATCAGTCAGCACCACATAATCCGTAGCAATGCCGAATTTACTCAGGTATTTATCAAACAACACACGAGTGGTGCCGAAAATACTCATGGATGAAACAATATGATCGCCGCTGGACAATAAAGCCATCATGGTGGACAAAATGGCAGACATGCCGGAAGAAGTCGCCACCGCCGACTCGCCACCTTCAAGCGCAGCCAGACGTTGTTCAAACGTGCGCACGGTTGGATTGGTGAAGCGTGAATAGATATTGCCGGCCTCATCACCTGAAAAGCGCGCAGCCGCCTGTTCCGCGCTGTCAAAGACAAAGCTGGAAGTCGGGAAAATAGGTTCTGACTGCTCGCCTTCCGCCGTTCTGCGGTGACCGACTCTTACCGCACGGGTGGCAAATCCTTTGTCTTTAAACTTCTCTGTCATTTGTATTCTACGAAACCGTGAAAATCGTCTAATTCTAATGGCTGGGGCCTGTGCTGACCAGTTTTTTCCTGTCCGTCTTCCGCTCAAGAGCAAGTCAGGCATGCTGGCAGGCAGGTTTGACAAGCTTTATCCAGATGATTACAGTTTGCCACACTCTGATACGGGTGCCTGCATCATGGTATGCAGGATAATCGGGAAATTGGTACGTAATCACAATTCCAATACTGCCCCCGCAACGGTATTCAAGTCATAGACAATCACAAGGCCACTGTGTTCGCACGGGAAGGCGATTGTCTGGTCAAACCAGCTTGTAAGTCCGGAGACCGGCCTGTGTCAGCGGGATAGCAATCCCAATTCTTCATGTCGCGGTGGGCGGCTAAGGCGAATCCTTATCAGCAAATGCCGAGATTTCGTCACGTCCCCGAACATGTGTTTTCCGTCTCGATATCGGGTTGGATATCGTTAAAAACAGGCTTACATCATGTTTCCAAATAAAAAAATTCTTTCCACAGCTATCAGCACCTGTTTACTAGCTTCAATTGCCTTCTCAGTTCAGGCAGAACAAACCGAACTTGAGCAACTGGTTGTCACGGCAACGCGAACCCCCACGCCCATTCACAATATCGGCAGTAGCGTGACCGTGATTAGCGAGGCAGAGATAGAAAAAAAACAGTTCCAGACCCTGTCGGATGCTTTAAAGCATGTGCCCGGCCTTAGGGTCGTTGAACTCGGCGGCCGCGGCAGTCAGACATCCGTTTTTGCCAGAGGCACAAACTCCAATCATACCCTCGTGCTGGTGGATGGGATTGAAATCAACGATCCCAGCTCGCCGACCGGTGCTTTCGACTTTGCCCACTTCCTGCTTGACGATGTCGAATCAATCGAAGTAGTTCGCGGTTCCCAAAGCGTACTGTATGGTGCTGATGCGATTGGCAGTGTGATCCAGATTCGTACCCGTCAGGGGCAAGGCAGACTGAAAACACGCGCCAAAGTGGAAGCCGGGACTAAATCCACGCATCACGAAACGCTGGCCTTATCAGGTTCCAATGGCGACTTTAATTATTCAATTACCGGCGGCCTGTTTGAATCAGACGGCGACAGTATTGCCACCGAAAAAAGACTGGCGCCCGGCAGCATCAAAGATGATGATGGTTATAACAGCAAAGTCGTCTCAGCACGGATGGGCTGGGATATCAGTTCACAACTGTCCAGCAGAGTCACTGCCAGATATATTGACTCGGACACCGATATCGACGGAGGTTTCGACTTTTCCGGCAATACCGCTGAGGACCTCGACGCTGAAAATAAGACCCGTCAGTTATATCTGGGTGCAGAATTGGCAGGCAACTTCTTTTCCGGCATGTGGCAACCGACACTGTTATTCACCCACACCGATGTCGAACGTAAGAACAGGAATGATCGACAGGATCCATTCGGCACCCTCGATCGCAGCAATTACGACGGTGAGAAAAACAAGATCAGCCTGCAAAATGATCTGTACTTCATCCACAACAACCTGATTACCGTCGGTTATGAATTTGAAGAAGAAAAAATGCAGGCCGACGGCTTTACAGATTTCGGTGGATTTATACAGACACAGCTGACCGATGAAACGCGTCAGAATCGTGCTGTCTATATACAGGATCAAATCACATTGACCGACCGTTTAAATACGACTTTGGGCGTTCGCCACGACAATACAGATGATTTTGATTCAGAAACTACTTACCGCATCACGGCAAATTATCAGCTTACGGATAGCTCGCGCGTTAGAGCCGCACACGGAACAGGTTTCAGAGCACCCTCTCTTTATGAACTTTTCGGCTTTACCCCGACGAATTTTGGCAGTGCCTATATGGGTAACCCGGATCTGGATGCGGAAACCAGTGAAAACTGGGAAGTGGGGATTGATCAAAGTTGGTTTAATCATCGTTTGGACAGCAGTGTGACTATTTTCAAAAACGATATTGATGATCTGATCACAACAGTCTTTTTACCCAGCTTTGACAGTACCAGTGTGAATCAGAATAAAGCGGATATTCATGGTGCAGAAGCGGTATTCTCACTGGCCGCCACATCACAGCTCGATTTCAACCTGAACTATACTTTCACTCGCACTGAAGACGACAATGATCAGGCGTTACTCCGTCGTCCCAAACATCTGGCAAACTTTGATGTCGAATACAGACCGACGAATAAGCTGACATTGACAGGCACACTGAATTATATCGGCAGCCGTAAGGACGTGGACGGTGTCGGTCAGCGAGTCAGAATGGGCAGTTACACGGTCGTCAACCTGGCAGCGAATTACCAACTGAATACCAACACCCGTCTGTTTGGGCGCGTTGAAAACCTGGCTGATAAGGAGTATGAGGCTGCATACGGCTTCCAGGGAACCGGCATCACGGGTATTGTCGGTGTTGAGATTGCAAATTATTGATACAAACTCGTGGGCAGCTTATGCTGCCCACCCTATATCCAATGGTTCTCATATGACAGATAAATCCACACGTCACACCAAACGAATGCAGCGGCAAAAAGCCATTGTTGACCAACAAATCCAGAAAGCGAACAAGGACAAGGGCCTGCTACTGGTTATTACCGGCAACGGCAAGGGCAAGAGTTCGTCTGGTTTTGGCATGGTAGCTCGCGCCCTCGGCCACGATATGAAAGTTGGTGTGGTGCAGTTTATCAAAGGGCCCTTCAGTACCGGCGAGGAAAAATTCTTCCGCCGTTTCCCGGAAGAGGTTGACTACCATGTGGTCGGTGACGGTTTTACCTGGGAAACCCAGAACCTGGAACAGGATATCGCTTCGGCTGAGAAAGGCTGGGAGGTCTGCAAAGCCATGCTGCAAAACCCCGATATCGATATCGTCTTGCTGGACGAGCTTAATATCGTATTGAAGATGAAATATCTGGATACCGAAAAAATACTGGCCGATATTGCTGCCAGACCGCCAATGCAGCATGTGATTATCACCGGACGTGGCGCACCCGAAGCGGTAATCGAGGCCGCCGATACGGTGAGCCGGATTGAGGATGTCAAACATGCTTTTCGTGCAGGCATCAAAGCACAAAAAGGGATCGAATTATAATCGAATCTGGCCTGCTTCTTGCTCTGTCATATTACTGTAAAGTTACCCACATTTTCTGTGGATAACTCTGTGATTAAGTTTGGAGTTATTCGCTAAGCGCCTCATAAACAAGGGCTCTCCTCAAAATGGTCAAAATTTAACCATAAATTTTTATCTATATATTTCAATAGCTTATAAAGCAATTATTAAAAATCAGTTAGTTACGGGAACTTTTTTAAACACTACTTCAGCGCAAACAGACAAGTGAATAACTTGGGGGAGTTGTTAGTAGTAACTGGTGAGGCGGCCAGCAGATGTAATGAGCCCGATAGTGAGTACTATCGGGCTCGTTTCTTGCTAATAAATACAGCGATCAGGAATCAACTGATTCGGCGGCATTTTCCATTTGCAGATGGAGTTCGTCATCCTGCAATGTGACCCGGACATGCCCCCCGCCCTTACTGAGCTTGCCAAACAGCAATTCATCGGCCAAAGGACGTTTTATTTTTTCCTGTACCAGCCGCGCCATAGGCCGTGCGCCCATTTGCACGTCATAACCGTGTTCAGCCAACCAACGGCGGGCCGCATCATCAATCTCGATGGTAACGTTTTTATCCTGCAACAACATTTCCAGTTCCAGCACTGCTTTATCAGCAACCCGCAGAATCGCTTCCTTGCTTAACGGTTTAAACTGAATAATGCCATCCAGACGGTTACGGAATTCAGGAGTAAACGTCCGTTTCACCGCTTCCATGCCATCGGTCTGATTATCTTGTGGTGTGAAACCGATGGACGCACGTGCCATATCCTGTGCACCAGCATTACTGGTCATGACCAAAACCACATGACGGAAATCAGCTTTACGACCGTTGTTGTCGGTGAGCGTACCGTGGTCCATCACCTGCAACAACAGGTTGAACACGTCAGGATGGGCTTTCTCGATTTCATCCAGTAGCAATACAGCATGCGGTTGCTTGATAATTGCATCGGTCAGCAACCCACCCTGATCAAATCCGACATATCCCGGTGGTGCGCCAATCAGACGGGAAACGGTATGACTTTCCATATACTCGGACATATCAAAGCGAATCAGATCAACGCCTAGGTTATGCGCTAGCTGCCTGGTCACTTCAGTTTTACCCACCCCGGTGGGGCCGGCGAACAAAAAAGCACCCGTCGGTTTTTCCGGATGGCCGAGACCTGAGCGGCCCATTTTAATAGCAGAGCTCAGGGCCGATATGGCTTCATCCTGACCGAAAATAACGCGTTTAAGATTATTTTCCAGCTTGCGTAGATTATCTTTGTCGGCGTTGCTGACTGTTTTGGCAGGAATACGGGCAATCTTGGCGACAATAGCTTGTACATCGTTAACACCGATGAGTTTTTTGCGTCTGGATTTGGGCGCAATACGTTGAGCGGCCCCGACCTCATCCAGCACATCAATCGCTTTATCCGGCAGGAAACGGTCATTAATATGACGATGTGACAGTTCTGCGGCCTGGGCAATTGCGGCATTGGAATAACGCACATTATGATGTTCTTCCAGCCCCGGTTTCAGGCCTTTCAGAATTTCAATTGTTTCAGCCACTGTCGGTTCAGGCACATCAATTTTCTGGAACCGGCGGGCCAGAGCACGATCATGCTCAAAAATTCCGCGGTATTCCTGATAGGTTGTCGAACCAATACACTTCAATTCGCCACTGGCCAGCAACGGTTTCAGCAGGTTGGCCGCATCCATAGTACTGTTACCGGCACTGCCGGCACCGATCATGGTGTGAATCTCATCGATAAACAAGATGGCATGTGGCTGTTTTTTCAGCTCGCGTAATAATGATTTCAGCCGTTTCTCGAAATCACCCCGGTATTTGGTACCGGCAACCAAAGCGCCCATATCCAACGAGAAAATAACGGTTTTAGACAAGACTTCAGGTACATCGCCCTGCACAATACGCAAGGCAAGCCCTTCAGCCAGTGCGGTTTTACCTACACCCGCTTCTCCGACAAACAAAGGGTTATTTTTACGGCGACGACACAAAACCTGCAAAGTCCGTTCAATTTCATCAGCCCGGCCGATTAAAGGATCGATCTTGCCTTTCTTGGCCGCGGCATTCAGATTAGCGGCATACAAAGTGAGCGGATTTTTACCGTCGTCGACAGCTTCTTCCGCTTCCAACTTGGCTTCATCGTCTGATTCCTCTATCACCTCATCAATACCGCCGTGACTGATGGCATTCACCACATCCAGACGGGTAACATCCTGTTTTTGCAACAGATAAACTGCTTGAGACTGTTGTTCGGAAAAGATGGAGACCAGAACATTAGCACCAGTCACCTCAGTTCCGCCGGAAGACTGCACATGCATGACAGCACGCTGCAGAATGCGCTGAAATGCAAGCGTAGGCTGGGTTTCACGCTCACTGTCTTCCGACAGAGTCGGTAGATTATCAGCCAGAAAATCACTCAGCTCCTGTCGCAAGAGTGGAATATCCACATCACAAGCCTTCAACACTGCCAAAGCCTGGCCGTTTTCCAGCAATGCCAGCAGCAAATGCTCAACCGTCAGAAATTCATGCGAGCGTTGACGTGCGTAGTTAAATGCCTGACTAAGGGTTTGTTCGAGTTCTTTACTTAACATCTCTCGTTCCGCCTGTTGATTGGATATCGAACCGGGTCATTCCTCTTCCATAGTACATTGCAGCGGATGGCCGTGGCGCTGAGAATAGCTATTGACCTGTTCAACTTTGGCTTCTGCTATCTCATAAGTAAAAATACCACACAAGGCACTGCCTTCGGTGTGAACTTGCAACATGGTGCGTGTTGCACGCTCACGCCCCATACCAAACAAGGTTTCCAGGACCTCAACCACAAAATCCATAGGCGTATAGTTGTCGTTAAGCATAATCACCCGGTACTTGGGTGGTCGCTTCAATTCCGGCTTTGCCGGTGCAACAGCATATTCATTATCGCCGTGCCAATCGTGATCGTTATCCTGACTCATGCGCTTTGTTAACTCGCTTGATCAACCATTTTCTGCAGTTCGCCGTTTTCATACAGCTCCATGATGATGTCACAACCACCTACCAACTCACCGTCGATGTAAAGCTGAGGGAAGGTCGGCCAATCTGCATAACGATGCAGATTTTCACGCACTTCAGGCTCTGCCAGTACATTAATGTATGCAAACTCTGAACCACATGCCGCAAGCGCCTGCGATGCTCTGCTGGAAAAACCGCACTGCGGGAATTCCGGTGTGCCTTTCATAAACAGGATAACTGGGTTGGATTCAATCGCCTGTTTAATTCGCTCCATAATAATATCCATTATAAAATCCTCTAATTGGAAAAAAAGTCAGTTATTCAAGTGGGGACAATGCTGATAATTTCAAGGTTAGGCTAGTTGAAGTCGAGCTGCAATAGCCCCAAAACCCCATCCAGACCATTGTGATTAATCGCTGTGTCCGCCTGCTGCTGGACTTTGGGTTTGGCATGGTAAGCCACACTCAAACCGGCGGGTTCCATCATCAGCAGATCATTCGCGCCATCCCCCACTGCCAGCGCCTGAGTCGGTAAAATATTCAGCTGGTCGCAGCAGGAAAGCAGAAAATCCGCCTTGGCTTTTGCACCACAGATGTCACCTTCCACTTCACCGGTCAATTTACCCTTATGCTCAGCGAGCCGGTTGGCCTGGCTAAAATCCAGATCCAGGCGCTGCTGCAACCGCTCAGTAAAAAAGGTAAACCCGCCTGAAACCAACGCCAATTTAATGCCTTGCCGTTTCAGTGTTGCAACCATGATCTCCGCTCCCGGGTTCAGTTGTAAACGCTCCTGATAAACCCGGTCCAATACCGACACATCCAGCCCTTGTAACAAAGACACCCGGCTTCTAAGTGAAGTTTCAAAATCAATTTCGCCACGCATGGCCGCTTCCGTAATCTCTGCCACTTGCGGTTTCAGATTCATGAAATCAGCAATCTCATCAATACATTCGATGCTGATCAAGGTCGAGTCCATATCGGTGACGACTAACCTGGCGCTATCAATATCAAAACTATCAGGCAGCTGATTGATATCGAAATCATGCTGTTGCCGCAATGTTGTAAGCGTCTCTGACGGAAGCACATCAGATTCAATACTGGCAAATTGCTGTGCCCACTCCAGCTTGCCCCCCACCTGCCTGGCAATCTGTCTGGCAGTTTCTGCCGTTAACGCACAGCCCTGCAAAACCAATTTTGTCATAATTTACCTGTTTCAGAATATACCCGTGATACTCGGAAATTCGCTTAAAAATGGGCTCGTCATCGCGAGGCCGCAGGCCGGAGTGATCCAGTCAGGCACAGCGGTATAGAAGTGGAAATATTTCGCCACTACTGGTTATCACTGTAGGACTGGATTGATTCACTGCCACTCGCAATAACAAATCGTCTGGCAACCTGAGCGTAGCCGGCAAGAATCTCTATATCTCGCTGATATCGTGCATTTCCAGGTTGTTTCGGTATAACATCGGCGATGTCTGAAATCATCAGACCACCGAGCCATGGTAACAATCTGTGAGATTAAAACTGCGGTTTGACCGGGGCCGCCTTGAAACGCTCCACACTAGCCACGATTTCGGCTTTGGCTTCTTCTTTACCTACCCAGCCTTCAAGTTTGACCCACTTATTTTTTTCCAGATCTTTGTAATGTTCAAAGAAGTGTGACAGCTGATCCAGTAACCGTGATGGCAAATCATTCACGTCTTCCACATCGTCATACATTTTGTCGTGAGGTACGGCAATCACTTTGGCATCTTCACCAGACTCATCAGTCATTTTCAGCATGCCAACTGGACGACACTGAACCACAGAACCGCTAATCAGGGCATAAGGGCTGACCACCAGCACGTCAACCGGATCACCGTCATCAGACAAAGTATGCGGCACATAACCGTAGTTGCATGGGTAGAACATGGCCGTGTTCATAAAACGGTCGACAAACAAAGCGCCTGTTTCTTTATCGACTTCATACTTCACTGGATCAGAGTGTGAAGGGATTTCGATGATGACATTAATGTCTTCAGGCAAATTTTTGCCTGAACCAACACGGTCAAGGTTCATAAAGTCTAAGCTCCAGTTAGCAAGTGGATAAATTTTTTGATTATAAAAGAAAACCCGTCAGGATTAAACTGATGAACATCTTACTCATGGTATTCACTGTTCCAGCGGAATCATTTCAAAATCTTCCTTGGCCGCACCACAATCCGGACAGACCCAGTCATCCGGGATGTCTTCCCACGCGGTGCCCGGTGCAATCCCTTCTTCCGGTAGACCTTCTGCCTCATCGTAAACAAATCCGCAAACGGTACAAATCCACTTTCTCATACTAGTGCTCCTTCAGCATGGTCATCGGGTCAGCAACAAAAGCCCGACCACAAGCAAAAGCATTGAAAAAAGCTGACTAAGATGTCTTGCTGGTAAGTGTTTGGCCAGACGTGCACCTAAAGGTGCGCAGAATATGCTGGTAGCAATAATACCGGCAAAAGCCTGCCAGTGCACAAAACCGGTCTGCCAGTCAGCCTCTATCTGATGTACATATGCACCCATCAATATAAAGCCTATCACGCCACTGATTGCAATAGGAAAACCACAAGCTGCGGCAGTGCCGATTGCTCGTTGTACAGCCTGTCCTGCCATCAGCAGATAGGGTACCACCAGCGTCCCTCCCCCAATACCTACCATGGCTGAAACAACCCCACTAACAAGCCCGTAGCTGCTGATAATGGGGATTCTGAGCAGTTTTCCAGATACAGAGTGCGGTTGCGGTAACCACATTCTGGCGGCCATCACCAAGGCAAACAGAGCAAATACTTTCTGCAACCATTGGCTTGGCAGATTGGCGGCAATCACTGCCCCGCTGAGGCTGCCTATCATCAGACCGGGTGCCAGCCGTTTGACCAGAAACCAATCGATCATCCGGTATCGATGATGGGCATACATGGATGATAGCGAGGTAATACAAATTGTCATCAAAGAAGTACCGATTGCCACATGGATAACCGCATCAGCAGACATGCCCTGCCAGCTGAAAACCAGCATCAGCACCGGTACGATAACCAGCCCGCCGCCAACGCCGAACAAACCGGCAACAAGGCCTGCAATGGTCCCGGCGGCTGCGTAACTCAACCATTCAATCATTATTCGGGCATTTCTCCATCAACCATCACTGCTTCGACTCTTCATCAAGGACTCGGCCAGAGGCCTACGGGGCTATGTGCATAGTAATTACGGTGACAGTTTACTGAATACACTCAACTTCTACCCTCATTTCTTCTTTTTTTCCTCTCGCCTTCTTTTCAGACCATTTCTTCAGGTTCAGTCCCTGGTCAGTCACGGTCTCTTAATACACAAATATTGAACTTTCCCTCGAAGTTAAGAGCAAATCAGCAATATTTCGGAGAAAACTCAAATTAAGGAACGCTTATGTATTATCCGCAGATTACGCCGATGGTTGCTGATTATTCGTTTCATCGGCGAAAATCAGTGCAACCTGCAGATTTACATGCATCCTTACAGTACCTCCGTAGCGATGATGGTCTTCTCGCAGTAGCTGAGATATGTATAAGAGGCAGGGCCAGTCATAGTGGCGGGCGATGGTTAAAGGCTGCTTCTTTTCGTTATGTTCACAAACTCTATCATGGCGGATATCAGCGGGAATGGAATCACTGGCTTGAGTGAATGGGATCAAGCTAAAACGGTAGTGTAATGCGGTATTTGACGGACAGCAGCCGTAGCGTAAAGGTTGCCGTGATACCCGTTAGCATGGCGATCGGTATATCGCGCGTCCACTCCAGTGCTATCAGAAACACGGCACTGCCCAGTAAGGCGCAAGTGGCATATAACTCACTACGACGCAACACATTGGGAATTTCATTGCAGATAATATCGCGCAATATGCCGCCAAATATCGCCGTCATTGCACCAAGCAACATGGCGATGTGGAAATCACAGCCCGCCTGATGCGCTACATTGGCACCGGATGCACTAAACAAGCCAAGCCCCAGCGCATCCAGCACATTAAAGATATTGGCTACTCGCCGATTTCCGTAAAAAGTGCTTGTCAATGGTGTAGAAGCCAGAGCAAAACCAAATAGTATCAGCGCATAAGCCGAATGCTCAATCCAGAATAATGGGTAATGCCCTAACAGTGAATCACGCACTGTCCCACCACCAAAGGCGGCAATCATACTGACCGTGTAGACACCAATCAGATCCATTCCCTTTTTGCGTGCCTCGATAATTCCGGTAAAAGCAAAGGCCAGCACCCCCAGTAACTCGACCAGTAAGAAAAGGTTGTTCACAAAAGCAAGTTCCCCAGCAATATCGGCCGCGCAATCTCTATCAGCATCCGGAAAGATAATGAGCGGCGACTCGCTCCCAGTTCCTTTCCTCACACCATCAGTGGTTTTAGAAAAACCAAAGCTTAACGCCTAACAAGTTTTACCACTTCATAATTTCTGATTTTCTGATACCCATAAGTCTTGTAAACGCCGCGCCATTATCAAAGGCAGTCTTGTTCGGGATTGGTGAAATTACGACCTGAACCTTGCTAAATCCGACTAAAACCCATGCCGACTTTTGCACGCGAAACCCGATAAGGCGCACCAGGAAGAACCGTAAGTAAACAGATGAAACAAAAGAATTTCCTATAAAACAGATTCCTTGTCTGGCTTTTAACTGCATTTTTGATGTGCCGAAGAGCGACTTGATGCGTAGATGTTATGTTGCCTGATCCACTTGAAAAAGCGCATCACCTGCAAGCGGTGTCGCTTCAATATCAACTTCGATTGCTACTTCTGACAAAGCCCCCCGTTACTGAATTTAGTTCCCGCCCCCGAAGCATCACACCGAACATCACGGTGCAAATGACCAGTTTGGCAAGAATTGTGTCGCATGCATTCAAGTCCGTGCAGCCAGCTACGTGAAAAATGTTTCGGTGCACTTGCAACCCGACAAACTGCCAGTAGCACATTTTGTCGCGGGTCGGAATCATCCGGCGAACGGCCTATATAATTATAAATACGAGGATAGAGCCCAATGAGGATCAGTGAAAACACTACTCTGAAATCAGGAGTAGACAACAAGCAACTCTGGGGGCTGGATTTCCATAATTCGGTCTTTCCACTTCATCAAGGGCGTTTCATAATGAATCGTCTGTTCAAATACCGCCACACCGCCTCCGCCCTGGCCGTCGCTGCCACCCTGGCATTGCCCGCCAACGTACAGGCCCAGACCGCGGACGCAACCGAGCTTGAGACTCGCGTTTCCGAACTCGAACAGGAGCTCGCGCAAACCCGTGCACAACTCAAAGCCGCACAGGCCGGTGAAAGCAAAGCCAAGGAACAACTCGCAACGGTCGAAGCTGCCTCCGCCAAAGCAACGGCCGAAGAGGCCTCCGCCAAATCCGATAAAATCGCCTTCGACCTCTTCGGTGGCACGCTGAACGTCGGTGGTGCAATACGCGCCAACTTCGCCGTCGGCGACTACGGGGACTCTGCCAGCGGCGCGCCTTCCCGTGCCTGGGGGGACGACGGCAACTTTGAGTTAGACACCTACCGTATCAACATGGACTACGCGAACGGTCCCATTCTGGGCAAACTGGAATACCGCTGGTACAACGGCTACAACTTTCTACACACTGGCTGGCTAGGCTACCAGTTTGACGATGACAGTCAGCTACAAGTGGGTGTCAACCGGGTGCCCTTCGGCCCTGGTCCTTACGGCATTGCCCAGAGCTGGTTCTTTGATCAGCATTACTACGTGGGCCTGGCAGACGATATGGATCTGGGGGTGAAATACAGCACTGGCTTCGGCGACTGGGCCTTCGATGTTGCCTACTACTACGCAGACGAAGGGCACTATAGTGGAGGCAGTCATGACAGCTCACGCTACTCCTACGACGTAGTGAACGAGTCAGACAACGGCTATGAAGAGCGCAACCAGTTCAACCTGCGTGGTATCTACAGCCTCAATGCTGCCATACCCACCGACCTGGGCTTCTCCCTGCAGTACGGCCAACTGGATAGTAAAGGTGCCCAGGACGACGGTGATGCCTATGCTGGCTCCCTGCACATGGTTAATAAATTGAACAACTTCACCCTCGCTACCCAAATCACCTACTATAATTTCGACGTGGACTCAGCCCAGCCGCTGGGCACTGATGATTTGGTGCAGTTCGGTGCCTATGACTTCCCCAACACGGTGGCTGCAGAAGGCTGGATCCCGGCCATTTCTCTGAGCTACTACAAGGCCACGCCCAACATTGCTTGGCTGGATTATGTGATTCCTTACATTGAATACAGCACCATCGTGAAGGAAGAGAGCAGCTTCAACGATAGCGAACTTGTCAACCTGGGTGCAGCCTGGGCCAGTGGCGGCTGGTATATCTACACCGACCTGTCCTTCTCCAACGGCAATGAATTTATCGGCGGCGATACGGCTTTCGGCGACCGCCTCGGGGCCAATGCCGACGATGACTGGCAGACCCGCTTCAATATCAACTTTGGCTACTACTTCTGACAAAACGGCCGCTCCGGTGACTTGAGTTTCACTCTCCGGAGCGGCACGTCTAACATCGCGGCGCAAATGACGAATTTGGCATGAATTGCGTCGCATGCAGTCAAGTCCGTGCAGCCAGCTACGCTAAAAATGTTTAGGTGCGTTTGCAACCTGTCGGACTTAAGAGTTTGTAGCAAGGAAAAGTCCGGTTGGGGTCAGTTTCTCCGCGTTTCCGAGGCGAATAGTCGCTCTCTTTAAACGAGGGAACGCGGAGAAAATGGCCCAATCCGGCTGTGCAGCAGCAGAACATTTTGTCCCTGACAGACTGCTATTAGCACATTTTGTCGCGGTTCGGAATCCTCCGGCGAACGGCCTATATCAATATAATAAATACAGAAGGAGAGACCTCAATGAGCGTCAGTGAAACCACTACTCTGGAACCAGGAGTAGACAACAAACAACTATGGGGGCTGGATTTCCATAATCCGGTCTTTCCAATTACCGCAGTCATGATCGTATTGTTCATCATTTACGCGCTGTTTGATCCGGCACGAGCCAGTGCGCAAATGGTCGCCGTACGCACCTGGAATATTGACCATTTCGCCTGGCTGTTCATGATCGCGGGCAATCTCTTTGTCGTGTTCTGTTTAGCACTCATCCTGCTGCCGGTAGGCAAAATCCGGCTGGGTGGCGCGAATACACGTCCTGAGCATTCAAGGGTATCCTGGTTCGCGATGTTGTTCGCGGCCGGCATGGGCATCGGCTTGATGTTCTGGAGCGTCGCTGAACCGGTGGCCTATTACACCGACTGGTACGGCACGCCCCTGAACGCCGCGGCAAGAACAGCAGAAGGCGCAACGGCAGCAATGGGCGCTACCATGTTCCACTGGGGTCTGCATCCGTGGGCGATCTACGGCATGGTGGCTGTTTCCATCGGCTTTTTCACCTTCAACCTGAGACAACCGCTGTCACTGCGTTCCGCCTTTTTTCCTCTAATCGGCTCGCGCGTACGTGGTTGGGCTGGGCACATCGTCGACACCATTGCGGTGCTGGCGACACTGTTCGGTCTTACAACCTCGCTCGGTCTCGGTGCAATGCAGGCTGCCGGTGGGCTTCACTTTCTCACCGGCATCGAGAACACCCTTGGCCTCCAGCTAGTGATTATCGCTGTCGTCACTGGTGTCGCATTGGTTTCCGTCTGGCGAGGTATTAATGCCGGGGTTAAAGTGCTCAGCAACGTCAATATGGTGATCGCTGCGGCGCTGCTGGTGTTTGTTGCCTTTGCCGGGGGCTTTATCGCGTTCTTGAAGGGACTGGGCACCACCTCCAGTGCTTATGCCGAGTATCTGCTGCCTTTGTCAAACTGGATCGGACGTGAAGATCAGACTTGGTTCAGTGGCTGGACAGTGTTCTACTGGGCCTGGTGGATATCGTGGTCGCCTTTCGTCGGCGTCTTTATCGCGCGCATTTCGAAAGGACGCACCGTGCGCGAATTGCTGGCCGCGGTGCTGATCGTACCGACGCTGGTCACCATCGTGTGGATGACCGCCTTCGGCGGCAACGCGTTGGCCCAATCGGCCGCGGGCATCGGCGAACTGGCTAATGGCATCGGCGACGTGTCACTCGCCATGTTCCAGATGCTCCAGAACCTGCCGTTAAGCGCGCTCACCTCGACGCTGGCGATCATGCTCGTACTGATCTTCTTCGTCACTTCGGCCGACTCCGGTTCACTGGTGATCGATAGCATCACCGCTGGTGGTAAGACCGATGCCCCTCGTGGCCAAAAGTTAATGTGGGCCACAATGATCGGCGCTGTTGCCGCCATTCTGCTGTCGGCAGGTGGTAAAGACGCACTCAATGCCTTACAGGCTGCTTCAGTAGCCACGGGCCTACCCTTCACCATCGTATTGCTGCTGATGATGATCGGCCTTTACAAGGCGCTGCATCAAGAGCGCTATGCCAAGAGCGCTACAGCCGCGATAGCTGAAGAAGTGTGACAACGCCAGTACCGGTGGCATCACCTAGGTACAGCTAGTAATTAAGGGCCGCTATCTTTTCCCTTTTTAGTGAAGGACTAGGTAGCGGCCCTTTTTTATTGTGCGCGGATTCAACGTATAAATTCAGCAGGTGAGTTTATCCCGAGGGATACCTGATTCCGGCGTAAGGACACGCCTTAAATTAGATTATTGAGTGCTAAACCTAGACTGGATAACACTAAAATGAGATTTGCCGGATTTTTCCAATTCTGGCTGGACCTAATACGGGGTCAGGGTCAAACCACGGGCATTATTACTAAGCTGAGGTTGGATTAAAGACTGGGGGCAGGTCACCTTGTCTGTTTCAAACAGTCAGGACCATGAGAAGAGTCTGTGTGATCTAATAAGTTAGCTGTGCTGGTGTTCCGGTTCATAGCTGAAGCTCCTCAAAACTTGGTGGCGTGCTTAACCCGTCACCATGGATAACACAGAATGACGTTTCTGAATGGTTGATAAACTTTTGGTTTTGACTTTGATTTATATTGTTTTATCTGAAGTGTAAGTAGCTTCTTTACTATCAATGATTATCGCTTTCAAAACCCCTGGTCCATTAGGCTTGAACGTAAAATGCACACTAGGATCTTCACTGAAAGAAATACCCATATCTACACTAAATAAAGACTGTTCAGCATAATTTACGGACATTGTTTTTACATAATGTGCAGGAATATAACGTCTGGTCTGTTGGTCGAACTGTAAGCCATTATAATTTGGGTGGCTGATCATAACCTGGACCGGAACTTCATGACCTATTTCAGGCTTACGCATTCTAATTTGCATTTTACCTAGACGTGACTTAACGGCTTCTGGGTCTTTTTGTACCGGTGCACTACAGCCACCTGATGCTTTCACAAAACGCGATACCATGTATAACGCACCGTCATTCATTTCAACAATAGCTCGGACATTAGAATATTTCTGAAAGCGCATGCGAAACGTCAAATTTACCTGCTCCATAGTTGGAGTAAGATGAAAATTGGCGGAATAAGGATCTGGATTATCATCTATTAGAATGTGAATATTTTTAATATAACTTTCCGCTGTCTGAGGTTTAAGTGATTTAAGCGTCAGCGGCACGATCGCAGCATCTTCTGCACGCGATGGTGCATCCAAAATCAGCCAATCATCTGCATCGGTTAAGATCGTTTTATTCTCAAAATATATCTCTTTAAGAACTGGCCACATCTCTTCTTTTTCTGTTTCAGCGTGAGCTGTATTTAAAAGAAGTAATGCAATTGGTATCGCCAAAAATAAGCTACGTAAATAATAGTTAAACATGTTAATTCTCCTTATTCCCATTCCAACTCGGTAAATGCAGACGTGATATTGCGTTTGTGATATTCATCAAACATCAGCCATTTATTTTTTTCGCTCACGCCAACATTTTCAGTTGCCTGATTGATGGTGCCCATATCATTGATAATCTCTCGAACTTGTTGACGAATCAGGATGAAGTAATCCTTTTCCGTTTCCAGCGCTGCTTTCCAGTCTTGATGAAGTACCGGGCCGTGGCCAGGGATTACAGTTGTGATATCCATTCCCTTCAATTCCTCTATTGCATCCAGCCAGCCATTAATACTTCCATCCAGTGCTGGAATACGCTCAACAAAAAGCAAATCACCTGTCCACATCGTTTTGGTATTGTTGTCCAGAACCACCAAATCGTTATCGGTATGGGCTGTGGGGAAAGCAATAAGTGTCAGTTTTCGCTCCCCTAAATCGATAATCTGAGACACGCCAACATTGACTAATTGGGTAGGTGCAATAAACTCAGCATTCCCGTATACATCACCAAGAATTTCCTTGAACCTGGTTTCATAGAAATTGCCTCTTGCGGCGATAGCTGCAGGTAATTTGGCACTGCCGACAAAAGTGGTTTGGGGGTTTCCGAATACAGCATTTCCCAGAACATGGTCAGGATGAACATGCGTGTTGATGACATAGCAAATCGGTAAATCACTCTGTTTTCTGATTGCTGCAAGTAATGATTTTCCTTCGAGATAACTACCACCGGTGTCGATTACTGCAATGCAATCATTGCCTATAATAAAACCGACATTGGCAATTTTGCCTTGGTTTGTCTCAGTGGCATCCTCATGTATTCCTTCATGGAAAAAAACACCTTCGGACACCTCATTCACCACATAACCATTACCAGCATATGTTATTTGCGCCGTCACACTCACCATCAATAAGCAGTATTTCACAAACAATTTCACAGGATTTTTAGTTAGGTAAGGCATCGTCACCCTCCTTCTTTTCAGCCATTTTGAACACAAATGCTCGTGTTAAAACATTGGCTTCAAGATTTGTTTGACTTCAGAGATACTATTAGCTGGGAAACCACCTTTTTCGGCATGTTCTCTAATCGTATCGGCATCTGGTGCACGATAAATACAATAGATTTTATCGTCGGTTACATAGCTCTCAACCCATTCGATTCTAGGGCCCATATCTTTTAATACGCAGCAAGATGTCTCTGTAATCTGGTCATATTCTTCTTGTGTCAATTTACCTGCACCAGAAATTTCTCGTTCTATTACAAACTTTTTCATTATTGATCTCCTTGTATATAAGCGACCGGTCGTCTTTATTTTGGTTCTAAAAAAAAGCCTTTTGGCTTTTGTTGTTAATTAGTGATGTAGTGATCCAGAAGCTCTGTAGAAAATCGCTGCAACGGGATGATTGATTGTTCAATTTTCATATGGAGTAATGCTCCCTGCCAGGCATCGAAAAGCAACCTTGCCATGGTTGCAGGAGAAATATCGGTACGAACAATTCCTTGTTGCTGTGCTGATAGCAGCCCCTGTTCCAATAATGTGCAATATTGATTAATTGCGGCTTTCAAAGCTTGACGACAGACATCACTAACACCACCGATCTCGCCCATCAAATCGCCCAGTAAACAGCCTCCTTTGAAATCGGAATTTTCCAACTCTTGTGTCAAGGAATCAAAATAAGCTTTGATCGCTGCTAAGCCATCAAGCTCAGAATTATTCAGGTAAGACTGTAACCGAGTTATGAATGGCTCAATATAATGCGTGATCGCCTCTGCCGTAAAATTCTCTTTACTCTCAAAATAACTATAAAAAGAACCTTTGGGCACATTCACCGTATCCAGCAGTAGTTTCACACCTGTGCCGTGATAACCGTGCATCATCATCAGCTGAATACCCTGATTGAGGATTTGTTCTCTTTTAAATTCTTTTAGATTTGCCATAGCGCTAAAATACGACCGGTCGCCTTTTAAGTCAAGTACATGATTGAAAGAAATTATGAATAGCCACTATTTAGTATTGAGAGTCTCTTTAAAAAGCGTCATCAACCAGCAGTGAGATATCTCATAGCCCCTAATTGGTGAAGCTTTATGCACAACAGCGTGCGATGAAACAGCAACAGACTCTGGAATCCTCAGGAAATCTGCCCGAGTTCTCCAGACATATATCCGTAGAAAATAAGTAGATTCAGGTTTAAATCTTCCTAACAATCTCATCAAACTAAAATAGCAGCTTACGTTTCTTAATGGCCTTGCGAATCACGCTGATAAGCGACTCAATTGCATTGTTATATTCCACTTTCAATCTCGCTTTGGAGTTTTTCAAGCTCATCAAGAATACGAAGAAATTTGGTGCCGAACTCGGTTACTTTATATTCAACACGGGGTGGCGTTTCGTTGTAGTTAACACGTTCCAAAATACCAAATTCTGCATTCTTTCTTAGGCATTCATTGAGCACTTTGGTAGTTAAACCCTCCACGTTGCGAACCATTGCTCCAGGCCGGTTGATGCCATTCGCCAGAAGTTGATAAACCGTGAGCGACCACTTACAACCGTAAATAGTCTCAACCATACGGGCACTTTTCTCGGGGGCTGATTTCCTCAAAAATATTTTTCCCTTTGCTTTCATCAATATGTACCAATAAGTACCTACCGCACCAAATTGTGCCTAATTTTCAATAGCCTACGAATTTCATAATCTATGTCAACACCTTAATATCTACCTGTGGAGGTAATCAGATGGAAAACATGACCAGTCCTTTGGCCTTGATCGTAGGCGGCTCTAGTGGAATGGGTTTAGCGACTGCAAAGCAGTTGCTCAAACGCGGCATTCATACGCTAATTATTGGCAGCTCATCTTCGAAATTGGAAGCTGCTAAGAATGATCTTTTTGGAATGGGCCACATTAAAACACTCCAGACAAACCTGTACGAAGCCAGCGACGTTCAACGCATAATTGATTTTGTGGCAAATAACGACCGCCATATTAAATATTTTGTAAATGCAGCGGGCAAATTCAAACCAACACCATTCCTTGAACATGAGAGCAAGGATTACGACGCTTACATGGAGCTAAACCGTGCTGCATTCTTCATCTCTCAAGCTGTAGCCAAAAACATGGTATCAAATGGTGGCGGTTCCATTGTGCATGTTGGCTCAATGTGGGCAAAGCAAGCCATCAAAGCCACGCCCTCATCAGCGTATTCCATGGCTAAAGCTGGCTTACATGCATTAACGCAACATATGGCAATGGAATTGGCTGATAAGAATATTCGTGTCAATGCCGTTTCACCTGCGGTTGTGAAGACCCCTATTTACGAATCCTTTATTGAACCGAGTGAAATCGATGAAACCCTTGCCACATTTGATAGCTTCCATCCGATTGGAAGGATCGGCACTTCCGAAGATGTTGCCAATGCGATTAGCTTCTTGCTCAGCAGTGATGCAAGCTGGGTAACAGGTGCCATTTGGGATGTGGATGGTGGTGTAATCGCTGGCCGAAACTAACTCCCTTGGTCGGAACGAACTGAAAAGATTTGTGAAACATTTTCCTAGCTCCACTGAATGTCCTGAATTTCTGCTGACTCTGAAAGTACCGCAGAAAACATCAAGCAGTGGAGTCATCATCTCAACGAAAAATGAGCGAAAAATGTTGGGGCAGAGGAATAATTCAAATACATTCTATGATGATTGTAAATTTTTACTCTGCCCCAAATAGCTAAACAAGGAGCCTACTATGACCCTGCCAAGCCGTGTGTTTCTCTATGTCGAGCTTCAATTATCCGCACCTTTCACCGAGGATCTGTGGCGGGAGATCAATCAAGCTATGCATACGGTAGCGGGAATGCGAAGCAAAACCTGGTTGAGCGGCATCAACAACTATTCCGTCGGCGGTTTCTACGAGTTTGACTCTGTTCAGAACGCCCGTGCCTACGCCGAAGGCATGTTGGCCGACTTTGCCAAGGCTGCAGACGCCAGCCTCAGCGTCAAGCTGTTTGATGGCGATGTAGTAGCCGAGGCGAGCAAAGACATGAATTCGCCCTACTTCGCCACCTGACAGATACGTCGGCCTAACTGGCGTAAGGTACTCCCGGTTGCGTGGACTCAACGAGGCCACGCATTTCGTTGAGGGTCATGAGGTACTACCGCATCGGAACACCGGGTCTTCTGGTGCGTTTCATCTGGATCAGCTCTCTATATGTTTTCTAACTATAAAGGATGTCTACTTTTCTTGGGTGACCTGAAATAAAAAGTGAAATTAAAAGCGCGGAGATTGATTGGGCAATCAACCTCCGCGGTTTTAATGCAAGGGGCCGGGTGAGGCAGAACTACCTTTCAACCACCAGGTTTCCCAACGGTTTAGAGCAGCAGGGCAAAAACAGGCCCTGATCGATTTCGCGCTGGCGAATGCCACCTCCGTGTTTTATCTCCACTTGACCAGAAATCAGCCTGCTTTTGCAGGTGCCACACAAACCTTTGCTGCAAGATGATGGCAGCCTCAGTCCGGCTGCACGTGCAGCATCGAGAACAAATTGATCCGGGCCGCATTGCACGGTGATGCCGCTTTTTGTCAGTTCTACTGAGAAGGTATCCGGGTTTGTTGTATCGTCACCGTTGCCAGTGCTTACATTGATCATTGTCTCGGCTTGAACTTCCGCTGGAAGCTCATCAAAGGTGAAGCTTTCCTCGTGGTAATGGCGCATATCAAACCCTGCTCCTGCGAGCATATCACGCACGGCAGCCATGTATGGTGGCGGGCCACAGGTAAACACTTCTCGCGCCATAAAGTCTGGCGCAATGGCTTGCAGAGCTTCCAGAGTCAGGAATCCGCTGGATATGCGTTGGCCAGGATCCGGATCCGCCTTTTGGCATATAAAAGCCGGGCGGAACTGCGCCTGGTTGAACGCCATTAAATCCAGTTCATGGCGAAAAATAATGTCGTCGGACGTGCGTGCGCTGTGCACAAATACAATATCGTGGTCTTCCGCCAGTTCATGAAAACTACGTGCCATCGACATCAGCGGCGTAATGCCGGATCCGCCAGACAAGAACAAGTATTGACTGGCCGGATGATGGACACAACTGAACTCACCTGCAGGGCCCAGTACCTGAACGCTGCGACCGATCTGCATATGGTCATGCAGCCAGTTGGAAACCAGTCCACCAGGTTGACGTTTGACCGTTATTGAGATCACATCCGGTCGAGTCGGTGATGATGAAATCGTGTAGCTTCGATGGATGGTTTCACCGTCGATATCCAGTTCCAGCGTGATGAACTGCCCTGGCAGGAAGCGGAACAAACCTGGTTGCAGCGGACGGAAAAAGAAGCTTTTAACATCGTGTGTTTCCTGCCTTACCTGGCAACAGACGAGCGTGCCCTCTTCATCACTGTCCCATCTGGATGGTTCGCTTTCCCAATAAAGTGCTGTGTTTTGGCTTTTTTGCATTATCGACATACCTTGATCGGTGCTTCCATAGGCGCTTCAACATTAGGCAGTTCGGCCTCCAGCCGCTGGATGTACCAGTTGGTGAATTTTTCAACCAGCTCTTCGGTGTAGGGCGAGTAGGGGCCCGGCTCATACCATTCGCTGCTCACGCCACGATGGGTACGCTCAACCAGTGTGGAATCCTGCTTGTTGGTGGCACGCCAGACTTCGCTGAGTTGCTTGAGATCGTAATCCACGCCTTCCACCGCGTCCTTGTGTACCAGCCATTTGGTGCGTAGCAGGGTGTGCTCGGCATCCACTGGCAATACGCTGAAGGTGACGATGTGGTCACTCATAAAGTGGTGCCAGGAGTTGGGCTGGGTCCAGAACGACAGGCCGCCCAGATTGCGGTTGGTGAGATCGCCCAGCAGTTTTTGGCAGGCGACTTTGCTGTCCATGGTTTGTGATTCACCGGCTTTGTCCAGCGGCAGGCGCTGGGTGCGGTAGGCAGTGGCACGACCATCGAGCAGGTCAATTTCTGTTGAGGGCAGGCCGCAGGCTTCCCAGCGGGCACCTTCGCTGACGATTAAATCCTGGAATTCCTGCACCTTGTCCGCGTTTTCGTGCGAGGGTTGGTAGCCAAAGCCATACTCATACATTGAGACCGTCAATTCAGGATGGTTGGCCATGCAGTGGTAGCACTCGCGATTGTTTTCCATCGTGAGTTTCCAGTTACCTTCTTCGATGACCTCCTCCTGCCACACCACCTTGCAGTCGGTAAGACGGTGCGGTGTGATGTACGGCTCCATGGCGGCGCGCATTTCTTCAAAATCGCCCGGCGGCTCGTCAGCAAGACAAATAAAGATCAGTCCAGCCACGGATCTCACATGTACCGGCTTGAGATTGTGCTGACTCTGGTCAAATGTTTCGCCCATATGCTCGTTATAGATGAGCTTGCCGGAGAGGTCGTAGGTCCATTGATGGTATGGGCAAACCAGATTACCGACACTGCCTTTGAAATCATCACACAACTGTGAGCCACGATGGCGGCAGACATTGTGAAAGGCTTGGATCGCCATATCATCGTCACGCACGATAATTATCGAGTTATGACCGACCTCTACGCGCACATAATCACCGGGTTCCGGGATATCCGGCTCGACCGCGACATAAATCCAGTGACGGCTGAAAATGGCGGCGATGTCCAGATCGAAGATTTCCTGACTGCGATAAAACGGCGCCTCCAGGGTATAGCCTTTACGGCGCTCGCTAATCAGTCTGCGAATTTCCTTTGATGGGTTCATGAGCTGTCCTCTAAATTTTCTAGAAGTTGATGAGATGATGTTCACGCAAATAAGTGAGGATGACTTGTGCTTTTTCGACAGAATTTCCCTCATTTACGACAAGCCCACCTTTGCTTTCGCTGACGATGGCGGATAGCAGTCGGGCGTGACCGGTTTTTTTATCCTTTGCTTTGAGTTTGGTGGTGGTAAGGCGGGCGGGCTGGCGCTGCCATGGCCTTGCCTGGCTTTCTACTACCGGCATGGGGGAGCGCTGGCTGATGCTGCCTTGCTGCCGTCGCGCATAGGCATAGCTCAGTTCTACCGGCGCCAGTGGATGCACGGCGATGATGGCGGGGCTGTTGACCGCCAGCCGTCGCCTTTTGCCTTTGGGTAAAAACTGCAATACCTCAATACCATGGGTGGTTTTATGGATTTCCAGCACGTTGGCTATTATTGGGCGATCCAAGCTTGCGGCCAGCAGATAAGGCAGCAAGCCGCTGTCTTCGCCGCCTTCCGCGCGGGTGCCGGTCAGGACCAAATCCGCGTCGAACACGGCATCGGCAAGATTGTCCACGATATCCACCTCGGCAACGTTCGGGATCACTTCGATGTGTTCCGCGCCTAGTGCCAGATAGTCGTGCAAGGCGGGATTGTCGGGGTCGCCGACGTGCAACACTTTGAGCTTGCTGGTTAATGCCTGCGCCAGGGTGAGCGCTACGCTGTCATTGCGGCTGTGGCAGGGTTGCCCGCTGAAGGGGTGACGGCTGGCTGAGACCAGTACGGTGATGTTTTTAATATTCATGACTGCGCCTGCTTCACTTCCTCAACAAGCCGTATCAAGCCCTGCATCACCTCTTCAGCATCCCCAATCACCGACAGGTTGGCGCGCGCCACCATGGGGGCGCTGGCGTCGCGGTTGATAGCGATGACATGACGGCAGGCTTTGATCCCCTGCAAATGCTGCACGGCGCCGGAGATGCCGATGGCGATGTAGGTGCTGGCGGTGACCGTTTTACCCGTTGCACCTATCTGTTTGCTGCGCGGGAATTTGCCATCGTCCACGGCGACACGACTGGCGCCGACGGCGGCATCCAGGGTTTGTGCCAGCGTCTCCAGCGTATCCACATGCTGCACGCCATTGCCAGCCGAAACGATGCGATCTGCTTCTTCCAACGCGATGTCGGCGGCTGCTATGGTTTGTACGCCCAGATCTTGACAAGCCGCACTGGTGTTGACACTGGCTTGCGGTGCCGCTTCACGCTTGGCCAGACCGGTAAACGGCAGTTTGCTGTCCACGCTGTCTTTGGCCAGCAGCACGATGTCCGGCAGTGCGCAGCTTGCCATTTGGCTGCCACCTTGCTGCAGGGTCGTTGCCTGTTTGGCATTCAGCTCGACCACATGGGTGGCGGCGCTGAATGTGTTGCTGGCAATCAACCTGCGACCGAGATCACCGTCGCCATAAGCGTTGTCCGGCATGAAGATGCGCACAGGGTGCAGATCAGCGATAACGGCGTTGACGCAAGCCAGTTCCGCCTCCGGCTGAAAGTGCTCACAGCTTAAGTGCTCCGCCACCAGCACCCGGTCGGCACCAGCTTCGCTCAGGTCTTCACGCAGTTCGCCCAGCACCAGCACGGCAACCGCCGTGTTGGCAGCGGCGAGTATGGCGGCAGCGGCCAGCGCTTCGCGAGCATGATCATCCAGCGCGCCGCGATCACTGTGAGCAATCACCAACAGCCAGGTGCCCGGCTCGGCAGGTGTCCGTACCGGCTTGACGGTGGTATGCGTTGGCATGGCCTGATTTGGCGCAGCACCGTCGCCAATCGCGCCCAATACGATGCGGCGCAAGCCTTCAGTGGTGATGATCCACGGGCGGCGTGGGTTGATGCGTTTCAACCTGGAATCCTCAGTTGACCGCTCATTTTGCTTTGAGAAACGCGATGGATACTGATCTTTTGCTGTTTAATGACCTTCCCCTTTCTGGTGACTGCGCTACGTACCCGATTGCACGGCTGGCGAGCCATCTGGCGGCGTTACTCCTCCTTGCAGGGGATGGCCCTGCCGCGTCGTCGTGCCTTGCCAGACACCCCGCCAGCCGCACACTCGGGCACGTCCAACTGAGGATTCCAGGTTGAAACGCATCAACCCACGCCGCCCGTGGATCATCACCACTGAAGGCTTGCGCCGCATCGTATTGGGCGCGATTGGCGACGGTGCTGCGCCAAATCAGGCCATGCCAACGCATACCACCGTCAAGCCGGTACGGACACCTGCCGAGCCGGGCACCTGGCTGTTGGTGATTGCTCACAGTGATCGCGGCGCGCTGGATGATCATGCTCGCGAAGCGCTGGCCGCTGCCGCCATACTCGCCGCTGCCAACACGGCGGTTGCCGTGCTGGTGCTGGGCGAACTGCGTGAAGACCTGAGCGAAGCTGGTGCCGACCGGGTGCTGGTGGCGGAGCACTTAAGCTGTGAGCACTTTCAGCCGGAGGCGGAACTGGCTTGCGTCAACGCCGTTATCGCTGATCTGCACCCTGTGCGCATCTTCATGCCGGACAACGCTTATGGCGACGGTGATCTCGGTCGCAGGTTGATTGCCAGCAACACATTCAGCGCCGCCACCCATGTGGTCGAGCTGAATGCCAAACAGGCAACGACCCTGCAGCAAGGTGGCAGCCAAATGGCAAGCTGCGCACTGCCGGACATCGTGCTGCTGGCCAAAGACAGCGTGGACAGCAAACTGCCGTTTACCGGTCTGGCCAAGCGTGAAGCGGCACCGCAAGCCAGTGTCAACACCAGTGCGGCTTGTCAAGATCTGGGCGTACAAACCATAGCAGCCGCCGACATCGCGTTGGAAGAAGCAGATCGCATCGTTTCGGCTGGCAATGGCGTGCAGCATGTGGATACGCTGGAGACGCTGGCACAAACCCTGGATGCCGCCGTCGGCGCCAGTCGTGTCGCCGTGGACGATGGCAAATTCCCGCGCAGCAAACAGATAGGTGCAACGGGTAAAACGGTCACCGCCAGCACCTACATCGCCATCGGCATCTCCGGCGCCGTGCAGCATTTGCAGGGGATCAAAGCCTGCCGTCATGTCATCGCTATCAACCGCGACGCCAGCGCCCCCATGGTGGCGCGCGCCAACCTGTCGGTGATTGGGGATGCTGAAGAGGTGATGCAGGGCTTGATACGGCTTGTTGAGGAAGTGAAGCAGGCGCAGTCATGAATATTAAAAACATCACCGTACTGGTCTCAGCCAGCCGTCACCCCTTCAGCGGGCAACCCTGCCACAGCCGCAATGACAGCGTAGCGCTCACCCTGGCGCAGGCATTAACCAGCAAGCTCAAAGTGTTGCACGTCGGCGACCCCGACAATCCCGCCTTGCACGACTATCTGGCACTAGGCGCGGAACACATCGAAGTGATCCCGAACGTTGCCGAGGTGGATATCGTGGACAATCTTGCCGATGCCGTGTTCGACGCGGATTTGGTCCTGACCGGCACCCGCGCGGAAGGCGGCGAAGACAGCGGCTTGCTGCCTTATCTGCTGGCCGCAAGCTTGGATCGCCCAATAATAGCCAACGTGCTGGAAATCCATAAAACCACCCATGGTATTGAGGTATTGCAGTTTTTACCCAAAGGCAAAAGGCGACGGCTGGCGGTCAACAGCCCCGCCATCATCGCCGTGCATCCACTGGCGCCGGTAGAACTGAGCTATGCCTATGCGCGACGGCAGCAAGGCAGCATCAGCCAGCGCTCCCCCATGCCGGTAGTAGAAAGCCAGGCAAGGCCATGGCAGCGCCAGCCCGCCCGCCTTACCACCACCAAACTCAAAGCAAAGGATAAAAAAACCGGTCACGCCCGACTGCTATCCGCCATCGTCAGCGAAAGCAAAGGTGGGCTTGTCGTAAATGAGGGAAATTCTGTCGAAAAAGCACAAGTCATCCTCACTTATTTGCGTGAACATCATCTCATCAACTTCTAGAAAATTTAGAGGACAGCTCATGAACCCATCAAAGGAAATTCGCAGACTGATTAGCGAGCGCCGTAAAGGCTATACCCTGGAGGCGCCGTTTTATCGCAGTCAGGAAATCTTCGATCTGGACATCGCCGCCATTTTCAGCCGTCACTGGATTTATGTCGCGGTCGAGCCGGATATCCCGGAACCCGGTGATTATGTGCGCGTAGAGGTCGGTCATAACTCGATAATTATCGTGCGTGACGATGATATGGCGATCCAAGCCTTTCACAATGTCTGCCGCCATCGTGGCTCACAGTTGTGTGATGATTTCAAAGGCAGTGTCGGTAATCTGGTTTGCCCATACCATCAATGGACCTACGACCTCTCCGGCAAGCTCATCTATAACGAGCATATGGGCGAAACATTTGACCAGAGTCAGCACAATCTCAAGCCGGTACATGTGAGATCCGTGGCTGGACTGATCTTTATTTGTCTTGCTGACGAGCCGCCGGGCGATTTTGAAGAAATGCGCGCCGCCATGGAGCCGTACATCACACCGCACCGTCTTACCGACTGCAAGGTGGTGTGGCAGGAGGAGGTCATCGAAGAAGGTAACTGGAAACTCACGATGGAAAACAATCGCGAGTGCTACCACTGCATGGCCAACCATCCTGAATTGACGGTCTCAATGTATGAGTATGGCTTTGGCTACCAACCCTCGCACGAAAACGCGGACAAGGTGCAGGAATTCCAGGATTTAATCGTCAGCGAAGGTGCCCGCTGGGAAGCCTGCGGCCTGCCCTCAACAGAAATTGACCTGCTCGATGGTCGTGCCACTGCCTACCGCACCCAGCGCCTGCCGCTGGACAAAGCCGGTGAATCACAAACCATGGACAGCAAAGTCGCCTGCCAAAAACTGCTGGGCGATCTCACCAACCGCAATCTGGGCGGCCTGTCGTTCTGGACCCAGCCCAACTCCTGGCACCACTTTATGAGTGACCACATCGTCACCTTCAGCGTATTGCCAGTGGATGCCGAGCACACCCTGCTACGCACCAAATGGCTGGTACACAAGGACGCGGTGGAAGGCGTGGATTACGATCTCAAGCAACTCAGCGAAGTCTGGCGTGCCACCAACAAGCAGGATTCCACACTGGTTGAGCGTACCCATCGTGGCGTGAGCAGCGAATGGTATGAGCCGGGCCCCTACTCGCCCTACACCGAAGAGCTGGTTGAAAAATTCACCAACTGGTACATCCAGCGGCTGGAGGCCGAACTGCCTAATGTTGAAGCGCCTATGGAAGCACCGATCAAGGTATGTCGATAATGCAAAAAAGCCAAAACACAGCACTTTATTGGGAAAGCGAACCATCCAGATGGGACAGTGATGAAGAGGGCACGCTCGTCTGTTGCCAGGTAAGGCAGGAAACACACGATGTTAAAAGCTTCTTTTTCCGTCCGCTGCAACCAGGTTTGTTCCGCTTCCTGCCAGGGCAGTTCATCACGCTGGAACTGGATATCGACGGTGAAACCATCCATCGAAGCTACACGATTTCATCATCACCGACTCGACCGGATGTGATCTCAATAACGGTCAAACGTCAACCTGGTGGACTGGTTTCCAACTGGCTGCATGACCATATGCAGATCGGTCGCAGCGTTCAGGTACTGGGCCCTGCAGGTGAGTTCAGTTGTGTCCATCATCCGGCCAGTCAATACTTGTTCTTGTCTGGCGGATCCGGCATTACGCCGCTGATGTCGATGGCACGTAGTTTTCATGAACTGGCGGAAGACCACGATATTGTATTTGTGCACAGCGCACGCACGTCCGACGACATTATTTTTCGCCATGAACTGGATTTAATGGCGTTCAACCAGGCGCAGTTCCGCCCGGCTTTTATATGCCAAAAGGCGGATCCGGATCCTGGCCAACGCATATCCAGCGGATTCCTGACTCTGGAAGCTCTGCAAGCCATTGCGCCAGACTTTATGGCGCGAGAAGTGTTTACCTGTGGCCCGCCACCATACATGGCTGCCGTGCGTGATATGCTCGCAGGAGCAGGGTTTGATATGCGCCATTACCACGAGGAAAGCTTCACCTTTGATGAGCTTCCAGCGGAAGTTCAAGCCGAGACAATGATCAATGTAAGCACTGGCAACGGTGACGATACAACAAACCCGGATACCTTCTCAGTAGAACTGACAAAAAGCGGCATCACCGTGCAATGCGGCCCGGATCAATTTGTTCTCGATGCTGCACGTGCAGCCGGACTGAGGCTGCCATCATCTTGCAGCAAAGGTTTGTGTGGCACCTGCAAAAGCAGGCTGATTTCTGGTCAAGTGGAGATAAAACACGGAGGTGGCATTCGCCAGCGCGAAATCGATCAGGGCCTGTTTTTGCCCTGCTGCTCTAAACCGTTGGGAAACCTGGTGGTTGAAAGGTAGTTCTGCCTCACCCGGCCCCTTGCATTAAAACCGCGGAGGTTGATTGCCCAATCAATCTCCGCGCTTTTAATTTCACTTTTTATTTCAGGTCACCCAAGAAAAGTAGACATCCTTTATAGTTAGAAAACATATAGAGAGCTGATCCAGATGAAACGCACCAGAAGACCCGGTGTTCCGATGCGGTAGTACCTCATGACCCTCAACGAAATGCGTGGCCTCGTTGAGTCCACGCAACCGGGAGTACCTTACGCCAGTTAGGCCGACGTATCTGTCAGGTGGCGAAGTAGGGCGAATTCATGTCTTTGCTCGCCTCGGCTACTACATCGCCATCAAACAGCTTGACGCTGAGGCTGGCGTCTGCAGCCTTGGCAAAGTCGGCCAACATGCCTTCGGCGTAGGCACGGGCGTTCTGAACAGAGTCAAACTCGTAGAAACCGCCGACGGAATAGTTGTTGATGCCGCTCAACCAGGTTTTGCTTCGCATTCCCGCTACCGTATGCATAGCTTGATTGATCTCCCGCCACAGATCCTCGGTGAAAGGTGCGGATAATTGAAGCTCGACATAGAGAAACACACGGCTTGGCAGGGTCATAGTAGGCTCCTTGTTTAGCTATTTGGGGCAGAGTAAAAATTTACAATCATCATAGAATGTATTTGAATTATTCCTCTGCCCCAACATTTTTCGCTCATTTTTCGTTGAGATGATGACTCCACTGCTTGATGTTTTCTGCGGTACTTTCAGAGTCAGCAGAAATTCAGGACATTCAGTGGAGCTAGGAAAATGTTTCACAAATCTTTTCAGTTCGTTCCGACCAAGGGAGTTAGTTTCGGCCAGCGATTACACCACCATCCACATCCCAAATGGCACCTGTTACCCAGCTTGCATCACTGCTGAGCAAGAAGCTAATCGCATTGGCAACATCTTCGGAAGTGCCGATCCTTCCAATCGGATGGAAGCTATCAAATGTGGCAAGGGTTTCATCGATTTCACTCGGTTCAATAAAGGATTCGTAAATAGGGGTCTTCACAACCGCAGGTGAAACGGCATTGACACGAATATTCTTATCAGCCAATTCCATTGCCATATGTTGCGTTAATGCATGTAAGCCAGCTTTAGCCATGGAATACGCTGATGAGGGCGTGGCTTTGATGGCTTGCTTTGCCCACATTGAGCCAACATGCACAATGGAACCGCCACCATTTGATACCATGTTTTTGGCTACAGCTTGAGAGATGAAGAATGCAGCACGGTTTAGCTCCATGTAAGCGTCGTAATCCTTGCTCTCATGTTCAAGGAATGGTGTTGGTTTGAATTTGCCCGCTGCATTTACAAAATATTTAATATGGCGGTCGTTATTTGCCACAAAATCAATTATGCGTTGAACGTCGCTGGCTTCGTACAGGTTTGTCTGGAGTGTTTTAATGTGGCCCATTCCAAAAAGATCATTCTTAGCAGCTTCCAATTTCGAAGATGAGCTGCCAATAATTAGCGTATGAATGCCGCGTTTGAGCAACTGCTTTGCAGTCGCTAAACCCATTCCACTAGAGCCGCCTACGATCAAGGCCAAAGGACTGGTCATGTTTTCCATCTGATTACCTCCACAGGTAGATATTAAGGTGTTGACATAGATTATGAAATTCGTAGGCTATTGAAAATTAGGCACAATTTGGTGCGGTAGGTACTTATTGGTACATATTGATGAAAGCAAAGGGAAAAATATTTTTGAGGAAATCAGCCCCCGAGAAAAGTGCCCGTATGGTTGAGACTATTTACGGTTGTAAGTGGTCGCTCACGGTTTATCAACTTCTGGCGAATGGCATCAACCGGCCTGGAGCAATGGTTCGCAACGTGGAGGGTTTAACTACCAAAGTGCTCAATGAATGCCTAAGAAAGAATGCAGAATTTGGTATTTTGGAACGTGTTAACTACAACGAAACGCCACCCCGTGTTGAATATAAAGTAACCGAGTTCGGCACCAAATTTCTTCGTATTCTTGATGAGCTTGAAAAACTCCAAAGCGAGATTGAAAGTGGAATATAACAATGCAATTGAGTCGCTTATCAGCGTGATTCGCAAGGCCATTAAGAAACGTAAGCTGCTATTTTAGTTTGATGAGATTGTTAGGAAGATTTAAACCTGAATCTACTTATTTTCTACGGATATATGTCTGGAGAACTCGGGCAGATTTCCTGAGGATTCCAGAGTCTGTTGCTGTTTCATCGCACGCTGTTGTGCATAAAGCTTCACCAATTAGGGGCTATGAGATATCTCACTGCTGGTTGATGACGCTTTTTAAAGAGACTCTCAATACTAAATAGTGGCTATTCATAATTTCTTTCAATCATGTACTTGACTTAAAAGGCGACCGGTCGTATTTTAGCGCTATGGCAAATCTAAAAGAATTTAAAAGAGAACAAATCCTCAATCAGGGTATTCAGCTGATGATGATGCACGGTTATCACGGCACAGGTGTGAAACTACTGCTGGATACGGTGAATGTGCCCAAAGGTTCTTTTTATAGTTATTTTGAGAGTAAAGAGAATTTTACGGCAGAGGCGATCACGCATTATATTGAGCCATTCATAACTCGGTTACAGTCTTACCTGAATAATTCTGAGCTTGATGGCTTAGCAGCGATCAAAGCTTATTTTGATTCCTTGACACAAGAGTTGGAAAATTCCGATTTCAAAGGAGGCTGTTTACTGGGCGATTTGATGGGCGAGATCGGTGGTGTTAGTGATGTCTGTCGTCAAGCTTTGAAAGCCGCAATTAATCAATATTGCACATTATTGGAACAGGGGCTGCTATCAGCACAGCAACAAGGAATTGTTCGTACCGATATTTCTCCTGCAACCATGGCAAGGTTGCTTTTCGATGCCTGGCAGGGAGCATTACTCCATATGAAAATTGAACAATCAATCATCCCGTTGCAGCGATTTTCTACAGAGCTTCTGGATCACTACATCACTAATTAACAACAAAAGCCAAAAGGCTTTTTTTTAGAACCAAAATAAAGACGACCGGTCGCTTATATACAAGGAGATCAATAATGAAAAAGTTTGTAATAGAACGAGAAATTTCTGGTGCAGGTAAATTGACACAAGAAGAATATGACCAGATTACAGAGACATCTTGCTGCGTATTAAAAGATATGGGCCCTAGAATCGAATGGGTTGAGAGCTATGTAACCGACGATAAAATCTATTGTATTTATCGTGCACCAGATGCCGATACGATTAGAGAACATGCCGAAAAAGGTGGTTTCCCAGCTAATAGTATCTCTGAAGTCAAACAAATCTTGAAGCCAATGTTTTAACACGAGCATTTGTGTTCAAAATGGCTGAAAAGAAGGAGGGTGACGATGCCTTACCTAACTAAAAATCCTGTGAAATTGTTTGTGAAATACTGCTTATTGATGGTGAGTGTGACGGCGCAAATAACATATGCTGGTAATGGTTATGTGGTGAATGAGGTGTCCGAAGGTGTTTTTTTCCATGAAGGAATACATGAGGATGCCACTGAGACAAACCAAGGCAAAATTGCCAATGTCGGTTTTATTATAGGCAATGATTGCATTGCAGTAATCGACACCGGTGGTAGTTATCTCGAAGGAAAATCATTACTTGCAGCAATCAGAAAACAGAGTGATTTACCGATTTGCTATGTCATCAACACGCATGTTCATCCTGACCATGTTCTGGGAAATGCTGTATTCGGAAACCCCCAAACCACTTTTGTCGGCAGTGCCAAATTACCTGCAGCTATCGCCGCAAGAGGCAATTTCTATGAAACCAGGTTCAAGGAAATTCTTGGTGATGTATACGGGAATGCTGAGTTTATTGCACCTACCCAATTAGTCAATGTTGGCGTGTCTCAGATTATCGATTTAGGGGAGCGAAAACTGACACTTATTGCTTTCCCCACAGCCCATACCGATAACGATTTGGTGGTTCTGGACAACAATACCAAAACGATGTGGACAGGTGATTTGCTTTTTGTTGAGCGTATTCCAGCACTGGATGGAAGTATTAATGGCTGGCTGGATGCAATAGAGGAATTGAAGGGAATGGATATCACAACTGTAATCCCTGGCCACGGCCCGGTACTTCATCAAGACTGGAAAGCAGCGCTGGAAACGGAAAAGGATTACTTCATCCTGATTCGTCAACAAGTTCGAGAGATTATCAATGATATGGGCACCATCAATCAGGCAACTGAAAATGTTGGCGTGAGCGAAAAAAATAAATGGCTGATGTTTGATGAATATCACAAACGCAATATCACGTCTGCATTTACCGAGTTGGAATGGGAATAAGGAGAATTAACATGTTTAACTATTATTTACGTAGCTTATTTTTGGCGATACCAATTGCATTACTTCTTTTAAATACAGCTCACGCTGAAACAGAAAAAGAAGAGATGTGGCCAGTTCTTAAAGAGATATATTTTGAGAATAAAACGATCTTAACCGATGCAGATGATTGGCTGATTTTGGATGCACCATCGCGTGCAGAAGATGCTGCGATCGTGCCGCTGACGCTTAAATCACTTAAACCTCAGACAGCGGAAAGTTATATTAAAAATATTCACATTCTAATAGATGATAATCCAGATCCTTATTCCGCCAATTTTCATCTTACTCCAACTATGGAGCAGGTAAATTTGACGTTTCGCATGCGCTTTCAGAAATATTCTAATGTCCGAGCTATTGTTGAAATGAATGACGGTGCGTTATACATGGTATCGCGTTTTGTGAAAGCATCAGGTGGCTGTAGTGCACCGGTACAAAAAGACCCAGAAGCCGTTAAGTCACGTCTAGGTAAAATGCAAATTAGAATGCGTAAGCCTGAAATAGGTCATGAAGTTCCGGTCCAGGTTATGATCAGCCACCCAAATTATAATGGCTTACAGTTCGACCAACAGACCAGACGTTATATTCCTGCACATTATGTAAAAACAATGTCCGTAAATTATGCTGAACAGTCTTTATTTAGTGTAGATATGGGTATTTCTTTCAGTGAAGATCCTAGTGTGCATTTTACGTTCAAGCCTAATGGACCAGGGGTTTTGAAAGCGATAATCATTGATAGTAAAGAAGCTACTTACACTTCAGATAAAACAATATAAATCAAAGTCAAAACCAAAAGTTTATCAACCATTCAGAAACGTCATTCTGTGTTATCCATGGTGACGGGTTAAGCACGCCACCAAGTTTTGAGGAGCTTCAGCTATGAACCGGAACACCAGCACAGCTAACTTATTAGATCACACAGACTCTTCTCATGGTCCTGACTGTTTGAAACAGACAAGGTGACCTGCCCCCAGTCTTTAATCCAACCTCAGCTTAGTAATAATGCCCGTGGTTTGACCCTGACCCCGTATTAGGTCCAGCCAGAATTGGAAAAATCCGGCAAATCTCATTTTAGTGTTATCCAGTCTAGGTTTAGCACTCAATAATCTAATTTAAGGCGTGTCCTTACGCCGGAATCAGGTATCCCTCGGGATAAACTCACCTGCTGAATTTATACGTTGAATCCGCGCACAATAAAAAAGGGCCGCTACCTAGTCCTTCACTAAAAAGGGAAAAGATAGCGGCCCTTAATTACTAGCTGTACCTAGGTGATGCCACCGGTACTGGCGTTGTCACACTTCTTCAGCTATCGCGGCTGTAGCGCTCTTGGCATAGCGCTCTTGATGCAGCGCCTTGTAAAGGCCGATCATCATCAGCAGCAATACGATGGTGAAGGGTAGGCCCGTGGCTACTGAAGCAGCCTGTAAGGCATTGAGTGCGTCTTTACCACCTGCCGACAGCAGAATGGCGGCAACAGCGCCGATCATTGTGGCCCACATTAACTTTTGGCCACGAGGGGCATCGGTCTTACCACCAGCGGTGATGCTATCGATCACCAGTGAACCGGAGTCGGCCGAAGTGACGAAGAAGATCAGTACGAGCATGATCGCCAGCGTCGAGGTGAGCGCGCTTAACGGCAGGTTCTGGAGCATCTGGAACATGGCGAGTGACACGTCGCCGATGCCATTAGCCAGTTCGCCGATGCCCGCGGCCGATTGGGCCAACGCGTTGCCGCCGAAGGCGGTCATCCACACGATGGTGACCAGCGTCGGTACGATCAGCACCGCGGCCAGCAATTCGCGCACGGTGCGTCCTTTCGAAATGCGCGCGATAAAGACGCCGACGAAAGGCGACCACGATATCCACCAGGCCCAGTAGAACACTGTCCAGCCACTGAACCAAGTCTGATCTTCACGTCCGATCCAGTTTGACAAAGGCAGCAGATACTCGGCATAAGCACTGGAGGTGGTGCCCAGTCCCTTCAAGAACGCGATAAAGCCCCCGGCAAAGGCAACAAACACCAGCAGCGCCGCAGCGATCACCATATTGACGTTGCTGAGCACTTTAACCCCGGCATTAATACCTCGCCAGACGGAAACCAATGCGACACCAGTGACGACAGCGATAATCACTAGCTGGAGGCCAAGGGTGTTCTCGATGCCGGTGAGAAAGTGAAGCCCACCGGCAGCCTGCATTGCACCGAGACCGAGCGAGGTTGTAAGACCGAACAGTGTCGCCAGCACCGCAATGGTGTCGACGATGTGCCCAGCCCAACCACGTACGCGCGAGCCGATTAGAGGAAAAAAGGCGGAACGCAGTGACAGCGGTTGTCTCAGGTTGAAGGTGAAAAAGCCGATGGAAACAGCCACCATGCCGTAGATCGCCCACGGATGCAGACCCCAGTGGAACATGGTAGCGCCCATTGCTGCCGTTGCGCCTTCTGCTGTTCTTGCCGCGGCGTTCAGGGGCGTGCCGTACCAGTCGGTGTAATAGGCCACCGGTTCAGCGACGCTCCAGAACATCAAGCCGATGCCCATGCCGGCCGCGAACAACATCGCGAACCAGGATACCCTTGAATGCTCAGGACGTGTATTCGCGCCACCCAGCCGGATTTTGCCTACCGGCAGCAGGATGAGTGCTAAACAGAACACGACAAAGAGATTGCCCGCGATCATGAACAGCCAGGCGAAATGGTCAATATTCCAGGTGCGTACGGCGACCATTTGCGCACTGGCTCGTGCCGGATCAAACAGCGCGTAAATGATGAACAATACGATCATGACTGCGGTAATTGGAAAGACCGGATTATGGAAATCCAGCCCCCATAGTTGTTTGTTGTCTACTCCTGGTTCCAGAGTAGTGGTTTCACTGACGCTCATTGAGGTCTCTCCTTCTGTATTTATTATATTGATATAGGCCGTTCGCCGGAGGATTCCGAACCGCGACAAAATGTGCTAATAGCAGTCTGTCAGGGACAAAATGTTCTGCTGCTGCACAGCCGGATTGGGCCATTTTCTCCGCGTTCCCTCGTTTAAAGAGAGCGACTATTCGCCTCGGAAACGCGGAGAAACTGACCCCAACCGGACTTTTCCTTGCTACAAACTCTTAAGTCCGACAGGTTGCAAACGCACCTAAACATTTTTAGCGTAGCTGGCTGCACGGACTTGACTGCATGCGACGCAATTCATGCCAAATTCGTCATTTGCGCCGCGATGTTAGACGTGCCGCTCCGGAGAGTGAAACTCAAGTCACCGGAGCGGCCGTTTTGTCAGAAGTAGTAGCCAAAGTTGATATTGAAGCGGGTCTGCCAGTCATCGTCGGCATTGGCCCCGAGGCGGTCGCCGAAAGCCGTATCGCCGCCGATAAATTCATTGCCGTTGGAGAAGGACAGGTCGGTGTAGATATACCAGCCGCCACTGGCCCAGGCTGCACCCAGGTTGACAAGTTCGCTATCGTTGAAGCTGCTCTCTTCCTTCACGATGGTGCTGTATTCAATGTAAGGAATCACATAATCCAGCCAAGCAATGTTGGGCGTGGCCTTGTAGTAGCTCAGAGAAATGGCCGGGATCCAGCCTTCTGCAGCCACCGTGTTGGGGAAGTCATAGGCACCGAACTGCACCAAATCATCAGTGCCCAGCGGCTGGGCTGAGTCCACGTCGAAATTATAGTAGGTGATTTGGGTAGCGAGGGTGAAGTTGTTCAATTTATTAACCATGTGCAGGGAGCCAGCATAGGCATCACCGTCGTCCTGGGCACCTTTACTATCCAGTTGGCCGTACTGCAGGGAGAAGCCCAGGTCGGTGGGTATGGCAGCATTGAGGCTGTAGATACCACGCAGGTTGAACTGGTTGCGCTCTTCATAGCCGTTGTCTGACTCGTTCACTACGTCGTAGGAGTAGCGTGAGCTGTCATGACTGCCTCCACTATAGTGCCCTTCGTCTGCGTAGTAGTAGGCAACATCGAAGGCCCAGTCGCCGAAGCCAGTGCTGTATTTCACCCCCAGATCCATATCGTCTGCCAGGCCCACGTAGTAATGCTGATCAAAGAACCAGCTCTGGGCAATGCCGTAAGGACCAGGGCCGAAGGGCACCCGGTTGACACCCACTTGTAGCTGACTGTCATCGTCAAACTGGTAGCCTAGCCAGCCAGTGTGTAGAAAGTTGTAGCCGTTGTACCAGCGGTATTCCAGTTTGCCCAGAATGGGACCGTTCGCGTAGTCCATGTTGATACGGTAGGTGTCTAACTCAAAGTTGCCGTCGTCCCCCCAGGCACGGGAAGGCGCGCCGCTGGCAGAGTCCCCGTAGTCGCCGACGGCGAAGTTGGCGCGTATTGCACCACCGACGTTCAGCGTGCCACCGAAGAGGTCGAAGGCGATTTTATCGGATTTGGCGGAGGCCTCTTCGGCCGTTGCTTTGGCGGAGGCAGCTTCGACCGTTGCGAGTTGTTCCTTGGCTTTGCTTTCACCGGCCTGTGCGGCTTTGAGTTGTGCACGGGTTTGCGCGAGCTCCTGTTCGAGTTCGGAAACGCGAGTCTCAAGCTCGGTTGCGTCCGCGGTCTGGGCCTGTACGTTGGCGGGCAATGCCAGGGTGGCAGCGACGGCCAGGGCGGAGGCGGTGTGGCGGTATTTGAACAGACGATTCATTATGAAACGCCCTTGATGAAGTGGAAAGACCGAATTATGGAAATCCAGCCCCCAGAGTTGCTTGTTGTCTACTCCTGATTTCAGAGTAGTGTTTTCACTGATCCTCATTGGGCTCTATCCTCGTATTTATAATTATATAGGCCGTTCGCCGGATGATTCCGACCCGCGACAAAATGTGCTACTGGCAGTTTGTCGGGTTGCAAGTGCACCGAAACATTTTTCACGTAGCTGGCTGCACGGACTTGAATGCATGCGACACAATTCTTGCCAAACTGGTCATTTGCACCGTGATGTTCGGTGTGATGCTTCGGGGGCGGGAACTAAATTCAGTAACGGGGGGCTTTGTCAGAAGTAGCAATCGAAGTTGATATTGAAGCGACACCGCTTGCAGGTGATGCGCTTTTTCAAGTGGATCAGGCAACATAACATCTACGCATCAAGTCGCTCTTCGGCACATCAAAAATGCAGTTAAAAGCCAGACAAGGAATCTGTTTTATAGGAAATTCTTTTGTTTCATCTGTTTACTTACGGTTCTTCCTGGTGCGCCTTATCGGGTTTCGCGTGCAAAAGTCGGCATGGGTTTTAGTCGGATTTAGCAAGGTTCAGGTCGTAATTTCACCAATCCCGAACAAGACTGCCTTTGATAATGGCGCGGCGTTTACAAGACTTATGGGTATCAGAAAATCAGAAATTATGAAGTGGTAAAACTTGTTAGGCGTTAAGCTTTGGTTTTTCTAAAACCACTGATGGTGTGAGGAAAGGAACTGGGAGCGAGTCGCCGCTCATTATCTTTCCGGATGCTGATAGAGATTGCGCGGCCGATATTGCTGGGGAACTTGCTTTTGTGAACAACCTTTTCTTACTGGTCGAGTTACTGGGGGTGCTGGCCTTTGCTTTTACCGGAATTATCGAGGCACGCAAAAAGGGAATGGATCTGATTGGTGTCTACACGGTCAGTATGATTGCCGCCTTTGGTGGTGGGACAGTGCGTGATTCACTGTTAGGGCATTACCCATTATTCTGGATTGAGCATTCGGCTTATGCGCTGATACTATTTGGTTTTGCTCTGGCTTCTACACCATTGACAAGCACTTTTTACGGAAATCGGCGAGTAGCCAATATCTTTAATGTGCTGGATGCGCTGGGGCTTGGCTTGTTTAGTGCATCCGGTGCCAATGTAGCGCATCAGGCGGGCTGTGATTTCCACATCGCCATGTTGCTTGGTGCAATGACGGCGATATTTGGCGGCATATTGCGCGATATTATCTGCAATGAAATTCCCAATGTGTTGCGTCGTAGTGAGTTATATGCCACTTGCGCCTTACTGGGCAGTGCCGTGTTTCTGATAGCACTGGAGTGGACGCGCGATATACCGATCGCCATGCTAACGGGTATCACGGCAACCTTTACGCTACGGCTGCTGTCCGTCAAATACCGCATTACACTACCGTTTTAGCTTGATCCCATTCACTCAAGCCAGTGATTCCATTCCCGCTGATATCCGCCATGATAGAGTTTGTGAACATAACGAAAAGAAGCAGCCTTTAACCATCGCCCGCCACTATGACTGGCCCTGCCTCTTATACATATCTCAGCTACTGCGAGAAGACCATCATCGCTACGGAGGTACTGTAAGGATGCATGTAAATCTGCAGGTTGCACTGATTTTCGCCGATGAAACGAATAATCAGCAACCATCGGCGTAATCTGCGGATAATACATAAGCGTTCCTTAATTTGAGTTTTCTCCGAAATATTGCTGATTTGCTCTTAACTTCGAGGGAAAGTTCAATATTTGTGTATTAAGAGACCGTGACTGACCAGGGACTGAACCTGAAGAAATGGTCTGAAAAGAAGGCGAGAGGAAAAAAAGAAGAAATGAGGGTAGAAGTTGAGTGTATTCAGTAAACTGTCACCGTAATTACTATGCACATAGCCCCGTAGGCCTCTGGCCGAGTCCTTGATGAAGAGTCGAAGCAGTGATGGTTGATGGAGAAATGCCCGAATAATGATTGAATGGTTGAGTTACGCAGCCGCCGGGACCATTGCAGGCCTTGTTGCCGGTTTGTTCGGCGTTGGCGGCGGGCTGGTTATCGTACCGGTGCTGATGCTGGTTTTCAGCTGGCAGGGCATGTCTGCTGATGCGGTTATCCATGTGGCAATCGGTACTTCTTTGATGACAATTTGTATTACCTCGCTATCATCCATGTATGCCCATCATCGATACCGGATGATCGATTGGTTTCTGGTCAAACGGCTGGCACCCGGTCTGATGATAGGCAGCCTCAGCGGGGCAGTGATTGCCGCCAATCTGCCAAGCCAATGGTTGCAGAAAGTATTTGCTCTGTTTGCCTTGGTGATGGCCGCCAGAATGTGGTTACCGCAACCGCACTCTGTATCTGGAAAACTGCTCAGAATCCCCATTATCAGCAGCTACGGGCTTGTTAGTGGGGTTGTTTCAGCCATGGTAGGTATTGGGGGAGGGACGCTGGTGGTACCCTATCTGCTGATGGCAGGACAGGCTGTACAACGAGCAATCGGCACTGCCGCAGCTTGTGGTTTTCCTATTGCAATCAGTGGCGTGATAGGCTTTATATTGATGGGTGCATATGTACATCAGATAGAGGCTGACTGGCAGACCGGTTTTGTGCACTGGCAGGCTTTTGCCGGTATTATTGCTACCAGCATATTCTGCGCACCTTTAGGTGCACGTCTGGCCAAACACTTACCAGCAAGACATCTTAGTCAGCTTTTTTCAATGCTTTTGCTTGTGGTCGGGCTTTTGTTGCTGACCCGATGACCATGCTGAAGGAGCACTAGTATGAGAAAGTGGATTTGTACCGTTTGCGGATTTGTTTACGATGAGGCAGAAGGTCTACCGGAAGAAGGGATTGCACCGGGCACCGCGTGGGAAGACATCCCGGATGACTGGGTCTGTCCGGATTGTGGTGCGGCCAAGGAAGATTTTGAAATGATTCCGCTGGAACAGTGAATACCATGAGTAAGATGTTCATCAGTTTAATCCTGACGGGTTTTCTTTTATAATCAAAAAATTTATCCACTTGCTAACTGGAGCTTAGACTTTATGAACCTTGACCGTGTTGGTTCAGGCAAAAATTTGCCTGAAGACATTAATGTCATCATCGAAATCCCTTCACACTCTGATCCAGTGAAGTATGAAGTCGATAAAGAAACAGGCGCTTTGTTTGTCGACCGTTTTATGAACACGGCCATGTTCTACCCATGCAACTACGGTTATGTGCCGCATACTTTGTCTGATGACGGTGATCCGGTTGACGTGCTGGTGGTCAGCCCTTATGCCCTGATTAGCGGTTCTGTGGTTCAGTGTCGTCCAGTTGGCATGCTGAAAATGACTGATGAGTCTGGTGAAGATGCCAAAGTGATTGCCGTACCTCACGACAAAATGTATGACGATGTGGAAGACGTGAATGATTTGCCATCACGGTTACTGGATCAGCTGTCACACTTCTTTGAACATTACAAAGATCTGGAAAAAAATAAGTGGGTCAAACTTGAAGGCTGGGTAGGTAAAGAAGAAGCCAAAGCCGAAATCGTGGCTAGTGTGGAGCGTTTCAAGGCGGCCCCGGTCAAACCGCAGTTTTAATCTCACAGATTGTTACCATGGCTCGGTGGTCTGATGATTTCAGACATCGCCGATGTTATACCGAAACAACCTGGAAATGCACGATATCAGCGAGATATAGAGATTCTTGCCGGCTACGCTCAGGTTGCCAGACGATTTGTTATTGCGAGTGGCAGTGAATCAATCCAGTCCTACAGTGATAACCAGTAGTGGCGAAATATTTCCACTTCTATACCGCTGTGCCTGACTGGATCACTCCGGCCTGCGGCCTCGCGATGACGAGCCCATTTTTAAGCGAATTTCCGAGTATCACGGGTATATTCTGAAACAGGTAAATTATGACAAAATTGGTTTTGCAGGGCTGTGCGTTAACGGCAGAAACTGCCAGACAGATTGCCAGGCAGGTGGGGGGCAAGCTGGAGTGGGCACAGCAATTTGCCAGTATTGAATCTGATGTGCTTCCGTCAGAGACGCTTACAACATTGCGGCAACAGCATGATTTCGATATCAATCAGCTGCCTGATAGTTTTGATATTGATAGCGCCAGGTTAGTCGTCACCGATATGGACTCGACCTTGATCAGCATCGAATGTATTGATGAGATTGCTGATTTCATGAATCTGAAACCGCAAGTGGCAGAGATTACGGAAGCGGCCATGCGTGGCGAAATTGATTTTGAAACTTCACTTAGAAGCCGGGTGTCTTTGTTACAAGGGCTGGATGTGTCGGTATTGGACCGGGTTTATCAGGAGCGTTTACAACTGAACCCGGGAGCGGAGATCATGGTTGCAACACTGAAACGGCAAGGCATTAAATTGGCGTTGGTTTCAGGCGGGTTTACCTTTTTTACTGAGCGGTTGCAGCAGCGCCTGGATCTGGATTTTAGCCAGGCCAACCGGCTCGCTGAGCATAAGGGTAAATTGACCGGTGAAGTGGAAGGTGACATCTGTGGTGCAAAAGCCAAGGCGGATTTTCTGCTTTCCTGCTGCGACCAGCTGAATATTTTACCGACTCAGGCGCTGGCAGTGGGGGATGGCGCGAATGATCTGCTGATGATGGAACCCGCCGGTTTGAGTGTGGCTTACCATGCCAAACCCAAAGTCCAGCAGCAGGCGGACACAGCGATTAATCACAATGGTCTGGATGGGGTTTTGGGGCTATTGCAGCTCGACTTCAACTAGCCTAACCTTGAAATTATCAGCATTGTCCCCACTTGAATAACTGACTTTTTTTCCAATTAGAGGATTTTATAATGGATATTATTATGGAGCGAATTAAACAGGCGATTGAATCCAACCCAGTTATCCTGTTTATGAAAGGCACACCGGAATTCCCGCAGTGCGGTTTTTCCAGCAGAGCATCGCAGGCGCTTGCGGCATGTGGTTCAGAGTTTGCATACATTAATGTACTGGCAGAGCCTGAAGTGCGTGAAAATCTGCATCGTTATGCAGATTGGCCGACCTTCCCTCAGCTTTACATCGACGGTGAGTTGGTAGGTGGTTGTGACATCATCATGGAGCTGTATGAAAACGGCGAACTGCAGAAAATGGTTGATCAAGCGAGTTAACAAAGCGCATGAGTCAGGATAACGATCACGATTGGCACGGCGATAATGAATATGCTGTTGCACCGGCAAAGCCGGAATTGAAGCGACCACCCAAGTACCGGGTGATTATGCTTAACGACAACTATACGCCTATGGATTTTGTGGTTGAGGTCCTGGAAACCTTGTTTGGTATGGGGCGTGAGCGTGCAACACGCACCATGTTGCAAGTTCACACCGAAGGCAGTGCCTTGTGTGGTATTTTTACTTATGAGATAGCAGAAGCCAAAGTTGAACAGGTCAATAGCTATTCTCAGCGCCACGGCCATCCGCTGCAATGTACTATGGAAGAGGAATGACCCGGTTCGATATCCAATCAACAGGCGGAACGAGAGATGTTAAGTAAAGAACTCGAACAAACCCTTAGTCAGGCATTTAACTACGCACGTCAACGCTCGCATGAATTTCTGACGGTTGAGCATTTGCTGCTGGCATTGCTGGAAAACGGCCAGGCTTTGGCAGTGTTGAAGGCTTGTGATGTGGATATTCCACTCTTGCGACAGGAGCTGAGTGATTTTCTGGCTGATAATCTACCGACTCTGTCGGAAGACAGTGAGCGTGAAACCCAGCCTACGCTTGCATTTCAGCGCATTCTGCAGCGTGCTGTCATGCATGTGCAGTCTTCCGGCGGAACTGAGGTGACTGGTGCTAATGTTCTGGTCTCCATCTTTTCCGAACAACAGTCTCAAGCAGTTTATCTGTTGCAAAAACAGGATGTTACCCGTCTGGATGTGGTGAATGCCATCAGTCACGGCGGTATTGATGAGGTGATAGAGGAATCAGACGATGAAGCCAAGTTGGAAGCGGAAGAAGCTGTCGACGACGGTAAAAATCCGCTCACTTTGTATGCCGCTAATCTGAATGCCGCGGCCAAGAAAGGCAAGATCGATCCTTTAATCGGCCGGGCTGATGAAATTGAACGGACTTTGCAGGTTTTGTGTCGTCGCCGTAAAAATAACCCTTTGTTTGTCGGAGAAGCGGGTGTAGGTAAAACCGCACTGGCTGAAGGGCTTGCCTTGCGTATTGTGCAGGGCGATGTACCTGAAGTCTTGTCTAAAACCGTTATTTTCTCGTTGGATATGGGCGCTTTGGTTGCCGGTACCAAATACCGGGGTGATTTCGAGAAACGGCTGAAATCATTATTACGCGAGCTGAAAAAACAGCCACATGCCATCTTGTTTATCGATGAGATTCACACCATGATCGGTGCCGGCAGTGCCGGTAACAGTACTATGGATGCGGCCAACCTGCTGAAACCGTTGCTGGCCAGTGGCGAATTGAAGTGTATTGGTTCGACAACCTATCAGGAATACCGCGGAATTTTTGAGCATGATCGTGCTCTGGCCCGCCGGTTCCAGAAAATTGATGTGCCTGAACCGACAGTGGCTGAAACAATTGAAATTCTGAAAGGCCTGAAACCGGGGCTGGAAGAACATCATAATGTGCGTTATTCCAATGCCGCAATTGCCCAGGCCGCAGAACTGTCACATCGTCATATTAATGACCGTTTCCTGCCGGATAAAGCGATTGATGTGCTGGATGAGGTCGGGGCCGCTCAACGTATTGCGCCCAAATCCAGACGCAAAAAACTCATCGGTGTTAACGATGTACAAGCTATTGTCGCCAAGATTGCCCGTATTCCTGCCAAAACAGTCAGCAACGCCGACAAAGATAATCTACGCAAGCTGGAAAATAATCTTAAACGCGTTATTTTCGGTCAGGATGAAGCCATATCGGCCCTGAGCTCTGCTATTAAAATGGGCCGCTCAGGTCTCGGCCATCCGGAAAAACCGACGGGTGCTTTTTTGTTCGCCGGCCCCACCGGGGTGGGTAAAACTGAAGTGACCAGGCAGCTAGCGCATAACCTAGGCGTTGATCTGATTCGCTTTGATATGTCCGAGTATATGGAAAGTCATACCGTTTCCCGTCTGATTGGCGCACCACCGGGATATGTCGGATTTGATCAGGGTGGGTTGCTGACCGATGCAATTATCAAGCAACCGCATGCTGTATTGCTACTGGATGAAATCGAGAAAGCCCATCCTGACGTGTTCAACCTGTTGTTGCAGGTGATGGACCACGGTACGCTCACCGACAACAACGGTCGTAAAGCTGATTTCCGTCATGTGGTTTTGGTCATGACCAGTAATGCTGGTGCACAGGATATGGCACGTGCGTCCATCGGTTTCACACCACAAGATAATCAGACCGATGGCATGGAAGCGGTGAAACGGACGTTTACTCCTGAATTCCGTAACCGTCTGGATGGCATTATTCAGTTTAAACCGTTAAGCAAGGAAGCGATTCTGCGGGTTGCTGATAAAGCAGTGCTGGAACTGGAAATGTTGTTGCAGGATAAAAACGTTACCATCGAGATTGATGATGCGGCCCGCCGTTGGTTGGCTGAACACGGTTATGACGTGCAAATGGGCGCACGGCCTATGGCGCGGCTGGTACAGGAAAAAATAAAACGTCCTTTGGCCGATGAATTGCTGTTTGGCAAGCTCAGTAAGGGCGGGGGGCATGTCCGGGTCACATTGCAGGATGACGAACTCCATCTGCAAATGGAAAATGCCGCCGAATCAGTTGATTCCTGATCGCTGTATTTATTAGCAAGAAACGAGCCCGATAGTACTCACTATCGGGCTCATTACATCTGCTGGCCGCCTCACCAGTTACTACTAACAACTCCCCCAAGTTATTCACTTGTCTGTTTGCGCTGAAGTAGTGTTTAAAAAAGTTCCCGTAACTAACTGATTTTTAATAATTGCTTTATAAGCTATTGAAATATATAGATAAAAATTTATGGTTAAATTTTGACCATTTTGAGGAGAGCCCTTGTTTATGAGGCGCTTAGCGAATAACTCCAAACTTAATCACAGAGTTATCCACAGAAAATGTGGGTAACTTTACAGTAATATGACAGAGCAAGAAGCAGGCCAGATTCGATTATAATTCGATCCCTTTTTGTGCTTTGATGCCTGCACGAAAAGCATGTTTGACATCCTCAATCCGGCTCACCGTATCGGCGGCCTCGATTACCGCTTCGGGTGCGCCACGTCCGGTGATAATCACATGCTGCATTGGCGGTCTGGCAGCAATATCGGCCAGTATTTTTTCGGTATCCAGATATTTCATCTTCAATACGATATTAAGCTCGTCCAGCAAGACGATATCGATATCGGGGTTTTGCAGCATGGCTTTGCAGACCTCCCAGCCTTTCTCAGCCGAAGCGATATCCTGTTCCAGGTTCTGGGTTTCCCAGGTAAAACCGTCACCGACCACATGGTAGTCAACCTCTTCCGGGAAACGGCGGAAGAATTTTTCCTCGCCGGTACTGAAGGGCCCTTTGATAAACTGCACCACACCAACTTTCATATCGTGGCCGAGGGCGCGAGCTACCATGCCAAAACCAGACGAACTCTTGCCCTTGCCGTTGCCGGTAATAACCAGTAGCAGGCCCTTGTCCTTGTTCGCTTTCTGGATTTGTTGGTCAACAATGGCTTTTTGCCGCTGCATTCGTTTGGTGTGACGTGTGGATTTATCTGTCATATGAGAACCATTGGATATAGGGTGGGCAGCATAAGCTGCCCACGAGTTTGTATCAATAATTTGCAATCTCAACACCGACAATACCCGTGATGCCGGTTCCCTGGAAGCCGTATGCAGCCTCATACTCCTTATCAGCCAGGTTTTCAACGCGCCCAAACAGACGGGTGTTGGTATTCAGTTGGTAATTCGCTGCCAGGTTGACGACCGTGTAACTGCCCATTCTGACTCGCTGACCGACACCGTCCACGTCCTTACGGCTGCCGATATAATTCAGTGTGCCTGTCAATGTCAGCTTATTCGTCGGTCTGTATTCGACATCAAAGTTTGCCAGATGTTTGGGACGACGGAGTAACGCCTGATCATTGTCGTCTTCAGTGCGAGTGAAAGTATAGTTCAGGTTGAAATCGAGCTGTGATGTGGCGGCCAGTGAGAATACCGCTTCTGCACCATGAATATCCGCTTTATTCTGATTCACACTGGTACTGTCAAAGCTGGGTAAAAAGACTGTTGTGATCAGATCATCAATATCGTTTTTGAAAATAGTCACACTGCTGTCCAAACGATGATTAAACCAACTTTGATCAATCCCCACTTCCCAGTTTTCACTGGTTTCCGCATCCAGATCCGGGTTACCCATATAGGCACTGCCAAAATTCGTCGGGGTAAAGCCGAAAAGTTCATAAAGAGAGGGTGCTCTGAAACCTGTTCCGTGTGCGGCTCTAACGCGCGAGCTATCCGTAAGCTGATAATTTGCCGTGATGCGGTAAGTAGTTTCTGAATCAAAATCATCTGTATTGTCGTGGCGAACGCCCAAAGTCGTATTTAAACGGTCGGTCAATGTGATTTGATCCTGTATATAGACAGCACGATTCTGACGCGTTTCATCGGTCAGCTGTGTCTGTATAAATCCACCGAAATCTGTAAAGCCGTCGGCCTGCATTTTTTCTTCTTCAAATTCATAACCGACGGTAATCAGGTTGTTGTGGATGAAGTACAGATCATTTTGCAGGCTGATCTTGTTTTTCTCACCGTCGTAATTGCTGCGATCGAGGGTGCCGAATGGATCCTGTCGATCATTCCTGTTCTTACGTTCGACATCGGTGTGGGTGAATAACAGTGTCGGTTGCCACATGCCGGAAAAGAAGTTGCCTGCCAATTCTGCACCCAGATATAACTGACGGGTCTTATTTTCAGCGTCGAGGTCCTCAGCGGTATTGCCGGAAAAGTCGAAACCTCCGTCGATATCGGTGTCCGAGTCAATATATCTGGCAGTGACTCTGCTGGACAGTTGTGAACTGATATCCCAGCCCATCCGTGCTGAGACGACTTTGCTGTTATAACCATCATCATCTTTGATGCTGCCGGGCGCCAGTCTTTTTTCGGTGGCAATACTGTCGCCGTCTGATTCAAACAGGCCGCCGGTAATTGAATAATTAAAGTCGCCATTGGAACCTGATAAGGCCAGCGTTTCGTGATGCGTGGATTTAGTCCCGGCTTCCACTTTGGCGCGTGTTTTCAGTCTGCCTTGCCCCTGACGGGTACGAATCTGGATCACACTGCCAATCGCATCAGCACCATACAGTACGCTTTGGGAACCGCGAACTACTTCGATTGATTCGACATCGTCAAGCAGGAAGTGGGCAAAGTCGAAAGCACCGGTCGGCGAGCTGGGATCGTTGATTTCAATCCCATCCACCAGCACGAGGGTATGATTGGAGTTTGTGCCTCTGGCAAAAACGGATGTCTGACTGCCGCGGCCGCCGAGTTCAACGACCCTAAGGCCGGGCACATGCTTTAAAGCATCCGACAGGGTCTGGAACTGTTTTTTTTCTATCTCTGCCTCGCTAATCACGGTCACGCTACTGCCGATATTGTGAATGGGCGTGGGGGTTCGCGTTGCCGTGACAACCAGTTGCTCAAGTTCGGTTTGTTCTGCCTGAACTGAGAAGGCAATTGAAGCTAGTAAACAGGTGCTGATAGCTGTGGAAAGAATTTTTTTATTTGGAAACATGATGTAAGCCTGTTTTTAACGATATCCAACCCGATATCGAGACGGAAAACACATGTTCGGGGACGTGACGAAATCTCGGCATTTGCTGATAAGGATTCGCCTTAGCCGCCCACCGCGACATGAAGAATTGGGATTGCTATCCCGCTGACACAGGCCGGTCTCCGGACTTACAAGCTGGTTTGACCAGACAATCGCCTTCCCGTGCGAACACAGTGGCCTTGTGATTGTCTATGACTTGAATACCGTTGCGGGGGCAGTATTGGAATTGTGATTACGTACCAATTTCCCGATTATCCTGCATACCATGATGCAGGCACCCGTATCAGAGTGTGGCAAACTGTAATCATCTGGATAAAGCTTGTCAAACCTGCCTGCCAGCATGCCTGACTTGCTCTTGAGCGGAAGACGGACAGGAAAAAACTGGTCAGCACAGGCCCCAGCCATTAGAATTAGACGATTTTCACGGTTTCGTAGAATACAAATGACAGAGAAGTTTAAAGACAAAGGATTTGCCACCCGTGCGGTAAGAGTCGGTCACCGCAGAACGGCGGAAGGCGAGCAGTCAGAACCTATTTTCCCGACTTCCAGCTTTGTCTTTGACAGCGCGGAACAGGCGGCTGCGCGCTTTTCAGGTGATGAGGCCGGCAATATCTATTCACGCTTCACCAATCCAACCGTGCGCACGTTTGAACAACGTCTGGCTGCGCTTGAAGGTGGCGAGTCGGCGGTGGCGACTTCTTCCGGCATGTCTGCCATTTTGTCCACCATGATGGCTTTATTGTCCAGCGGCGATCATATTGTTTCATCCATGAGTATTTTCGGCACCACTCGTGTGTTGTTTGATAAATACCTGAGTAAATTCGGCATTGCTACGGATTATGTGGTGCTGACTGATATGGATGCCTGGCAGACAGCGATCAAACCCGAAACCAAAATACTGTTTCTGGAAACACCCTCCAATCCACTTAATGAAATTGCTGATCTTGAAGCTTTATCAGCCCTGGCGCAGGCGAATGATTGCTTGCTGGTGGTGGATAATTGTTTCTGCACACCGGCTTTGCAACAGCCTTTGGCTTTGGGCGCCGATATTGTTGTGCATTCAGCGACAAAATATATTGATGGACAGGGCCGCTGTATCGGTGGCGCGGTCGTGGGTGATAAACAGCGTGTCGGTGAAGAAATTTATGGCTTTTTGCGCACTGCGGGACCGACCATGAGCCCGTTCAATGCCTGGACTTTCCTGAAAGGTTTGGAAACGCTGGACTTACGCATGAAAGCCCATTCTGCTTCTGCATTGGCATTGGCGCAGTGGCTGCAACAACAACCAGTGGTAAACAAGGTTTTTTACGCCGGCCTGCCCAGCCATCCACAGCATGAACTGGCTAAAAAGCAGCAATCAGCTTTTGGTGGCATTATCGCTTTTGAAATCAAAGGCGGCCAAAAAGAGGCCTGGAAGTTGATTAATGCATTGGAATGGATTTCGATTACCGCCAATCTGGGGGATAGCAAAACCACGATAACCCACCCGGCCACCACAACGCATGGCCGCTTGACCCCGGAAGCCAGAGAGGCGACAGGTATTACTGACGGCATGCTCAGGATTTCTGTCGGCCTGGAAAGTATCGAAGATATTCAGGCTGATCTGGCGCAAGCCTTCAACATCCTCTCCTAGCTCAGCGGCATAAAACCTGCATAACACACTTAACTTGCGATTTGCTGTCAGGATTTTGTCCCGTTTCAAGCGGTGACGCCCCTGATTTCAATATAAAACAATAGGTTAAGAAGTTATGCCAGTTTTTCTTAAATACTTTTTGCTCATGCTTTGTCTGGCATTATTGCCGCAGCGGCAAGCTTTGGCCGTGCCGGAAGAACCAATCAGTGATATTCGGGTGCTGATCGATGTTTCCGGCAGCATGAAAAAGAATGATCCTGAAAATCTACGGGCCCCAGCGTTACGCATGCTGGTGGGATTGATGCCCGAAGATGCCAAATCCGGTGTCTGGACTTTTGCCAGGTACGTCAACATGTTGGTGTCCTGGCAAGATGTGAATGATGCCTGGCGAAAAAGTGCGGAAAAAAACTCAGAAAAAATCCATTCTTATGGCTTGTTCACCAATATTGAGCAGGCCTTGCAAAAAGCGACCGCAAATCAGAAACAGCCGGATCCTGCTTATCGTCGCAGCCTGATTCTGTTATCAGATGGCTTTGTTGATATCGAACCTGATAAAGCGAGCAGTCAGGCGTCACGGCAACGTATCCTCGATAAACTGGTGCCCCGGCTTAAACAGGCCAATATTGCCGTGCACACTATTGCTTTGTCGGAACATGCCGATCATGAATTACTGCGTGCTTTGTCACTGGCCACCGATGGCTGGTATCAGCAAGCCGAGACGGCTGATGATTTGCAACGTATTTTCCTGCATTTGTTCGAGAAAGCAGCGCAGCGTGACACGGTACCGCTGCAAGACAACCAGTTCAGTATTGACGGCAGTGTCAGTGAAATGACGGTGCTGGTATTCAGAGAACCCGGCTCAGCCGCGGCCACATTACATCTGCCAGACGGCAAAGTCCTGACGCAAAAGGATCAGGCAAACAACATTCGCTGGTTGCATGAAAACAGCTACGATTTGATTACCATTGAGCAACCCGTGGACGGTGGCTGGAAAATTGATGCGGCACTGGATCCCGATAACCGGGTCATGGTGGTGACGGATATGAAACTGCAAACCAGCGATTTGCCTAATAATGTTCTGATAGGAGAGAAATTCGATTTCGAAGCCAGTCTGACCGATAAAGGCCAAACGATTACCCGTCCGGCTTTCCTCGATCTGGTCGATGCCTCTTTGCAGCAGGATGTCGAAGATCAAAAAACCTATCGGGAAGAACTGCAACGTGATGATAAAAAAGGTCTTTATCGCGCCACGTTAGGCTCCGCTTTTATGCCGGGCCGTAATGATGTGATTGTGACCATGAAAAGCGCCACCTTTGAACGCCAGCGGCGGCAGAGTATTAACGTGGTGGCGATGCCGATTTCGGTAGCCACCGAGCAACTTGATCAGCAAACACGCGGCCATCGGATTCAAGTGCAGGCAGACACCAAACTCATAAAACCTGAATCGCTGACGATAACAGCTTTATTGAAGGAAGAAACCGGCAGCGAGTGGCCTTACGATATGTTAAAAACAGATGCAAACAACTGGCGTTTGACCTTGACTGATCTGCAACCACAACAGGAATATGAACTGTCATTGCAGATCCGCGGCGAAACGCAAAAAGGCCGCCAGATCTTTCTCCAACCCGAGCCAATCGTATTGCAGGATAACAAGCCACCGATGCCGCCAGTGGACGAGCCTGACCAGGCCATAACCGAGTCTCCCATTGAAGCGGTGGAAACGGAACAAACACAAACCACTGAAACGATGGTTGAAACGGCTGATGAGCTGATCAGCATGGATGAAGTAAGCGACGAAAAAACTGATAACGGTATGTCCTCAACAGTCAAACTGCTGATAGGTAACGGCATCATTCTTATACTGCTGGCAGCAGGCGTATTCTGGTGGCGCCGCCAATCAACGACGCTGGTAGCAGCAGGAGATCTTATCTAGATGAATTTAGCTGATCCTATCCTTGAACTGCTGGCCTATGAAGTCGCGTTTATTTTTGCCGTCATCGCGGCCAGCCTGTTATTTCATAGCCGTAAAAAAAGTCGTCAGCTTGGAAATGATACAACTGCCGCAGTAAAAAGAATCAAACAAAACAAAGACCATCGCGCCGACCAGATTAAAGCGATCCTCAACGAAAAATATAACCTCAATGGTGAAGCACTGGATGCTGAGGTCAATGATTTTATCGAGCGTGAACGCCTGCTTTATAAAGGGTTGCTTAAGCTTTTCGTAGAGCAGGATGGCAAAACGCTGGCAGAACTGCCGCAAAAAATAGAAGCCTCGATAGATGCCAGTCTGGGGCTGTTACCTGTCGGCACCCCGCAGCCAGAACCACAAAACCAGGCAGACAACAGTGGTGATAGCCAATCTCTGCAACAGCAGATTGATCAAGCTGCCGAAACCATGGAAAGGCTTCTGGCCCAGTACCATCAGGCACAAGCTCCAGCAGCAGACGACACAGATGAAGAACAGTTTTCGGTTACTGAACCTGAATCCAATGTGGCGGATGAACCGGAAACCGCTGACGATACCGTGTTCAGCGATGCCTCCCTGCTTGATGATTACGAAAACAGTGTGGAGGAAGATAAGCCGGAAACGGACATCGATGCCAGTGCAGACGACATCTCTGCAGAAGGCTCGGAAGCTGAAACACTGGAACAGATTTTCGACGATAGCAGTTTCGATATCGAGCCGGCAGAAGCTGATGCGGAGCCAGAACCTGAACCGGAAAAGCTTGATACGGACGATATTGAAGCTTTGCTGGAGGGGGCAAATATTGACCTTGAAACCCGGCAACCTGAAATGGATGAACAGCCCGTTGCAACGGAAACGGATTCAGCCAGTGAGGCGCCGGATGTAAAAAAGTACGAGGCCAGTACTCAGGATGAATCAGTAGCTGAGCTCACTGAAATTGAAGGTAACTCAGAACAGCTCTTCAGTTTTGAGGAAACTGTACAACTTGATGATAAAACTGAACAAAAACCGCTTAGCGGCGATGATAGCGATATCGCGGGCGAAATCACAGAAATCGATGGCGAATTGGCGTCTTCAGAACCGGTTGAACCCGTCATCCCTTTTGATGAAGATCTGCAGCGATTTGAAAGAAACGGCGATGAAATTGAAATTCCCGGACAACTCAGTGATATCGAAGCTGAGCTGCAACAGGCTGTTTATGTTGAAATAGCCGAGGAACAAATATCAGAAGACGAAGTTGAAATATCCGCAGAACCGGGCCCGAGCAACAGCCTGAAAGACTATCTGAAAAAAGATGTTTTCACTATTGATAGCAGTATTTATGGCAAGCAAGCGGCGACAGACCTGACTGTTACCGAACCGGAAATACCGGTTGATACAGCAGCTAATAAGCCAACCGAATCGTCTTCTATCCCCGCAGAAGAACTTATATCGACAGCAGCTGACAACCTATTAACAGCTGATATTGATGCGTTAATGGATAATGTTTCTGAGCAACAAGCGGTTGCCAGCGAAGCAGACCAAAATGAACAAGCCGCACTGTCAGATAAGGATGACACCGAACAACAAACTGAATCCGTACAACTTGAAGTTACAGACAGTGACAAGAAAAACCTGACACAAAATAATCCAGTAAACGACAATACTGCAGAGACAGAGCCACGGCCAGAGCCAGAGCCAGAGCCAGAGCCTGAGCCAGAGCCAGAGCCAGAGCCAGAGCCAGAGCCAGAGCCAGAGC
>NZ_JAPDMV010000021.1 GCF_026319305.1 Methylophaga sp. OBS4
GATCTTTGCCGGCCTGGCCTGGTTGATGAATAGCCGTGTCAGATAGGGCGATAACTCGTCCAGATAGGGAAAAATACTAGAGATATCAAGAGAAAAAGATGGCGTCCCCAGGGGGGTTCGAACCCCCGTTACCGCCGTGAAAGGGCGGTGTCCTAGGCCTCTAGACGATGGGGACCCAGTGACTTATTTACCCCGTTAAGGGTTATTTATTCTTTAAAATAAAAAGGGCCTGTAATACAGGCCCGTTTTATATGGCGTCCCCAGGGGGGTTCGAACCCCCCTGGGGACGCCATCTTTTTCTCTTGATATCTCTAGTATTTTTCCCTATCTGGACGAGTTATCGCCCTATCTGACACGGCTATTCATCAACCAGGCCAGGCCGGCAAAGATCATGGTCGGAAAGGCAGACGCCAGCCACGGTAATAAACCAAACACCAGCCCCATATGCTGGAAGCTCTGGTTGAACAGATGAAAACCAATCCCTATCAATGTGCCCGCCAGAATGCGCCCGCCTATCGGTGCTGAACGCAACGGACCGAAGACAAACGGCACCGCCAGTAATACCATCACAGCAGAACTCAACGGCATCATAATCTTGCTCCAAAATGCCAGTTCGTACTGCTCCACAGCCTGATGATTGTCTTTCAAATAATTGACATACTCCAGCAGGTCCCACACCGGCAAAAACTCCGGCGGCACAACAACAATGTTTACCATGCCTGGATTGAGTTGTGACTTCCAGCGGGCATGCGATACCGAACGAACCTGTACGCCCTGTTCGTTGATGGTACTTTGTACAACGTCCGATAATATCCAGCTATCGTCCTGATACTGTGCGTCATGAGCTTTGGTCAGAATACGCAGACGATGCTGTTCATCAAACTCGTAAATAGCGATATTGGAAAAACTACCGTCAGCCTTGATACGCTCGATATGGTTGAAATGATTACCATCACGAGTCCAGAACCCATGCTCAGAGCGCGTACCCACGGTACCGGTTTGTGCCACTGACTGTAATTCGCGGGCCGATTGTTCGGCAACAGGCCTGAAGACTTCCCCCATTAACACCGCAACCACCATCAATAAGGCCGCAACAAACATAACCGACTTGTTGATATCTTTGATCGATATGCCTGCAGCCCGCATCGCGACCAACTCACTCTGGCTGGCAAGATTACCCAACCCGATAACACTCCCCAGCAGGGCGGCCACCGGCAGTAATTCATAAACACGCTTGGGCATGGTTAAAGCGATATAGCTGAAAATTTCAGTGATCTGGTAGTTACCTTTACCCAAATCATCCAATTCCGCGATGAAGTCCATAAACGTGTACAGACCCAGTAATACCAACAGCACCAGCAGCGTGCTGAAGAGTATGTTTTTAGCGATATAACGTTGCAGAATCTTCATTTGGCTATTGCTTTTTGTCTATAGTGGCTAAACAAACGACGGATTTTCGGGCGGTTCAGTAATATCAGCAGTATCCCCACCATCAATAAATGCACCCAGATAGCGCCCAGCCATGGCGTGATTTCCCCCTTAGACACCCAGGCACGGTTAACACCCAACAGATTACTGTAAATAATATAAATCAATACCGCTGGCAGAAAACCGGCATATCGTCCTTGTCTCGGCCCCGCATTAGCCAGTGATATAGCCATCAGACACAAGATTAAGGTCATCAAAGCTGCTGAAGTCCGCCACTGTACTTCTGCAATATCCCGCGGTTCACCGCGCACCAGTAATTCGCCTGTCGGCACGGATTTATGCCGTTCTCTGACCTGCCCTTCCGCACCTTTTTCAACCAGCAAACTGTGACTGCCAAACTGAGCGATAGTGAAATCCTGGTCACCGGCTTCCCCTTCATAGCGATAACCATTTTCCAACACCAGAAATTTATCACCCGTTTGACTGTCAATTTCAAAATGTCCCGTTTCAGAACGAAAGATCAATGGCTTGGGGTCACGGTGAATTTCAATAAACACATTTTCCATAAACTGTTTATCCGGACTGAGGCTCTGGGAATAGAAAGTCCATTCACCATCACGACTTTCTTTAAAACTACCGGCCACCAGCCCGGTGGTATTGGCGGTAATTTTTGCGCGCTGTTCCAGGTCGTAACGCTGTGACAATACATCGGGCACGATAAGCAATGACAGTACCGCCACCAACAATGCCACTACGCTCGCAAACAGCAACACATTCCGCATAATGCGGGCACTGGAAATACCACAGGCTGCCATCACAGTCAGTTCATTATCAGAACTCATTCTCCCCAGCGAAAGCATCACCGCAAGAAAAGCGCCAATCGGCAACAAAAGCGACATGGCTCCCAGCGAACTGAAGCCCAGTAAACTGAAAATAACATCGGCCGGCATATTACCCACCGCCGCCTCTGCCAGATAACGGGCAAAACGGGTTGAGACGTAAATCAGCCAAAGCACCCCGGTGACGGCTAACAGATTAATCACAAATTCCCGTAGCATGTAGCGGTCAACTACAGTCAGCCAGGAACTCAACAATCGAAGAACGTTGGGCATTATTTATCGGTCTTGGTTAGAATAAGGTGTTTGTTTTTGGCACAATCTGGCCTAGGGCTGTTTATCTTTCATCTCCACCTCTGTTGTGAACTGAAGATGGAAGATAAACAGGCCCTAGCAGTCTAAACCAAATTATCTCTACAGGAGAAATCCATGCAGTATTTTGTCACAACCGATGCCCTGGCAACACAACAGACAGACTGTCTGGTCGTTGCGGTTTATGAAAAAGGCCAATTGAGTCCTTCCGCAGCGCAACTTGATAAAGACACGCAAGGTGCTGTGCAACGCGTTATCGACAGTGGCGATATCAACGGCAAAGCCGGTCAGACGCTGTTTATGCATCATGTGACAGGTATTAAAAGCCCACGTGTGCTGCTGGTCGGTTTCGGTATCCAGGGCAAGACCACCGAAAATGACTTCAACACCGCGACGGCGGCCATGGCAGCCGTACTCAATGAAAGTGGTGCCCGGACAGCTGCCTGTTGCGTAGCGGAAGTCGAACTCGGCGAGCGCAGCCCGGCCTGGAAAGTACGTCAAACCGCCTGTAACACGGAAACTAAGCTCTATCAGTACACACAAACCAAAAGCGAAGCCAAACCGGTTGAAAAACCACTGGATCAGCTCAGTTTCATAACAACCGAAGCTGATGCCGCCGAATTCGGGCAAGCCATGGCTCAAGGTGCTGCTATCGGCCAGGGTATGAACCTGGCGCGTGAGTTAGGCAATCTGCCCGGCAATATTTGTACACCGGCCTATCTGGCCGAACAGGCGATTAAACTGGGTCAGCAATACAACACTATCAAAACCACCGTACTCGAAGAATCGGATATGGAAGTACTGGGCATGGGTTCATTGCTGTCCGTCTCTCGCGGCAGCCGGCAGCCTGCCAAACTGATTACCATGGAATACAACGGAGCCGGTGATGCCCGTCCGGTAGTGCTGGTCGGCAAGGGACTGACTTTTGATGCCGGTGGTATTTCACTGAAGCCTGCGCAAGGCATGGATGAAATGAAATACGATATGTGCGGTTCGGCCAGCGTGTTAGGTACGCTACGTGCCGTAGCGGAGTTAGGCTTGCCTATCAATCTGGTCGGCGTAGTGCCTAGCTCTGAAAACATGCCTGATGGCGATGCCAATAAACCTGGCGATATCGTCACCAGCATGGCGGGTAAAACCATCGAAATTCTCAATACCGATGCCGAAGGCCGTTTGATCCTGTGTGATGCCTTGACCTACAGTGAGCGTTTTGATCCGGAAGTAGTGATTGATATTGCTACTCTTACCGGCGCCATTATTGTTGCTTTGGGCAATATAACCACCGGCCTGATGGCTAATAACCAGCAACTGGCCGACGATCTGCTTAAAGCGGGCAACGACAGTTTCGACCGCGCTTGGCAGTTACCGTTATGGGACGATTATCAAAAACAGCTCGACAGTAATTTTGCCGATATTGCTAATGTCGGCGGCAAAGAAGCTGGTAGCGTCACCGCAGCCTGCTTCCTGGCCCGCTTTACCGAGAAATTCACTTGGGCGCATCTGGATATCGCCGGCACCGCCTGGGTCAGTGGCAAAGAAAAAGGGGCCACCGGCCGGCCGGTGCCGATGCTGGTGCAATATCTGCTGAACCGTCTGCAGGGATAACGTTCGCCCCTATGACCCGAATCAGTTTCTATGTGCTGAAATCCACCAAGCTGCATGAACGGCAGGCCTTTGCCTGCCGTTTAGCTGAAAAAGCCTATCATCAAGGGCATCAGGTTTATATTCACACTGAAAATGTAGCCCACAGTGAACAAGTCGATGCTGCATTGTGGGCGATACGGCCGGACAGCTTTGTGCCTCATCAAATTCTGCACCCCAGCGAAGCAAACGACAGTCCGGTACTGATCGGGCATGAAGCTGAACCGCCGCGTTTGATGGACGTATTAATCAATCTGACTGATGAGCAACCGCTGTTTTTCAGTCAATTTGAGCGCGTTGCCGAGGTTATTGATGATAACGACACAATCAAAAAAGCCGGCCGGCAGCGCTTTCAATTCTACAAACAACGTGGCTACGAGCTGGAAACCTTCCACGTCTGATTACCTTCCGGCTCAGCCAATAACACGTTTTATCAGCTTTTCAGCGCCAATTTCGCATCGCAGCTGAACAGGATAGGTCTCAGCGGGTATAATGCCCATCTTCTTTCGATGACACATAGCCAAAAAGCACAAGATGGAAAAAACATACAGCCCAGACGCGATTGAACAACGTTGGTATCAAAAGTGGGAGCAGGATGGTGAATTCAAACCCTCCGGCTCCGGCACCCCTTATTGCATTATGTTACCGCCGCCGAATGTCACCGGCCGTCTGCATATGGGGCATGCCTTTCAGGACACTCTGATGGATACGCTGATCCGTTATCACCGTATGAAAGGTGATAATACCTTGTGGCAGGCAGGTACCGATCATGCCGGTATTGCGACGCAAATGGTTGTTGAACGTCAGCTCAATGCCGAGGGTAAAACCCGTCATGATCTGGGACGTGATGATTTCACCAAACGTGTCTGGGAGTGGAAGCAGGAATCAGGCGGTGCCATCACCAACCAGCTGCGCCGTATGGGTACCTCCATGGACTGGAGCCGCGAGCGTTTCACCATGGATGACGGTTTGTCGGAAGCGGTCAAACAGGTCTTTGTCCGTTTACACAATGAAGGTCTTATTTACCGCGGCAAACGGCTGGTGAACTGGGATCCGGTATTACATACCGCCGTGTCAGATCTGGAAGTATTATCTGAAGAAGAGTCCGGTCACCTGTGGCATTTTCGTTACCCGCTGACCGATGGCAGTGGTCACCTTGTTGTCGCCACTACCCGTCCCGAAACCATGCTGGGCGATACCGCAGTGGCGGTTCATCCTGAAGATGAACGCTATCAACACTTGATTGGCAAAACCATTACCCTGCCGCTGGTCGGTCGTGAAATCCCGATTATTGCCGACGATTATGTTGATCGGGAATTCGGCACCGGCTGCGTCAAAATCACTCCGGCACATGATTTCAATGATGCGGAAATGGGCCAGCGTCACGATCTGGAACAAATCAACATTCTGACCATTGATGCCGCTATCAACGACAATGCACCGGAAAAATACCGCGGCCTGGATCGGTATGAAGCCCGTGATGTCATAGTCCACGATCTGAAAAAACTGGGTTTGCTGGAAGGCATTCAGGATCACAAACTGATGGTGCCACGTGGTGATCGCAGCGGCGCCGTAATTGAGCCGTTTTTGACTGATCAGTGGTATGTCAAAGCCGATGTGTTGGCGGAACCTGCCGTGAAAGCGGTCAAAGAAGGCAAGGTCAAATTTGTACCCGCCAACTGGGACAAGACGTTCTATAACTGGATGGATGGCATTCAGGACTGGTGTATCTCCCGCCAAATCTGGTGGGGACATCGTATTCCCGCCTGGTACGACAACGATGGCACTGTCTATGTCGGTCACACTGAAACCGAAGTCAGAAAAAAACACAACCTGCCTGCCGATCTGCAACTGACTCAGGATGAAGACGTGCTGGATACCTGGTTTTCATCAGCCTTATGGCCGTTCTCCACTTTGGGCTGGCCGGAAAATAGCGAGGCATTGAAAACCTGGTATCCGACTAGCGTATTGGTCACCGGTTTTGACATTATCTTTTTCTGGGTCGCGCGGATGATGATGATGGGCATCAAATTTATGGACGATGTGCCGTTCAAGGAAATCTACATCCACGGTCTGGTGCGAGATGCCCATGGGCAGAAAATGTCTAAATCCAAGGGTAACGTGCTCGATCCTATCGATATTATCGACGGTATCGATCTGGAAGCGCTGGTCGCCAAACGTACTACCGGCATGATGCAGCCAAAACTGGCCGAAAAAATAGAAAAAGCCACCCGCAAGGAATTTCCGGAAGGTATCCAGGCACACGGTACCGATGCCCTGCGCTTTACTTTTGCCTCGCTGGCCTCTACCGGGCGTGATATCAACTTTGATATGAACCGCATCACCGGTTACCGCAACTTCTGTAACAAGCTGTGGAATGCCGCCCGTTACGTATTGATGAACACCGAAGGCCAGGATACCGGCATTGATAACAGCGACGTCGAACTGAGTCTGGCTGATCGCTGGATCATTTCCCGCCTGCAAATGACCGAACAGGAAGTTGTAAAAGCGATCGACGGTTATCGCTTTGACCATGCCGCTCAGGGTATTTACGAGTTTATCTGGAATAACTACTGTGACTGGTATCTGGAGCTGTCGAAGCCGGTATTGACCAGCGACTCCGCATCTGAAGCCGCCAAACGCGGCACCCGCCGCACGCTGGTGCGTGTGCTGGAAGCCACTTTGCGTCTGGCCCATCCGTTTATGCCGTTTATCACCGAAGAAATCTGGCAAACCATCGCGCCGCTGGCAGGCAAAACGGGCGATACCATTATGCGCCAGGCTTATCCCGTTGTAGATGAAAACAAGATCGACAAAACTGCTGTCAATGAAATGGAATGGGTGATGCAATTTATCACCGGCGTGCGCTCCATCCGCTCGCAAATGAATATCGCACCGAAAACACAATTGCCGGTGTTATTGAAAGACGCAATGGATGCCGATGAAATCCGGCTTGAGAATAACCGTGACTTTATCAGCCGTCTTGCCAACCTGGAATCAATCTCAACGTTGAACGGTGCAGCGCCAGCCGCCGCCACCGCTTTGGTCGGCAAGATGGAAATCCTGATTCCGCTGGAAGGTTTGATTGATAAAGATGCCGAAATCGCCCGACTCGATAAAGAAATTGCCAAGCTGGAAAAAGCCATCAAACAATCTTCAGGCAAACTGAGTAATGAAAACTATGTTGCCAAAGCGCCGGCAGAAGTAGTACAAAAAGAACGTGGCAAACTCACCGAGATGGAGCAAGCTTTATCACAACTACAACAGCAACGTACTTCGTTAGCCTGACGGTCCGAACAACAACATAAGGGAAGAGTATGAAAGGTAGTCAGAAAGTCATTGATTTGCTTAATACATTATTAGCGGGAGAACTCACCGCGATGGACCAGTATTTCATTCATTCCAGAATGTATGAGGACTGGGGCCTGAAGAGACTTTATGCTCGTATTGCTCATGAAATGCAAGATGAAACCGAACATGCTGACCAAATGATCAAGCGCATTTTATTTTTGGAAGGAACGCCAAACCTAAGTCAACGTGAGCCTTTACATGTTGGCCATAATGTTCAAGAAATGTTGCAAAACGATCTGAAACTAGAGCACTCGGTGGTTCAGGCGCTCCGGGAGGGTATCGCTTTGTGTGAAGCAGAAAACGATTTTGGAACCCGTAATATTCTGCTACAGCAACTAAAAGACACAGAGCATGATCATACCTACTGGTTAGAGCAACAGCTTGGTTTGATTGACAAAATGGGATTGAAAAACTACGTTCAAGCCATGACCATGGCTGATGCATGATGATTTATTAGTTCATTTCTCCCACGAAAGAACATGAGAACAAGGTTCTTTAAAAAAACCGCCGGTATTTTCATACCCGCGGCTTTTTTACAAAAGGCTTTAATTGTTTGAATTAAAGCTTATTCTTTTTCCATACCGATTTCATACAATTCGATATTGGCTTCTTCGATTTCACCGGTTGCCGCATCGACATCGACTTTGACTTCATAGCCGTGAATACTTTGAATATCGAACTCGTATGTCACATCACCATCGAAGCCGACTTCCAACTCTGAAGCGACCACCTCTCCGGGATGGAACATCAACGCGATTTCACGCGCTTCTTCCTGTGAAATTTTCGCATATTTTTTGAACACCGGGTCATCGGCAGCTACTTCACGTTCGATTTCAGTAATAAAGCCTTCTTCGGCATTACACTCAACGTTATAAGTCTGGCCGTCGGCTTTTGCTTCAATATCAAACTCGTAAACCGGATCATCCCCTTCCATTTTCATTTCAACTTTACGGGCGTGGCCGGGAATGGTATCCAGCGCAGCATCAAGGCAGGTTTCGATTTTAACGATATCCCAGCTCCGGATATCATCCAGATCATAGTTATCATCAGCGATAGCAACAGAAGTCAGGGAAAAAGCAATGGCTGCGGGCAGTGTTTTTAAAAGTAGAGAAGTCATAAAAAGCTCCTTTTTAAAGTAAAGAAAGATCCAAAAAAGATCACTCTCTACCCACAAGAGCAATGATCAAACTTGCAGAGTGATTATACCAGTCACAATAAGTTATAGGAATTTCTCCTATACCCAAATTTATGGTCTCGTGTTAAGGGAAATATTTCAGATACTGACCCGGCGATAATCACGATAGTGTGGCAACCATGAGTTATCGGCTATATTCTGCGTCAGTGTTGCATCGGAAGTAACAGGCGCCTTGCCCTGCTGCTGGGCCAGTTTGGCCACCTCAAATGCAATCTGTTTACTCAAGCCAATAATTTGATCCAGTTCCGGCAACAAAGCACCTTCTCCGGTATTGGCCAACGGTGAAGCGGCTGCCAGCACTTCACTGGCCACCATCATCATCTCATCGGTGATACGTTCAATGCCGGCGGCAACCACTGCAAGGCCTATGCCCGGAAAAATATAACTGTTATTACACTGGGAAATCGGATAGTCCTTGTTTTTAAACCGCACCGGCTTGAACGGACTGCCAGTGGCAATCAAGGCCTGTCCCTGTGTCCAGTGAACAAGTTGTTCAGGCATTGCTTCAACCTGGCGGGACGGGTTACTGAGCGGAAAAATAATCGGCTGTGGGCAATGCGTATGCATGGTTTTGATCAGCTTTTCAGTAAACAGCCCTGCCTGACCGGATACGCCAATCAGCACCGTAGGATGCACATGTTCGACGACATCAAGCAGCGCAGCATGTTCTGTCTGCAACTGCCAGTCACGAATAGTTGACCGGCTCTGGGCCAGACGTAATTGAAAGTCATACAGGTCCGCCATATCGGTAGTCAGCAAGCCGGGGCGATCGACCATAAAAATACGGGCTCGCGCCTGCTGTTCTGACAGCCCTTCTGCGCACATCTGCGCCACCATTTGCTCGGCAATACCACAACCGGCTGAGCCCGCACCGGCAAAAACAACCGTTTGGTCTGATAATAACGCTTGTTTGCTGCGGCAGGCGGCCAGTAAAGAACCCACCGCTACTGAAGCGGTGCCCTGGATATCATCATTAAAACAGCAGATTTTGTCGCGATATCGCTTCAACAACGGCAAGGCTTTACGCTGCTCAAAATCTTCAAATTGTAATAACGTTTTGGGCCAGCGTTTCTGGATCGCGGCCACAAACAAGGCCATAAATTCATCGTAATCGTCATCACTGATACGCGGATGCTGCCAGCCCATATACATCGGGTTTTTGAGCAATTCGGCATTATCGGTCCCGACATCAAGCATAACCGGCAAGGTATAAGCCGGGCTGATACCGGCACAGGCCGTGTACAAAGCCAGTTTGCCAATCGGAATTCCCATGCCGCCTACGCCCTGATCACCCAGCCCCAGAATTCGGCTGCCATCCGTCACCACAATGACTTTGACATGGCGTTTGGTGGCATTATGCAAAATCTCATCAATGCGATATCGATCCGGATACGAAATAAACAAGCCGCGGGTACGACGGTAGATTTCGGAAAATCTTTCGCAGGCATCACCCACCGTCGGAGTGTAGATAATCGGCATCATTTCCTGCAGGTGCTGTCGCAGCAGAAAATAGAATAACGTCTCATTGGTATCCTGCGTGGCACGCAGATAGATATGCTTGTTAATAGGTTCGTCAAAGCTGCAATATTGCAGATATGCCCTTTTAGCCTGTTGTTCGATTGTTTCAAAACGCTGCGGGATCAAGCCGGTGAGATTGAAATCCCGCCGTTCCTGTTCACTGAAAGCGGTGCCTTTGTTCAACAAAGAAACTGACAGCAAAGTCGGACCGGCATAGGGAATATAGATCGGATCGCGCGGTTTATCAGATGTCATCGGCGTAGCGTTCCTTTTTCGCAACATGAGCGGAGTTAAAGCCAGTATAAACCGCTTACTACCGATGAAATCAACCGTACGAAAAGAAAAAGCCTGACAGCGATAAACTGTCAGGCCTGAGTTTTTTATTCCGCCACTTTTACTTCAATACGTTTTGGTTTGCTTTCTGCTGTTTTGGGAATTGTCAGTTCCAATACCCCATCCCGGGTTTTGGCGGCGATATTTTCCAGATCTGCCCGCTCGGGCAGGGTGAAACGACGCATAAAGCTACCGCTGAAACGTTCAACCCGGCGGTAGTTGTCTTTATTTTCTTCCTTGTGGCTTTCTCGCTGACCCTTGATGGTTAAAACCCCATTCTCGGCCGTAACTTCAATATCATCAGATTTGACCCCGGGCAGATCAGCATGAATGGTGAATTTATCATTATCTTCACTGATATCTACAGCAGGGCTCCATTCTTCAGTACTAAAGCTGCTTTCTACATCTGGGGCATGAAACAATGAACTCATTTCCCGTTGCAATTCATCCAGCAAACTCAATGGTCTGTATCGTTGAATAGCCATAGTCATACACCTCCTAAAAATAACGATTACTACATGAACAGGCAGTGCCTATCCCTGATCTGAATAATGCGTCCCGCCAGTCAGGTTTTCAAGCGTTATTTTAAGAAATGAGAAACAATATTGACCTGGGTCAAAAGTCAGGCAACATATTGAAATATATTGTTTTTTTATTTACCCTTAAACATAGCAGAACAACAGCTTTTCCCTATCAATAAGCGTTGCGAACAAAGCCACTCTCACGGTTGTTTTTTTCTGTAGCAAACCGGCAGATTTTCAACAGAAATCAGGGTTTGATAATGCCCAGTACCACAGCAATATTAGCCAGTTCTGCAGCCGTGTTGACCCTGAGTTTGCTTTTGATTTGGGTGTTGTAATTAGCCACCGTCTTATAGCCCAGACACAAATCAGCCGCCGCTTCATGCGCCGTCATGCCACGCGCCAGCCGACAGAACACATCAAACTCTCGCGGTGACAGCAGATCCAGCACTTGCCGGTATTGCTCAATATCCAGCTGCCTTACATCATCGGCCTCGGGCAACAGTTGCTGCTCGATATACTGCTTACCTTCGGCCACCGTCATCACCGCCTCAGCCAGCACTTCCGCAGCACTGTTTTTACTGACATAGCCTCTGGCGCCAGCCTGCAATGCGCGCTCAACATAAATCGATTCATCATGAATGCTGTAAACCAGTACCACTGCAGCGGGATCCTGTTTACATAAACGACGTATCGTTTCCAAACCGCCGATACCGGGCATGGATAAATCCATCACTACCACATCCGGTTGCAGACGTTCATATTCCTGAGCAACCAGTTCGCCACGATTGACATCCCTGATGTCGCCGATAAACGGCTGCGATGACAGCAGGATTCTGAATCCGGCACGCACCACCTCATGGTCATCGACCAACAGCACACTAATCCTGTTTTGGCTCATCTTGTTGTTTCTCTATAAATGGCATTCTGGCTTTTACACTCACGCCCTGCCCCGACCTCGATTCAAAACTAAATCGCCCGCCCAGATTTTCCACCCGCTCACGCATCGCCCGTACACCAAAGCCCTCACCCTCGGCATGGCCGCCTATACCATTATCTTCAACGGAAATAACGACCTGTGAATTGTCAACAAAACGGCTGCGCCTGACGGTCACTTTCACCTTGTCAGCCTGGGCATGCCGCACCACATTGGTCAGACACTCCTGCACAATCCGGTAAACATGAATCGCCACCTCATGACTGAGCGACTCAAGTTCATTATCATAATCCAGCGTTACTACCAGATCCGCATGACGGCGCCGCCATTCATTGACCAGATCGGTCAGTGTTGCGCCCAGCCCCAAATCGGCAAGGCTCAGCGGATGCAAGGTGCGCATCATCGAACGCACCACACCGGACAAATGATTGCATATCTCGATAATCGAATCGGCAATCACCGGCACATCGGCATTGGCTTGCTTACTGGCCACCGACATCGCTTTAACCGCGGTCAACGACTGCCCCATCTCATCATGCAGTTCGCGTGACATATGTTGCCTTTCATTCTCCTGAATATGCATGGTATGCCGCGCCAAAGCCTGGTTATTCTGCCGGGCCAGATTTAACGCTTCTGACAGATTGTTGATTTCGGAAGCAATCGCATCAAACTCGCTGATTTTAAAAGCGGGCAGCTTGCCGCCGTATTCACCCGACTCGACTTGACGCAAGCCTGACAAAATAGTGCCGACCGCACGCAGCATCGAGTGGAACACCACGTTGATCGCCACAAAAATCACTACCATCATCAGCACGATCGACCAGAAATAGGCCTGCGATTCATTCCACGCCTCCAATATTTCATCCATCGGATCGGCGCTGATGCGAATCCGTTTCACGGAGCCATCCGTCATATCAACCGAATAGTCCACCTGTAGATAATCGGTCATCACCGCCGCAATAAACCAGGCGGGCGGTGTGCGTTCCTCTTCATGTTCTGAAGCAGTCAGTATTTCAGTCACTTCGCCACGATTATCGATCAACGAAATCTGTAAATGCCGGGAATGCCGTAATGCCTTGATTGACTGTAACCAGTCATCGCTGTTCTGGCTCATATCTGCTTGATTGACTTCAGACTTGACCATCTGCAAAGCCAGGTTAAAAGAGGCCTGAAGTTCTCTCTCGACTGACTGGCGCGCCTGCCAGATTGCCATTACACCGCCCAATATCAGAATCAGCAACACCGACAAGGCAATGCGTAAATTAATCAGGTTTCTTAAACTCATTTTCCGCCTTTAAACCCCCGTAGCCTTTCCCGCCACCAGATTAGTTAATTGTGTCTTGAGCCAGGAAAAGTCACCAACTTCAGCAGCCAGAACAAAAATCCCGGCTCGCATGAATAGAAAAGCACTATAACAGCAAGGAAAAAATAATAGTCATAACACACATCAAATAAACCAGTTACTTACAAGCCACTTTTTAAGTCAAATATAACTAACTTACTGATTTCCTGACTGTCCACCCTCACAAAAATGTGGAATACATCACAAAAAAAAGGAATTTTTCCTATATGGGAAATCACCCTCAGCTGCCTATGATTCCGCCCAACGAAGTTCACCAAAACGACAAGACAATGACAATAAAACCCGACCAGACAAACGATAGCGTAAAAACCAAACTCATCGAACTGTTTGACGATGTTTTGCAACATGACGGTTTTGGTGAAATTCGTGTCGAGATGAAAATTCTCAAACGGCAACAGAAAGAGGTGATTCTACACTGCGGCAAACAATACCGTTTTGTCGTCGACAATCCCTCCCAGTAAAGGAATCAACAGAGTGCGAAGCGGGTTCGCATCTGATAAACATTTTGAACCCCATGACCAAAAGACTGCGCGGGGCAGCTGCGGCATAAATAACGAGAGAAATAGCAAATGAATATCAAACAAATGAAAACTGCAATCAGCAAGTTCCGCGCTGCTGATATCTCCGCCATTAAAGACGACAAACTGCGTACCAAAGCGAAAAAACTGCAAGGCAAGCAAGGTGGTTTCACGTTGCTGGAACTGCTGGTTGTTATTACCCTGCTGGCTACTTTGGCTACTGCTGCTCTGGTTGCTTATGAAGGCATTGGCGAAAACGCCCAGGACACTGCGGCTGCAACCAATATCACCATTGCCGAGAGTTCAATCCGCAATTTCCGTGCGGTAGAAAATGCCTATCCCAACCAATGGGACAACCTGGCAAACCTGGGTGGTGAACTGACTGGCGGTGCGTTTGACCTGCTGGCTGACAATACTAAAGACTACTTTGGACAATGGGTTGTTGACGCTTCCGGTGCCGGCGCGGTATGGAGTGCAGCTGCGACCGCCCTGAATGCGGTTGGCATCAGCGAACTGCAAACACTGCAAACTACAAGTACATTCAATGCTGATGTGGTACCCAACTTGGCATTTAACGAAAGCTCGCCACACAACACAGCTGATCCGGCCGATGAACTGGAGTTTGAAGACGGTACGGTCGAATATGATGGCGCTGCAATAACCAACTTTGCCATTTCTATTGTTCCTTCCAGTACTGATACTGTCTGTACAGCCAATGGCGTTAGTCTCACCGGCACCCTGTCCGGTAATACCGTGACTGACAGTACTGCCCTGAATCTGATCAACGATGCGTTGGATGATGATGGTTGTCATCTGGTATTGGCATTAGGTTTCGGTAAGGACGTGCCCGGCACCACGATAGACAGCCGTGTTGCCATTGCTCAAGTCCCGACCGCCGGTTCAACCAATGTTAATCCGGCCAATAACTATGCTCGTTTCATCGCTTTATATCATTTAGGCAGTGCCGATGAAGATGGCTCTACACCAACTGATATTACTGCAGCTGACATTTTCTCCAAAGCGCGCTTGATCGGTATTGTTGATCCTGAGGGCCGCAACCTTGACCAAGTGATTGCCGGTGCAAATACAGGTGCTTAATAAGCCGGATTAAAGTTGGTTTAAATCACAAAAGCGGGACGGGGCGAAAGTCTCGTCCCGCTTACTTTATCAACCCTGGAATAACGGACATTCGGAATACGTTTATTGCGGTAAGCAACGTGCCAACCACGGGTTTTACCCCAATATTCGGAAACAAGTAAATGAGGTGTTTATTGTTTAACCGAAAAAAAGCGGACTTGAAGCAAAACCCTGTTTTAGCAACACGTCACCTAAATTCAGAACTGGATTGCTTAGTTGCCGCTCGCAATGACGGCGCTCAGTCTGGTTTCACATTGCTGGAACTGCTGGTAGTAATCGCCCTGCTTATTATCGTATCCGGTGTTGCTCTGATGGCTTATGAAGGCGTTCAGGATCAAGGCCGCTACGATACCGCCAAATTCGAAATGGTCGAAATCCGCAAGGCCCTGCTTCAATTCCGCCGTGACAGCGGCACTAATGATTTCCTCGGACAGGGGATATATGCCTGTGAAGATCCTGACAGCCCCGGCAACCTCAACCCTAACCTGGACAAGATTCCGGTAAGCGATCTGGATTGGTGCGAGCACCCCGCCAATTTCTGGATGTTATTCAAACAACCTGGCACAAGTTTCGACTGGAATCCCGATACCAAGCGCGGCTGGAAAGGGCCTTATCTGCAGCGAATAGATAATGTCTCCGATGTGGATGCAGACATACTTAATACAGGGGCGGTGGCATCTGAATCAGGCACTGAAATACTGGATTTGTGGACTATTCTGGACCCTGCCGGTTCTCCCTATTTTATTTTCGATCTTGATAATGCAGACGAAGTCCCCCCAGAAGACCACCCTGCCAGGCTCGTCGGCTTAAGTCAGAATGCACTCTATGATGGTGACACCACTTCGGATTGTACTGAAACCACCGGCAGCGATGGTTTCCCCGTTGATTTGATTTTGTGTTTGGTGAGATGAGTTTATGTGGATGAAAAGCTCGCCTGGTTTCAGTGGAAAATTTGGTCTGGCTCCCTTACCCCCCCATCCTGACCTTTGTTGGCGAACATCCATGTCCGCCACCCTGCAGGCAGCTACCGCTGACCAAATTCGCATCCCGGCGAATTTGTCCCCATCAAGGGGGAAGGGACGATTGTTTCCAGGATCGAGATATCATTCCCAGGCTTTCAGGTCGGGGGCATCCCCTCTCCCCTGGCGGGAGAGGGTTAGGGGGAACCAGTTTGCAACCTCATCGAGATACCTCGGCGTTGCTCGGCATGACAGATCCAGACAAATCGGCTTCACCCTGCTGGAAATGGTGCTGGTATTGTTTTTGATCGGCCTGATGGCTTCAGCCGCGCTGATGCTGACCGAAAATGTCGAAGACCAGACGAAATACGACGAAACCAAACGCCGTATGGACATCATGCGCAAAGCCATCGTCGGCGACCCGACCCGCACCGTCAACGGCAGCCCGGAAATCAGCGGTTTTGCTGCCGATATGGGCAGATTGCCAAATTGTATAGCTGAGTTATTAACTGCTGGCGATGCCAGCGATGCCGCCGCCCCCATTACCTACAAGTCCCCTTGTGACAATAGTGAAATTACCGAGTGGCATATCAATGGCGATACAAAAGTCGGTTCAGGCTGGCGTGGTCCCTATATTCAGGTCGTTCCTGAACGGGATGGTGATCCACACTTCCGTGATGGTTATGGCAATGCCGGTACTACCGAAGCAGAAGATAACAAAAATTCAGGCTGGTTCTATGATGTTTCCGGAGCAACGCTCGGATTAACCAGCAGCGGCTACGATGCGTCGGCCACCAGTGATGATGTTGGTACGGATGAACTGATCGTCAGTTCCGACTGGCAACTTGACGATATTACTGTCAATTTCATCAACCGGAATGCCAGCGAAGCCTTACCTGCTTCAGATGTTAAGCTTAATCTGAGAATCTACCCATCCTCGCTCACCGACTATAAAACAGGCGATGATGGCTCAACAGACTGGCTGACTGTTGCCAGCGGCACAATTACCGCCAATATCCCAGAAAGCTATACCTTCCGCTTTGATGCCTCCAATGCTGTGCCTATCGGACATCACGGCTATGTCATAGTTTGCTATGAGGTGCCATCCGGATCACCTGAGGGTTATGTGATTTTCGATGGTGATTGTAGTAATGACGCCTCTAGCGCGACACCATCATCGGACAATATACGGCTGTTCAAAGCGGCCCCACGCCAAAATATCACTATAGATTGGATCATTCCCCAATGAACCTGAACAACCTGCTGCCTTTTGCCAAGCCTTCCCAACTGCTGGTCTGCGAGACAAACGGTTTTTCGCTGCGCGGTACGGTGCTGGCGCGGACAGGTGATGACGTGACGGTGATGCATAACGTAACCTCACAACAGGCGGATATGGCAGCGGCGGTAACCGAGCTGATATCGCAACTCAAGGCTGAAGGCTGGCGCGGCGGTCAGGCGATCCTGTTATCACCGGCGGTGTTGTCGACTTTAGTGGAGTTACCGGTCGATCCGAAAAAGCCCCGCCCGGTCAATCAGATGCAGGAGCTGGTGCGCTGGGAGGTAGAACCTCTGCTGATGCAACATACTACGCAATGGACGGTAGGCCATATGCTGGTCGGTAAGGGCTATATGACCGAGGAACAAGCCAAGCTGGTGATGGACACCCAACAGGGACGCGCCAACCCGACCGGCGAGCTGGATCTGGCCGAGAATTTTTCCATGCGCCGTTTCGGCGATCTGGCCATTCAACTCGGTTATATCGACAAATCCCAACTTGATACTTGCCTGGCCGGCCAGGAATGGCTGAAATCTGATGACGAGGTCATCGAATGCGGCTGGTCGCCGCAGGCCGAAATCGCGGACTCCCCGGGCGTATTCAACTGGCTGGTGTCCTGTGTCAACCAGTCCCTGCTGCAACGCTGGGTTGCGGCATTCCAGTCTCAGAATGTGACATTAAAAGCGATGTATCCGCTGACCGGCTGCAGTGGCGCCTTGCTGACGGACGATAATGCCTCACAAGTTATGCTGGAGTCGCATGCCGATATGGCTTTCGTGATGCAGGTCAGCAACGGCCACATAACCGCACAGCATCAATATATCAACCCCACCAAACAGGCCATTCAATCGTGTCTGGAAAGTTATCACGCGCTGAACCCGCCGGCATCCGATCCGGTCTGGCTGGCAAGCTGGCATGAAGACAGCGAGCTGCTGGCCGACGAGTTGTTGCATGTATTGCACGTTGACTTGAAGCTGTTGAACCCGCCTCCCGTCGACAAGCAACTCAGCCCGGGCATGCTGGGCGCCGCCTGGCAGGCTTTCGGCATCAGCGATGCGGATCGGCGCTGTGCCCAGGTTCGGGTCGGCGGTCCGTTGCCGCCGCCGCTGCAGCGGCTGGAAGTGCGTGCCGCCGTATTGGCTGCGGCCTTGCTGCTGGTCATAGCCGGCACGGAAACGGTCATGATGATTCAAAAACACAGCGCCGAATCTTATAAAGCAAAAATCGATGCCCAGTGGAAATCGATTGATGAAGCGGTCAAGCAGGTCAATGCCGTCAAGGAACAAATCGAAAAGCGCGAAACGCAGTTGAAGCAGCAAAAAGCCGACCAGGCACGGCTGGAGGCACGGCTAAACTTTTTCGGAAACGAAATCCCGGAACGGGCCGCGTTGATTCAGACGGTATTGGGCGTTCTGCAAAGCACGGTAAGCGGAGAAATCATCGTTAACCGTATCGACGAACTCGGTAAAAGGGTGCCGATCATGCCCGCCGCACCCAATAAACAGTCCGACACACGCGTTGAGGTGGAAAACTTCAACCTGGAAGCCTGGGCACTCAGTGAGACAGCAGCGCAAGCGTTTATTCAGCAGATGAAAGAAGCGCTTGTACCGTGGAATATGGAGGTGCGCGACAGTCAGGTGATGTCCCGCCCCGGCCCGTTGAACCTGGACGGTTTTGCCGTCGCCATGCGTCTGGTCAAGCTGGCCTCCATAGAAGCCACAGGAGAAAAGAAATGAAGCTGGCGGCCATGAGTAACCGTGAACAGGCGTTGGCGGCCGCGGTGATTGTTGTGCTGCTCTTGGGGATCTACGGCTTTCTGCGCTTTATGCCGGCCACCAAAGCCATTGTAGATCTTCAGCACAAAGCCGAAGCCACCCAAAAGAAAGTGATTTCCACCCGCATTCCGGAAGCGCCGGAATACGATATGGATGAGTTATTGGAACAACTCGACGATCAGGAACAGGCCCTGGCCTTGCTGCGCAGCAGCGCGGAAACGGTAGAGCAAAAACTGGCGCCGTTTGAATCGCAGGAGTTGAAAGTGCGTATTTCCGAACTGGCGCGAAGCAGCGATGTGCGGATTCGTATTAACGAACGGCTCGCCGTTGTCGCACAAAATACGCCCCAACCGGTAAAACAATCCAAAAAACGCAAAGCAAAAGAACAGGTGCCGACCGGTGATCTTGTTCTACCTGCCACCATGAACTGGCTCGCCCGCATGTCGCCGGGCACTATGTTTCACCGCCCGATGCAAAGGCTGGAAATCGACGGTAACTATGAATCGCTACGCCGCTTTATTCATGGCCTGAACGCACTGCCGTGGCAGGTAACGGTTGTGCGATTGAAGCTGGAGAAAATGCCGACTTCGCCGCCGCACGGCTATGCGCAGATTTTAAATGCCGAACTGGTTTTGGCCTTATGACAAGTAGAGCAAGTTGATATGGCGCTGACAGACGAACAACTTATCGATGCCGGTACCCGCACAGGGCTTATCGAACCAGCCGTGGTCGAAAAGCTGCGCTCTGAGGCCCGGCGTCAGCGCGCACCCTTGTTGGGCAAAGTGCTTGCGCATTACCGCTTTCCCGTATCTGCTTTGTATCGTGCAGTGGCCGAGTTGCGTGGGATTAATTTTGTCGACTTATCAGGCTCCCTCCCCCATAAAGACTTATTGAAAAAAATCCCGGCCAGCCTGATCAGACGAAAATTGTTGCTGCCCGTGGCCATTGATGTCAATGCGGCCATACTGGTCGTCTCCGATCCGGGTGACCGGGCCAGCATTGACTCTGTTCAGCGCCTGCTCGGCAAACCGTTACCGCTGGCAATGACCGACATTCAGGCTTTACGCCTGTATATAGACCGTACATTGGCAGGCAGCGGCACAGCCGTTTCCGAGTCCATTTCAGCAGACGACGAAACCGATATGATCGCCCTGCTGGATACGATATTGCGCGAAGCCTATCTCAGCCGTGCATCGGATGTACACATGGTCATCGAAGAGGAAGGGCTGCGCGTCCGGCTCAGAATTGACGGGCGTCTGCGCGATTATCCCATTGCGGCCAGCCACAGCATCGCGGCCGGGCTTGTTTCACGCGTCAAGGTGTTGGCCAGCCTGGATATTGCCGAACAAAGGCAACCTCAGGATGGCGGTTTTTCCTATCATCTGGCTGCCCCCATCGATCAGGAGTTTAATATCCGCGTCGCTACGGCACCTACGCGTCTGGGCGAACGTATCACGATGCGGTTGCTCGGGCAGGAGTCCGGCGGTCTGACTTTGACAAGTTTGGGCATGTTGTCTGCCGATCTGATGCATTTCAAACAGGCGATACGCAAGCCTTACGGCATGATTCTGCTCACCGGCCCGACCGGTAGCGGTAAATCGACCACGCTGTTTGCTGCCCTGCAGGAGATCAATAATCCCGACATCAATATCATGACGGTGGAAAACCCGATTGAATATGTGATGGATGGTGTCTCACAAATCCAGACCGGCCATAAAATCAGCTTCGCCGAGGCGTTACGTTCCTTGTTACGTCATGATCCGGATGTATTGATGGTCGGTGAGATCCGCGACCATGAAACCGCCGACGTCGCGGTCAAGGCAGCCATGACCGGCCACCTGGTATTTTCCACCCTGCATACCAATAACGCGGTCAGTGCCGTAACCCGTCTGGTAGATATCGGCTGCGAACCTTTTTTGATCGGTTCAACAATGACTGCCGTGATCGCACAACGCCTGGTCAGGCGTTTGTGTCCTCAATGCCGCAAATCCCGCCCTGCCACTGCAGGTGAACTCGCTGTTTTAGCCGTCAAGGACGAGACCATCGATATTTATGATCCCGTAGGTTGTGCAGCTTGTCAGGGTACCGGTTTCCGTGGGCGGCTCGGATTATTCGAAACATTGTGGTTCGACGAAAAATTAAGCCGCATGGTTGCGCGCGGTGCTGATGAAGAAACGTTGGAAATGGCCGCGGGTGACAAGTTGAAATTCATGTGGGAAGACGGTTGCCAGAAAGTCCGGGCCGGGCTGACAACGCTGGACGAAATACGTGAAGTGGCCGTTCATAAGACCCGCGCACTGTTAGAAGCGGAGGCTGAATAGATGCCGAACTTCGCCTACACCGCCTTGACTTCGACCGGTACTGAACTTTCAGGAAATGTACAGGCAGCCGATATTAACGCCGCCGCTGTCGATTTGCGGCAGCGCGGTTTGCGGGTGCTGCAAATCAAGCCCGGCAAGTCGAAAAGCGGCTTTATGGGGCAAGAAAACTTCTCCGACTGGCTGGCATCACAACGCTCCGTCAGTCCGTCTGCACTGATCTTTTTCTTCCGGCAAATGGCATTCATGCTGCGCGCCGGGCTGCCGGTGATGCAGGCCCTGGAACTGGGCCACAAGCAGGTATCAAACAGCCGATTAAAACTGACAATACGCTTGATGCTGAAGGATATCGAAGCAGGTCAGGCCTTGTCACTAGCCATGTCCAGACATAAAGATGTCTTTCCGGGCATGGCTATCAATCTGATAGTGGCCGGTGAAAACACCGGTGATCTGGACACCATTATGGAGCGACTGGCACTGCATTTGGAGAAAAAATCCGCGCTGAAAGCTCAGATGATCAACGCGATGATTTACCCGGTAATCGTCGTTTTGGCAGCTATCGGCGTGGCGATATTTATGGTGGTGAAGATCATTCCCAAGTTCGCCACCTTCTTGCTGGCCCAAGGCCGTGCCTTGCCGCCTTCTACACAGATGTTGATCGATATATCCGAATATGTACGAAGCAATGGCCTGACTATTATTGGCGTCGTGATTGCGTTTATCGTTTTGATATTGCTGGTTTTCCAGACCCAGCGCGGCCGGTTAATGATTGACAGCTTGCTGCTCAGAGTGCCGGTAACAGGCTCCATGCTCACCACAGGCTCCATGGCGCAAATGACCTGGGCCCTGTCCATTCTGCTACGCAGCGGCGTCACCGTTTTTGAGGCACTCAAGGTCACTGCCAATCTGCTCGGCAACCGCGTCTATTCCGACAAGCTGAAAATGGCATCGGGCATGATTCTGGGTGGCCGCGATATGGCCAGCAGCATCAATCATCCGCAAATGCCGCCGCTGGTATTGCAGATGATTGCTGTCGGCGAACGCACCGGTAGCCTCGATGAAGTCTTGCAGGAACTCGGTGTGTATTACGAAAAGCTGCTGGAGCTGGCGATAAAACGGCTGTCTGCGATGATCGAACCGGCCATGATCCTGGTGATTGGAGCTATGGTCGGCTTTGTTTATTACGCTTTCTTTCAGGCTTTGTTTTCATTGGTTTCAGGCGGTTAGGAGACGGCTATGCAACGATATCTATATAAGATTCTCCCAGGTTTATTGTTGTACCTGCCGCTGCTACAGGCAGCAGAAACACTTCAACAAAACTACCCGGTGCAACAGAGCTTCCCCGCCCCGCAAGCGATCCGCGATCCGTTCACACCCAGCCCCCTGATGTACGAGATGGTCGGAGTACAAGCCGGCATGTCCGGCAGCGGCGCATACGGCTTCATGCCTTCAGCGGACGCTATGCGCGTTCCAAAAATGCGTTTGCGCGGTTTTGTCAATCAGGATGAAGAAAAGCCGTTGGCCCTGCTGGAAATTGATGGTTCCAGAACTTATCTGGTACGCGAGGGCGATGAAATCAATATTGATCCATCGCAACCGCGCAATGCGATTCGCATCACTCAAATTACCCGGCTGAGCATCACAGTAGAAACCGGTACGCTCGGCTCCATCCGTATTCAAAGATAAATAAGCGATCAACGATAATATGAAAAAAACCACGCTTCTAACCGGTTTACTGGCTTTTACACTACTGTTTTCTCCTGCTCGGGCTGACATCAGGATCAATGAACTCGAATTCAGTGAAACGGACTTTATCGATGTTATCCGCACTCTGTCGGAGTTTTCCGACAGCAATATCATTGCTACCCCGGAAGCCACCCAGACCAAAGTCACGATACATCTGAAAAACACCACGGTGGTCGATGCTATCAAATCCATCGCCCGGATCAGCGATCTCTGGTATCGCTATGATGAAGACACCGATACCTACCGCATTATGAGCCGCGAGGAATACGGTAAAGATCTGATCGTCCGCGAGAGCGAACATATCGAAGTTTTCAAACTGCTTAATGCCAATGTGCAAATCATCGCACAAGCGATAGAAGACCTCTACGGCAACCGCGTGATTCTGTCTTTGGGAACCGAGCCCGGGCAGAACAACTTGAACGGCAGTTCTTCAAACAGCAACCGAAGCGGGGTACGTAACTCTCGCTCCACAACGGGAAGCCGCAGCAATACGAACCGGAACAGCGCAAGCCGCGGTGGGGTCTCCGGCAGTAATAACCTGGCAGTCTCAGGCAACCAGGTTGAGACAGAACAACTTTCCATCGATCAGATAGAACGCCTGGCTAACCTGATGAATACTCAAGGCAGCAGCAGTATCGACACTGAAACACTGCAACAGATCACAGTCCAGGCTCAGCCTATATATATCACGGTCAACAACGAGCACAATATGATCATCGTGCGCACCGATGATCGTAAGGTGATTCAGTCCATCCAGAAACTCATCGACCAAATGGATATTCCAGTACCTCAGGTAATGCTGGAAATGAAAATTCTCAGTGTGATTCTGGGTGAGGATTTCAATTCCATATTCAACTTTGAACTGCAGCCCAGCGGCAGTAATCAGTCGCAGCAGCCGATTCTGCTCGGCAACAATGCCCTGCTCAATACCGGTTCGTTTATTTATGAATTTTTAAACAGCCGCCTGCGGGCCAATCTTGAATTTCTGGAACAAAACAGACGCGTCAAAGTGCTTTCCAACCCGATGGTATTGGCCTCCAATCATAGAGAGGCAGAACTGTTTATCGGTGAAGAAAGTATTCTGACTCGCGGCTTTACTTTCAATCCGGCTACGGTAACGGCTACCGGCACCATTGTGCCTTCCTTTGTCGAAACGGAAACCGAGCTGGAGGAAATTGGCATCACGCTCAGAATCACGCCCCGCATCAACTCCGATGATACAGTGACGCTGGAGCTGGAGCAGGAGAGTTCCACCATTAACCCCGGAGGTGGAACCATACCTGTCGCAGATGGCGAAGGCAATGTTTTGAACCTGTCAGTCGATACCGTCAACACCGCCCGTCTGACAGGGACAGTGCTGGCCAAAGATGGCTTGACCGTTGCAGTAGGTGGCCTGATTCGCAGCAGTAAATCCAACAGCGAGAAAAAAGTGCCGGTCCTGAGTGAAATTCCAGTTATTGGCCGTGTTTTCAGAAACAATATTGAAACAGAGGAAGATACTGAAACCGTGTTGCTGATCACGCCCCGTATCCTGAATACACCTGAAGACAGCGAAAAAATACGGCAACGCGATAACCGTTTTTATCAGGATCATAACCGCGGTTATCCGGATCTGGAACCGTTCCCGAACAAATTCATCAACAAGGATAAGCCCGTCACTGCTAGTGCAGATACCAACCAAAATCGGCAACAAACCTATATGGAAATGAGTCAGTTCGCGGCCGATACCATCCGTGTTCCCGAGATCGAAAGGCTGCGCAACGATCTTTACCAACCGGTCAGCGTCAATCGCCAACCATTAACCCATTTGTTCAATGACAAGCGGGTTCAAGCCACACCACAGGCCAGTTGGAACCGTGGCGGTCTGCATGTCACCGCTGTTGAGGTCACCAACCGCTCCGGTGAAGCCATGCCGGTGGACTTCCAGCAGGTCAACGGCAAGTGGCTCGCTTCCTTGGTCGAAAGCTCGGTACTCGCAGCACAAGGCAATACGGATGATCGAACTTATCTCTATCTAATTTCGGCATTGCCGTTTAACGAAGTGGTTGCTGGCATCAACTGAGTCAATGGATCTGATTATGCTGCAACTTGATGCTTTTCTGGCATCTTACCGACTGGATTCCCGCCTGCATGGGAATGGCGGGGTATTGTCATTGCGAGCGATAGCGAAACAATCCAGTCCTGATTTCGAACAAGATCCGGATTGTCACGGCCTGCAACCTCGTAATCACGATGTGTTGTCATTCCTGCATAAGCGGGAATCTAGAATTGCTCAAAACAATGGACTATTCAGGGTTCCCATGCAGAAGCGTGGGAAACAGCGTAAATATAATGCTCCTGCATTTTCGGCATACAGGCCATCCTTGGCCATAAAGCCGCTTCCGCAAATTATATTGTGTGGCATTATCAATCTTTATACCGTCGCCATATCCGCTGCACCGCAGTTGCAGATGCATGTCTTCGATCAGCCTGCCGAAACAACAACATCTGCGTCACCATCGACAGCACCCAAACTGCATATGCATATTTTTCAGCCAAAGGAGCATCAAAACCGGCAGCCAATAGCAGCAACCAGTCCGGTGCTCAGCCATAACATCCCACGCACCCGCAAACAGACTTTGTCTTATACCCGGGCAGATATCTATTTCAAAACAGGTTATCGCCGGGATGAACTGGACTGGAACATAGCGGGCCCGAACGGTACGCCCAATATCCTTTCCGAACTAAGCTGGGATGACCTTGAAATTGCCACTATCAACGCCGGCGCGACATTGTATACCGGCAATAATTGGCTGTTTAACCTCGATCTGGTTTATGGCCGGATTTACAACGGCGACAATCAGGATTCCGATTATCTGGGCGACAACCGGACTTTTGAGTTTTCTCGCTCCAATAACGGTGCCGATGAAGGCGATGTATATGATATTTCGGTTTATGCCGGTTATCGCTGGCAATGGCTTCAGAATAATATCGCGCGAGGGGAGGTCCGCCCCCTGCTCGGTCTCAGCTATCATGCCCAGAACCTGAAAATCGTCAATGGTTTTCAGACCCTTCCTGCATTTGGGCCATTTTCCGGGCTGGACTCCAGCTACGATGCCACCTGGTTCGGGCCATGGCTGGGGCTGGATACCCTGTTGTCATTCACTGACAAGTTTAATTTAACGGTTGGTGTCGAATACCATTACGCCTTTTACGATGCCACGGCTAACTGGAACCTCAGAACCGATTTTGCCCACCCGGAGAGTTTTACCCATGAGGCCGAAGGTTACGGTCTGATCAGTCGCGTCGAGGCACGATATCAACTTGATCCCCGTCTGACGCTGGATATGTCCTTGAATTATCAGCACTGGCAGGCGGATCGCAATGGCAAGGACAAGACATTTTTTGCCGATGGCACTAGCGCTGAAATAGAACTCAATGAAGTCAACTGGCGCTCCTTCGGCGCCAATCTCGGAATCACCTATGCTTTCTAACCCATTAAAACGCCTGCTGCCGGTTGAATGGGCGCTGGCTACACTATTTCTCGCGGCTTCCATTTACTTCCATGCCAACCCCGGCGGCAGCGGCTTTCGCATTCCTGCCAATATCGTGGTCTGGCTGATCGCCAACCTGATCGGTTTTTATAGTTTGTACCGACTCACGAAAAAGCCTTATTTTTACCTGCCGCGGTATTATCTTTATATCCTCGCTTTTCCGGCTTTGGCTTTTATCAGCGGTATTTTTGCCGGTGTCGAAATTCCCAACCAATGGCTGATGCGAATGCTTTATATCTGGGGCGGTGCACTGTTTCTGTTTGCCCTGTTTCAATATCCGCTGAAACAAGCCCGTATCGATCGGGTGTTGTTTATTGTGGTGATAGCCGGTTTGCTGCATGCTGCTGTCGGCATCGCACAAATCTTTTTTCTAACCGATATGCCCGGCTGGCTGCCGGTCAACAGCTCAGGCATACCAACCGGGCTGTTCCAGCAAATCAACAACCAGGCCAGTTTTCAGGTTACGGTACTGCTTATAGCTTTCTGGCTGATTACCCGCCCGGCCGTTCGTTACGGCCACTGCTCGCGTTTCATTGTGCTCGCCATTGCGATTGCCTGCAGTGCTTTCGTAATCAGTTATTCCGGTTCACGGGTGGGTGCATTGGGCTTTATCCTGGCCGCACCGTTATTTTTAGTCAGCCGCTGGCGCTTTATCAGGCAAGACTACTGGCTCTGGCTCACTGTCTTGTGCATCATGTTGCTGGCGGCTATCAGCGCCAATAGTTTCGAAAACCAGCGTGGTCTGGCTAGCGTTGCCGAAAAAACCGCCGCTATCAATGCCGGTTACTCCAGTACGGCGCGCCTGGGTATCTATTCCATCACCTTGGAGTTGATCAAGGAGGAGCCGGTTTTCGGGCATGGCATCGGCAGTTTTGTCCGGGTCTGGCAGCATAAAAAACCGGTTTTTTATGCCGAATACCCTGATGCCACACTGCCCAAAGAACGCGTCTCGCACCCACATAACGAAACTATTTTCTGGCTGGTCGAGGGTGGCATATTGGCAGGACTCGGATTGCTACTGGTATTTATCGGGGTGTTGAAAAACCTGAAATCGTTGCCGCACAGTCGCCGTTATGCCTATGCCGCGTTGTTGATACCGATAGCCCTGCATACCCAGGTGGAACTGCCATTTTATATTTCCGCAGTTCACTGGTTTTTGTTTCTGTTACTGCTTTTTGTTGTCATGCAGCCAGGCAGACAGCGTTTCCGCGTCGGTTTGTCACTTGCCGCCAGTAAGCTGGTGAAATACATCGCAATAATAACTTACCGTACTTTCTACTGCTTTTATCGGCCATAGCATGGCCGCCAGTATCGAATTCAGGGACTTTATGCTTGAAAAGAACCAAGATCAGGAAGGTCCTTTTGTTATTGCGATGCAAAACCCCTATTTTAGGCCATTCGCCACCCATCTGATGATGGGGCTGCTTTATACCAAAAGTCTGCGTTACGGCATACGCAGCAATATCGAGCTTTTTGCTGACTGGGTGACTGTTGAACTTAAACGCAACCCGCACATAGCCTATTATCAGCTAGCAGTTAATGCTCAGCAGGCTTTGGCTGATAGCAAAAAAGCCTGTGACATCGCAAAAGAAGCACAGGCTATTTATCCTCTGGACAAGGCGATCAACAAAGCTTTGTCCAAATGCAACGAGCAACAGTGACGAAGGTTTTTCCCGCTGCTGGTTCCCGCGAAGGAGCGCGGGAACCTAAAAATATTAGCTAATAAATTCGCATCTACGGCCGCCATGGGAATCCGGTGCCATCATTCGCTTTGAAATACATCATTATCTGGAGAGAACATACAAGGAGCGGCTTTACGGCTTTAGCCGCGAATATTTCCAGGATTAAGGCGTGACATGCCTGCAAAGGCCCTTTTTCAAGTGCTAATCAAAACATACCCAGCTGTAACTGGGCCGCTTCACTCATCATGTCTTTAGTCCACTGCGGATCCCAAACCAGTTCTACATGGGCACTTTTAACCCCTTCCACAGACATAACACGGGATTCAACATCGCCCGGAAAAGATTGTGCTACAGGGCAGCCTGGCGCGGTCAGCGTCATATCAATGCTGACGTTGCCTGAGTTACTCACATCAATGTTATAAATCAAACCCAGTTCGTAAATATTAACCGGAATTTCAGGATCGTAAATGGTTTTCAGCACTTCAATCACGTCTTGTTTCAGTTGTTCCGGACTGGTTTTCAATTGATCGTTCATTTCTGCCCTACTCTGTTGTTACTGAAATATCATGGTCACTATCAACGGCAGCATGGACTGTATGCCATGACAGCGTGGCGCATTTAACACGTGCCGGGAACTCCTTTACGCCACGTAACACTTCCAGCTTGCCGGAAAGTTGCCCATCTTCGGCTTCCCCCGTTAAGGCTTTGTGTACCTGCTCATAGAGAAGCTCGGCTTCTTCCATGGTTTTCCCCTTTAATATTTCCGTCATCAATGATGCCGATGCCACTGAAATCGCACAGCCGCTGCCCTGAAAACTAACATCTTCGATGACATCATCATTCAGTTTTACATACACCACCAAAGCGTCGCCGCAAAGCGGGTTGTTGCCATGCGCCATATGATTGGCATCGGTAATTTCACGGAAATTACGCGGATTTTTTTTATGATCCATAATCACTTCTTGATACAGATCTCTCAACTCATTCATCAGGCAAACAACTCCTGTGTTTTCTTGATGGCATTCACCAAGGCATCTACTTCCTGCTCTGTGTTATAGAACGCAAACGACGCTCTGGCAGTAGCAGGAATGCCATAAAACTGCATCACCGGTTGTGCGCAGTGATGACCGGCACGGATAGCAACGCCTAACTGGTCGAAGATGGTGCCGATATCATGTGGGTGCACATCTTCGATCATAAATGACAAAACACTGGCTTTTTGCTTGGCTGTACCGATAATGCGGACACCGTCGATCGCTTCCAGTTTGGCGGTAGCGGATTCAAGCAGGCTGTGTTCGTAAGCGGCCAGATTATCAATGCCTACTCCCTGCATATAATCAATCGCGGCACCCAAACCAATTGCACCGGCAATATGGGGGGTACCGGCTTCAAATTTATACGGCAAGGTGTTGTACTGCGTATGCTCAAAACTCACCGACAGAATCATGTCGCCCCCACCCTGCCAGGGCGGCATGACTTCCAGCAAAGCCTGTTTACCGTACAAGGCACCGATACCGGTGGGTGCAAACATTTTATGACCGGAAAAGACATAAAAATCACAAGCCAGATCCTGCACATCTACTTTTAGATGCGGTACAGCCTGTGCACCATCGACCAACACCGGGATGGATTTGGTATGAGCTTTGGCGATTATATCTTTCACTGGGTTAATGGTACCCAGCGCATTGGAAACATGACCGATTGCCAGAATTTTAGTGCGTTCGGTGAGCAAATCATCCAGACCGGATAAATCCAGTTCCCCTGATTCGGTCATCGGAATCACTTTCAAGCTGGCACCAGTCTGGTCACAGACCATCTGCCACGGCACGATATTAGCGTGATGTTCAATATGACTGATCAACACCTCATCGCCGGGGTGTAACTGCGGACGAACAAAACTCTGTGCAACAAGGTTAATAGCTTCAGTCGCACCGCGGACAAAGATAATTTCTTTATCAGAAGAGGCGTTCACAAAAGCACGTACTTTATTGCGTGCGGCTTCATAGGCATCAGTCGCCCGTTGACTCAGCCGATGCACACCGCGATGTACATTGGCATTGTCATAACGATAATAGTCGCTCACCGCTTCAATCACCTGAACCGGCTTCTGGCTGCTCGCGGCATTATCCAGATAAGCCAGCGGATGACCGTTGACCTCCTGATTCAAAATCGGAAAATCACGGCGAATCGCTTCTATATTGAAAGGGGACAGCGTTTCAGCCAACGCTTGTCTTTCTGGTTGAGTCATAGATTAAACACCTCTCGGCAATCGCTGTTCTATCACGTTAGACATTGCCTGACGGATAGGTTCTGACGGAATACGTTGCAACACTTCTACAGCAAAGGCATAGGTCAGCAAACTACGAGCACTGACCTCATCCAGACCACGGGCACGCAGGAAAAACAGTTGTTGCTCATCAATCTGTCCCACCGTGCTGCCGTGACCGCATTTCACGTCATCAGCATAAATTTCCATTTCCGGTTTACTGTCAATTTCGCAGCTGCGTGATAACAGCAGATTCCGGTTGCTCTGGTTGGCATCTGTTTTCTGTGCATCTTGGTGCACAATAACTTTGCCGTTAAACACCGCATGGCTGTTGCCATCCAGCACACCTTTGTAAACTTCTTCACTGGTGGTATGCGGAACGGCATGATCAATACGCGTGTGGTTATCAATATGTTGATCACCATCAACCAGATACATGCCATCCATCGTCACATGAGCCTGTTCCCCCAGAAGCTGGCTGTGAATATCATTACGAGCCAGCTTGCCCCCCAGGGAAATATTATTGGTGTTCCATACACTGCCGGCAGCCTGTTTCGCTGCCAAGGTAGCAATATGGTACTGAAGCAAAGACTCCTGCTGCAGCTTGAAATGGTGCAATGTGGCCTGCTCTGCCAGTTTGACTTCAGTAACCACATCGGTGAAGCCAATCGTGTCTGTCAGCCCCACATAATGTTCAATGACCGTCGCTTCACTGTCTGCATCCATTTGAACGACATGGCGCAAATGGGTTGCCAGCTTGTCTGTGCCGCCACTGTTTATCACCAGAATTTCAACCGGCTTAACAATCCGGCTGTTCGCCGCAACATGCACATAAGCCCCTTCCTGCATCAACATGGTGTTAAGTGCATTCAGTCCGGGTTTATCAATATCAATCTGCTGTCCCAGCACATTTTGCAGTTCCGGCAATGTTTGTGACAGTGGCGCGATGGCCAGGCCGGCTTCCAGATCAGTTAACTCGGATAATTCGGCATTGAACCGACCATCCACAATCACGATACGGTAAGCATGTTCCAGTAAGGCAAACTGGGCACAGCGGGCAGTATCGATAGCAGCAGCCTTAGCCTCGTGGGTGAACCCTTCCTGAGTGAGTTGCCACAGAGAAGTGTATTTCCAGTCTTCTTGTTTCTTGGCAGGCAGGCCGTGACGTTCAAACTGACCACGCGCCTGTTCACGCAACTGTGTTAACCAGTTGAGTTCATGGCCCGGCAAGGTGCTGCTGACAGCTACCTCACTGAACGGCGTTGTGATTTCAGTTAATTGTTTCATGCTGTCTGACCTTCCGGCGCTTCGTGTATCCAGCTGTAACCGGATTTTTCCAGTTCTTTCGCTAATTCTTTATCACCGGATTTAACGATACGGCCTTCCGACAAGACATGTACATAATCGGGCACGATATGATCCAGCAAACGCTGATAGTGGGTAATCATCACTATCGAACGGTCGGCAGCACGCAGGCCGTTGACACCGTCGGCAACCACGCGCAACGCATCAATATCCAGACCCGAATCGGTTTCATCCATAATCGCCAAAGCCGGTTCCAGAATGGCCATTTGTAAAATCTCGTTGCGTTTTTTCTCGCCACCAGAGAAACCTTCGTTGACGTTACGTTGCAGAAACTGTTCGTCCATTTTGACCAGTTTCATTTTGTCGCGAACCAGCGTCAGAAAGTCGATAGCATCCACTTCTTCCAGCCCCTGATATTTACGCACCGCGTTCAGCGCCGCTTTTAACAGATAGATATTGCTGACGCCGGGAATTTCAACCGGATACTGGAAAGCCAGAAATACGCCACGTTGTGCACGTTCTTCCGGTTCCAGTTCCAGCAGATTCTCACCTTTGTAGAACACTTCCCCCTGAGTGACTTCATAACCGTCACGACCAGCCAGCACGTTGGACAAAGTACTTTTTCCAGCGCCGTTAGGACCCATAATCGCGTGGACTTCTCCGGGATTAACCGTCATGTTGATACCGCGAAGAATTTCTTTGCCATCAACACTGGCATGTAGGTTTTTAATTTCTAACATCTTCACTCTCTAAATTTCTGAATAATCTTTAAATACGCTCGAGTAAACAGGCGACCAGGGCTTAACCCACAGAACCTTCGAGCGATAAACCAAGTAGATTTTGTGCTTCAACGGCAAATTCCATCGGCAGCTCACGAATAACCTGCTTACAGAAACCGTTGACGATCATTGATACCGCATCCTCGGCATCCAGACCGCGTTGTTTACAATAAAACAACTGGTCTTCACTGATCTTGGAGGTTGAGGCCTCATGTTCGACTTTGGCTGTCGGGTTTTTCACTTCAATGTACGGGAAGGTATGCGCACCACAGGTGTCCCCCATCAACAGAGAGTCACATTCTGTGTAGTTACGCGCATTCTCAGCCGTCGGTGCAATCCGTACCAGGCCACGGTAGGCATTTTGTGAATATCCGGCTGAAATACCTTTGGAAATAATGGTGGAACTGGTGTTTTTACCCAGATGAATCATCTTAGTACCGGTATCAGCCTGTTGCCTGTTATTGGTTACCGCGACTGAGTAAAACTCACCTGTTGAGTTATCTCCCTGTAACACCACACTCGGATATTTCCAAGTGATGGCTGAGCCGGTTTCAACCTGGGTCCAGGATACTTTCGAGCTTTCCCCCCGGCAGGCGGCACGTTTGGTCACAAAGTTATAAATACCACCTTTACCGTTTTCATCACCGGGATACCAGTTCTGCACGGTAGAGTATTTAATTTCGGCCCTATCCATCGCAACCAGCTCAACAACCGCCGCGTGCAACTGATTTTCATCACGCATCGGCGCCGTACAGCCTTCCAGGTAGCTGACGTAGGAATCATCATCGGCAATAATCAGGGTTCTTTCAAACTGACCTGTGTTAGCGGCATTGATCCGGAAATAGGTCGATAATTCCATCGGACAACGCACGCCTTTGGGGATGTATATAAAGGAGCCGTCACTGAACACCGCAGAGTTCAATGTCGCGTAAAAGTTATCTTTATAAGGCACCACACTACCCAGATATTTTTTCACCAATTCCGGGTGTTCTTGTACCGCTTGCGAAATCGGCATGAAGATAATGCCTTCTTCAGCCAGTTTATTCTGGAAGGTGCTCGCTACCGAAACACTGTCGAACACCGCATCTACGGCCACACCGGCAAGACGCGCGCGCTCATCCAGTGGCACACCCAATTTTTCATAGGTACGCAACAATTCCGGATCAACTTCATCCAGGCTTTTAGGTCCACCCTCTTTTTTCTTAGGGGCAGAGTAATAACTGATGTCCTGATAGTTGATTGCCGGATAATACACATGAGCCCACTCCGGCGTTTCCATGGTCAGCCAGTGACGGAATGCTTTCAAACGCCATTCCAGCATGAACTCAGGCTCACCTTTTATACGGGATATCTCGCGTACCGTATCTTCGGTAAGGCCAGGCGGCAGGCTATCGGACTCAATATCAGTAATAAAGCCGGCTTTATATTCTTTCTGCGTAATTGATTCAAGTTGTTGACTTTGATCAGTCATGGAACTCACCATCCTGTATTGTTGCTACACTCATCTTGCTTGCCGATGAGTAAAATTGAATTGGGCTCAAGCCCGATGTATTTTGTGGCGCCAGCAGCATATTGGATAATTTCACTTCATCCAGCGCGTGAAAAACGGCATCGTTAATACGTGTCCAGTTGGTCTGCACCGCACAATGCGTCTCCTGATCACAGTGACTTTCATCACTGACACACTCAGTGAGCGAAATAGGGCCTTCAATGGCCGTAATGATTTCCGCCACTGAAATCTGTTCAGGTGGGCGATTCAGGCTGTAACCGCCGGTCACGCCCCTCTCAGAATCCAGCAAGCCACTGTGTGACAGCGATTTCAGTACCTTACGCACCGTCGGCAACGGCACTTTAACGGCTTCTGCAATCGCATGAGCACTATGCTGCATCTCACGATGAGTTGCTAAATAGCTCATTAGCACAATGCCATAGTCTGTTAATTTTCCCATGCGAAGCATAGCTGGATCCTCCTAATTGGTACTATTATAGTATCAATTAAACCAATAACCAAGTGTTTCGCTCAGTTATTGTGAATAGAGCGCGTGAAAACTGCTGCGATTTCGCGTATGGTGGAGAACTTTAAAACTGACAATTCTACTAAATTTAGCGAAACATCTTACGTATTTAATCAACTTTGAGAGCACATTAATGAAATTAAACACACTCGCTTTTTTACCCTTGTTATTTGGAGCAACCGTAATGGCTGATGATCACGCCGCCCAACTGGAAACAGATAAACAGAAAATCAGTTACATCTTCGGCATTCAAGTCGGACAAAACATGCTGCAGGAAGGCGTAGATTTAGATCTCGAAGCCTTTAAAGCAGGTGTTGCTGACATGTTTGCAGGCAGACAACCCCAACTGGATCAAGCAACTGCTGAAAAAGTCATCGGCGATTTCCAAGCTAAAAAAGCGCAGGAAATGGCTGAACTGATGAACAAAAAACAGGCAGAAGCCAAAGCTTATATGGCTGAAAATGCCAAGAAAGATGGCGTTGTCACCACTGACAGCGGCCTCCAGTACCAAATCATCAAAGAAGGTGACGGCGCCACACCAACGGAAAAAGACAAAGTCATCGCACACTACCGCGGCACCTTGCTTGACGGCACCGTGTTTGACAGTTCTTATGATCGCGGTGAACCCGCGACCTTCCCCGTCACCGGTGTGATTCAGGGTTGGCAGGAAACCCTGCAAATGATGAAAGAAGGTGGCAAATGGCGCATCGTCGTTCCGGCTAATCTGGCTTATGGCCCTCGTGGTGCCGGTCAGCTGATCGGTCCTAACGAAACACTTATTTTTGATATTGAACTGATTGCGATTACTCAGTAAAACTTTCGCAAAAGATCAAAAAGCCGCCTGCGGGCGGCTTTTTTGTTTATACCGAAACACAACATCGTTCAAGCCAGTAAAGCTCTCAGATAACCCCAGTCGAAACAAGGCCCCGGATCAGTTTTTCGCCCCGGCGCGATATGTTCATGACCGGTAATACGTTCATAATTAAGCGCCGGATAGGCATCACAAAGGCTTTTAATCAGTTGCACGAGAGACTGATACTGCGCCTCACCAAAAGCTTTATCGTCACAGCCTTCCAGCTCAATACCGATAGTGAAATCATTGCAACGTTCACGCCCTTGCCAGGTTGATACACCGGCATGCCAGGCGCGTTTATGGAAAGGTACAAACTGTGTCACCCCGCCGTCACGACGAATCAATATATGTGAAGAAACCTGCAAATCTTTTAATCCAGCAAAATACGGATGGGCGGAACAATCAAGCCGATTCAGAAACAAATCATCGATCCAGGAGCCCCCAAACTGCCCGGGAGGCAGACTGATATTATGCAGAACGATACCGCTGATATCAGTGGCATCCGGACGGTCATCATGGTTGGGAGAAAGCAAAATTTTTGCATCCTGCAACAGACCGGTCTGAGTATCAATCTTCATTAGTGCTCCTTCAAAACGATATTGTCGAATCCAACGCTAATCCAATATTCCAGGCACCATTCGCGGGGGATGTAGGTACATTTCCGGAAACGGTAACACAGCGGGGAGCCTCCGGGTCAGCCTGGAAGCTGCACCAAGTGTTTTCTCTATGCGCTTAAAATGGATTAATGCTTTGACACGCGTTACCCTATTGGGCTTTCATCGAAACTAGAATTTAATATGGCTATAACTAATCCGCTTCCGGCAGCGTTTATTGAATCTCAGGTCAAGCTTGCCCTGCTTGAGGATATCGGTCAACAAGATCTCACTGCTGAATTGATTCCAGCCGACGCCGAGGCCCACGCAACCCTGATAACCCGTCAGCAGGCCACCTTGTGCGGACGCGACTGGTTTAACAGTGTGTTTGCCCAGTTGCACCCGCAAATTCAAGTTAACTGGCTGGTTGCAGATGGTGACAGACTGGAAGCAGACCAGGTTATTTGTGAATTGAACGGCCCGGCCCGCGCAATATTGACCGGTGAACGCACCGCAATGAACTTTTTGCAGACTTTGTCCGCAACCGCAACGGTGGCGCAGCAATATGCCGATGCGGTGGCCGGACTGCCGGTGAAAGTGCTGGATACCCGCAAAACGTTACCGGGTTGGCGTATGGCTCAGAAATACGCTGTTCGCTGTGGTGGTTGTTTTAATCATCGTTTTGGCCTGTTTGACGGTATTTTAATCAAAGAAAATCATATCAACGCTGCAGGCTCCATCGCCCAGGCAGTTACACAGGCCAGGCAGTTACATCCGGACGTTGCTGTCGAAGTGGAAGTGGAAAACCTGGATGAACTGCAACAGGCACTGTTTGCCCATGCCGATATCGTGCTGTTGGATAATTTTGATATTGATTTGCTGCGGCAGGCTGTGGCCATAAATCAAGGCCGGGCCCAACTGGAAGCCTCTGGCGGCATTTTGCTCGACAATATTCGTCAGATTGCTGAAACAGGGGTCGATCGCATTTCTGTGGGTGCCCTGACCAAAGATATACAGGCTGTCGATTTGTCGCTGCGTTTCCAATAGGCAAAAAAAACCGCGGTGCGCCTATGGCGGCACTACGGCTGAGAGTAAACTTATTCCAGGCCGATTTGCCAGAGTTCGCGGCTGATTTCAACAATCTCTCCGGATGTCGCATCGACCTCAATTTTCATTTCATCACCGGTTTCAGTGTCAATATCGAACTCATACGAAGCTTGGCCATTAGCTTCAATTTCATACTCAACTTCGATAATTTCGCCCGGATATAAATCAAGGGCGATCTGGCGTGCTTGCTGCTCGCTAATGTTGACTTTTGACTTGAACAACGGATGGTTGGCCTGATCGACCTCTCTTTCCATTTCCACAATCACACCACGCTGCGCATGACACTCGACATCCCAGTCCCAACCATCCAGACCGCGAATATCGAACTCATAAACAGCTTGGTCTTCTTCTATTTTTGATTCGACTTTGACAATCTGACCGGGGCGTTCCTTAAGCGCAGCTTCAAGGCACGTTTCAAACTGTTGTGGATTGTCTGCGGCCTGCAAAGCGACGGGCAGCGATAATGCTGTGACGATGAAAAACAGATATTTCATTTATTTGCCTCAATAAAAATGGGCTGCCGAAGCAGCCCATTTGAAGTAGTCTCCTTAAAGGGTGATCTTGAAGCCAATCCAGCCGGCTCTTGGTGCGCCGGCTCCGACAAAGCGAGGATCTTCAAAATCAAATCCCGGCGCTTCATCCGGCTCACCATAGAGACCAAAGGTTTCATATTCACTGTCGAACAAGTTGTCGACCTTGGCAAAGAATTGCAGGTTTTTAGTCGCTTTATAACGGCCGTGCAGATTCACAACCTTGTAGTGACCGATTTTCTTATCAACATTGGCTTCGTCACCCCGGAAGTATTGGCTGGAGTGATAAGAAGCAGTGAAGCCCATTGACAGCTTTTGTGTGAAGCCATAGTCGGCACCAATCTTGATATTGTGGGCCGGAATGCCTGGCAGACGGTCACCGTCTTTGACAGTGAATGTTTCGAGCTCGTCATCGACTTCACGCGCATACTGGAACTCATCTTCGAATGTCGCGCGAACATAAGAGTAGTTAGCAAACCAGTCCAGTTTATCAACGTTACCGAAAGCACCCAGTTCCAGACCTGCACGGGCGGTTTTATCGATATTATCGAAAATACCGACATTCAGACGAGGATCCTCAGGATCTTCTTCTGTAGCGGGGAAAAAGAACAGATCATCTTTCAGCTCGGTGTAAAACACACCGGCATTCCAGTTGACGCTGCCGTTTTGACCACGTAGACCGGCTTCAATGGTTCTGGCGACAATATCATCCAACGGTGGATCAGCCAGGAATGAATTCGGCAATGAGCAGGGGTTATCCGCATCAGCGCAAGTCAGCTCGGACGGGGTCGGTGCACGATTCGACTCGCTGTAGTTGGCGTAAGTGCTCAGATTATCTCTAATCGCATAAGTCATACCCAGAGAGGGGTTGAAACGAGCAAATACATGGTTATTACCGCTTTCGTTCAGATCCTGTTCCCCACCTTCACTGGTACCGGAGATATCGATTTCGATGTGGTTATAACGACCAGCCACAGTCAAAGCCAGACGCTCAGTCAGAGAATAGGTATTAGTAAAGTAAAGGCTATAGGTTTCCGTTTCGATGTCTCCGTCCACAACGGTTTCATCAATAATGAACCCTGTACCATCTGTGCCACGAGAGGAAGTAAATTGTGCAATTTCAGACTGTGAACTGTGGTCAACATCAGATTTATCATAACTGGCACCAACAATCAGCTGGTTTTGGCGGCCAAACAGATCGTCCAGGAAAGTTGTCTGCAGACCAAAACCATAGCTGTCCTGTTCGGTTTTACTGGTATTGTTAAGTGCGACATCATCATCATCGGCGAAGCCTAATGCCGCGGCATCATCACTTACTACCTCATCAAGCACATCATCATCATCTTCATCTTCACCAATTTCACCGCCTATCACTGAAAGCTCAGAACCATCACCGTTGAAAGTGCTGCGATCACTACGACGGTAATATGTATTTGCGGATAACATCGTGGTCTCATTCAACCAGTGCGAACCATTCAGCGTGAACATACGCAGTTCGTTCTGGGTATTGTCTGGATGGGTGAATACCGCTTCACGGTCCTGGGCCACCAGTTCAACCGGAGAGGCACCGTTGCCGTTCAGATCACTGTCAACGGCTGTAATACCCAGATCCAGTGTTGTATCTTCATTGGCATAACTCAGATTAGAGAAAAACTGCTCGACACGTGATGGTGATTCGTCGCGCCAGCCATCCTCTTTGGTGATGGAACCGGTCACAAAATAAGCAAAATTACCATCACTGCCACCACTTTCAATGGTGCCGGAATCACGACCGAATGAACCGGTATAAGCTTCCAGGCTATGGCCCTGATGAGTAAAACCATTTTTGGTTTGAATCGATAACGCGCCACCGAGTGTATTCAAACCAAATACCGGATTCGACCCCGGAATCAGGTTCATACTGGCGATCGCAGATTCAGGGATTAATTCAAAGTTAACTGCGTCCCCAAATGGTTCATTGATGCGAATGCCATCCATGTAAACCGACAGGCCCTGAGAGTTACCGACCAGTGGTGAGGCGGTAAAACCGCGGAATTTTAGGTCAGGCTGGAATGGATTGTTTTGAGCCTGATTGAGACTCACACTGCCCAGCGTTTTATTCATAAAATCCGACAGGTCGAGAGCCTGAACACGCTCGATGTCTTCAGCGTTCGCCGACTGAATATTGGCAGGAATTTCATCAGCCGGTAGACCGACACCGTGCATCGGCGTGGTACCGATGACTTCAATATCGGTCAGCTCGACTTGATCTTCAGCTGCTAATGCCGCGCCGGAAAACAGCGCTGAGGCAAGCATCAAGCTTATCGCTTTCTTTTTGTGTGGAACTCGCATTACTTATTACTCTCCCGAAGTTCTTTTATAGTAGTTATGGTTGTCAAACTCGATATACAAAGCACATATAGTGCCAAGCTATAAAAACAATTATTTACAACCACTTACTTCCAAGTCGGTTCGGTGACTAAGCACAATGCGGTTATTTACAACCAACAAAAATGGTTGATATCAGCCAGATCTGAACCAGGCAAGATTATTATGTAATTTAGTGACTTCACCAATAATCACCAAGGTTGGCGCAACCGGCTGTTCACGCTCGGCCAATGCCGGCAATTGAGCAATCGTACTCAACCAGACTTTCTGATTCTCCGTCGTCCCCTGCTGCACCAGCGCAGCGGGCATATCGGCAGCCATACCGTGGGCCTGCAACTGCCGGCTTAATTGCGGCAGACCGGCCAGGCCCATATAAACAACCACCGTTTGCCTGGGTTGAACCAGGCTGGGCCAGTTCAATTCCAGCTCTCCGTCCTTAAGCTGCCCGGTCACAAAAACACAGCTTTGTGCATAGTCCCTGTGTGTGAGCGGAATACCCGCATAACTGGCACAACCTGATGCGGCGGTAATACCCGGGACCACTTGAAACGGAATTTTTTCATCGGCGAGGGTCTCGATCTCTTCACCGCCACGGCCAAAGATAAACGGATCACCGCCTTTGAGACGTAACACCCGCTTACCCTGTTTGGCATGCTCCAGTAATAGTTTGTTGATTTCTTCCTGACGAACCGCATGCCAGGCACGCTGTTTACCGACATAAACCAGCTCGGCTTCTTTGCGTACCAGCGCCAGAACTTCTTTGCTGACCAGCCGATCATAAAAGACCACATCCGCCTGCTGCATCAACCTGAGCGCTTTGAAAGTCAGCAGTTCCGGGTCACCGGGACCGGCCCCCACCAGATAGACTTCTCCCTGGCTTAAGGCGTCACTGTCCGGATCAGCCAGTTTTTCCAGCAAGGTTTTCTCGGCCAGTTCTTCTCTGCCTGCCAGCATATGATCGGCCACCGGTCCTTCCAGTACCGACTCCCAGAAACGCCGACGCTGGCTGAGTTTGGAAAATTTGTTTTTAACCGCCTCCCGATAACGGCCTACCAACTGACCCAATTGACTATAGCCCGGCGGAATCAGGGTTTCCAGTCGCGCCCGCAGATTTCTCGCCAGTATCGGCGAATCACCGCCGCTGGAGACCGCAATCACGATAGGAGATCGATCCAGAATAGAAGCCAGAATGAAATCACATAAACCAGGACTGTCAGCCACGTTGACCAGAATATTTCTGGCCTTGGCGGCAGCATGCACCTGCTCGTTTACGCTTTCATCGTCAGTTGCCGCGATCACCAGACGTTGCGCAACCAGTTGCTCAGGAACGAAACGTGCATTGAGCCATTCAATCTCACCGTTATCGACCATTTTTTGTGTGGTTGAAGCCAGCTTCGGAGCCACGATGGTGACTTTTGCCTGGGCTTTCAGTAACAAACCTGCTTTGCGTGCGGCAATATCACCGCCGCCGACAACAAGACAATCCTGTTGTTTTAAATCAATAAATATCGGTAGGTATTCCATGCTTTCTATTCAATTGGAAAGAGGCAAAGACAGCCCCTGAAGGACGTAACCATCGTAGAGATTCTGTACCACGGCTACCAGTTTAAGATTGTTCAGATCCCAGTCTTGATCCAATGCGATTTGAGTGTTCAGTTCCGTCTCACCGTCTTTATCCAGATCAAAAGGTCCCAGCCAGGCACGAACCAGGTTCTGGTGATTAAAAATCGCGCCTATATTATCACCACCATGGATTTCGCTGACGATATTATCTTCGGTAATGGCTAGATAGAGTTTTGAATAATCCCGATTCTCATCACCGCTAACACTGATTTTACTGCTGACATGAAGTTGTGATGCCTGTTTTTCGACATTCAACTTGATATGAGCTATCGGCGCAAAGCTGTTGACGAACTCGATCACGTCAATGCCGTGTTTTTGCCAGTTATGCACCACTTCACCACTGATAAAAATTTCCGGGGTAAACACGGTCTGATACAGGTTCAACCTCGCCAGTTGCCGCTGACGCTCGGAAAACAACGGTTTGGCGAAACGATCTATCCAGCCTTTCGCATCGTTCAGATAATCGATATGAAACCCCAAAACGATCAACTGCTCTTCCGTAATACCTTGCTGCGGCAGTCGCTGCACCCAACGATCCGCCGCCGGACATAATCCGCAGCCCTCGGAGGTAAACAACTCCATCACCGCCAGTTGTTTGTCAGTGCTTTGGGCTTGCCATTCCTCTGCTACAGCTATCGGTGGCAAGAACAAAGCCAATAGCCCCAACAGCAGATATTGCTTGATTTTCAGCATGATTCAGTCCTCTCTCAAAGCCCCTACTACTGAGAAAGGTGGTGCAGAAACAGAGTTCCGCTGGCTGGCATCGGTGATCTGTGCCAGCTCTCGTAATACCGCGGTTGCATAACTGCCGGCTGGCAGATAAAACGCCAACTCCAGAGTGGTGTCTGTGAACTGCCATGTTAACTGCTCCGGATACAGGCGTAATGCACGACGTTCCTGTTTCAGACCTGCTTTTTCCAATCCCTGCTGCCAGCTTGACCATGCTTCCAGAACTTGTTGCTCCAGTTTCAGGCTGCTGAGTTTGGTCAGAGCCTCACCCCGTCCCCAGAGGGGGCCTGTCGGATGAATATCAAATGTTTGCAGTCGCTCAACTAAATCTTCGTCCTGTTCATCTGCAACAAAAAAGCTGCTGTGTGTGCCGGCAAGCTGCATCACGTCACCGCTGATAATCTGATTCCAATTGCCTTTTTCAATCCGCTTCGACAGCACCAGATTGAACAACCAGGAACGCGCCGCAGACAGATAGATACTGCGCTGTTGCCTTTTTTTCGGTGCCTTCGCCCCCTGAAACCAGGCATCAGCACGCTCGAGATTGGCATGATTATGACCAAAACGCTGCTCGGCAAAATAATTGGGCACACCTTGTTGTTGAATGCGCTGCAGATTCTGTTGCCATTGCTGCTGCTCACCCTGCAGGTCGGCAAGCGTAATTTTAAAGTGATTTCCTGACAGCACACCGCGTTTAAGTTTTTTATTGTGTCTGGTCAGTTGTTTAATCTGCCAGTTTTCACTATCAAACTGGTACCAGTCCGGTTCTTCCATTCCTTCCATGTTGACAGTGAACCATTGTGTGGTCACGGCATGGCGATCCTTCATGCCGGCAAAACCCACAGCCACTTCGGCCACGTTGGCAAAGCAGGCCAGCTGTTTTGCCAGCCAGTCAGTATTGGTATGTGTTTTCTGGATCCGCAACATCACGTGGCCACCCTGCCCCTCAGGCTCAAATGGCAATTGTTCATCAACCTGAAAATGTTCGGTTTGGTTCCGGATAGAGGCGTTACAGTTTAAAACTGCCGGATTGGCACGCGCCAAAACAGAAAAATCAAATTGACTCAAGTTCAACCAGCCTTTTTCAGCAAAGTGACGGCATGGGCGGCGATACCCTCTTTGCGACCGGCAAAGCCCAGCTTCTCTGTAGTCGTAGCTTTGATATTGATAGCAGATATCTCGATGTTCAAATCCTGAGCCAGCAGCTGACGCATATCCGGGATATAAGGTGCCAGTTTGGGTGCCTGCGCGATAATAGTGGCATCAATGTTGTTGATAACCCAGCCTAGCTGGCTTAAATCTTTCACTACCCGCCGCAGCAGAATACGGCTGTCGATATCCTTGAAAGCCTCATCATCATCCGGAAAGTGATGACCGATATCCCACAAACCAGCAGCACCAAGCAAAGCATCACAAACCGCGTGAATCAGTACATCACCATCAGAATGCGCTTCTAGACCATGGCTGTATGGAATGGTCACACCGCCGATAACCAAAGGATGGTTTGCGATAAAACGATGTACATCATAACCATGGCCGATTCGCATTATTTTTCTCCACGCTGCTGTTGCAGGAATAAATGCGCCAGCGCCAGGTCCTGCGGCACGGTGATTTTAATATTATCACTGTGCCCTTCCACCATCATCGGCTGCCAGCCAGCCAACTCGATTGCCCCGGCTTCGTCAGTCACTGTCTCGCCCTGCTCAGCAGCCATCTGCAAAGCCGTTTTGAGCAGGTTAAGACGAAACATCTGCGGTGTCGCCGCACGCCACAGGCCTTTGCGATCCACCGTTTCTTCAATGGTATTATCAGCAGTGACCCGTTTAACCGTATCAGTCACCGGAATCCCCAGAATACCGCCGACCTCATGCATGCGCAGTGTTGCAAGCATACGATCGATATCAACATGGCGCAGGCAGGGTCTTGCCGCATCATGCACCATCACCCAGGGGTCATCAGCATCATATTGCTGCAAAAGCGCTAAGGCATTCAGCACCGAATCCGCACGTTCCTCGCCGCCTTCAGCGATTAACAAGGGACAATCCAGGGACAAGTTTAACTGTGGCCACCAGGGATCCTGCTCGGCCAAGGCCAACACAATACCTTCAATCTCGGGGTGACTGGCCAGTCTCTCCAGCGTGTGGGCCAAAACGGCTTTATCTTCAAGTTGCAGATATTGTTTTGGCTTGTCTGCCTGCATTCTGCTGCCGATGCCGGCGGCCGGCACCACAGCCCAGACGCGATCAGTTTTGCTCATCACTGTCTTCTATGACATGGAAAAAGGTTTCACCGGGCTTGACCATACCGAGTTCACTGCGGGCACGTTCTTCCAGCGCATCAAGCCCACTTTTCAAATCCTGCACCTCTGCTGTCAGCACTTGATTGCGCTCTTCCAATATCGCATTATCCACGCGCTGTTTTTCAACGGCATGATGAAGTCTCAGCAAAGAAGGCAGGCCGTCATGACTGAACCACAGGCGATACTGCAACAGTATTAACAACACTGTAAGTAAAATCATGACAGGTTTAATCATAACAGCCAGCAGGTCAATTGAGCTTGAAAGCCTCTAAGCCACGGTAACGGGCGGCAGTGCCCAGCTCTGCTTCAATTCGAAGAAGTTGATTATATTTTGCTACGCGATCCGAACGTGACAGCGAGCCGGTTTTAATCTGACCCGCATTGGTAGCCACAGCCAGATCAGCAATAGTGGTATCTTCAGTTTCACCACTGCGATGAGAGATCACCGCAGTATAACCCGCCTGCTTCGCGAGTGTAATCGCATCCAGAGTCTCGGTCAGGGTGCCAATCTGATTGACTTTGATCAGAATCGAATTAGCGACTCCTTGCTCTATGCCTTGCTGCAAAATAGCTTTATTGGTGACAAACAAGTCATCGCCCACCAATTGCACTTTGTCGCCGATCTTATCGGTGAGCAGTTTCCAGCCCGTCCAATCATTCTCATCCATACCATCTTCGATACTGATAATCGGATATTGTTCCACCCAGGCAGCGAGCAAATCGGCAAATTCTGCTGAGCTCAACGAGCGGTTTTCAGAAGCCAGCACATATTGCCCGTCGTGATAAAACTCAGAACTCGCCGCATCAATCGCCAGCATAATGTCCTTGCCTGCCTGATAGCCGGCTTGCTTAATCGCTTCCAGAATCACTTCAATAGCCGCTTCGTTGGACGGCAAATCAGGGGCAAAACCACCTTCGTCCCCCACGGCGGTATTAAGACCGCGCTGGTTCAGCACTTTTTTCAGCGCATGAAACACTTCAGCGCCGTAACGGACGGCTTCAGCAAGACTGCCGGCTCCGACCGGCACAATCATGAATTCCTGCAAATCGACGCTGTTATCGGCATGTGAGCCGCCGTTGATAATATTCATCATCGGTACCGGCATAACAGTGGCAGGTTCGGTAGCAAGAAATTGATACAGCGGCTTACCTGAATCAACTGCGGCCGCGCGGGCAGTCGCTAATGAGACAGCCAGTAATGCATTCGCACCGAGACGGTTTTTATTAGGCGTACCGTCAGTAGCAATAAGCTTGTCGTCCAACAGACGTTGTTGGCCGGCATCCATGCCCATTACGGCATCCCGTAATTCACCGTTGACGGCAGCGACAGCTTTCAGCACACCTTTGCCAAGATAACGGCGGTTATCGCCATCACGCAGTTCGACCGCTTCCCGTTCGCCGGTAGAGGCGCCTGAGGGCACAGCAGCTCGCCCCATGGCGCCGCTTTCAAGAATGACATCGGCTTCTACTGTCGGGTTGCCTCTGGAATCAAGAATTTCCCGTGCACGTACATCAATGATTTTGCTCATTGCTTTGCTCCAGGTTATTTCAGTATAAAAGCCTTTACCGCTAGACTTATCTGCCAGCGAGTAATTCGTCTTCAATATAGTCCTGCTGTTTCACTATACTGTCGATTGCTTTTAATGTTTCCAGTAATGCCGCCATTTTGTGTAATGGCCATGAATTCGGGCCATCACTCAGCGCTTTTTCCGGCTCGGGGTGGGTTTCCATAAATACGCCTGCCACACCGGTAGCCACCGCCGCGCGTGCCAGTACCGGCACAAACTCACGCTGACCACCAGACATGCCGCCCTGGCCACCGGGCTGTTGTACCGAGTGAGTCGCATCAAACACTACTGGACAATCCATGGCACGCATCTGCGGCAGCGCGCGCATGTCCGAGATCAAAGTGTTATAGCCAAAAGAAGTGCCGCGTTCACACAGCATGATCTGTTGATTACCGGTGGATTTGGCTTTTTCGGCCACATGCTGCATATCCCACGGCGCCAGAAACTGGCCTTTCTTGATATTGACCGGCAACCCCTGACTGGCGACATTGATGATGAAATTAGTCTGGCGACACAAAAATGCCGGTGTCTGCAATACATCCACCACGCTGGCGACTTCGGCCAGCGGCGTGTCTTCATGCACATCGGTCAGTACAGGTACACCAAATTCTTTTTTTACCTTTTCCAGAATAGCAAGTCCCGCATCCAGTCCCGGGCCACGATAACTCTTGGTGGAGGTGCGGTTGGCTTTATCAAAAGAAGATTTATAAATAAACGGAATACCTAGTTGATCGGTAATTTCCTTGAGCTGACCGGCGACATCGAGAGTCATCTGTTCACTTTCGATAACGCAGGTGCCGGCGATCAGAAAAAGAGGTTGTTTGCCGCCGACTTCATAACCACATAACTGCATTACTGCTTTCCTCGCTGAACTCTGTTTGTTTTCGCCGCGTTGATGAAACCTTCAAATAAAGGATGGCCGTGGCGGGGGGTTGAGGTGAATTCCGGATGGAACTGACAGGCTACAAACCATTGATGTCCCGGAATTTCGATCATTTCCACCAGACTTTCGTCTTTGGACATGCCTGAGAACACCAGACCGGCCTTTTCCAGTTTTTCTTTGTAATTATTGTTGAATTCGTAACGATGGCGGTGACGTTCCACAATCTCATCGGCGGCATAGGTTTGTTGTGCCAGACTGCCCGGCTTCAGCATACAGGGATAACCGCCCAGTCGCATGGTACCACCCAGATCAGAATCATGATCGCGTTGTTCAACACTACCATCTTCTTTCTGCCATTCAGTGATCAGGCCGATAACCGGATCCGGGGTATTAAGATTGAACTCGGTACTGTAGGCTTGCGGCATTCCTGCTTTGTGGCGGGCATATTCTATAACGGCCACCTGCATACCCAGGCAAATACCCAGGTACGGAATATTATTTTCACGGGCATACTGAGCAGTAAGGATCATGCCTTCAACGCCGCGTTCACCAAAACCGCCCGGCACCAGAATTGCATCCATATCGGCAATGCAATCTGTACCATGCTGTTCTATTTGCTCCGAGTCAACATAGTGCACGTTGACTTTGGTGCGCGTATGGATTCCCGCATGTATCAAGGATTCTGACAGAGATTTATAGGCCTCAGTCAGGTCCATATACTTGCCGACCATCGCAATATCGACTTCGCCCAGCGGATTGCTCAGGTTTTCGTAAACCTGCTGCCACTGGCTCAGATCGGCCGGTTTTGCTTCCAGCCCCAGCTGTTTTACCACAATATCGTCCAGGCCCTGACGGTGCAGTTCCATCGGAATCTTGTAAATACTGTCAACATCAACGGCAGAGATAACCGCCTTTTCAGGCACATTGGTAAACAACGCGATCTTGCGTCTTTCCGACTCAGGTAAAGGACGGTCAATACGGCAAACCAGCACATCCGGTTGAATACCGATGGTGCGCAGCTCTTTTACTGAGTGCTGGGTCGGTTTGGTTTTGATCTCACCGGCTGAGGCAATATATGGCACCAAAGTCAAATGCAGGAACAAAGCGCGATCACGCCCCAGTTCAACCGCCATCTGCCGAATGGTTTCCAGAAATGGCAATGATTCAATATCGCCGACCGTGCCGCCTATTTCAATCAGGGCTACATCGGCATCATCCGCGCCTTCGAAAATACAACGTTTGATTTCATCAGTGATATGCGGAATAACCTGAACAGTATTCCCTAGATATTCACCGCGGCGCTCTTTACGAATCACATTTTCATAAATCTGACCGGTTGTGTGGTTGTTGCGGCTGGTCATATCCGCATCAATGAAGCGTTCGTAGTGGCCCAGATCCAGGTCGGTTTCAGCGCCATCCTCGGTCACAAACACCTCACCATGTTGCAGAGGACTCATCGTGCCGGGGTCGACATTGATGTACGGGTCAAGTTTGACCAGAGTGACTTTTAAACCACGCGCTTCAAGAATAGCTGCCAGTGACGCCGCGGTGATCCCCTTACCTAGAGACGACACAACACCACCGGTGACAAAAATAAATTTAGTCATATATTGGAGAGTTCAATAAAAAACGACGCGGCCAGAATAGCTACGCTCAAAATAGCGTATAAATTATCAGAATTGCCGATATCGCTCAATGAAAATCTGGTTGAACCAGATAAGGTAGCCAGCCTTTTTCACCAATATCGGCCGCGTAGTGTTCTGCATAACCATAGCCGACAACCCCGACCAGTTCATGATCGACGAAAAGCAGCGGAATCTGCTGGCGTTGCCAGGGAGGCACCGACCACTCCTGAAACAATTGTTTGAGTGATTTGTGTTGCGAGTGTCCCTGCAAGCGGATGCGCTCACCACCTTCGCGAAATTTCAACGTCAAACGGCCATTGACGACATTTTCTTTCAGCCCCTGACCTGACATCAATCGCCACTTCAATACACGATTATCAGCCAGCCTGACATCGCCGGTGCCTTGCAGCTTGATTTCATCCAGGTCCAATGCTTCAGTTTGGGCAAACTCGATATGCAGGCTGTCCCGGTAACGTCTGACTTCAGCCCCAGGCCAGGTCACCAGCGGTGTTTTGTCTTCACCCGCCTTGCACACCTCATCAATAATGCGCTGCAATACGGCGGTGGAAGGCAGGCTCAGTCTGTTTTGCTCAATCACGTAGCGCAACAGATTACGCTGCCTGGGTTCCGGCAAACTCATCAAGGCTTTGACAGATAACCTGTCAAAGCCTTCATTACATACCGTTCCAGCGTCCAGTTCAGCCAGTGCCTGCATCAACGCCACTGTCTCGCGGCAATGGGCGGCTGAACGACTCAGAGTTTGCGTTACAGACGGCCAGCGTTTCTCCAGCAAGGGCCAGAGTTCATGGCGCAAATAATTGCGGTTGAGCGTACTGTCGCTGTTGCTGGGGTCCTCGATCCAATCCAGTTGATGCAATTGCGCATAGTCGAGAATGTCAGCTTTGCTGACGGAAAGCAGAGGACGAATAATGGTCAGGCCATCCAGATCCGATTCCGGCCACATTGCCGACAAACCGGTAGGCCCCGCACCTCTCAGTAATTGCAACAGCAGGGTTTCAGCCTGATCCTGTTGATGCTGGGCGGTGAGTAACACTTCACCTTCAGCCAGATCAAAACGAAAAGCGTGATAACGTGACTGGCGGGCGGCGGCTTCCAGGCCCAATTCATTGATATTGTCTACCGTGACTTTGATCGATTCGAAGGCCATCCCCAACGCTTGCGCTTTATCGGCACAATGCCGGGCCCATTTTTCTGAATCGGGATGGAGACCATGATCGATATGAAGAGCACGGAGCTCGGGTAGTTGGGGATGATGAATAGTGGCCAGCAAATGCAGCAAGACATGCGAATCAACGCCACCACTGTAAGCAATACAAGCCGGGCGGCCCGCAACCAGTTTAATCAGGTCAACAATCAGTTGCTGAGGGTTGAACGCCACTTTAGAAAACCGTCCAAAAACAGACTGATCTACTGTGAACAAGGCTTTTTGGCCCAATCTCCCGATAATTTTCTGTTAAAGAGGACCCACTATTCGCCAGAAATAATCGAACAATTGAACTCAACATCTCCAGGGGCTTACCCCTCAAACTCGCCGTAACTGAGCAGACGTTGTTGGCGGCGTTTGACCAGATTGTCACTGGATAGAGATTCCAGTTCCTTGATTTTTGCTTCAATGGCGTTTTTGACACGCGCCGCCGTTTCTTCAACATTGCGATGGGCGCCACCCAGAGGTTCCGGCACAATTTCATCAACCAGTTTCAGTTCTTTCAAACGAGTGGATGTCACCCCCAGAGTGGCGGCGGCATCAGGGGCTTTTTCTGCGCTTTTCCATAAAATGGAGGCACAACCTTCGGGTGAAATAACCGAATAAATGCTGTATTCAAGCATCATCAGATGGTCGGCCACGCCCACGGCCAGGGCGCCACCGGAACCGCCTTCACCAATCACCGTGCTGATAATTGGCGTTTTCAACTGCGCCATTTCAAACAGGTTGCGGGCAATCGCTTCACTCTGCCCGCGTTCTTCTGCGCCGATACCGGGATAAGCACCCGGCGTATCAATAAAGGTAATGACCGGCAAACCGAAACGTTCCGCCATTTTCATAATGCGTAAAGCCTTGCGGTAACCTTCCGGCCGCGGCATGCCGAAGTTTCTGGCGACTTTCTCTTTAGTATCACGTCCTTTCTGATGACCAATCACTGCAACAGGCCGACCATTAAGACGACCCAGCCCGGTAACCAAGGCCGCATCATCACCATAAGTGCGATCACCATGCAGTTCTTCGAAATCTGTAATGATGTGATTAATGTAATCCAGTGTGTAAGGGCGCTGAGGATGACGGGCCATTTGTGTCACCTGCCATGGCGTCAGTGATGCAAAAATGGATTTGGTCAGCGATTCACTCTTTTCCTTTAACTTCTGAATTTCTTCAGTGATATTCAAATCACTGTCGTTACTCATATAGCGCAACTCATCAATTTTTGCTTCCAGTTCAGCGATGGGTTGCTCATAGTCAAGGAAATGTAACTGCATCAGGTTTACCTTAGGTTCAAATTTGTCGAATTATACACGTTGCAGACAGCGGGAACTCAGCTCAGGATCAGTTCATCTTCCGTGTCGCTGTCATCGGCTCCTGCGCCCAGTCGAATAGCCAGGCTTAGGTCGTTACGTGAGTCGGCATTGCGCAGCGCTTCCTGTTCGGTAATTTTGCCGGCTTTGTACAAGCTCATCAGCGCCTGATCGAAGGTGATCGTGCCGATTTCATTACTGTCACGCATCGCTTCTTTGATACCGCTGATATCACCTTTATTGATTAATTCTGCAATGTAGGGCGAGTTCAGCATCACCTCTACGGCCGGCACGCGAACGCCTTCCTGTGTCGGTAACAGACGCTGAGAAATGATGGCTCTGAGATTAAGTGACAGATCCATCAACAATTGCCGATGCAGTGTTTCAGGGAAGAAGTTGATAATGCGGTCCAGAGCCTGATTTGCATTGTTGGAGTGTAATGTCGCCAGACACAAATGCCCTGTTTCAGCATAGTTTATGGCATGTTTCATCGTTTCCATATCACGCACCTCACCGATCAGAATGACGTCCGGGGCTTCCCTTAACGCATTTTTCAGCGCGTTTGCATAGGAGAGTGTATCTATGCCTACTTCACGTTGCTGAACAATAGAGCGTTCGTGATGATGGACAAATTCCAGCGGATCTTCAATGGTCAGGATATGCGAGCTGGAATTACGGTTGCGGTGGCCAATCATCGCCGCCAGTGTTGTAGATTTACCTGAACCTGTCGACCCTACGACCAGGACCAAACCACGTTTTTCCATCACCACATCGCCCAAAATTGTGGGCAGGTTGATGTCGTCAAATGACGGGATTTTGGTTTTGATATAGCGAATAACGATTGAACATTCGCCTCGTTGACGGAAAATATTGACCCGGAAACGCCCGACCCCTTTGAGGGGCACGGCAAAATTCATTTCCAGCGTATTTTCAAATTCTTTGGCCTGTTCTTCATTCATTAAAGAATAGGCCATTTCCTTCACATCACCCGGTGCCAGCCGCTGGGTACCCACTGGTCGAATCACCCCCTCTATCTTGATATGGGGTTCGGTGCCGGTACAGAAGAACATATCCGAGGCTTCTTTATCGGCCATCAGTCTCAAATACGGTGTCATATCCACGCTGGAATCCTCTTGTCCATCAGATCAAAATTATTAGGGTCCGTAAACACTAGTCTAATCGTACACGATACACTTCGGCCAACGAAATTTGTTTCGCCCTGGCACGTACCATTGCATTGTCGGTCAGTGGCACCATACCGGCTTTAACCGCTTCGTCATGAATATCAACTGAAGAGGTCTCAGCATGTATATGTTTCCGAATGGTGTCGCTCACCTGCAATAATTCATACACGGCAATCCGTCCCACAACACCGGTATCATTGCAGTGGTCACAGCCAGTACTGCGATAAAACATTTCCTTGTCAGACACCTCCAATATTTTTCTGATCAAGGGGTCAACCGGTTCCAGTTGCAGACAGTGAGGACAGTTCTCCTTCACCAGCCGTTGTGCCAGCACTCCGAGCAAACTGCCATTAAGCAAATAGGGTTCGATCCCCATTTCCAGCAAACGCGTCACCGCGCCTGCCGCGTCATTGGTATGTAACGTGCTGAGCACAAGGTGACCGGTCAAAGCACTTTCCACTGCAATTTTGCCGGTTTCTTCATCGCGTATTTCCCCGACCAGAATCACATCTGGGTCATGACGCAAAATATTACGTAAAGCTCGCGCAAAGGTGTAACCGGTGGCATGATTGATCTGTATCTGCTGAATGCCATCCATATGGTATTCAACCGGATCTTCAACCGTAAGAATGTTTACATTCTGCTTCTGAACTTCTGCCAACGCAGCATAAAGCGTGGTCGACTTGCCGGAGCCGGTAGGGCCAGTAACCAGGAATATGCCGTTACTTTTGCCCAGCAACTCCCGGAATACATCCTCATCGTGAGAGGTAAAGCCAAGCTCTGAAACGGACTTAAGCCCCACCTGCGAGTTCAGCAGGCGAATCACCACGCTCTCACCCTCAACCGTAGGCATGATGGATATACGTAAATCAACCGGGTTGCTTTTATGTTTGACACAACAGCGGCCATCCTGCGGCACACGCCTTTCGGCAATGTTCATTCCACCAATGATTTTGATACGACTGACCACCGCGGGGAGCAGGGTTTTACTGAAAAAACGGATATTGGTCAGGACACCGTCCATCCGATAAATCAGTTCGACATTTTTATCCCGCGGTTTGATATGAATATCAGAAGCACGGCGCTCTATCGCATCGACAAGAATGTTGCTGACCAGGCGAACGATAGGACGCTCACTACTCAGGCGTTCCAGTTCCTGTGTGCCTTCATGATCGATGTGGCCGTTGTTAAGTGATTCCAGTGCCAGCTCATCATCCTGTGCACCATAGAATTTTCTGACTGCCCATCTGATATCTTCCTCAAGGGAAACCGTGACATCAATAAACAAACCGGTGACAAATTTCAGTGACTGATACAGATCCTGATCCACCGGGCTGGCCACCGCAACCAGCAGATGCGTTTTATTCACCCGTAGCGGAATCACATCATTTTTTCTGGCAAAGTCAGCAGGGATCATACCCAGCACTTTTTCATCAAATTCATAGTTGTGCAGCCGTACAAAAGGCAAGCCGAGTCTGTTTGCCAGGCTGCGCTGGTTGCGTTCTTCTTTTGTGAGGGTTCCCGATTCGTCCGCTTTTTGAATCTTCACGGGAATAGGTTTGGTGACTAGCATGGCTGCATCAAGTGCATCAGATAAGTCGTCAGTCGGCAACGGTGCCGTTACCGTCTGTTTGTCTTCACTTGCGGACATACGGCGCTCCTTATGCTAGGACTTGTATCTCATTGTAACAGCAAGACTTCCCGGAAGTGTGCTCAGTTGATTGAGCAGCGTATCACTGGGCGTCACCTGCCAGTCTTCGCCAAAGTTGATCAACGCTTTGGCATCCCGGTTCTGGTACATTAATTCCAGTGCCATATTGCCTCCACGAAACGGACTTAGCGTTGTTTTAAGCGGCTCTATCCAGTGCTGCCCACCGTCACTGTTTTCGATGTTGATCTGCAGAGCCTGGCCAAAAACTTCGCGGGCACCAGTCATATCATAGACTTTCTCTGCCGTGGCTGCGAGGCCACCAGTAAAGTTATCCTGACCAATTTTTCCTTGTATTACTACTAGTTTATCAGGCTGAATCAACGGCTGGTACTGATCATATACATCGGCAAATATCCGTACTTCCAGACGTCCGCTTTGATCATCCAGGGTAAGGAAAGCCATGCGGCCGCCGTTTTTGGACTTCATGGTGCGAATAGCCACAATCAGGCCGGCAGTTAACACCGGTTTCTCATTACGCTGATAACCTTTGGATTCCGGCGCATCCAGCTCATTTATTTTCTTGGGGACAAAGTTAGCCAGTTCGGCTTCATAGCGATCAATCGGGTGACCACTCAGATATAAACCCAGGGTTTCTTTTTCTGCCAGCAGCAGTTGTTCTTCCGTCCACTCTGCGGCTGGTTCCAGCGGTTCTTCCTGCTCACTGCCATTATCGGGCGCTAGGCCGAACAAATCATTTTGACCACTGTCCTGATCACGGCGATGCTGCTCAGCAATCTGCATGGCCCGGGTCAAACTCGCTTGTAGACTGGCACGGTGGCCACCGAGTGAATCCATAGCACCGGCTTTGACTAATGCTTCCATCACCCTGCGATTAATCTTGCGCATATCCACCCGTCGGCAGAAATCATACAGTGAGGTAAAAGCCTTGCCTTGCTCACGTTCTGCCACAATTCCGGCCAGCGCCGATTCGCCCACCCCTTTAATCGCCCCCAGCCCATAACGG
>NZ_JAPDMV010000022.1 GCF_026319305.1 Methylophaga sp. OBS4
GGATAACGCCCGCCGAACCATTGGTATGTGCGGTGACGACCCGTCCACCACAAGCGTTTTCTTCATTGACTGCGATGGCAAAGGCACTCACCCTATCCATGGATTGAAAGTCTGCTGACAACTTGCCGCCCACCGTGCTGGCCTGTTGGTAGAGTTTATGTGCCCGCCGGTCTACGTTCAGATTTCCAGGCAGTTTGCCGGTGGCGACCAGACCGCGTTCAATGCTGGCCTGCATCACCTCCCATACCTGTAATAACTTGGCGCGGGTGGTGCTGGCATCCTGATACTTCATCTCGTTTTGCCATACCATCTCGGCAATGGAAAGCTTGTGTTGAGCACCTAGCCGTAATAAATCTGCCGCGCTGCCAAACCAGTAGGGCGCGCTTCGCAAATCCTTCACCACGTTGTCGGTTTTTGCTTTTGTGCTGGCGATGATTTCTTTTTCGTCCAGCACCGCGCCACCGCCAATTGAAAAATAGACATTGCGATGCAGCAAATCACCATCATCATAAAAGGCTTGCAATATCAGGCCATTAGGATGTTGCGGCAGGGTTTGCTGCGGATGAAAGACCAAATCTTGCTGGTAATCAAAGGGGATATCCAACTCGCCCATGAGCTTGAGATGCCCGGTGGTTTTGATTGACTCAACCAGTGGATCGATCGTTAGCGGATCGACCTCATCCGGCAGTGCGCCGACCAGACCCGCCAGTACGGCGCGGTCGGTACCATGGCCTATGCCGGTGAGTGCCAGCGAACCATAAAGGTGGACTTGCACTTGCGCAACTTGCTGCAGTAATTCACGGTGTTTGATTTCTAACAGAAAACGGTTCACCGCGCTCATGGGACCCACCGTATGTGAGCTGGAGGGCCCAATCCCGATGCGGAAAACCTCAAATACGCTGTAGTTCATCGTTCCGCGCCTGCCACAATGCCCAATCCATACGGCTCGGCACTGCGCTCCAGATATCGCCAGATGTAATCGGCAAAACTACGACGAAACAGCAGGCAATAGCCCTCCCCTTCGCGGTATAAATATAGCGACAGTTTGCCAAAAGTCGTACCGACCACCTTGCCTGACTTAAGTGCGTTGAGGTCATACACCGTACAGTGCTGCAGCACATCACTGGCTCGTTCTCCCTTGAGCAGTACCGAGGTATAGCCGCCGGAATTATCAACAACTTGGCTGTGAATACCAGTCAGTGCGTACGTCAATGCAGATTGCAAGGCTTCGCGTTGTGCGCGTTCACAAATGAGCAGCCACTCATCAGGGGACAACCAAAGAACAGCCCCCCATGACGTATATTGCAGGCCGCACGGTTGTGTGGGTAACTTTGTGTCCAGCGCCCGATTGGCTGCTTCGACAAACGCAGCATTTTCGGCATTGCCACGCAAGCTGATATACCCCAACAGCGATTTTTCGCTGATCCATGCGCCCTTCGAGGCGTTGAATGGTTCGGCACGGGCGGCAAGATTGAAATGCTGCAAGGGAGATTGCATGGATGGGTTGAATTCAGGTTCAAACATTGTGTCGCGCTCCTTCAGCATCAACAAATACGGAGGAAACCAGTTTGACCTTGGTGGCCTTGCCCTCAGCCCAGGCATAGAGCGTATCGCGCGCCGGGTCATCGCGCCGGGCAAAACCGTCTTTGACCAGCGCCATGGCAATGGATCTGCCCAGAAAAGCGCTGTGATAACTGGAGGTCACATGTCCCAACATCGGTACCGGAGGGGCATGTTCGGGCGATTCGATGAGCTGCGCGCCCTCCTTAAGCACTACGGCAGGGTCTTCCGGCACCAGACCAACTAGTTGCTTACGGTCACTACGGGCGGTGTCGCTACGCGCCAGCGAACGTTTGCCGATAAAGCTGAATGGTTTTTTCATACCGACAGCCCAGGGCATACCCAGATCAAACGGAGTAACCGAGCCATCAGTTTCCTGCCCCACGATGATGAAGCCTTTTTCGGCACGAAGTACGTGCATGGTCTCAGTACCATATGGCGTAATATCGAATTCAGCACCTGCTTGCATAAGCGCCTCCCATACGTAGTGGCCATAGCTGGCATCCACGTTGATTTCAAAGGCAAGTTCGCCCGAAAAGCTGATGCGATACACGCGTGCGGGGACACCGGCTACCGTGCCATCGCGCCAATCCATGAACTTGAAAGCCTCTTTGGATAAGTCAATGTCGCTGCATAACTTTGCCAATACTTCGCGGCTTTTCGGCCCTACCAACGCGGCGGTGGCCCAGTGGTCAGTGACCGAGGTCATATAGACTTCCAGCTCAGGCCATTCGGTCTGATGCCACTGTTCCAGCCAACTCATGACGTGGGCAGCACCGCCAGTAGTGGTGGTCATCAGGAAGTGAGTGTCCGAAATACAGGCGGTGACCCCGTCATCCATGACCATGCCATTTTCATCCAGCATTAAACCGTAACGGCATTTCCCAGGGACGAGCTTGCCCCAGGCATTAGCGTAAACACGGTTCAGAAATTCGCGGACATCTTTGCCTTGAATATCAATCTTGCCCAGCGTAGATGCATCCAGCATGGCAACGCCATTACGGGCGGCCAGGCATTCGCGATTGACGGCGGCGTGCAGATCTTCGCCGGGTTTGGCGAAGTACCATGGCCGCATCCATTGGCCGACAGTTTCGAATGCAGCACCACGGCTTTCGTGCGCGGCCTGCATGGCGGTGTAACGTCGAGGCTCAAAGGTGTCACCTACATGGCTGCCGGCCAATGCGGCGAATGAAACCGGCGTGTAGGCCGGGCGATAGGTGGTTGTACCGACTTCAGGTATGGTTTTGCCCAAGGCTTCTGCCGCGATGGCAAAGCCGTTGACATTGGATAGTTTTCCCTGGTCGGTACCAAAGCCGAGTGCCGTGTAGCGTTTGATGTGTTCAATAGAGCGAAAGTTTTCACGCACTGCGAGCTGAATATCTGTCACCGCAACATCATTCTGAAAATCAACAAATGCCTTGGCTCCATGACCTTCAGCCTTGCCATCAGGGATACGGAAGATCGCACGGGCGGGGATGGAAGGCACTTCATCGGTGCTTAAGGGCTGATGGGTATCTGCCGGCGTCTTGCCCAAACCAGTCAGGATTTCCTGCATCATCCCCTGCGTTTTTTCAAGGGCATCCTGCAAGCCAAAAACACCAGTGACAGCGCCTGTGCAATACACGCCTGCGGCAGCACGCCCATCTGCAGACGCGACAAAAGCAAGACGTGACTCGTCCCATTGCGGGCGTCCACCGTCATGGCAGAATAAATGTACGGTGGGCGATAAACCTCCTGAGCTGGCCAGTACATCACAAGAGATAAAGGGGCCGTTGCCAGTCGCCGTATTCTGCGAAGCGTCCAGTTTGACCAGCTGCGCACCTTTTACTTCACCTGAGCCTACCGCTTTAGAAATACCATAGCCGGCATACAGCTTGATTCCCTGCTTTTGAATACGGTTTGCCCATTCGGGGTTAATGCTTTCCCGCGTATCAACGATGGTGACTTCGACGCCGCCGCATGCAAGATCAACCGCACCTTGATAGGCGAGATCATTGCTGGTGAGGATGAGCGCACGCTGTCCACAGGCAACCCCGTAACGGTTGAAATAGGTGGTCAGGGCAGAGACTGTCATGATACCGGGCAAGTCGTTGTTGCCGAACACTAGCGGACGTTCAATCGCACCGGTTGCCAGCATCACCTGTGTGGCACGGATGCGGTGCATGCGTTCACGACGCTCGTCGGTCTGCCGCGCAGTGTGTGGCAGATGATCTTGCATCAGCTCTACCGCCTGAATCAGGTTCATGTCATGCAAGGCAAATGCAGTTGTCCGTTGCAAGATACTGACATTCGGCAAACTGTGTAATTCAGCCACGATCTGGGCGCTCCATGCCGCGGCACTCAGCCCACCAATATTGACATTGGGCATGGAGAGAAGATATCCACCCAGCTCTGCTTGATCATCGACAAGCAGTACGCTTAATCCGCTGCGTCCTGCAAGCAAGGCTGATAGTAAACCACAGGCACCGCCGCCAATAACCAGCAGATCAACATGATGGTGTTTGTGATCGTAACTGTCGGTATCGGCCTCCACGGGAGATTTACCATAACCTGCGGCTTTACGAATGATGTTTTCGTAGAAAGGCCATAATTTAACGGGCGCTTTGAAGGTTTTGTAGTAAAAACCCGCTGGCATGAAGCGCGAGAATTTGCCGCCTATACTTTTTAGATCAAAGGCAAGCGAGGGCCAGCCACTGGTACGTGCAGCGACCAGTCCATCGTACAGCTCAACCTGGGTCGCTTTCAGGTCGGGCGTGGTGCGGGCACCCACATCAATCTGCACCAGGGCATTGGGTTCTTCTGCCCCTGCCCCGATAATGCCGCGGGGGCGGCCATACTTAAAACTGCGCGCAACAAGCTTGACACCATTGGCAAGCAGTGCGGAGGCCAGTGTGTCACCCGCGTAGCCTTGATAGCTTTTGCCATCAAAGGTGAAAGAGATGGGACGCTTTAAATCAACGCGGATATTTTTGTGGAGAATTCTTGATCTCATGCGGTGGCCGCCTCTTTTTCTTCATATGCTGCACGCGCTTCTGCCAGGGTCCAGATGTCGGCTATGGCGTGGTTGGCAGTATTGCGTCTGATGACAAAAACCTTGCGGCAACCTGTACTGTGGCTCCACATTTCCCAGTGCCAGCCTTTGGGATTTTTTTTCATGAACACATAATCTCCCCAGGCTTCATCGTCCAGTTCTTCCGGCGCTGCCGGACGTGCAATAAAGGCCTCGCCAGCGTAGCTGAACTCTTCCTCTTCCCGTGCTTCACAGCAATGCGGACATCGAATCACAAACATGAGAACAACTCCTTAATTAATGCGCAACGCCAGCGGCGCCATGCTCGTCAATCAGGTGGCCGCTATAGAAACGGTCAAGCGAGAATGCGGCATTGAGTGGATGGGCTTGGTCGTTGGCAATGGTGTAGGCAAATACGTTGCCGGAACCGGGAGTGGCCTTGAAGCCGCCAGTGCCCCAGCCGCAATTGAAATACAAGCCCTTGACCTTGGTCTTGCTGATAATCGGGCAAGCATCCGGCGTGATGTCGACGATGCCGCCCCATTGGCGGTTCATGCGCACACGCGAAAACATCGGGAACAGCTCGATAATCGCTGCCGACGTGTGTTCTATGACGTGCGGGCTGCCACGCTGGGCGTAGCTTAAATAAGGGTCAATCCCGGCGCCAATCACCAGTTCACCTTTATCTGACTGACTCACATAGCCATGCACCGCATTAGACATCACGACTGTATCCAGAACAGGCTTGAGCGATTCTGATACAAAAGCCTGTAACGGATGGCTCTCGATGGGCATGCGTATGCCTGCCGCCTTTGCCATGACAGAGGAATGGCCGGCAGTCACACAGCCAACCCTGGATGCCTTGATGTAGCCACGGCTGGTTTGCAGGCCCTTGATGCTGGCGTTTTCAATATCCATGGCGGTGACTTCACAATTCTCGATGATGTCTACGCCATAATTGCTGGCGGCACGGGCAAAGCCCCAAGCCACCGCATCATGGCGCGCAACGCCACCGCGCGGCTGAAAGCTGGCACCCATAATGGGGTAGCGCGTATTGCCAGAAATATTGATCATGGGAATGCGCTCTTTGACTTCTGCCGCGGTGAGAGCGTAAGCATCAATCCCGTTGAGATTGTTGGCGTTGACACGCCGTTCAATGTCGCGCATATCCTGCAAGGTATGCCCCAGGTTGAATACACCTCGCTGGCTGAACATGACATTGAAGTTAATGTCTTCGGTCAGGCCTTCCCACAGCTTGAGTGAGTGCTCGTAGAGCAAGGCGGCTTCATCCCACAGATAATTTGAGCGAACAATGGTGGTGTTACGCGCCGTGTTTCCGCCCCCCAGATAGCCTTTTTCCAGTACAGCAATATTTTTGATGCCATGTTCTTTGGCCAGGTAATAGGCGGTTGCCAGACCATGGCCACCAGCACCCACGATCACTACATCGTAGGATGCTTTTGGCTCTGGGCTGCGCCATACCGGCTCCCAGCCTTCATGATGTTTGAAACCCTGTGTTAGCAATTTCCAAAAGGAATAATCTTTTTTCAAGCCAGCCGCCTCCGAAATATATTCTTGCGCTTAAGGGGAAGTGCTATTTTCTCGATTCGCAGGCTTTGAACTATGCTACATCAGACATTTTCTTTGCTTAATACGACACGTGTCGTTTTGGTCAAAATGGGGGGCGAATGGTGGTGCTGTGCTGACAGCTCGTTTTACCGGTATGGCTTAACACAATAAATCTGGAAACCTCAGTTTCACCACAGAAATGGAATGGTTCGCTTCGTTTCTGCTTCTTGTTAAATGTGGCTCCATTCCGGCACTTCGATGCCGTCTATGGAGCGGGACGGACCATTCCATTTCTGTGGTGCGGAATTTAGGGTAAAAAAGTCACCAGCATTGATTGATGCCAGTGACTAAATGAAGGTGTGTAGCAATACAATGCGACGCAATACTCAGGCCGCGCTATCTCATATAGATGCGTCGACGAACGAATTTGTAGATGCGTCGCCGAACGAATTTTTCAGGGGCATTGGGTCACACTGACGCCGTTCCATGCTAGGCGAACAGCCGAACAAAGCGCGGTAGGACTTGCTGAAATGGCAGGCGGATTGAAACCCGCAGGCGACAGTGATGCTCATGACAGACATCTCGGTTTGCAGCAGCAGCGCCCGAGCACGTCGTAGTCTGATGTTGAGGTAATACTGCATGGGAGTCACGCCGAGGGTCTGGCGGAACATACGTTGCAGATGGCGTTGTGATAAACCGGCCAGGCTGGCGAGTTCATCAAGAGACAGCGGTTCTTCAATATTAGCTTCCATCAGTGCAGATACCTCTATCAATGCTTTATGGCTATATCCGACACGTGCCGCAACGGGAATATGCTGCTGGTCTTTGCTGTCGCGTGCACGAACCAGCATGAACTGGTCTGAAATTTCGGCCTCCAGATTCTTGCCAAAACGTGCCGAAACGAATGCCAACATAAGATCCAGCGGCGCCGTTCCTCCTGCACAGGTGCAACGATCGCGATCAATGACGAACAACTCCTCCAGGGGTTGGATGTGAGGGAATTCTTCGCACAAGCCAGCCATATTTTCCCAATGAATCGTGCATTGGTAGCCATCGAGCAAACCGGCTTTCACCAACGCATAACTGCCTGTACAAAGACTTCCTAACCAAATATCGTGTTTGCTGACCTGTTTCAGAAGCTGAATAACAGCTGGGACAGTCGCAGCCTGCACATCGACACCGCCACAGACCAGCAGCATATCGGGCGTATTGGAGGTTTCCAGTGTTGTTGTTTCGAGGAATGAAAGACCATTGCTTGCTTGCACGGGTCGCCCGTCCGGCGTGATGACGGACCATCGGTAGGCTTCCTCCCCGAGGAGGTAATTTGCCATGCGCAATATCTCAATAGCATTTGAGAATGCGACCATCGAGAAGTTATTTAAGGTCAAAAAACTGACATGTTTGACCTGTGTCATTGTTTTGTAGGACATGTGGTCCCCTTGAATTTATTGCTATGTCTATCGCTCGCTCGCGTGTTCAACAGGCAGTGCGTAGTAACGTGGGGGGGGGGGTTAATTTACTACTACGAACCGTGATTCTTGTCAAATTCTTTTTTTCAGTTTCGCCCAGAAATCTATCGGACTTAGGTGTGTTTTGTTGCTTTAATATAATGAGCAATAAATTTGCGGCCAGTGTCTAGACTGCTGACATCTTCGCTTTCTCTAAGCTGCTGACTTTACTTCAGTTTACGATACAGGTATAAGAAACCGAGCACCATAGAACCTAACGAGGAGCAACACTAGGCAATACCCTTCTAACCATAATAACGAGGTAAGACTTATGACGTCACTCAGCTACGTCCCGGCAATTTTGGGAATATTCGGACTATTTTGTGCTTTTCTGGTTTACAACAAGGTCAAAACCCATTCACCCGGTACCGGCAAAGTGGTTGAGATCGGCGATCAGATTCATCTTGGTGCAATGGTCTTTATGCGGGCTGAGTATTCACGTCTCGCCATCTTCTGCCTTGTCTGCATTATTGCACTCGGTTTATCCGACTTGGGCTGGCATACCGCGCTGGCCTTTTTTATAGGTGCCATATGCTCGGCATCAGCCGGTTTCATCGGTATGTACGCTGCCACTAAAGCCAATGTCAGAACGGCCATTGCCGCCCGTGATAAAGGGGCGGCAGAGGCTTTGACCGTGGCTTTTTTCGGCGGCTCGGTCATGGGGCTGACTGTGGCCGCCATGGGCTTGCTGGGACTGGGTATTCTGTACCTGCTTTATGGCGGTGATCCCCATACTGCACATATCATTCACGGATTCGGGATGGGCGCCTCTTCAGTGGCTTTATTCTCTCGTGTTGGTGGCGGCATTTTCACCAAAAGTGCTGATGTCGGCGCTGATCTGGTCGGCAAGGTCGAGGCCGGTATCCCGGAAGATGATCCGCGTAATCCGGGCGTTATCGCTGACAATGTCGGTGACAATGTCGGTGATGTTGCCGGCATGGGCTCGGATATCTTCGAATCTTACTGTGGCGCGATGATCGCCAGTATTGCCATTGCATCCACCATGAGCGCAATAGCGGTCAGTCAGCTGGCAGACAGCCAGCAAACGCTGATGTTTATGCCGCTGGCGCTGTCCTCCATCGGCCTGCTGTGTTCAGTTGCCGGCATTCTGACAGTTAAAGTCTTTTCCCGGAAAAGCGCTGAAGTCGCGCTACGAATCGGCACCATGGGGGCTTCTTTACTGTTTATTATCGTCTCCTGGTTCCTGATAACCCTGCTTGGCGGTGAAACCAACCTCTGGCTTGCGGTATTGGTCGGCGCTGTCGGCGGCATTATTATTGGCCTGATAACTGAGTATTACACCGGTGGCGCGCCGGTCAGAAAACTGGCAGCCAGTGGTGAAACCGGCCCCGCCACCATTATGATCGGCGGTCTGGCTCTGGGTATGCAATCGGTGACTATTCCGGTCATTACCATCGCTACTATCATCTTTACCGCCAGCCATTTTGCCGGACTCTACGGTGTCGGCATTGCCGCTGTGGGCATGCTGGCAACCGTCGGTATTACCATGGCTATCGATGCTTATGGTCCGGTTGCTGACAATGCCGGCGGCATTGCCGAAATGGCGGGAATGGGTAAAGCCACCCGTGACATCACCGATTCCCTGGATGAATTGGGTAATACCACGGCAGCGATTGGTAAAGGTTTTGCCATCGGTGCTGCGGCGCTGGCAGCGCTGGCAATTATCAGTGCCTATATCGAAACCGTTAGTCACGGTGATCCCAATTTCGCCCTGCTCATCAATAACCCGGTGGTATTGATGGGCATGTTCCTCGGCGGTATTTTCCCGTTCCTGGTCAGCTCTTTGACCATGACAGCGGTCGGTGATGCCGCTTTTGACATGATTCATGAAATCCGTCGGCAGTTCAAAGAAATTCCGGGATTACTGGAAGGGACTGCCAAACCGGATACCGCGCGCTGCGTGGATATTGCCACCAAGGCCGCTTTGAACAAGATGATCCTGCCCGGGTCGCTGGCGGTATTAGCGCCGGTTGTCGTGGGTTTCGGCCTCGGCCCTGAAGCGCTGGGAGGTTTGCTGGGCGGTGCCTTAATCTGTTGTGTAATGATGGCTTTGATGATGGCTAATGCCGGCGGCGCCTGGGATAATGCCAAAAAACACGTTGAAAAAGGCAACCATGGCGGCAAAGGCTCAGATGTTCATAAAGCAACGGTTGTCGGTGACACTGTCGGCGATCCGATGAAAGACACCTCCGGCCCGTCGATGAACATTCTGATCAATGTAATGGCGATTGTCAGTTTGGTGATTGCGCCGCTGTTGATCTGAAGTCAACAACGACATAGCCCGCCAGGACGGGTTCCGTCATTCCCACGAAGGCGGGAATCCAGAAACAACAAGGCCACCTACGGGTGGCCTGACTTTCTATAATAGTTCCAGTTAAAAACGGGAGTATGACCGGCCTCTTTAGTCAACTTCCTGATTTCTGTCTTCAAGTAGAAATTTTCTCAGTTCCCTTTCTCCACGCATGACATAAAGGATAAAAACCTTTTTGCCTTCTATGCGATAGAACACTCTGCAAGGCCCAATGACAATCTCTCGATAGTCGGTATTCTGTAGCTCAGAAGGTGCTTTACCGGATTCAGGAAAATCTTTGAGACGCTTTGTGGATTGAAAAACTTGCCGAACTAACTTTTTTGCAGCGCTGGGCTTGTCCAACGCTATGTATTCAGCTATTTCGTTTAAATCGTTGAGCGCTGACTCCGTCCATATTATTTGAGCCATTTACCCATTTTCTCTTCAGCTTCCGATTCTGAATATACATGGCCTTCAAAAACTGCTCTTTCGCCCCGAGCTATACCTTCCAGAATACGCATTCTATTTTGCATAAGCTCATAATCTTCAACATCAACCAAATACGCAGAAGGTTGGCCATGCTCAGTAATCAGAACAGGCTCTTTAGTGCTGTGAAGATCAGCAAGTATTTTAGTCGCTTGCCGTTTTAGTGTGGTTACGAGTTCTGTTTTCATAAAAGTGATACTATTCTATCACTTTGGGCATTGCAATACTTTTTCAGCTAACACCGCAAATCACTGGCGGCAATGGTTTTCAAGTACTACGACCCCTTGATTCCAGAGTAAACAATATTCTCTATGGTCTTGCGGTTCGGCCTCTTGGCCTGTGTTGCGAGAACGTTTTTTGCATAGTCCAACACGGCTTGATGTTGACGACAGTTTGATTCGAACGACCAATTGGCAGCGCCCATTACCAAGATGTTGGCAGCGCCACTTTGAGCATCGAGATCGCCTACTTGATCGATAATCTTGTCAAGATAACCTGTGTCGCCGGTGGCAAAAAAGCTTGTCCACCAGATATCTAGCCTTGTGGGACTAATTTGAGCATCGTTCCACACGAATCGGGAAAACTCTGATTTATCCCGGGCAGCGATTGAGCGTGCTCCATCATCGAGCATTCCAAGATCCATGATCGACCAGCCGTGCTTCATCTGAACTTTGCCGAGAAAGACCGCCATCAGCTTTGCGGTCTCTTCTGTGCCTGTTGACAATTCCTTGAGATTTATACTGATCCCGACTTGGATCGCATCGAATTCGGCTTTGCTGGGTTTGGAGTAGAAAAACGTCATTCGCTGCCCGAGCTCCTCAATTGTGAGGTCCGTATTCTCAGCGTGTACCGGAACAAATGCTCCGAGGAGGGCTATTGTGAGCAGAATATTCTTCATCGTTTCTTTGTGTGGCTAACGCTTCATTCAGCCGACGCGTTAGCGGTCGGCTGCGATGGCTTGTTAGTTGTTGAATTTTTTGCCAAACCATAATCCTTAAATAGCTCAACAGTTTTTAGTGTCTTTTGACTCTCCGTGAGAGAGTTGTCACAGCTGATAGCATCAAGCTTCTGCAGGATTTCTTTGTTTCTTTTCAATAATCGAACTTGTTTTCTTCCTTCCTTCCAACCTTTAAATGCCTTGGGAATATGGATTACTATCCAGATAATGTCACGGAGAAACCACCATAAAAATATTAATGCCCCTATTGTTAGACATAGTGCGATTATCACTGAAATAAATGGCGCAAAAGTTTTAACGAATGAGATCTTCGTTTCGAACACAATTAAACCTAGTAAAACCGAGCCAAAAATAAGGCTGGCTGATAAGTAGAGAAGTCCATTTCTTCCAGGTTTCATGTTTTTCCTATGTCAACTAACGCCAAGCTCAGCCGAGGAGGCGTGATAGCGCCGACGTCGGCTGAAGCGACGTGTTGGGCGCCAAAGTTTCTGACCCGCGGAGGGACTCGATTGCCGGGTATCTCGCCGAGCACTTCGGCTTCCGCGCGTGTCGTTCTGTATTCGATCTCGCGCGTCAGTTCAAGACGTGACGTATTTCTCGAACAGCGCAACGCCATCGGCAATGTATTTATCTGCGCTTTTCCTACAGTTTGCCGTCAGTTCGTAGCGAGTCCTGGCCCGCCAAAGCAACGTATGCGGCATAGTCGTAAAGTGCAAACTGAGGCCCGCCTGTTCTCATCGACAGAGCAATTGCAGTCGATCGGATTCGCATCGAGCCTTGTTTTGAAACTTTAGTCCCGCATCGTTGCATGTCTTATACATTAGTTGAACAAACGTCCCGGCATTATTAGAATCGCTCAACGATTTTTGAGCGATTGGAAGTATCGCCATGCAACTTGTGTCGGCTTCGAATGGTTTCTTGCCGGCATTGAGCGCATCCATCTGGATTTGCGATCTATACGCTTGTTCCACATTCCCTGCAACGAACCATTTATCGCCGCTACTCGCGAAAGATTCTTGGCTCTTTGCAGAAGATTCGTCATTTCCGCAACCAGTTATCGCTGCGGTTGCGAACGCCAATATTACTGAATGGAGAATCTTGCTCCGTGAATTCTTCATATCGTTTCTCCTCTGTCGCTGGATCTGCCCTGTGACCGCGGTTTCTTTCTGTCCGTTGTAGTAGCTTGCGCACCAACAGCTTCAATTAAACCAGATGTTTCCATATGATATACCTTTTTACGCCCAACGCCCCGCGTAACGGGCTGGTTTGTAGCGCCAGCGGAAAACCAGTCCCCGTTGACGCGTTTGTTACGTTTACGCTCTACCGTAGAGCACGTCGTTTCGATGATCCCAAAAATCATGTAATGAGAACCGCGTCTTTATGATGAGCTCGATTATTCTTTGAAGGGATTCTTCGTCGAACTGAACGTACTCTTGATGCATACCATTCTTGGACATTTTTAGCCGAACGTATGTATACCCCTGGTCGTCTGTAGATTCCCAGTTGGCATGAACCACCAAATTTCTTAGACGTGAGGACTCCCTTAGATCGCTTAAAAGCTGTTCGTAGCCCTTTAACTCTCGGTTCAATCCGGTCTGGAAGTCGTCGCAGAAGCGCTTTAGAAGGTCAACTTTTGCCGAGTAATTCATTTTGTTTAAGACAATAAGCCCGGTCGAATCGGTTCTGTCTGTGAAGTTCTCACACAAAACCGAGTCTAAGGAGCTTTCCAGAGAATTGAAGTACATGACAATAAGACCGATCGACGGCAAAGCGTTATCTAAGTATTCCTCCGCCTTATCTTCATCCTCTACCTCGTGGTAGAGATGCTGAATAAACTCTTTCAATCTAGTTTTCATGGTATCCGAATCTTATGAAACGTAACGCTTCATTCAGCCGACGCGGTAGCGGTCGGCTGCAGTGACTTGTTAGCTATTACCTTTTTTTCTAAAAAAATTATAGCTGCCCGCCAGTAAAATTAAACTGAACACAACTAAATACCAAGCTTTAAACTCAATTAACGAGAGTTTAAAGGCAATAACTATTATCGAGAGTGACGAAAGAAATAAATCAAAACTGACTAGACCAAACAGAACGGAAATAGCGCCTATTATCATAGTCAGCATAACCAACATTGGAACAATGATGATCATAAGAAAAGATGATAAATCTCGATTCCCGTCTAAACTAGCAATCCAACCAAAAAAGAACATAGCCATCGGGCAAATAATGAATGAGAAGATATAGGAGTAATAGATTGCAGGTACAACTTTCTCTCTCCATGGTTTTAGGTAGTTTTTCATTTCACGTCCATGAGTTTATGAATAGCTAACGCCCAAAGCAGCGAGCGCCGCTTTTTGGCGTCCGCTGCCTTTGCTTGTTAGCGATGGAACATTTTTGCGGTTTTGACATTAGACTCACCAAGAACTCCCTTAAGCTGACTGGCTATTTTATCCATAGTTTCAAAGCCCTCCAGTTTAGTGATGCCACCACCTGAGCTGTATATGACTATAGATTTGATTTTACCGTGGATAGGCTGAAGAACAGCTTTAGTAATTCTGTTGACTTTCAAAGAGCGAGCCTCATTGAAATCAAATACAGATACAACTTCATGATTGATTTCTAGAGATATTTTGCTGTTATTTACTTCCCAGTATTTGAGTTCCTTGACTTTTTTAAAGCCTACATAGATCAAGAAAATACCAAATAAAAACTTCCAGTCATTTTCAATAACCATTGAATATGTGAGCATTATCCCGACAGTCAGAAAAGCCAAGCCAATGGCAATTATTTTCAATTTGGTACGTCTTAGAAATTTTTTATCGAGTTTGTATGTCATATCCGTACTTTACTTGTAGATCGCTAACGCTACATTCAGCCGACGCGTTAGCGGTCGGCTGCAGTGACTGGTTAGGCATTTCTGACTCCTTTCAGCTTTTGAACCGCAAAACCAAGCAAAATAAATATGAGTAAAATCTCTGACCATTCAATAATGATGAGATAAGCACTGGCCCCTGATAGTCCGAAGGCACTGTAATGGATGTAGATTGCAGCATTAACTAGCACTATAGCTAATGCGACCAAAATAGCTCTGGAAAGCACAGAAAACGGATAAAAAATGCTTAGCAGGTAGACCGAAAAACTCGCTAGTAATGTAATACCAATAAGACTGGCTAAGCTAAGTTTTAGAATCGCAATTAATTTTGATGAGCCAGTAGTGACATTGAGATGCTGAAAATAGAGTGATGCCCAAAACTCCATAAATAGGTTGTAGGCAAATGGTGCCACAATCAAGATGCCCACAAATACTGTACGTTTCCATGTACTTTCATTCATTGTTTTATATGCCTAACGTTCGCCATAACCGGCGTACAAAAGCAGAGCGAAGCGACGCTTTTGGACGTCCGAGTTGATGGGGTTGTTAGAGCTCAATCTATTTCCTTCCAACTGCGATGTATACAAAGCCACCATATACTTCTGTCATCGTTACGTTCTTGAAATACCTATTCATCACCTCCCACGGTCTTTGTTCTGTAAGGTCCAATGACACGCCAAACGGTTTGGTGATTGCGACGCCTATTTTTGCCATCCAAAGTGGCCAGCGCTCAGGCTTCTTGAGATCCAATATGACAAATCGGCCACCGCTGACAAGACTATTTGCTGCGCGCTTGATAATAGCCTCGTAGTCAGGAATTAGCGTCAATGCTAATGTTGAAATGACGCCTTTTGTGCTGGACGGGAAGACATATTTCGCTGCGTCACTCTGGACTAGTTGCACGTTTTCCCAACCACTTCGCTCGACTCTTTGTTTAGCCTTTTCCAGCATGGCATCCGTGAGGTCAACGCCAATAAGATGGCCGGTATTGCCGATCGATTGAAGTAAATATTTAAAGTTAAGTCCGGTGCCACACCCGATCTCGATTACGGTATCACCGACTTCCAGTGCTAGTTCCGACACCGCCATTTTTCGGTATTTCGTCTCCCGGAAGCCGATAAGATAATAGGCATTTGCCGAAAAGTCGTACCAACCGGCACGCTTCCGGTACAGGCCACGAATAGCTTCTTTGGTTAAGGCCATTGTAGTTGAGCTCTAACAGTGTGTTATACGGCATGCCGTATAGAACCTTTCTAGACTGCATGCCGTATAGATCATTTTTACATGGTTGACAGATAGTATCTGTCACCGCTAATTTCTTTACATATTGTCTTAACTATAAACGAAAGGATTCGTTGATGACATCCCAACAAATATCCCAAGTTATTCCTGCGGAGCTAGTCCAGCCACTTTTCAATAAAATCAATACATTAGCTAAATCACAGAAACATGCGCACTGGTATATGCGTAGGGTTGAGGAATACCTCTCTGTCCGTTCACGCCGCCCAGTGTCTGATCATACCGCTGATGAAATTACCGGCTGGTTTTCCGATCTAGGCCGCAAAGCCACACTAACCGATTGGCAGTTCAGGCAGTGCGTTGAAGCCGTTGGTATTCTGATGCGGGTTGCTCAGGCCCCAGCGTTCAAACAGGTAGATTGGAAATTCTGGTTGTCCGGCGGTAAGCCTCTCGAAACCAATCACTCAACGACCGGTCGTGACAACGCTCCGGTAAAGGCTGTTCTGCCTGCCGCGGATAATCCTCCACAGGTGGAGGGAACAGCCGAAGATTCCGAACTGCTTGACGCCTATATTCGGGCAGTTCGCGTTCAAGGATTGGCTTACAAAACCGAACAAAGCTACAGCATATGGCTGCGAAAGTACTTGTCTTTTTGTACACGACACAGCGTTGACGCACACAGTGCCGACACTGTCCGATCCTTTCTTGAGTATCTGGTGCTTGAGCGTAATGTGGCGGCCAGTACGCAGAATCAGGCATTGAACGCTCTGGTGTTCCTGTTCCGTCATGTATTCAGTACAGAGTTGGGCGAGCTCGGGGAGTTTGCTTACTCGAAGCGCCCCCGCCGTTTGCCAGTTGTACTGACTCGCCAGGAGGTTCAGGCGTTGTTGTCTCAAGTAAGCGGACGTAACGCGATGATGGCGTCGCTGCTCTACGGCACGGGTATGCGGCTGATGGAGGCTGTCCGGCTGCGTGTCCAGGATATTGACTTCGGCTATCGCCAAATTATGGTACGTAACACCAAGGGTAACAAGGACAGGGTAACGCCACTGCCGGAGCGTTTGATCGAACCTTTAATTAGGCACATGGAAAAGACCCGCCAGCTCCACGAGCAGGATCTGGCACAAGGATTCGGTGACGTGTGGCTGCCCGATGCGTTGAGTCGCAAATGGCCGAACGCGGCATCCAGTTGGGAATGGCAGTATGTGTTCCCCAGTGCTCGGCTGGCCGTCGATCCTCGCAGTGGCAAAACGCGGCGTCACCATATGCATGAGTCGGTATTGCAGAAAGCGGTCAAAAGCGCGGCACGGGCAGCAGGTTTGACCAAGCGCGTTAACTGCCACACCTTGCGCCACTCCTTTGCTACGCATCTATTGGAGACAGGTTACGATATCCGCACAGTTCAAGAATTGTTGGGGCATGCGGACGTATCCACGACGATGATCTACACTCATGTGCTGAACCGTGGTGGCGCCGGTGTACGTAGTCCTTTAGATCTGTGAACCCCATACCTCTTACCGGCCTGGATTTTTTGACCGACCACCAGCAGGACAGTCCTACGTATGACTGGGATGGATTGCCAGGATACAAATAATAAAAATTCGCTGAATATAATGAGCCATCATCATTGATGAAGATGGAAACTCAATAGCCTATAGGAAAAACCTTGCAAAACGAAAACGCGAATATCTCCCATAAAAAAGTCTGGGCGATTGCCGGCCCGATGATTCTGGCTAACCTGTCTACGCCGCTTTTAGGCATGGTGGATACTGCCGTGGTCGGTCATCTGCAGTCGCCGATTTATCTGGGGGCAGTCGCTTTAGGCACCGTGTTGTTTAGCTTTTTATTCTGGGGTTTTGGTTTTCTGCGTATGGTCACTACCGGCCTGACATCGCAGGCAAACGGCAAACAAGCTGAAAAGGAACTACACGCGGTACTGGTTCAATCGGGCCTGCTGGCGCTGATCATTGCTGCCTTGCTGCTGTTGTTGCAGTCGCCCATAGCGTGGCTGGCGTTTAAGTTGATTGATGGCAGTCCGCAGGTACTGGAACAGGCACAAATTTATTACCAAATTCGGATCTGGAGCGCACCTGCCACTTTGGTCAACTACGTTATTCTGGGCTGGCTGATCGGGCAGGAGGCTTCTCGTTCCGCGTTACTGATGGTGCTGGTGATCAATCTCAGCAACATTGTTTTTGATCTGCTGCTGGTCAATCAGTTTGGCATGAAAGCCGATGGTGTCGCCTTAGCTTCAGTGATAGCTGAATATACCGGTTTGCTGTTGGCACTGTTCCTGTTGAAAAAGCGTCATATTCACCTGGCAGGCATCAAACTGCTGGCAGAACTCAAACTCCTGCTGATAAACAGACAGGATTTAAACCTGCATGGCAATTTCATGCTGCGGACTTTGTGCCTGATTTTCAGTTTCGCCTTTTTTACCAATCAAGGCGCGCAGCAGGGAGATATTACGCTGGCAGCCAATATGGTACTGCTTAACTTTATTACCTTTATGGCTTATGTGCTGGATGGTTTTGCCAATGCCACCGAAGTCATGAGTGGCAAAGCGATTGGACGTAATGACAAGGCCCAGCTGAAACGCAGTTTGCTTCTGAATGGTTTCTGGTCGGTGCTGGTCGCATTATTGTTCAGCCTCAGTTATTACCTGCTGGGTGACGCTATCATTTCACTGCTGACCAGTATTGAGGAAGTCGCGGCACAGGCCGCAATCTATCTGCCCTGGGTGATGCTGGCACCGGTTATTGGGGTGTGGTCATACCTGTTTGACGGTTTGTTTGTCGGTGCGACACTGGGCCGGGAAATGCGCAATACCATGCTGTTTTCGACGTTTTGCTGCTATTTGCCGGCCTGGTATTTATTGCAACCCTGGGGAAACCATGGTTTATGGGCGGCGTTGATTATATTGCTGGCAGCGCGCGGACTTAGCCAAAGCGTTTATCTACCCAGGATTATGCGCGAGTCTGTCTAACAAGCAGATATAAAAAAACGCCCTGCCCCTAAGGACACGACGTTTTCAGTGATGGACAAGATCAAATCGGCTTATCGTTATCACCCCAGTTATCCTTGCTGCCGCGCCGATCTGCTTTGGTACGTCTGTCATCCTTGTCAGGTTCAAAGCGAATCATGTCACGCCGGTCATCTCCCGAACGGCGCGGACCTTTGCGACGCTCTTCTTCACCGGTGCGGTGCTTGTGAGCTTCTTCCTTCACCCATTCATGATCTTTGTCTGCCATCATTGACCTCCATTAATCTTCTAGCATTGAAACTACTCCCGCCGGGCCGGGATTGTCAATTAACAGGTTAAATGTTTTGGTTTCGCCGGTGAACGGACAGGTAAATGACAAATAATAAGCAGTAAGTTGCAGGTTGTCCTGCTGCAAAGGCTGTCCATAAAGCCTGTCACCGACAACGGGATAGCCCAGATAAGCGGCGTGACGTCGAATCTGATGTTTTCGGCCGGTTTCGATTCTGACATCCAGCAATGAGCGGTTGCGCTCGGCATCAAAACGTAATCTGGTGAAATAGCTGACGGCGCTGCGTCCATCGAGCGCTTCGTCAACGCGCAGCGGCTGCTGCTCGGTGGCCGTTGCCGGAAACGCGCCTTCTACCCATATCCGATAGCGTTTATCAATCTCCCGGCTCTGAAACAACGCAGATAAAGCCGCTGCAGCCTGCTTTTCATGTGCCACGATAATCAAACCGTTGGCCGCCCGATCCAGCCGATGCACCACAAAAGCATTACGTTGCGGCTGCAAATGCTGCTCCGCCCAGCGTGTCACGGTGCAATGATCGCCCCATTTGGAGCCTTGCGACAATAAACCATACGGTTTATTCCAGATACTGTACCGGCCCAGATCCGCTATCAGCTGCGGCGGCACCGGCTCACGCGCCAATACAGCCTGGTCATAATAAAGATGTAGCGTTTCAGATTGATGCAGGCTGCGTTTGGCCCGGCGCAGTCGCTGCGTTTTTTTGCCTTTGCTGATCCAGACAGCGCCTTTGAGCATGATGCTTTTGATCTGCTGCTTGGACAGGCCGCTTGCATCAGCCAGTAAATCAACAGCAAGAATCCCGTTACCGGGTACAGAAATATGTTTCTCAAAACGTTCAGCGTGATCAGACATTTTATGATTGGGCGCTTTGGCGTAGAATTTAGGGTCTGTTAACACTAATTGAATATCCGCTGCTGGAGGTCGTTTTTGTTCCCGGCAAGGCGGAAGGAGTGAAGTCTAGTGATTCTACACGAACGACTGACAACGCCGCTGGGGGCAAAAATGGCCCCAGCCCTACGGGTTGTGGCTAAAATTCCGCCACTTTTCGTTATTCGTCGCTTATTTAGAATAACTAAACCGCACTCCTCATGCCTTAATTGGCAAAATTTTAGTCACAACAGCGAACATTCAATTAGTGTTAACAGACCCTATTATTTAAACGGTGCGAGCTATGGTTATACCTGATTTCAAACAATTTTGCTTTGCTTTGCTGGCATTAGTGTTCTCTTTCTGCGCCAGTGCCGAAATATTCAAATGGGTGGATGAGAACGGCCAAACCCATTATTCCGAGCAACCTCCTGCCGGCCGGGCAGCAGAACAAATCGATGTTCCGCCACCGCCACCCATTGACCCAGAGAGCGCGCAAGAGGAAGTGGATGCCTTGATCGAAAAACAACAGGAAGAGGAGCGCCAGCGTCAGCTCGAACAGCAAAAAGCCGAAAAAGAAGCCCAGCAACAAGCGATTATTGATGAAAATTGCCGCATCGCCAGAGAAAACCTGCAAACCTACCAAAACAACCCCGGACGTCGGATAGTCGATGCTGACGGTAATGTCACCCGCATGGTGGAAGAAGAACGCCAGCAGAAAATGCAGGAATTTCAGCAACAAATAGACCGTTATTGCCAATAAGGAGAACGTTATGCCCTATCTCAATATTGTGACCAATCAGGAAGTCCGGGACCAGGCCGCCTTACTGAAAGCTGCCAGTCAGGCTGTATCCAAAGCATCTGGCAAACCTGAAAGCTATGTGATGGTTGCTGTCGAACAAAAAGCCAATATGCTGTTTGGCGGCACTGATGCCCCAACCGCAATTCTGGATTATCGGGCATTGGGACTGCCGGGAGACCGACAGGCTTTTTCTGACGCCTTGTGTACACTTATCAACGAACAGCTGGGCATAGACGGCGGCCGTGTCTATATCAGCATGACTGACTCCGAACGTCAGAACTGGGGCTGGAATCACAGCACTTTTTAACATAAAGCCAAACCATCATCTTTTGCGGGCACTGCTGAACATATTCAGCAGTGCCTATTATTACAGGAACAACAACAAAACATGCGCGCCTCTAACCTGCTCATTTCCACTCTGAAAGAAACACCCGCTGATGCCGAAATCGTCAGCCATCAGCTGATGCTTCGTGCCGGTCTGATTCGCCGTCTGGCTTCCGGGCTGTATACCTGGTTGCCGATGGGTCTCAAAATTCTCAGAAAAACGGAAGCGATTATCCGTGAAGAAATGGATGCTGCCGGCGCGCAGGAAGTCTTAATGCCCTCTGTGCAACCGGCAGAATTGTGGCAGGAAAGTCAGCGCTGGGAAAAATACGGCCCCGAGCTGCTGCGCCTGACCGATCGTCATCAACGTGAATTCTGCTATGGCCCCACGCATGAAGAAGTCATTACCGATCTGGTGCGCCAGGAAATCCGCAGTTACAAGCAATTACCAGTCAATTTTTACCAGATTCAAACCAAGTTCCGTGATGAAATACGTCCTCGCTTTGGTTTGATGCGTGCCCGCGAGTTTCTGATGAAAGATGCCTATTCGTTCCATCTGGATCAGGCATCCTTGCAGCAAACCTACGATGACATGTTTGCCGCTTATAGCCGCATCTTTTCCCGGATTGGTTTGGATTTCCGTCCGGTACTGGCTGACACCGGCAGCATCGGCGGCAATGCCTCGCATGAGTTCCATGTGCTGGCCAGTTCCGGCGAAGACGCCATTGCCTTCAGTGATAAAAGTGATTACGCCGCCAACGTGGAACTGGCTGAAGCGGTGGCGCCGGCAGGCAAGCGTGCCGCAGCCACAGAAACCATGACCGCTGTCGACACGCCCAAACAACACACCATTGAAGAAGTCAGCGCCTTTCTGAAAAAACCGGCGGCACAATGCTTGAAAACCCTGCTGGTTGAAGGTACAGAAGAAGGCACGGTGGTGGCCCTGGTTATTCGTGGCGATCATGAGTTAAATGCCATTAAAGCCGAGAAACATCCGCTTGTCGCCTCGCCGCTCACCTTTGCCACGCCAGAACAGGTGCATGAATTCTGTGGTGCCAATATCGGCTCAATCGGCCCGGTGGGCCTGACTATTCCGCTATTGGTGGATCATGCCGCTGCCCATACCGCTGATTTTATCTGTGGTGCCAACGAGGACGACAAACATCTGACCGGGGTTAATTGGGGTCGGGACTTGCCTGAACCGCAAACAGCAGATCTGCGTAATGTGGTGGCCGGTGATCCCAGCCCTGATGGTCAGGGCAGTTTGGACATCGCCCGTGGTATTGAGGTCGGCCATATCTTCCAGCTGGGCGACAATTACAGCAGCAAGCTTAACGCGGTGGTATTGACCGAATCCGGTAAATCCCAGGTCATCACCATGGGTTGTTATGGTATCGGCGTGTCACGCGTTGTCGCCGCCGCCATTGAACAGAACAATGATGATCGCGGCATTATCTGGCCAGAGGCGATTGCACCTTACCAAGTGGTCCTGATACCGGTAAATGCCCATAAATCCGCGCGCGTTCGGGAAAAAGCCGAAGAAATATACCAGCAGTTACGCGCTGCCGGTGTTGATGTTTTGCTGGACGATCGCGGCCTGCGGCCGGGTGTTGCCTTTGCCGATATGGAACTGATTGGTATTCCGCACCGCTTGATTCTCGGCGAGCGTGGCCTGGATAGCGGTATGATTGAATATAAATCACGCAAAACCGGTGAAGGCGAAGAACTCCCTATTGATAACGTTATTACCGCCATCACCGCCAAATTGGCAAAAGCTGAGAGTGAAGCCCCTAAACTATCCGAGTGCGATAAAAAACAGGCCATATGATTACCATTACTGAAAACGACTTTATTGACAGCATCGCAGACGCTTTGCAGTTTATCGCCTGCTATCACCCCAAGGATTTTATTCAGGCAATGAGCCGGGCTTATGAACGGGAACAATCACCGGCGGCCAAGGATGCCATTGCCCAGATTCTGGTCAACTCCCGTATGTGCGCAGAAAACAAACGTCCTATTTGTCAGGACACCGGTATCGTCAATGTTTTTGTCAAAGCCGGTATGAACGTACAGTGGCAGACCTCAATGAGCCTCGACGAAATGGTCAACGAAGGCGTGCGCCGGGCTTATCTGCACCCGGACAATGTATTGCGGGCTTCAGTGGTATCCGATCCACTGGGCAGCCGTACCAACACCGGCGATAATACGCCGGCGGTGATTCACACCGAACTGGTACCCGGTGATACGGTTGAAATACACATTGCAGCCAAAGGCGGCGGCAGCGAAAACAAGGCCAAATTCACCATTCTCAACCCCAGTGACAACCTGGTTGACTGGGTACTGGAGACGGTGCCGAAAATGGGGGCTGGCTGGTGCCCGCCGGGCATGCTGGGTATCGGTGTCGGCGGTACCGCTGAAAAAGCCATGTTGATGGCAAAAGAATCGCTGATGCACCCGATTGATATTCAGGACTTGATTGAACGCGGCCCGACTACTGCCGCCGAAAAATTGCGGATAGAGCTTTATGAAAAGGTCAATCAGCTGGGTATCGGTGCACAAGGACTGGGCGGTATGACCACCGTGCTCGACGTCAAGGTGAACGACTACCCGACCCATGCAGCTTCATTACCGGTAGCGATGATTCCTAACTGTGCGGCAACCCGCCATGTGCACTTTACGCTTGATGGCAGTGGCCCGGCACAATTTGAGCCCCCTTCTTTGGCAGACTGGCCGGATATCACCTGGCAGGCAGCGGAGAACACCCGTCATGTGAATCTGGACACCGTCACCCAGGCTGATATTGAACAATGGCAGCCGGGTGAAACGATTCTGTTAAGCGGCCATATGCTGACAGGCCGTGATGCTGCCCATAAAAAAATCGCTGACTTACTGGCTAAAGGTGAAGCCTTGCCGGCAGGGCTCGATTTCCATAATCGCTTTATTTATTATGTGGGTCCGGTCGATCCCATCAAAGGGGAAGTCGTCGGCCCTGCCGGCCCGACCACCGCGACACGGATGGACAAGTTCACCGAAATGATGCTGTCACAAACCGGGCTGCTGGGTATGATTGGCAAAGCCGAACGCGGCAAAGACACGGTTGCCAGTATCAAAAAACATCAATCTGTTTATCTGATTGCCGTCGGTGGCGCGGCTTATCTGGTTTCCAAAGCGATCAAGTCATCACGGATGATTGCTTTCGAAGAACTGGGGATGGAAGCTATTCGGGAATTCTATATTGAGAACATGCCGGTCACCGTTGCTGTCGACAGCCGCGGGCAGTCCGTTCATGAAACCGGCCCGAAAGAATGGCGTACCAAGCTCGCAGAGCTTACAATCAATTCATAACAGCCTGTTCTATCCAAGGAGACGGTCATGAGTATTGCTATCCCGCTTCACATCCTGGCCGCAGTCATCTGGGTCGGCGGTATGTTTTTCGCCTATATGGTACTGCGTCCGGTTGCCGCTGACATGCTGCCTCCCGAACAACGTCTGCCATTGTGGTGTGAAGTGTTCAAACTGTTCTTTGTCTGGGTGTGGGCTGCCATTATTACCTTGCTGGTGACCGGCATCTGGATGATTGTATTGCTAGGCGGCATGGGCGGCGTTGATGGCGTGGGCGTGCATGTACATATCATGCTGCTGGTCGGTGTATTTATGATGCTGATTTTCATGCATGTCTTTTTCAATTCGTTTAAAAAACTGAAATGGAGTGTGGCCGAGCATGATTGGATCAGTGGCCGTAATGCATTGACTCAAATTCGCAAACTGGTATTGCTCAACCTGATACTGGGCCTGCTGGTCAGCATCATCGGTTCCAGTGGACGTTATTGGTTAGGATAGAATGAATCCAGCGCTACTTCCTCTGCCGCTCACTGCTGTTTTACTGTTAGCTGCGGCCCACTTGCAGGCCGGTGGTATTCAGCGTATCGAGAAGGCGGATGGTTCCGTAGAGTTCAGTAACGCCGGTGGCGGCGGACAACAAACGGTTATCTACAAATCGCAAACCGGCCAGGGTTTTGTATTTTCAGATCAAAGACCACAACATGGCAGCTTTGAAGTACTTAAATTCGACTGCTTTGCCTGCAACCCAAACTCCACTATCAACTGGCACACCATCAGCCTCAACACCACCGCTTATGCAACAGACGTCAAACATATTGCTGATAAATATAAAGTGGAGCCGGCTCTGGTGCGGGCTGTGATTCATGCAGAATCGGCTTTCAACGCCAAGGCTTTATCAAAAAAAGGCGCCCAGGGGCTGATGCAATTGATGCCGGCTACGGCAAAAGATTTGGGCGTGGCTAATGCATTCGATGCCAGACAGAACATAGAAGGCGGGGTGAAATATCTGGCCAATCTGTTAGACTTATTCAATGGCGATATAGAACTGGCCACCGCGGCCTATAATGCCGGACCCAATGCAGTGAAAAAATACCAGGGCATCCCCCCCTACTCTGAAACCAAAGTCTATGTGGAGCGCGTAAGCATATTGCACCGACGCTATCAACGTGAAAGTTAAAACAACCAAAAAGCTTCTGGCCGAACACGATCAGTTAACACATTCCACCATGCAAAAAGTGGCTTCGCACGTACAACGCCAAGACGGTGACTGGGTGTTGAATACGGTACTGATTGACGGCTTGGATGTGCCTTTCAAATATAAACGCCGCAAAAAATACAAATCCCTCAAAGGTGCTTGCGTCGATATCATCTATTATCCCGAAGTCGAAACCATTGCCAGAATGGAATTCAAGTATATGAAGGTCATTAAAATCAATTTATCCTAGGGGCTGTTGACCTTTCACACCCTCATTATTCCCGCACCATCAACCTTTTTATCAGGACGTTCAAAACCATGTCCGGACAACAGCCCAATAATCCATTACACAGCATCACGCTGGAAAACATCGTTGTTTCTTTAGTTGATCATTACGGCTGGGAGATGCTGGGAAAATTGATAGATATCCGCTGTTTTAATCACGACCCATCAATCAAATCCAGTCTGAAATTCCTGCGTAAAACACCTTGGGCCCGCGAGAAAGTGGAAAAGCTGTATCTTGATACGCAAAAGCGCAAGAGCATATGGCCTTCGTCAAATTAATCAGGGATCTTTAACGTCAGTGTGCCTTCACGCTGGATAATATCCAGATGTTTCATAAAACTCATGCCTAATAACACCACATCATCGTGCATATGCGGATTGATATTAGCGCGAATATTATTAAGCGTTATGCCGCCCAGCTGTACTGTATCCAGTTCAGTCTGATAGACAGCCACCACACCATTTGCCGTTGACACCATGCTGCGGCGCCCTTCCTTAAGTTCTGCTGCCTGCGCCACCGGCCCCGGCACACTGACATCTGTAGCTCCGGTATCCAGCAAAAATGTCACCGGATGTCCGTTGATTTGACCCGGAGCAATATAGTGACCGGCACGGTTTCGCTGCAGTACGACTTCTTCCCCAGCAAGATCAGTCACAGCCAATGACTGATTCGGATTATCCCGCTGCTGAATATAACCATTAAAAAATAAGGTCAGCGATCCCATTACCATCAGCCAGAACAGAATGGTGATGATTTTTGCTGAAAAAATATTGGATAAATCCGGGGCACTCATTATTTTCATTCCTAAAAGAGTCTTACTTCAGAGACAGTATAAATGCCCGTTTGACTCAATTACGAATTGAAAGTCTGATTACGATAGAATGATCACAGACAAAATTTAGCGGGGTGTCTTATCAAGACCATCAGTATTCTGGGGAGCGGTTGGCTAGGCCGGCCGCTGGCCAAACATTTCGCAGCCAGCGGTTATCAGATCAAGCTCTCTACCCGCTCGCAGCAGAAACAACAGGATTTCAACGCCAACGGACTCAGTGCCTATCTTGTTGATATTGATCAGCCCCTGACCGAAATTGATGATTTTTTCAACGCCGACATATTAATTATCAATATCACTTCAAAAAACATGGATGGTTTCCACCGGCTCAGCGAGAACATCAAGGCCAGTCCGATTCGGCAAGTGCTGTTTATCAGCTCCAGCTCGGTGTACCAGAACCTTAACCGCGACGTTACTGAAGATGAAGGCGCTGAAAATAGCGACAACCTTTTGTTTCAAATCGAAAACCTGTTTCGGAATCAAGCAAAGTTTGAAACTACTATTCTCCGTTTCAGCGGTTTGATCGGTGCCGGCCGGCACCCCGGTCGTTTCTTTGCTCACGGCAAACAGGTTCAACAGGCCTCGGCGCCGGTCAATCTGATCCACATAGCTGACTGTATCGGCATTATCGACGCCATTATCCATCAGGCTGCCTGGAACACCACTTTCAATGGCTGTGCCGACAGCCACCCCAGCAAAAAAGAATTTTACAGCCATGCCAGACAATTACTGGGCATGCCTCCGCCCCTGTTTGCGGCAACAGAATCCCCCGCATTCAAAATAGTCAGTAACCAGAAAATCAAACAGCAACTGCAATATCAGTTGCAATATCCAAACTTGATGGCATTAACATCAGCGCATTATGAAAATTGAATCCCCTTGTCCTTGTCTGAGCGGCAAAACCTACCCAGACTGCTGCCAGCCATTTCATACTGGCGAACGTCAGCCTGAAACGGCCGAACTTTTAATGCGCTCACGCTATAGTGCTTTTAATAAAGGTTTACTATCCTATCTGCTAGTTACCTTGCATCCCGATAAACGTCGATCCGATGATGCGCAAGCCTTGCAGGAAACAATTACATCAACCACCTGGCTGGGATTAAAAGTCATTAATCACAAACAGATGGATGACCATCACGCCGAGGTTGAGTTTATCGCGTTTTATCAGGACAACCCGGTAGGACAACTGCACGAAAACTCACGTTTTATCAAAGAAGAAAATCGCTGGTATTACCTCGACGGCGAGATTTTGCCTCCGATAAAACTGGGTAGGAACGAGACATGTTTCTGTGGCAGCGGCAAAAAGCTCAAACGTTGCCACGGCTGACTTGTTGCCTGTTCGTGGTCCGAGTTGCTGCTATAAGCCGAGATAACGCTTGCGCTTGCTTGCCTTGAGTTTGTTTAGATCCACCATCACCAGACCATCAATACAATGGCCAAAATCGGCGTCAATATTAAAGTCGATAAAACGCACTCCACCTTGCTCACACAGATCTGCGTATTGCTTGTACAAGGCCGGTACAGTTACGTTCATATGGGTGAGCTTCTCCCGCAGAGCGGTAAAATCCTGGTCAGCATCATGACCGGCGAAGGTTTGCTGCACCTGCTCGGCTAAGGCTTCATCCATCATATAAGGGACTCTGGCCGTTGCCAGTTTGTCGGCATCCGCAAAATAATGCTGATAAAAGCGCACAATCAATGCCTGGGCAAAATCCGGATAGCTGTTGCTCAAACTAACCGGGCCGAACAGGTAACGGATTTGCGGATAGCGCTGCAGATAAGCACCAATGCCGTACCAGAGATAATCCAAACTGCGCCTCCCCCAGTATTTCGGGCTGACAAAACTGCGCCCCAACTCAATACCCTGTTCAAAATAAGGCTGTATTTTTGCCAGGTCGTAATCAAACAGTTCCTGACTGTAAATACCGCGGCTGCCATCCTGCTGTCGAATACGTTTGACCTCGCCGATACGATAGGCGCCGGCGATTTCCAGTTCCTGTTCATCCCACAGAATCAGATGGCGATAATCCCGATCGTAACGATCCAAATCCCGTCTCTTGCCCGTTCCCTCGCCCACCTGGCGGAAGGTAAGTTCGCGCAATCTGCCAATTTCATGCATCACGGCCGAATCAGATTTGTAATCAAACAGATAAATCTTTTTATTATCTGCGGTTTCACCGAGCAACGCGGCCTGTTGCAGTTCTTTTTTTATATTACGACGTTCCTGCGGATGGGCAATGGTCTGTTCGGTCACAAACAAAGGCTTTTTGCCTTTTGCCATACGGTACAAATGACGCCGTAACAACTTGGCTTTTTCAGCTTTAACCAGCGGCAGTTGTTCTATTTGCTGGTAGGGGATCGTCTCGCCTACCCGCATAAAAATGCTCTTGGAATTTTTGTTAAACATTTCATGCGCCAGCATCATGCCCGACAATGGTTTGTACACCATGGACGCACTGTAGAACAGCGAGGAATTACGGGCATCGATATATACAGGCAGAATCGGCGCATTGGTTTTCCTGGCAAAGTTCAGAAAGCCGCTATTCCATTTACCATCACGTACGCCGTTGGGCCGTATACGTGACACCTCCCCTGCCGGGAACACGATCACGGCTTCCTCGTTGTTAAGGCTGTCGATAATACGGGCAATACTGCTTTTGCGTGTGGATTTGGATAAATTATCAACCGGCAGAAACAAAGACTCGACTGCGGCAAAATTCATCAACATATCGTTGGCGACAATTTTAACGTCACGCCGTACTTCACCGACTAGTTTCAATAATGACATGCCATCAAGCGCACCCAAGGGATGATTGGCGACAATGACAACACGGCCGGTGGCAGGAATATTATTGCGATCACGGTGATTGATGCTGTAACTGAAATCAAAATAATCCAGCACCTGCTCGATAAAATCAAAACCGTGCAAATCCTGATGCAGTTCCAGAAACCGGTTAACTTCCTGCTCGTGACTGATTCTGCGCAAAAAGCCCAAAGTCGGTTTTTTAATCCAGGGGCTGGTTTTTTGAAAATTGGGGAATTTTTGCTGAACGGCTTGTTCGATATTAAGCATTATCTCTCTCTGGTTTGCCTTTATCCGGCAAGCTTAGAGAGATGCTGTTACAGCTTTATAACGGTTTGATGACGGTTATATGACAGTTAGCAACCTATCGGGCTTAGGACGGCCCTCCTGCAGACAGGCTCCTAATGATCGTCAGGGTGGGAAAAGTACAGGGCCAATGCAATCAGGCCGATGCCACCGGCAAGTGCCAGTAAATCCAGCGCACCATGAAAATCCATACTGATCGCGTGTTCGAAGAAGTTAACAATCAGGATCATCAACACCACACGACCCAAGCGTGCTTTCAGATCATCCAGGCTGTGAATGGCAAGCACATTGAGATTGTCACTATTTTCAGCCTCTTCAATTTTGCTGATAAATAGCTCATAAAGGCCCAGCGAAAAAATGAACAACACGGTCGCCAGCAAATAACCATCGATTACCTCGACCACATGGGTGATGGTTTCGGCGCGGAAAATCTGTCTGGCTTCACCAATCAGATCCGGGGATAGATAATGCCCAAGATGCGTAACCAGATAATAAACATCGACTGTAGCCATGTAGAACATCGCCAATGCAGTCATCAGGCTGGCAATGACTGCGATGAGCACGACAAAGCGGCTATTCCACAGCATTTTTTCGAACATTCTTTCCATGAATTATCTCAGCGAGGAATCAATCAGGCAGCCTGAACCGGAATGGAGTGACGCATATGGGTGATATCGTTGTTTTCATCCAGATACACCAGCGTCGGTTTGAAATTTTCGACTTCTTTTTCATCCATGCTGACATAAGCACAGATAATAATGCGATCACCCGGTGAAGCTTTGTGAGCGGCAGCACCGTTTACCGAAATGATATTCGATCCATCTTCGGCACGGATAGCATACGTAGTGAAACGTTCACCATTGGCGACGTTATAGATCTGGATTTGCTCGTATTCATGAATACCGGCAGCTTCCAGCAATTTGCCATCAATCGCACATGAGCCTTCGTATTCCAGTTCGGAATGGGTGACACAGGCGCGATGTAATTTTGCTTTTAGTAGGGTCAGTTGCATAGCCGACATAATATTGTGAGTAGCACAATATTATCCCTTTTTAGGAAAAATCAGGCAAGGTTACAAGCGACATTATCAATCAGCCGGATTTTACCCAGCTTTACCGCAGCCAGAATACGTAAGTTCTTATCCTGACCTGGCGTAACTGTTTGCAGATCTTCAGCACGGCGGATGTCGATATATTCCGGCTCAAATCCAGCCTCGCTCAGCCGTTGCTGCGCTTGAGACTGCAAAGATGCTAAATCCTGCTCACCAGCTTCCAACGCTGTTTTGATTTCTGTCAGCGTTTGATACAGCAGCGGCGCCTGCACCAATTGTTGCGGTGTCAACAGATTATTACGGGAGCTCATTGCCAGCCCCGTGTCTTCACGGCAAGTCGGTGCGCCAATAATATCCACCGGCAGGTTCAAATCATGGACCAGTTTTTTGATCAGCAATAATTGCTGATAATCTTTCTCGCCAAAAACAGCGATGTCCGCCTGCACCATGTTTAATAGCTTGGCCACCACCGTGGCGACGCCATCAAAGTGCCCCGGGCGTCCCAGACCACAGAGTTTGTCTTCCATACCCGGCACATGAATCCGGGTATGCGCCTGCATGCCCTGCGGATACATCACGTCTTCTGCCGGTGTAAACACCAGATCACAATCCAGCTCAGTCAGCAGATTGATATCTTCACTTAGCGTACGCGGATAGGCATTGAGATCATTTATATCATTGAACTGCAGGGGGTTAACAAAGAGACTGACAACAATCTTGTCCGCCAGCGCCTTGGCCTTGCGCACCAGTGACAGATGCCCCTCATGCAAATTGCCCATGGTAGGGACCAAGGCGATAACTTCACCTTGCTGACGCCAGGTTTTAACCCGCGTGCGCAAGGCGACGATATTGTCGACAATTTGCATCAGTATTGCTGTTCCTGCCTTGGAAACACACCGGATTTTACGTCCTGTACATATTTGGCAATCGCGGCCTGAATAGCGCCGGTATCTGCCAGAAAATCATGACTGAAACGCGGTCTTTTGCCCGGTGTCAGTCCCAGCATATCGTATAAGACCAAGACCTGACCGTCACACTCCTTGCCGGCACCAATGCCAATAACCGGGATACTGAGCTTAGTAGTGATTCTGGCAGCCAACGCCGCGGGGACGCATTCCAGCACCAGCATATCCGCCCCGGCTTGTTGCAAGGCAAGTGCATCAACTATCAATTCTTCTGCAGCCGCGGCTTCTCTGCCCTGAACAATATAACCGCCCAGACGATGTACCGATTGCGGCAATAAACCCAAGTGGGCGCAAACAGGAATACCCCGGCTTGTCAGTTGCTGAACGGTATCGGTGATCACCGCACCGCCTTCAAGCTTGACCATTTGCGCACCACCTTCCGCCATCAAGCGCGCAGCATTATGGATAGCCTGTTCGGCATTGGCATAACTCATAAATGGCATATCAGCAATCACAAAAGCACTATCGCTACCCCGCACTACATTGGCGGTATGGTAGATCATGTCATCAACCGTCACAGGCAAAGTACTTTCCTGCCCCTGCACCACCATACCCAGTGAATCGCCGACCAGGATAACGTCAACCCCGGCCTGCTCCAGAGCATGGCTGAAACTGGCATCATAGGCTGTCAGCACAGCAATCTTCTCCTGCGCGGCTTTCATCTTGCGCAAACTCGTCAGACTCAGACGGCTCATGATTATTTCTTCTCTTTTACCGGTAAGGGATTGTAATAATGGCGACCACTCTGGATGCTACAGATTTGTTCCAGTAGTTGCTGGTAATCGGGTTCACTGTTGACCAGATCAATTTGTTCCGCATTAACGATCAGCAAAGGTGAAGCATCGTAATAATGGAAGAAATCGGCATAAGTATCTGCCAGACGTTTAAGGTAAGCCTCTTCGACATGTTGCTCATAACTGATGCCTCGTTGCGCAATTCTCGCTTTCAGCACCGGCAGGGAGGCCTGCAGATAAATAACCAGATCCGGCGTACGATGATGCACAGTCAGGTTATCGTAAACCATGTTATACAGCGCCAGTTCATCATCATCCAACGATATCTGGGCAAACAGCTTGTCCTTTTCCACCATGAAATCAGCGATATGGAGATCATTGAACAAATCATCCTGATTTAATGTCTTGCTCAGCTTGACCCTTTGCATTAAAAAGCTCAGCTGGGTCGGCAAGGCAGATTGCTTGGGATACAGGTAGAACTTCTCCAAAAACGGATTCTGCTCGGGCTGTTCCAGCAAAAGACTACCGGAGAAACTGTCGGCAATACGTTTGACCAGATGGGTTTTTCCCACACCGATAGGCCCTTCGACCACAATATAGCGATGTGCCAAAGTCTGATTCATAAGCTGATTTTTTCCACTTTCTGTAAACCGTCCTGCGGACATTGTGCCAAGATTTCAGCAAGGCTGCCCATACCGGGAACCGTCAAATCAGGGGCGATTTCTGCTAGCGGATAAACCACAAAAGCCCGCTCCGGCAAGCCCGGATGCGGTATTTTCAGGCGTTCATCATGGAGAATTTGATCGCCGTAAAGCAAAATATCCAGGTCGAGTGTACGCTCGCCCCAATGACGTTTGCGCAGGCGGCCATGTTTTTGTTCAATCTGCTGTAAGGCGTCAAGCAAGGCGTGCGCAGAGAGCAAAGTGTCCATTTCCACAACAGCATTAATATAATCGGGCTGGTCCTGCGGCCCCATCGGTGGACTTTTATAAAGCGAAGAGCTTGCTACCACCTGTGTTTGCGCAATTGATTGTAGATCTTTTATGGCTGTTTTTATCTGAGTCCGTGGCTGTTCCAGATTACTGCCCAGTCCGATATAAACCTGCATTACTGTTCACTCTGTTGCTTTTTGGCAGCGGGTCGTCTGCGGCGCCGGCGGCGAGGTTTTTTACCACCTCCGTCACTGCCCAGCGCATCAACCATTTTCTGCTGGTTGGCCGCGGACTCTTCCTGAAAAGAGGTCCACCATTCAACCAGTTCCGCCAACGGTTCACCGGCATCACTGCGCAGTGCCAGAAAATCATAGGCGGCACGGAATTTGGGATGTAATAAAGAACGAAATGCTCTTTTGCCCTGACGCTTGATCAGTCTGGGCTGCATAGTCCAGATATCCCGGGTCACCAGGCTGTAACGCTTGGGAATAGCCACCCGCTGAATCTGGTCACCAATGACTTCGGAAGCAGCGCGTTGTATCGCAGGAATTTCCGGCAGGCCCTGTTCGGTCAGCAATTGAGTTCGTTGTCTGACCGGTTCCCACAGCAATGCCGCGAATAAAAATGCCGGCGTCACCGGTTTGTCATCGTCTATACGCCGGTCGGTATTTTCCAATGCCTTCATCAGCAAAGTCCGGGGATACCCCTCTTCTTCCTGGTGTAATAAAGCCGCCGTTTGCGGATACATCTGATCAAACAGGCCGTAATGACACAGCAGCTCATGGGTCACCGCCGCATTGCCGCTCAAATAAAGTTTAAGCGTCTCGTCAAACAAACGTGCCGGTGGGATATCCGCCAGCAGATTACTCCATTTGAAAATACCAGCTTCGGTTTTTTTATCCAGCTTCAGACCCAGTTTGGCGACAAAACGCATCGCCCGCAGCATTCTGACCGGGTCTTCACGGTAACGGGTTTCGACATCGCCAATCAGCCGAATCACACCCGCATTCAGGTCGTCAATACCACCTGTATAGTCAATGATAGAAAAGTCTTTGATGCTGTAATACAGCGCGTTCACCGTAAAGTCACGACGCCACGCATCCTGTTCCAGATTGCCATATACATTGTCCTGCATGATACGGCCCTGATCATCAACATGCGTGCCTCCCTGAGGCGGGGCGCGAAAAGTAGCGACTTCGATGACTTCCCGGCCAAAATGCACATGCACCAGTTTGAATCTGCGGCCGATCAGACGGCTGCGTCGGAACAGACGATGTATCTGCTCAGGTAAGGCGTTGGTGGCTACATCAAAATCTTTCGGCTCGTGTCCGAGTAACAAATCACGCACACAGCCGCCTACCAGATAAGCCTCAAAACCAGCATCTTTCAACGTGTAAAGCACTTTAAGTGCATGTTGACTGATTTGTTTACGCGAAATATCGTGCTCAGCACGTGGCACAATTAAAGGCACGCCCGCCTCACGATGAATATTGCCATTTTTGCCTTTAATCAGTTTGTTGAAGATTTTATTTAGTAACAGCATAAGCTGTGAATAATACCATGGCTTTAACCGCTTCTGATGTTTGTTGCTTGAATAAAACCATGGGGATGCAGGTTACCCCGTGATACTTGAAATGCACGATATCAACGCCTGTTGTACTGGTCTGAACGAGCGCCGGTGTATCTCCGTAGGACCCAATTCAATCAAAGCCTGTTGATGTTGTTTGGTCGGATAACCTTTATGTTTGGCAAAACCGTAACCGGGATATAAAGCGTCCATCACCACCATCTCACGGTCCCTGGCGACTTTAGCCAGAATGGAGGCAGCGGCAATAGCCGGTTCTGACTGATCACCCTTGATAACCGTAGTCACCGGACAGGCCAGCTGCGGAGCATGAATACCATCCACTAAAACGTGATGCGGTATCAGCGACAAACTTTCTACCGCTCTTTTCATTGCCAGCAAGGTCGCTTGCAGTATATTAATTTGATCGATTTCATCCGCCTCAGCCCGGCCCACAGCCCAGGCCAGAGCATGTTGTTTGATCAGCGGTTCCAGTTTTTCCCGGTGTTTCTCAGTGAGTTTCTTTGAATCTGCCAGCCCAGCAATCGGATTGTCCGGATCAAGAATCACTGCCGCCGTGACCACTGGCCCCGCCAGCGGCCCTCTGCCCACTTCATCCACACCGGCAATAAAAACCGCTCCTGTCATTTCGTTTTATCCAGCATGGCAATAACTGCCCGGGCTGCATTCTCGGCACCACCGGCGGGACCCAAAGCATGTAATACTTCCTGCCGGATATATTCTGCTCTGGCTTTAGTCTGCGGATCAGTCAGCAATTGCGCCAGGTTTTTGTCCAGATTGTCGGCCGTCACCTCATCCTGTATTAACTCGGTGATCAGTGCTTTTTCCGTCACAATATTACACAGGCCGACATAAGGGATTTTGACCAGACGCTTCAGAATACGGTAGCTCATCGGTGCCACCCGATAGACAATCAGGTGCGGCACCCCTATCAAAGCAATTTCCAAAGTCACCGTGCCGGAAGCAGCGACAATCGCATCACAGCTGCGAATCACATCATAAAAATCAGCCGACACCACTTTAATCGGTAAACTGCTGCGGCTAAGTATCGGCTGGATAAACTCCAAGTCCAATCCCGGCGCCAGTGGCAGCAACACTTCCAAATCAAAATGACGATGATGAATTTTTTCTGCTGCCTGCAACATTACCGGCAATAAGGCTTCTACTTCACTGCGGCGGCTGCCTGGAAAAAGCCCCAACACCCGGCGCTCCGGATCAAAACCCAGCTTGGTTTTAGCCTGTTCTACATTGAGGGTGGATGACACCGCATCAACCAGAGGATGCCCCACACAGCTGACCGGGACACCCGCCTGCTGATAAAGGCTTTGTTCAAACGGGAACAATACCGCCATATGATCGACATAGCGTTTAATGGTTTTTACCCTGCCCGGACGCCAGGCCCACACTTTGGGACTGATGTAATAAAAAACGGGGATCCCCAGTTTATGGGCTTTTTTCGCCAGCTTCAGATTAAAGCCGGGATAATCCACCAGCACCAGCAAATCAGGTTGTTCTGATTCGAGTCGGCTTACCAGTTGATTAAAGATAGTTTTGATGCGGCGGTAGCTTTTCAGTACTTCCACCAGGCCCATCACGGCAAGTTCGGAAAAGTCCGTAAAAATATCGGCTCCTGCCTTGCGCAGGTTGTCGCCGCCAATCCCTGAAACCTCAATCTCAGGTCTGATTGCTTTCAGCGCTGCAATCATTCTGCCGGCATGGGCGTCTCCCGAAGCCTCACCGGCAACGACCACGATCTTGCGGGCTTCTCTCAAAGTTCATCGGCCTCAAGGTAGCCAATCAGCTCCAGACCAAACCCAGACACACCGGTTAATCTGGTCGGCGTACCAATCACCCGCATTTTTTTCACGCCCAGATCAGCTAGAATCTGAGCACCGACACCAAATGTCCTTACATCCCAGCCACCTTTAGTATATAAAGGCGTTTCGTTCTGATCTTCCTGCTGATAACGGGCGATTTTGGCTGCCAGTTGTTTATTTTGTTCCGGCTGACGTAACACTACCAGAATCCCTTTACCGGCCTGCTGAATTTTTTTCATGACCTCCGGAATCGGCCAGTGACTGGGATCACGCATCGAACCGAGCAGATCCCCCAGAGGGTCCTCCATATGCACCCTTACCAGGGTTTCCTGTTCCGGATCGATTTCACCAAAAACCAATGCAAGATGCACCTGACCGTTGACAGTATCCTGGAAGCTGAACAACTCAAAGTCACCATAATCTGTCGGGAACTGGCACTGTGACAGCAGTTTCACCGTCATTTCGTTTTCCAGACGATAACTGATCAGATTGGCAATCGTGCCGATTTTCAAATTATGTGCCTGCGCAAATTTCTCCAGATCGGGGCGGCGAGCCATACTGCCGTCATCATTCAGAATTTCAACAATAACTGCGGCTGGCGACAGGCCCGCCATTTGCGCCAGATCACAACCGGCTTCGGTATGGCCGGCACGGGTCAATACTCCGCCGGGCTGTGCTTTCAACGGGAAAACATGTCCGGGCTGCACCAGATTCGCCGGTTTCGATTCAGGATCCACCGCCACTTTTATAGTGAAGGCCCTGTCAGCCGCCGAGATACCGGTTGTTACCCCCTCAGCCGCTTCAATCGAAACGGTAAAGTTGGTCGAATACGGGGTTTGATTGTCCGACACCATCAACGGCAGACGCAATTCACGGCAACGATCTTCGGTCAAAGTCAGGCAAATGAGGCCACGGCCGAATCGTGCCATAAAGTTAATGGCTTCCGGTGTGACTTTCTCAGCTGCCATCACCAGATCGCCTTCATTTTCCCGATCTTCGTCATCCATGATGATGACCATCTTGCCTTGTCTGAGATCGTCAACAATTTCAGCGGTGGTATTTAACTTCATGTCAGGGCCTAAATATATCCGTGTTTTGCCAATGTATCGCGTGAGATACCGGTATCTTGCCCCGGTAACAATCGTTCCAGATAGCGGGCAATCAGATCCACTTCCAGATTGACGATGGTACCTGCCAGGTATTCACTGATGATGGTTTCCTGCATGGTATGCGGAATGATATTGACTTCAAACCAGCGTTCCCCGACCTTGTTCACGGTCAGACTGACACCATCAATACAAATGGAACCTTTTTCTGCAATATAACGTTCCAGCGCGGCCGGCACTTCAATACGGAATGTAACTGAGCGTGCCGACGGTTCCATCAGGATGATCTTACCCAGGCCATCGACATGACCGCTGACGATATGACCACCCAGTCTGTCGCCTACAGCCAGCGCTTTTTCCAGATTGACTTTTGAACCGGGCCTGGCTTGTCCGAGGCTGGTGCGATCCAGACTCTCGCGCGACACATCAAAACTGACTTGTGCATTATTCATAGCCACCACGGTCAGGCAAACACCATTGACAGCAATACTGTCACCCAGTCCCACATCGGATAAATCCAGTTTGTGGGTAGCGATTTGCAAACGCAAATCACCGCCACTGGCTTGTACAGATTCCACACTGCCGATCGCAGCAATAATGCCGGTAAACATGACTCAAAAATCCTCGTTGTATTCAGGAACCGCCGTAATACGCCAATCACGGCCAATCGCTCTCATGTCAGTGACGTGTAGCGAGATATTTTGTGACATGGCATCCATTCCGGGCAGATGAAACACGCCGCGCGCCATATCACCCATAATTTTGGGTGCCATATAGATAACCAGTTCATCTATCAACCTGGCCTTTAATAAAGCACCGTTGAGTACTGCACCCGCTTCAACCATCAATTCGTTGATCTCTCGCTGTGCCAGTACTGACATCAATGCAGTCAAATCAATAATATCACCATGCGTCGGTAACACGATGCTCTCAGCTCCGTGTGGCGCATGTCTGTCAACTGCAGTCACCAGCAAGACTTTCTCTTCCTGAAGAATACGGGCATCTGCTGGCATACGCATCTGGCTGTCGACTATTACACGCAAAGGCTGTCTGACTTTCTGCCCGCGGGGATACCATTCCATTTCACCCTGTTCAGGTCTGACATTGAGCAAGGGATTGTCTGCCAGCACAGTGCCAATGCCGGTCATAATTGCCGAGCTGCGCGCGCGTAATTTTTGCACATCGGCACGCGCCTGCGGACCGGTAATCCACTTGCTCTCACCGGAAGCCATCGCAGTGCGGCCATCCAGACTCATCGCCAGTTTACTGCGTACAAACGGTCTGCCGACCTGCATGCGCTGGCAAAATCCAGGATTCAGTTTCTCTGCCTGAGCGGCCATGATGCCGACATTCACTTCAATACCGGCGTTCCGCAACCGTTCAATACCGGTGCCGGAAACAACCGGGTTGGGATCGGTCATCGCTACAAACACACGTTTGACTTGTGCTTTAATCAGCGCATCAACACAAGGAGGGGTGCGTCCAAAATGACTGCAGGGTTCAAGGGTGACATAGCAATCCGCTTCTTGTGCCTGGACACCGGCATCATGCAATGCGTTGACTTCGGCATGACCTTCTCCGGCACGCTGATGCCAGCCCTCACCGATAATTTCACCGTTCTTGACCAGCACACAACCGACACGGGGGTTGGGGTCAGCGGTATACAGGCCACGCTCAGCCAGTTGTAATGCTCGCGCCATAAAATGTTCATGTGTTGGCATAACAATCTCTTGCTCAGCGGGATAAATGTCTAATCTGGTGTTCAGCCACCGGCAACTGAAGGCACGGCTGGATATCAATCAGATAATTGATGCCGGCTGTGCAACCCATTATTTGTCCTTGGTTTCAGGATCGGACTGGTTTTCCATACGTTCAATTTCTTCGCGGAAAGCATTGACGTCCTGAAAGCTGCGATAAACCGAGGCAAAGCGTACATAGGCCACTTCGTCCAATTCCCGCAACGCATCCATCACCCAGTCACCGACCAGACGGCTGTCGACTTCGCGCTCTCCGGTGGCCCACAGACGACGAATAATACCTTTCACCGCAGTATCGACATCATCAATGCTGACCGGGCGTTTTTCCAGTGCACGCATAATACCGGCCCGCAGTTTGTTCTCATCGAACAAGGCGCGTGACCTGTCGCGTTTGATCAGTCTCGGCAGACTTAATTCCGCAGTCTCATAAGTGGTGAAGCGCTCATTGCATTCCACACACATACGCCGCCGGCGGATAGCATCGCCTTCCGCCGACAAACGTGAGTCAATTACTTTTGAATCGTCAGCACCACAAAATGGACAACGCATTTTTAATCCATGGGTTACGAGTAAACCGGCAAACGGTCACACACCGCGACCACTTTGCTTTTCACTTCGTTAATGACTTTATCGCCGCCTCCGGCATCTATCACATCACACATCCAGTTCGCCAGATCGCGGCATTCCGCTTCTTTGAAACCCCGTGTTGTTACCGCAGGAGTACCAACACGAATCCCTGAAGTCACAAACGGAGATTGCGGGTCATTTGGTACGGCATTTTTATTAACGGTGATATGTGCCGCGCCCAACCAGGCATCAACTTCCTTACCGGTCAGGCCCGCTTCAATAAAGCTGACCAGGAACAGGTGGTCATCGGTACCGTTGGAAACGACATCATAGCCACGAGTCATAAACACGTCCGCCATCACACGGGCATTCTTAATGACCTGCTCCTGATAGGTCTTGAACTCAGGCAACATGGCTTCCTTGAAAGCCACCGCCTTGGCCGCAATCACATGCATCAAGGGACCGCCCTGGAAGCCGGGGAAGACGGCAGAGTTAAGTTTTTTCTCGATTTCCTCATTGGCTTTAGCCAGGATCAAACCACCACGCGGACCACGCAAGGTTTTGTGTGTGGTGGTGGTCGTAACATCAGCAATTTTCACCGGATTGGGATACAGACCCGCCGCTACCAAACCGGCAACATGCGCCATATCAACCAGCAAATAGGCACCGACTGAGTCGGCAATGTTGCGGAAGCGTTGCCAGTCAATCACGCGTGAATAAGCCGAAAACCCGGCCACAACCATTTTTGGCTGGTGCTCTTTTGCCAGTCTTTCCACTTCGTCGTAATCAATTTCACCGGTTTCAGTATTGATGCCATAGGACACTGAGTTATAAATCTTACCGGATGCACTGACTTTAGCGCCGTGGGTCAGGTGACCACCGTGCGCCAGGCTCATACCCAAAATTGTATCCCCCGGTTGCAGCAATGCCAGATATACTGCTGCGTTGGCCTGCGAACCGGAATGCGGCTGAACATTGGCATAATCAGCACCGAACAGTTCTTTAGCTCGGGTAATCGCGATATTTTCGACAGTATCGACGTGTTCACAACCACCATAATAACGCTTGCCGGGATAACCCTCGGCATATTTATTGGTCAAAGATGAGCCCTGTGCTGCCATTACACGTGGACTGGTGTAGTTTTCAGATGCAATCAGTTCGATATGATCTTCCTGACGCTGATCTTCCGCCGAAATTGCATTGAACACTTCATCGTCAAAGCCAGCGATGGTCATGTTTTTCTTATACACAGTATTCCCCTGTCTCTACTGTAAAATGGGACATTATTCTATCTCACAACGTCACGGGCATCTATGGCATAGTGGCAGTTTTATTTACTGAGGAATTCATTCTTTAGCCATGAAAACCGGATTAATTGGCACAGGCCTGATGGGACAAGCGCTGGCACAACATTTACTGGCTGAAAATCAGCCGCTTGTTGTCTATAACCGCAGTCCGGAAAAAATTGCAGAACTGACAGAAAACGGGGCCGAAGTGGCCTCTTCTGCGCAACAGGTTATGGAAGAAAGCAACATCTGCATTTTGTTTCTCAGTGATTCCGAAGCAATTCATATGGTATTTGATTCGATTGCACCGGCCGCTTTCAACCGTTCACTGATTATCCAGATGGGCACCATCGCGCCGGATGAATCCAGAGCCCTGGCAAACCAAGTCAGAGCCATGAATGGCCGTTATCTGGAATGTCCAGTGCTGGGCAGTCTGCCAGAAGCCCGTAGCGGTAAGTTAATCCTGATGGCAGGCGGCAAAGAAGATGATTACCTGACCGCCTTACCATTGCTCAGGCTTATCGGCCCTGATCCTCAGCATATCGGGGATATCGGTCAGGCTGCGACGGTTAAACTGGCGATGAATCAGCTGATTGCGGGACTGACAGCCAGTTTTGCTCTGAGTCTGGCTCTGGTGGAAAAAGAAGGCATCGAAACCGAACAGTTTATGCAAATCGTTCGCGGCAGTGCTTTATATGCCCCCACATTCGATAAGAAACTGACGCGTATGCTTGAGCGGGACTTTGATAACCCCAATTTTCCTACCAAGCATCTGGCCAAAGATACCCGTCTGTTTCTTTCTGTTGCCGAAAACCTCGGACTTGATACCCGTGCTTTGCAGGGCATCGAAAGTCTGTTACAAAAAACGCTGGATATGGGATTGGACAACACCGACTATTCCGCACTAATGGCGGCTGTATCTCCCAATCATAAGTAACCTGGGCCAACGCTGAAAATCGGTGGAAAGTAGACAGCTCAACCTCAGCGTATCTGACGAACAGTCAAAGGGTGAGACGGACCGTTAGTTTTTTTGTTGTTGCATTGAATACATAAAATATACCTAAAAAAATGCCCTCTGGCTGAGGGCATTTTCTATTAGCTTTAAACGCTGAACAGGTCTCGACGCACAATCGTTTCACAACGGTCCGGGCCAGTTGAAATAATATCGACAGGCACCCCGGCCAGACTTTCCACTTTCTCGATATAGGTTCTGGCATTGACGGGCAAAGCATCATAGTCGGTGATGCCCAAAGTGGATTCCTGCCAGCCCGGCATATCAATATAGACAGGCTTGCAGCCTTCGAACTCATCGGCACTCAATGGCAGAATCTCCACCGGTTTGCCATCACGTTCGTAAGCGACACAAAGGCGAATGGTTTCCAGACCATCCAGCACATCCAGCTTGGTCAGACATAAACCGGTAATACTATTGATCCAGCTGGCACGATTCAATGCCACCATATCCAACCAGCCGCAACGGCGGTCACGACCTGTGGTTGCGCCTTTTTCCATGCCTTTCTCAGCCAGATGCTTACCGACTCCATCAAACAGTTCTGACGGAAACGGGCCACCACCGACACGGGTCGTATAAGCTTTGGTAATACCCAGTACATAATCAATATGGCATGGCCCCACACCGGCACCGGTAGCACTGCCGCCGGCTGTTGTATTCGATGAGGTGACATAGGGGTAAGTGCCATGGTCGATGTCCAGCAAAGCACCTTGTGCACCTTCAAACATGACTCTATCACCGGCGTTATGATAGGTTTGCAACATTGCGGGAATATCAGCAATCAGCGGCAGCAACACATCGCGCATTGCCAGCGTTTGTTCAAGCACTTGTTCAAAGCTGACAGGATCGACCTGATAATAGTTAACCAGCGAGAAATTATGGAACTCCATGACCTCTTCCAGTTTCCGGGCGAAGCTTTTTTCATCGAACAAGTCACCGACGCGCAAGCCGCGACGAGCCACTTTATCTTCATAAGCCGGGCCGATACCGCGACCGGTAGTACCAATCGCCGACTTACCACGGCGTAACTCACGGGCCTGATCCAGAGCAATATGATAAGGCAGGATTAACGGACAGGCCGCACTGATTTTAAGACGCTCACGCACAGGAATACCATTGGCTTCCAGTTCGGTCATTTCTTCCAGTAAGGCTTCCGGACACAATACAACGCCATTACCTATCAGGCACTGAACATTCTCACGCAAAATACCTGATGGAATCAGATGCAGGACGGTTTTTTTACCATCAATAACCAGCGTATGGCCGGCATTATGGCCGCCCTGAAACCGCACTACAGCAGAGACATTATCGGTCAGCAGATCGACCAGTTTACCTTTACCCTCATCGCCCCACTGGGAGCCAATTACAACGATATTTTTAGCCACGTGTTTGTGTTCCTGTTTCCGTCACTTGCCAGTGACCATTTTGTTTTGTCAGTGTAAATGTTGTTGAAATTTCTGAACCCGGCAGCTGGTAAACAACGACTTTGCCTTCGCTACGCAGAGATTCGACTAGTTGTTGCAGATCGGCATCATCCTGCCATACCGCCCCAATAATATCGCTTTCAGTCTGATTGGCTGGCAGTTGCGTGGCCAGCTTTTTCAGATCCATACTGAAGCCGGTTGCTGGCTGCGCATAACCAAAGTCTTCACCGATATCATCATAACGGCCACCGGCAGCCACTGCCTGCGCGGATCCCGGTTGATAAGCCGCAAACACCACGCCGGTGTGATAGTGATAACCGCGTAGTTCTGCCAGATCAAAGTTAATCGCTATCTCCGGCAGACGTTGTGACAGCATGGCGGCAATTTGATTCAATGTGGCCAAAGCCTGTTGTACTGAATCCGGCGCCTGGGCAAGTTGGCTCTGTGCCTGCGCTAATATCGACACATCACCATTCAGTTCAGCCAGCGCCAGCAACATGTTTTCTGCTTCAGTGCCAAGCTGATAACTGCTCAGCAGCGACTCGATTTCTGCGGCTGCCTTACGCTGCAAAGCAGAAAACAATTCCTGCTCCTGCTCATCGCTAAGTCCCGCATAGGCGGCTAAACCGCGATAAATACCCACATGGCCGATATCAAGCGCAATATCGGAGACTGCGCCGGTCACGTTAAGCAAATCCACCATCAGCTCTATGCTTTCGACATCGCTTTCCGGACCGGCATGCCCATAAATTTCGGCACCCAGTTGAATCGGGTTACGTGAAGCACCCTGACCTTCGGGCAAAGTGTGTAGCACACTGCCGATATAACAAAGACGCAGAATCTGTTGCTGATGACGCAGTTTGTGGGCGGCAATACGTGCCACCTGTGGAGTCATATCAGCGCGAATACCGAGCATACGCCCTGACATCTGGTCAATAAGCTTGAATGTTTGTAAATCCAGCGTTTTTGCGGTGCCGGTCAACAGTGAATCGAGATATTCCACCAATGGCGGCACAACCAGCTGGTAACCCCAGCTACGCATTCTGTCGACCAGAGAGCGATGCAGATTTTCCAGCTGTGATGCTTCCTCAGGCATCAGTTCATCGATACCTTCAGGCAGCAGCCAACTCTCTTTGATTGTCATGATGAGTTAATTAATCCAGTATAAAAAAATCAGCCCGAAGATCATGCTGAGCAAGCCAATGAGCCGCAATTGCCGATCGGGCATAGCTGCCATTTGCAGCAGAGCGCGTTTGAACACAGCCGGATTGAGAAACGGCATGATGCCTTCAATGATCAGCATCAATGCCGCTGCAACCCAGAGGCTGTGTATCAAATCAACGCTCACTACTACTGTTCAGTCAAGGTTGGATCACCGAAACGATTGAAGAAGTCTCCTTTCGGTTCAATCACCAGCATATCGTCACCTTTGAAAATGTTCTGATAAGCCGTCAGACGACGATACAGAGAATAGAATTTCTGGTCTTGCCCAAAAGCATCGGCGTAAATTTGAGTTGCGCGCGCGTCACCTTCACCTCGTAACTCTTCGGCCTGACGTCGTGCCTCAGCCAAAATAACAGCACGCTGGCGATCGGCGTCGGAACGAATTTTTTCCGCTTCCTCGGCACCTTGTGAACGCAACTCTTTAGCAACCCGCTCACGCTCTGCCTCCATCCGGGAGAACACTGAAGCGCTGACCTCAGACGGCAAATCAATACGTTTTATCCGCACATTGGAGATAGCAATACCAAAGCGCTCGGCAACACGGTTTGCATCCTTCAGAATGTCCTTCACTATGACCTGACGATCACCAGATACCACTTCCTGGATAGTACGACGACCGAATTCGCCTCGAAGATTATCTTTGATAATTTGCGACAGTCGTATCGCAGCACGCTCTTCATCACCACCCATGGACGTGTAATAAGTAGCCACATCAGCAATGCGCCACATGATAAACGAGTCAACAATAACGTTTTTCTTTTCCCCGGTCAGGTAACGGGCCGGCTGCGCATCCAAAGCCATTTCACGGGCTTCAAAACGGCGTACTTCATTCACAAACGGAATTTTAAAATGAATACCGGGCTCAAAATCTGAACGTTCAATTTGCCCCAGACGCAGCAGCAAAGCTTTCTGACGTTCATCGACAAAGAACACTGACGAACTCAATGCCACCAGTGCCAAAACGGCTATAAATAGAACCAGAATCGTACGTGAACTCATCTTAGCGACCTCCTCTGCTACGAACGTCATCACGTGACGAGCTGGATGAACTTTTTGTACTGCTATCAGTGCCCGGATAATTAAGACTGTCCAGGTCTATTCGCGCCGGACTGCTACTGCCGCTACGCATGCGATCCAATGGTAGATACAAGACATTGTTGCCGCCCTTCTCAACATCCACCATGACTTTCTGGCTGTTGGAATAAACCGATTCCATCGCATCCAGATAGAGACGTTCGATAGTGATTTCAGGTGCTTTGCTGTATTCACGCACCACCTGGGTAAAGCGGCTGGCATCACCTTCTGCTTTGGCGGTAATCTGGCTCTTATAAGCTTCGGCTTCCTGCACGATACGGAATGCCTGACCCCGTGCTTTTGGCAGAATATCGTTAGAATACGCTTCTGCCTGATTCTTTTGGCGAACCTCATCCTCACGCGCTTTAACCACATCAGCAAACGCAGACTGAACCTGTTCAGGTGGCTGTACATCCTGCATATTGACACTGGTTATCAGCAAACCGGTGTTATGTGCATCCAGCATTGATTGCAGCAGTTGTTCTGTACTGTTGGCAACCACACTTCGACCTTCTGTCAATACAAAGTCCATCTTGGAACGACCAACGGTTTCACGCACAGCACTCTCCATCATCTGACGCAGAATCAGATCTGGACCTCGCACATTGAACAAATACATCGCTGCGTCTTGAACGCGATATTGCACCGCCACTTTCAGATCAATAATATTTTCATCTTTAGTCAACATCAAAGACTCGGAAAGAATCGTGCTGCCAGTGCGGGAACCGGTTGACCGATAACCTAATTCAGCAGTACGAATTTCCTCAACATTGACGACTTCGACTCTCTCGATGGGATAAGGCAAATGCCAGTGCGGGCCGGGCATTGTAGACGTTACATATTGCCCGAATCGAAGCACGACACCACGTTCGGCCGGATCTACGATGTAAATGCCCGACAGTAGCCAGATAATACCGGCAATAGCCAGAATAACCCCCAAACCAAAGCCGCCTTGACCTGAGCTGTTACCCCCCCCTGTCTTGCCTTTGCCACCGAATATGCCACCCAGTTTACGTTGCATATTACGGACAACTTCGTCCAGATCGGGTGGCCCGCCATTACCGCGGTTACCCCACGGGTCTTTATCACCACTACCGGGTTCATTCCAAGCCATGTAGCTCTCCAAAATGAGAAAATAGAGAAAATTACTCTAAAAAAACGACTATTTTACGGAGATGGCCAGTATTCGCAACCAAAACCGTATTGATCAATTTATATATCCAGGCTGCTCGACGTGTGGAAAATATTCCTGCAGAGCCTGTCGTAACAGGTCGAGTCCTTCACCGGTTTTGGCCGAGAGCCAGATTCGGCTGATTTCACCCTCGGCATTGCGCTCCAATCTGGGCTTCATGCCATCGACTTGATCAATTTTGTTGTAGACGATTAACTGCGGCACTTCATCCGCTTTTATTTGCGTGAGCACGTCGTTGACATGATGAATCAGATCATCACGATCCTCAGCACCACAATCAACAATATGCAACAGCAAAGCCGCATCACGGGTTTCTTCCAGTGTTGAACTGAATGATTCCACCAGATCATGCGGTAACTGACGGATAAAACCGACCGTATCAGCCAGAATCAGCGTTTCCGTGTCATGCAACCGAATCCTGCGCAGAGTCGGATCCAGCGTCGCAAACAAACGGTTATCGGCATAAACGTCAGCCGAAGTGACTTTGTTAAACAGGGTAGATTTACCCATATTGGTATAACCGACCAGCGAGATAACCGGAACACCGCCGCGTTGCCTGGAGCGTCTGCCCTGTTCACGCTGAGAACGGACTTTATCCAAACGTTTTTTCAAAGATTTGATTCGTTGCCCCAGCAAACGGCGATCCGTTTCCAGCTGGGTTTCACCCGGGCCACGCAGACCAATCCCCCCTTTTTGTCTTTCAAGGTGAGTCCAGCCACGAACCAGGCGAGTGGAAAGATGCTGTAACTGCGCCAGCTCAACCTGCAGTTTGCCTTCATGTGAGCGGGCACGGCGGGCAAAGATATCGAGAATCAGGCCAGTACGTCCGAGTACACGACATTTCAACTTGTGCTCAAGATTACGTTCCTGGCTGGGTGACAACTCATGATTGAAGATTACCAAAGCGGCATGCGCTGCCAGCACTTGCTCGGCGACTTCATCAACCTTGCCGCTGCCGGCAAAATATTTAGGATCGGGACGATGGCGTTTACCCTGCACAATGGCAGCTATCCGGGCTCCTGTAGAACCGACCAGTTCGATGAACTCCTGCTGAGACTCATCATAATCGGGATCATTGAAATTAAGATGAACGAGTACAACGGCTTCTTTGTTCGATGATTCGTCAAAAGCGGCTTTACTATCTGGACGATCAAACAATCAATACGCTCCTATTCTTCCTGATTAAAGTTAACATTACGGGAAGGAACGATGGTGGAAATAGCATGTTTGTATACCATCTGGTTAACTGAGTTTTTCAGCAAAATGACAAACTGGTCAAAAGAATCGATTTGTCCTTGTAACTTGATACCGTTGACCAGATAAATGGAAACAGGAATATTTTCACGTCGTAATGCATTTAAAAAAGGGTCTTGAAGAGTCTGCGCTTTGGCCATTACTCACTCCACTATTGTTATTATTTTTCAAATAAGTGCTTATTTAAAATTCATTCTAAAAGCCCAGCCAGAATCGTCAAGCTTTATTCATTAATTCTGGGACTTGCTCGGCCACATATTTGTTCACTTGTTGTACTGGTAATTCGACTGTACTGTCGAACCAGACGCCGTCTGGCTGCGCCCTAAGCCAGGTCAGCTGTCGCTTTGCCATTTGTCTGGTGGCGACGATAGCCTTGTAGATAAATGTCTCCTGGTCATAGTCACCCGCCAAATACGACCAGGCCTGGCGATAGCCTACCGCCCGTATTGATGGCAATTGCGGATGGCAATCGCCCCGCCGGTACAGCTTTTTGACTTCATCAATAAACCCGCCCTGCATCATGTTTTGATAACGGACAGCAATGCGCTGGTGTAAAACAGCACGATCAAAAGGTGCCAGGATAATTTTAATTACGCGGTAAGGTAAGGCCGGCTCTGTGTGCTGCGTCAGTTCTGTCAGAGATTTACCGGTCAGTTCATAGACTTCCAAAGCGCGTTGCAAACGCTGCGGATCATTAATATGAATACGTTTCGCCGACACAGGATCGACTTCCACCAATCTCTGATGCAAAAACGCCCATCCCTTTTCAGCCGCTTCAAGTTCAAGTCGGGTACGCACTTCGGCATCGGCTGTCGGCAAGTCTGCCAGCCCCTGTTGTAACGCCTTGAAATAAAGCATCGTGCCCCCAACCAGCAAAGGCACTTTACCTCGAGCCGTAATGTCCGCCATGAGGGCCAATGCATCATCCCGAAACTGCCCGGCTGAATAGGGTTCAATCGGGTCGCGTATATCAACCAGATGATGTGGGAATGCTGTCAGTATTTGTGGTTCGGGTTTGGCCGTTCCAATATCCATGCCTCGATAAACCAGCGCCGAATCGACACTGATGATCTCCACCGGGAAAGTCCTGGCTAATGCCAGGGCCAGCTCTGTTTTGCCCGCTGCGGTGGGGCCCATAATAAAAATGACAGGCGGCAATGGACTTACACTATCGCGCTTAATTGTTAGCCCTGTTTCATCGAATCAAAAAATTCTTGATTGGTTTTGGTCGACTTCAGTCGATCCATCAGGAATTCCATAGCTTCGACCGGTTCCATCTGAGCAATCAGTTTTCTCAGAATCCACAGTTTCTGCAAATCATCTTCTGATGTCAGCAGCTCTTCACGGCGTGTGCCGGAGCGAGTGACATTAATAGCAGGATAGATACGACGGTCAGCCAGTTTACGTTCCAGCAATACTTCCATATTACCGGTCCCTTTAAACTCTTCGAAGATAACCTCATCCATGCGTGAACCGGTTTCAATCAGAGCTGTCGCGATAATCGTCAGACTGCCGCCTTCTTCAATATTACGAGCCGCACCAAAGAAACGTTTCGGCCGTTGTAAAGCATTGGCATCAACACCACCCGTCAACACCTTACCTGATGATGGTGCAACCGTGTTATAAGCACGGGCAAGACGGGTAATTGAGTCGAGCAAAATCACCACATCGTGTTTATGTTCAACTAGGCGTTTGGCCTTCTCAATAACCATTTCAGCTACCTGAACATGGCGTGATGCGGGTTCATCAAAAGTACTGGAAACGACTTCACCACGAACGGAACGTGCCATTTCGGTCACTTCTTCCGGACGTTCGTCTATCAACAGTACGATAAGGTCGCTATCTGGATAGTTAGTGGTAATCGACTGAGCGATGGCCTGCAAAATCATGGTCTTACCAGACTTTGGTGGTGCCACTACCAGACCGCGCTGACCTTTACCAATTGGCGAAGCCAAATCGATAATTCTGGGAGTTAAATCTTCGGTACTGCCATTACCACGCTCCAGCATGTAACGTTCATTGGCGAACAGCGGGGTCAGATTTTCAAAGGGAACTTTGTTTTTGGACTTGTCTGGTGTTTCGTAGTTGATTTCCTCAACTTTAACCAGCGCAAAATAACGCTCACTGTCCTTAGGCGGGCGAACTTTACCTTTAATGGTATCACCCGTTCGCAGGTGAAAGCGGCGGATCTGGCTGGGAGAAACATACACATCATCCGGACCGGCCACATAAGAATCTTCTGGTGAGCGCAGGAAACCAAAACCATCCGGTAATAATTCCAAAACCCCCGTGGTATATACATCCTCGCCCTGCTTGGCATGCGCCTTCACGATAGCGAAAATCAACTCTTGTTTTCGATTCCTTGCTAAGCCCTCAAGATTCATGGAAAGGGCGAGATCCATTAATTCAGCAGCGGACTGCTTTTTCAATTCTGTCAGATTCATGTATTACCTAGAATGGGATTTTGTATATAGAAAACCTTGAAAATACGCCAGCTAGGCGTATTGAGTCTGTGTATTAGGGAGGAGTTTTGGAAAAAACTGTGGGCAAGAATAACAGTAATAATCATAGGCGTCCAGCCTAAACCACAAAAAAATTAACAAAACTCGGGAAAACCAGATTACGGTGGATGTTTGATTATAAAGATAGCATAAATAAGGGATGCTTGCTTCGAGAAAGTTATTTGGGTTGTGGGCTCGTTTAGTATACAAGGACAGCAAGTTAATCTGCATGACGGTCAAGCCACTATCACTATCCTGCTACCGCACACTTGAATATCCTTGCCCATCGTCGCCGCCCATACAGGAACAATTGGCGGTCAATCGGGATTTTCCCGATTCAAGACAATCCCAAACCTCAAGACAAAAAGATACCTGGACCTCAGTGAGGACCGGGTATCTTTTTGTATTAAAGCCTGACAGTTATTTACATGGATGTAATGTATGCCGATAACGCAGGAGGCAGTAATCGGTGACCTACTTTATCAGCCACATCCCTGTGGCTGAACTTCAAATAAAAAAACACCC